>CAZGSR010000030.1:0-33846 GCA_964528645.1 uncultured Mageeibacillus sp. | reverse complement strand
TTTTAATTCATTTTTGAGCCGCCGCGAATGCGCCGGCATGGAGGTTTTTATGAAAATCATCAATGGACAGGTCCTGAATCAGGACTTTGTCTTTGTTCCAATGGATGTCGACATCACATCAGACCGGATCTCAGGATTGGACCAGCGTACAGCAGGGAAGAAGATGTCGCCGGTTTCTGGAGTCTCGATTGATCACCCCGGCCTGTCAGAAGAAACCATCGACGCGACCGGCTGCCTGGTCATCCCGGGTCTGGTGGATATCCACATCCATGCCTGTGCCGGACATGATTTCTGCGATGCTGATGCCGATGGACTTGCTGTCATGGCCAGTCACCTCGCCCGCCAGGGTGTGACGTCTTTCCTGGGCACCTCGATGGCCCTGGGCGAAGAACGCCTGGCCCGGATTTTCCAGGTTGGCCAGGAGGTTATCCTGGCTGGTTTGCCGGGCGGAGCCCAGATGCGGGGCATCCACATGGAAGGCCCTTTCTTTGCTGTTGAGAAAAAAGGCGCCCAGGCGGCTGAATTCATCATCGATCCAGATGTTGATCTATACCAGCGTCTGGAACAGGCCGCTGGCCAGCAGATCCGGATTGTCGATGTCGCGCCCGAGCGACCGGGTGCCCTCGAGCTGACCCGGTATGCGGCACCGCACACCACCGTCTCGATTGCCCATACCATGGCCAATTATGAACAAGCCTCAGCTGCCTTTGCTGCCGGCGCCAACCATGTCACCCATCTCTTCAATGCCATGCCGCCGTTCAGCCACCGAGACCCCGGCGTCGTCGGGGCAGCCAGCGACGCTGGTGCCACAGTCGAACTAATCTGTGACGGCGTCCATTTACACCCCAGCGTCGTGCGCTCGGTGTTCAAATGGTTTGGCAGTGACAAAGTCGTCCTGGTCAGCGATGCCATGCGCGCCTGTGGCCTCGCCGATGGTTCCTACGATCTGGGTGGTCAGACCGTTCATGTTGCGGGCAACCGGGCGACCCTGGCGGATGGCACTATCGCCGGTTCTGTGACCAACCTGATGCAGGGCCTGCGCAATGCGGTGGCCTTCGGGGTGCCCATGGAGGCTGCCATCCGGGCAGCGACCGCCAACCCGGCTCGCGTGGCCCGGATCTATGACCAGGTCGGCAGTGTGGAAATCGGCAAAAAGGCCGATCTGCTCGTTGTCACACCCGAGCTGGAACTCAAAGCTGTTGTAATCGGTGGTCAAGTCGTCAAGTTTGACACCTGAAGAATTGCAGATAAAGGAGTCGTCATGATCATCGATCGCTTGGACCAGATCCAGCAATACATCCCACTCGTGAACAACCTCGATCAGGCGCTGGCCTGGTTAAAGATCCAGGATTTTGGCACGGTTGAGAATGGAAAATATGTGATCGATGGTGAACAGGTTTTTGCCATTGTCACCACGATCGACCCTGTCAATCTGGCGGACACGCGGTTTGAAGTCCATCGCAGGTACATCGACTGCCACGTCGTCCTGACTGGCGTCGAGACCGTCGCTTATGCCCCGCTGGCTGAACTGGCGCCGGAAATCGACTATACTACAGAGAGCGACTGCCAATTCCTGACTGGGCGCGGCCAATTATTGACCGTGGAACCTGGCCATTTCTGGATCGCCCTGCCAACCGACGCCCACTGGCCTGCCATCCAGACCGGCCAGAGCAACCCTGTGCGCAAGGTTATCGTCAAACTCGCAGTCGACTGACTGGAGGTTTCACCATGAAAACCATTCAACTCGGAACAAGTGGCTTGGCTGTGCCTGCTGTTGCGATCGGCTGCATGCGGATCAATCGTCTGGAACAGAAAACTGCCGCGACGTTTATCCGGACTGCCCTGGAGGCAGGTGCTAATTTTTTCGACCATGCCGATATCTATGGGGGTGGGGCATGCGAAAGCCAGTTTGCCGCTGCCATTGAGATGAACAGCACGATCCGCGAATCGATGATCCTGCAGTCCAAATGCGGCATCCGCAAGGGTGAGTTCGATTTTTCCCGGGAACATATTCTTGAATCTGTCGATGGCAGCCTGAAACGGCTGAAAACAGACTACCTCGATGTTTTGCTGCTGCACCGGCCGGATGCCCTGGTTGAGCCAGAAGAGGTTGCCGAAGCATTTGACCGCCTGCAGCAAAGTGGCAAAGTGCGCCATTTCGGCGTGTCCAATCAAAAGCCGATGCAGATCCGGCTGCTGCAAAAGTATCTCCACCAGCCAATCGTAGCCAACCAGCTCCAGCTCAGCATCACCAATGCGACGATGATTTCCAACGGTGTCCATGTCAACATGCACGATGACACCGCCATCGACCGCGATGGCAGCATCCTCGATTTCTGCCGTCTGGAAGACATCACCATCCAGCCCTGGTCACCGTTCCAATACGGCTATTTCGAAGGCGTTTTCCTGGGCAATGAGCAGTTCCCCGAATTAAACCGGGTGATCAACCAGCTGGCCGAGACTTACGCCGTCCAGCCGGAAACCATTGCGATCGCCTGGCTGCTGCGCCATCCTGCCAACCTGCAGCCAGTCATCGGCACCATGAACGTTGATCGCATGCTGGCCTGCATCCAGGCAACCGATATCCGCCTGACCCGGACACAGTGGTACGACATCTACCGTGCGGCCGGTAATACCCTGCCCTAAGCAGCATTTGGGGCGCAGCAGACTGGTTTTCCTTTATAATGGAACCAGATGCCGAATGACTTCCCGGGATGGAGGCAGCGCCCATGCTGACTTTGCGACGTGATGACCAGAAATTAATAGACCAGGCCTGGTCCGCACAGACTGGCCTGCCCCTATTGCAGCTGATGGAACAGGCCGCCACGGCGGTCTGCCGATACTTCCTCGAGCATGTTCCACGCGACGAGCGTAGCCGGACCCCTATCCTGGTCTTGGCGGGCAAAGGTCAAAATGGCGGCGACGCCTATGCAGCCGCCCGTTTACTGGCAGCCGAAAATTTCCCAGTCTCGGTGGTCGATGTTTTTCCGGATAGCATCCTGCCTGCAGAGGCTACCCTGAACCGACAAGCTTGGCTCAACCTCGGCTTTGACATCAAGACTACTTTGCCATCTGAAGATCCGGACTCGGTTTTCTTCAATGACCCCGCCAGCCAGCCCCTCTATCCCTGCCCAATGTACGTCATCGACGGCATTTTCGGCACCGGTTACCGCGCAGACCGGCCCTTGCCGGAACGTGTGATAACCTGGACCCGGCAACTGAGCCACTGGCGCCAGGCTGGGACAAAAGTGGTCGCGATCGATCTGCCGAGCGGCGTCGATGCTGACACGGCCCAGATTGTTCCGGGTGCCGTCCAAGCCGATGCGACTGTCACCATGGTCCGGCCCAAAACCGGGATCAGTGCCACACCGGGCCGTTTCGCCGCCGGTGACATCATCGTCGATCGCATTGGCATCCCCGATCCTTTTGTCGAAAAACTGCTCACTGACCGCAGGCCTCCTGAGCAAATCGATCCGGCCATGATCAGGCAGCTGCGCATCACCCGCCACCCGAACAGCCATAAGGGTACTTTTGGCAGGGTCCTGGTCCTCGGCGGCTCGGCCGGATTGCCCGGCGCTGCTGCTCTGGCGGCTGAGGCTGCCAGCCGGGCGGGAGCGGGACTGGTTTACCTGGGTACAGGCGAGTCCGTCGCCCCGCAAGTTCTGGCTGCTGTAGCCGATGCTTTGCTGACTGCCCTGCCGGAAAATGAGTCAGACCGTCTGGCCGACCTGCTATACAGTCTCGTCGAAGGCAAACAAGTCGTGGCCATCGGCCCTGGCGCTGGCAAAGCCAGTTGGCTGAACACAGCCCTGGCAATGGTGTTGGAAAAAAGCCCGCAGCTGATTATCGATGCCGATGGGCTCAATGACTTGGCCCGGGACATGGATTTTTACCAGAAACTCCTGCTCAGCCGACGCCTGCGTGGCCTCGAACCAGCCATCCTGACCCCACATCCAGGAGAATTCTCCCGCCTCGCGCCTGATCTGGACTGGTCCGACCGCCAGGTTGCCGCCGCCCAGTTGGCTGCTCGTCTGGACAGCATCGTGCTCTTGAAAGGCGCCTCGACTGTCATCGCCCACCCGGACGGACGGGTCTGGATCAACCCGACGGGCAATGCCGGGCTGGCCAAGGGCGGCAGCGGCGATGTCCTGTGTGGCCTGATCGCCGGACTGTGTGCCCAGGGTCTTCAGGCCTTTGAAGCTGCTGCTGCCGGTGCTTACCTACATGGACTGGCCGCGGATCTGGCCGCGGATCTGGCTTCCGGGGGAACGGGTCCTCGCTCCTTGCTGCCTGGGGATGTGCTCCGGACTTTTGGCCGGGCTTTTGCTACGGCCGGATGGGAAGACTGATGCAACCGGAGGATACCATGACACCTGATTATCTCCCGAATCGCAGCTGGGCTGAAGTCGATCTCGATGCCATCGCGCGCAATGCTTCGCTGATTCGCCGCCGTGTGCGGCGCAGTGCTGAGATCTGTGCGGTGGTCAAAGCTGACAGTTACGGCCATGGTGTCGAGCGGGTCGTGCCAGTCCTGCTGAAAAACGGAGCCACCCGCCTGGCGGTGTCCATGCTGGATGAGGGCATCCAGCTGCGGGGCAGCGGGATCGATGTGCCGATCCTGATCCTGGGCTATACCGATCCACGCCGGGCTCCGGAGATCATCGCCCATCGCCTGACCCAGACCGTGTACAGCCTGGACCTGGCCCGGGCCCTATCCCAGGCTGCCGTCGACCTCGGCCAGGATGCCCGGATCCACATCAAAGTGGACACCGGCATGGGTCGTGTCGGCTTCATGGCAGGATATGAAGCGATCAAGGCGATTACGGCGATTGCCCAGCTGCCACGCATTGTGATCGAGGGGATGTTCACCCATTTTGCCACCGCTGATGAGCCGGATGACTCATATGTCTGGCAGCAATTCGAGCAGTTCATGGGCATCAGCCGCGAGCTCGACCGCATTGGCCTGTCGATCCCGATCAAGCATGTCTGCAATTCAGCCGCGACGATGCGTTTTCCGGCCATGCATCTCGACATGGTCCGTCCTGGCCTGATCCTGTACGGCATGGTGCCGCCTGGCTGCCCGGATGCCTACACCGATCTCCAGCCGGCCATGACGCTAAAATCCAACCTGGTTCTGGTCAAACACGTTCCGCCTGATACTTCGATCAGCTATGGCCGGCTATTCACCACCGAACGAAACAGCGTGATCGGTACCATTCCGATCGGCTACGCCGATGGCTATTCCCGCCGCCTGACCCACCGGGCCAGTGTCCTGGTCCGCGGCCAGCGGGCGCCGGTTGTCGGCAGGATCTGCATGGACACCTGCATGGCTGATCTCTCGGACCTGCTGGATGCCAATGCTGCGAAAACGGGTGATGAGGTTGTGCTATTCGGCTGCCAACGTTTTAACGGCCAGACAGCGACGATTCCTGTCGATGAAATGGCTGAATGGCTGGATACGATCAATTACGAGGTCACGTGCCTGATCGGCAAACGTGTGCCACGCGTCTATTTCAAGGATGGGGCCTTGGAGCACATCAGCAACTACCTGATCTGAATTTCTTTGCCAGCCAAAAAAAGAGCCAGGCCCCGGGGGGAAAACCGGGGCCTGGTCTTGATGCAAATCGGGAGTCAGACTGTATAATGTGCCAGACTGTATGAGTTATTTCTTGTCGCCGTTCCAATACTCGGCTTTGGGATCGAGGAGCCATTCATGGGTCGGGTCGTCGACGCGCGTCTTTTCCCATGGATTGTCCGGCAGATGGCGGATGCCCCACATATAGCAGCAGGCGTAACCAGGTGCCATGACCTGGGAGTGGGTGCCTTCGGTGATGATCGCACAGCCATTGTGGTGGAGTTCGTGAACCTCACCATTGACCCAGCCAGCACCAAAGCCCTGCGGCTTTTCAAAGTGGTAGAAGTAGACTTCCGGCTGTGGATGGCCGTGCGGCGGATAGCTCGACCATTTGCCCGGCAGATTGACGACCTCGCCGAGGACCATGTTGGAATAAGGAGTCGTTTCATAGTCATAGCAGGTCCGGACATCGCGCTTCATGCAGCCGTCCAGTTCGCCACCTGCACCCCGACGCCAGGTATCGACCTCGTCCGGGGTATAGAGATGAGCCTCATAGTTGCGGTCGTTGTAGGACTTCTGGACATAGAATTCGCAATGGCCATGTGCGGTCAAGGTGCAGGTGCTGCCAGCCGGCATCAGGATACACCAGGGATTGTAGTCAAAGGGGTTGGGCCGGTCTATGTCGACCTTCTGTCCATTAAACTCAACCGTCGCCTTGCCTTCAATCAAAATCCAGGAAAATTCTTTCTTATCCTCAGCAAAGGTATAGGTATCGCCAGCTTCCATCACGAGCAGACCGACATCCATCCAGCTGCCATCGCCGTTGTTTTTGTCCAGGCTGACGTATTCGTTATAGCCGCGCTGGACTTGCTTATCTATGTACATATTCAATACCTCCCGTGTTGACCCCTGTTACGGCAACATTATAACACCAAAACATGCTCAAGAGTGAAGCAAGATAATGCCAAATTTTGAAAACACTGTCAATAGGACTCTTCATCCGGGTTCTGGTGTTATCATGAAAGCAAAAACCTGGCCGGCTTCTCTAATGGCCCGGTAGGAAAGCAGGTGTGACATGCAGATCGGTACGATCGGAACCGGCCCCATTGTTGAAACGTTTCTTGCCGCTTGCCAGCAAGTGCCATCCGTGCAGATCGGCGCCATTTATTCGCGCAGCGGCGAGAAAGCTGCCGCTCTGGCCAGTCGCTTCGGTATTGCCAGGACCTGCACAACCATGGATGAGCTACTGGGGGATCCGGTCATCGACACGATCTACATTGCCCTGCCCAACAGCCTCCACTTCGACCAGGCTGTGCAGGCTTTGAAGGCGAATAAGCACGTCATCCTGGAAAAACCAATGACATCGACGCTGGCCGAGGCACAAGCTCTCGTGAAACTGGCACGCGAAAAAGGTCTGTATCTGTTCGAAGCCATTTCCACCCGCCACTTGCCCAATTACCTGAACGTCCGGCAGGATCTGGCGACTATTGGCCCGGTCCGTCTGGTCCAGTGCAATTATTCGCAATATTCCAGCCGCTACACCCAGCTCCTGGACGGTGAAGTGACCAATATTTTCGATCCGACCTTTTCCGGTGGCTGCCTCTACGATCTGAACATCTACAACCTGCATTTTGTGATCGGCCTGTTCGGCCGGCCTCAAGCGGTCCATGCCTATGCCAACAAGGCTTTCAATGGCATAGACACCTCTGGCACGGTCGTTCTGGAATACGATGGTTTCATCGCCACCTGCTCTGCAGCCAAAGATTCAGCCAGTCCGTCGTTCCAGATCATCCAGGGTGAAAAAGGATTCATCGACGTCGCAGGACCTGTCAACAGGTGTCCCTCGTACGAAATCAGAACAGGATCACGCCAGGAAACCGTCAACCTGCAAACCCAGGAAAACAGGCTGGTTTATGAGATCGATGCTTTCGCGGATTGCCTGGCACAAAGAGACTGGAGCCGTACCCAGGCTTGGCTCGACGAGTCACTGGTGGTCATGGAAGTCGCGGAAAAAGCCCGTCAAGAAGCAGGGATCGTGTTTGGGGTGCAGGATTGAAATAAGTCGCCAGATAGCGCTGGTAGTTGTGCTGATAATAGGAGGCCCGTCTGGGATCTGGTTTGATGACCAGCTGCTGGCGGAATGCCATTTCATCTGCTGCTGGTGATCCACCCAGAATCATCTGGCCCAGGACCGCTCCCCCGAGAAGCGAGGCTTGCTCCGATTCGGGCACCAGCAAGTCGCGCTGGAACAGATCCGCTGCCATTTGCCGCCAATGCAGCGAATACAGAATACCGCCGGACAGGTTGATCGACTGGACCGGGACTACCTGGACCAGCCGTTCATAGCACTGGTAAACATTGTACAGGACGCCTTCGAGGGCAGCCTGGTAGAGATCGCCGAGGGTATGCGACGCCTGCACACCGAAAAAACCAGCCGCTGGACGCTCGCGCCAGCCCGGGCTTCGCTCGCCATTTTGAAAGGGCAGAAAGATGGGTAGTGGCGACGCAATTGCTCGGCCGTGTTCGCCAGCATCGCTCAAGCACGCCTGAAGCCTCACTTGTGCCAGCTGGTCGAGTTCCGGGAGCGACTGTTGCGGCGCCAGGGTGTCGCGAAACCAGTCCAGACTGCTCGTGCCGCCTGTCGTCGCAGCTCCAATCAGCCACCGGTCGATCCCGTAGTAGCACCACAATCCGCGGCTGTGATCATCTGTCAGAGGCTGGTCAGACAGAGTCCGGATCGCACAGCTGGTGCCCACCGAGATCGTCAGCTGGCCGTGCTCCCGAGCCCCGGCTCCCAGCTGGTTCATGAAACCATCGGCAAAGGGCAGGGAGACGGGGATTCCGGAAGGAAGGCCCAGCCTCATGGCTGACAAGCCTGATAAAGGTGCTGTTGTCAGGGAGGGTCTGATGGGAGGCACTTGTGTGCGTGAGAGACCAAGGTCTGCCAGAGTTTTCTCATCCCAGTCGAGGGTTTGGATGTTGAGCAGGCCTGTGCCAGAGGCCATGTTGAGCGAGGTGCCACGTTGTCCCGTCAGCTCGCTGAAGAGGAAATCCGCATATCCATTGATTTCGTAAGGACTCAGATCCAAGCCGTTGTCTCGCAAATAGCGCAGGCGATAAGCCGGGTAGGATGCATGCGGCAGACAGCCGGTTCGCTGGTAGACTGCAGCCGTCAGAGCGGTGTCTGCACGGACTTGGCTGGCTTGCTGGCTGGCTGCAACATGGGCCCAGGTGTATACCGGTGAAGCCGGTAACCCCTGTTGTGTAAGCAAGGTGCTGTGCCAGATGCCGGACAGGACGATCAGAGTAATCTCAAAACCTTCACAGGCTTTTTTACCGACGGACAGCAGCACATCCATCAGTCCCCTGGCATCCTGGGTGATGCCATCACTGAGCTCGGCCGGGTACCGGCTGGATTCAAGACGCAGGATACCAGTGCCTGGGGCATAGACCATGGTCTTTGCAGAACTGGTGCTGGCTTCAAGAACCAGGATGTGCATGGTGATCTCCCTCACGCTTTCAGCCATTTCTGGTGGGTGCTGCGTGGTTTGCCAGGTATAGATGGTTTGAGTCGACCAGCATCTACCAGCGGCTGGACGTATGTTTTGACAAAATAACCCTTGCTTTCAAATCCAAATTTCCGGGCCAATTCTTCTCTCGAACGGGGTGTTTCGCAAAAGGCCAAGATCTCCTTCTCCAGCGGCAAAACAGAAGGCTGATTCACATCAGGAAAGATCCTGTCTGATGGAGCTTTCGTGAACGTGACTTTGAATATGCCGCGTCTGTCAGAAAAGAGTGGCGGTGGTAATCCGGCTTTTTCCAGTTCGACTCGAATCGTTGGGATACCAGAAAATCGATTCTCGGTGTGAAGCAGGATTTCCATTGCCCCGGCCAAATAGGGATTGCGTGTATCAGCAGCAACTTTTCCCAAGTCATCAAGAGTGATTCTGCCATAGAGGCCACCAGGATTTTCGAGCTCCAGACGATCGGCATACAAAATGAGGCGAATCGGTGAATTTTCAGTATGGATGCTGTAATCACGGTGGATCATGGCGTTTAGCAGAATTTCGCGAACTGCTTTGAGGGGATACTCTCCACGGTCATGCCGGGTACCATCCTCTGCGATGATGGTTCGGGTAGCCATGTTTCGATTGACAAAAGCCATGGCCTGTTCCAGCATTTGCGGTAGTGTACCTTCGATCCGTTTGTTGTCGATAAAACGTTCATTGCCTGAACCGATATCGCCCATTTCATGCCCTGGAATAACCAGTGCGGTCAGTGACAATTGTGGAAAAAATTCTTGAGGATATTCACCCAGTAGCAAAATTCCAGCTAAAGTAGGTTGCCCATTCTGGACAAGCCCTTGAGTTTCCAAAACCCGATTATCATCGAGATTTGCCAGATTTGGCTTTTGTTGCCTCAGGCTGATCAGATATTCCATGACCCGCTCTTTAGAGAAATGATCCAGTTTCAGACGATTGATCGTACGCAATTCATCATGGATTCGGCGTCGATAGGCTTCGTAACTGTAAATTTCATATTCCGTCATGGGCTGGTCTGATTCACCTACACGAATATAGGATCCTCGGAGGCGTCCTGCACCTCGGTAAAAACACGGTTTATCAGTCAAGTCACATTCAGAAATTTCAGCACTGACAACCGTTTTCCCTTCTATTTGTGCAACCGTAAACAGAGGACGAATAACAGGTTCCATCTGCATGGATTGTTCCACGACTTTTTTTTGCAAGTCCTGAGGGTCATAGACACCTGTGACTTGAAATCCGGTCGCTTCATCCAATCCGAAAATGATGATGCCTCCGCCTTGCTGATTGGAAAAGCTGGACAAGGTATCATACAGTCGTGTCGGCGTGCCAATGGCTGCCTTTTTGACTTCGACGGCTTGCTTTTCACAACGCTCACTTTGGATTTTTGTAACAAGAGTAATTAATTCTTCTTCAAGCAAGAACAATCACCACCTTTAAATGAAGAATAATGCAAAATAAATTGAAAATCAATTCTGTAAAGGAAAAATAACGAAAAATAAATCAAAAACAAAGTAAATAATAAGCCATTATTTGAAATTAACGCAAAATAAATGAAAAATAACGCAAATTAAGTGAAAAAATCATGAAAAAGCGGCTGCTGACCGGGTGGACAGCAGCCGCTTTGCGTGGATGGGTTGAGCGTTTTGCCTTTGCGCCAGACTCGCTTCAGCCCTGGGACTGCCAGTCGGCCGGATAGACGAAGTAGGCGTAGCGGGCGTGGTCGGGGGTGGCAAAGAAGATGTGGCTGCCCTTGGGGATATAGATGATGTCGCCACACTGGCCGCTGACAGCGCGGCCGTCGATTTTGATCTCGAGCGTACCCTCGAGAACGACATCATACTCATCGTAGGTGAGTGTCCACTCAAACTGGGCGCCGTGGTCGAGTTCCATGATTCCGGCTCCCATGCGTGGTGCTTCCTGCAGGGTGACGATGTCTTTCAGGGCCACACCGGGTACCCCGCCGAACGGCTCGCAGCGCACGGTGTCAGTCTTAACCATCAGGACCCCACTGGGATCCTTGCACTTGACAAAATCATCTGGTGCCTGTCCGGTAGAATCGGCCAGCATGGTCTGGACAACTTTCTCGACAATTTCGCGCACCAGCGCTTCACTGATGTTCATGGTCAGGCCTGCTCAGTGCTTTCATCGCTGGTCTTGATCTTGGACAGCAGTTTCGGAGCGAGCATATTGGCCAGGATCAGGGCGGTGATACCAGCAACCAGCTTGCCAACGATGACCGGGAAGATCATGTCCTTGTTGACACCAGCGGTGAAACCGAGATGGTCACCAAAGACGAAGGCAGCGGATACGGCGAAGGCGACGTTGAGCAGTTTGCCCTTCGGGTTCATGTCGTGCATGATATTGAACATCGGGATGTTGTTGGCCAGGGTGGCAACGAGACCGGTGGAGCCGATGTCATTCATGCCAAAGGCTTTGCCGATAGCTTGCAGCGGCTTGCCAAAGGTTTTGGTGATCCATTTGACCATCGGGAAAGCGCCGATCAGGACGATGGAGATCTGGCCGCAGATCAGAAGGCCGGTTTCGAGCGGAATCGATCCGCCGTTTTTCTCACGGTCGACCATCAGGTCTAAAAGCGGGAAGCGGATGCCAGTCAGGTACTGGAAAACGGCCAGGGCAGTGAAGACTGTGATGGTGACAGTGACGCCTGTGCCGAATTTGTTGAATCCAGTGATCATTTTGGCGGGGATGAACCACAGGCCGAGGACGATCAGGCCAGCAATGATGATGACCGGGATCAGGTTGATGATGATCGTGCCAAAGTCGATTTTGTAAGGGGTCAGGTTCATCAGGAGACCGCCGGCGATACAGCCGATCGGGATGGTGATCATGCCGGCCAGGATACCGGCACCGAGGTAGGGACGGTCTTCTTTCTTGATGATCGAGAGGGCAACCGGGATCGTGAACACGATCGTCGGGCCCATCATGGTGCCCAGGATCAGACCGGCAAAGTTGCCGATGGTATCATTGGCCGCCAGTTGCATCGCCAGCGGATATCCGCCCATGTCGCATGCCAGCAAGGTGGTGGCGAACATGGCCGGGTCTGCGCCGAAAATGGCATAGACCGGGACCAGGATCGGTTTCAAGATCACAGCCAGGACAGGGGCGGCGGCGACGACGCCAGCCATGGCGATGGCGAGAGGCCCCATGGCATTGAAGCCGTTGTCAAATTCCTCGCCGTAGCCTTTCTTGTTGCCGCGGATCTTGTCGATCGCACCGACGAACATGAAGATCATCATGATGAAGATGATCACTGAGTTGATGGAGAGGTTCGAAATCCAGCCGGAAAAACTTTCCGTAAAGATGCCGACATTGGTCACATTGTCAATTAATTCCTGAAACATGCCGATTCTCCTTTTCTATTCGGATTTATTGTAACTTACATCAGAGCCGAAAAGAGCTTGGGGGAGGGTTTGGGAATCACCGCGCTGCCAACCAGCAATTCGGTCTGGGCGATCGCGGCTGCTACTGCTGCCCGGACTGCTCCGACATCACCGGTCAGCGTGACGTATCCCTTGCCACCGATGGCAAAGCCGATACGCACTTCGATCAGGATGATCTGGGCGGCCTTGGCTGCTATGTCTGCCGCCCGGATAGCGGAGGCAACGGAGAAATACTCCAGGACTCCGACTGCGCCCGGCTGGTCGACCTGGACCGTCATGTTGATCGCAGGGATCAGCTGGGGATGGATGTTGGGGATCAGGAGCTGGTCCACCACATAGCCCTCACCCTTTTTCTCACCAGTCGCCATGGCTGCGGTGACATCGCCGGTATTGCCGGCTACAATCACCACATATTTTCCGGGACAAATTGTGGAAGACCGGATCAGGTCGACCTGGGCAGCCTTGACCATGAAATCACTGGCCTCGATGCCCCGCGCAATACTGGTGAATTCGAGCATGCCGATTGCATTTCCCATCGCTTTCATACCTCCTTCCGGCTGATGCGGGCACCGGTTGCGCTGATTTCCGTGATGATGCCATCGAGACTGCAGTGGATATTGGCTGAGAGACCGTCTGGATCGGCCTGGGCGAGCAAGTCGCCGCGCCGGATGCGTTCACCTGCTTGCCGGATGGGGACTGCCGGTTTGCCGATGTGCTGGCGGAACGGGATGAAAACAGAGTCTGGCGTGAATTCGCGACACTCAGTGGCATGGCGTCCTTCGTAGGCAGTGAGGCCAAGCCGGGCGACCAGGCGCAGCGTCGGTGTCCGCCCTTCATTGAGGCCAGGGCGGGCAGTGGGCTGAAGATTTCTTGGCACCGTAAGCCCTTTCTGACGGATCATCTGCTTGAAATGGTCGTTGACTTTGCGCGGCGACAGGCCCATCGGACAGGCAAATTCTTCACAGATGCCGCAATCGCAGCAATTGACGGCGTCGCCAAACGCCCGGATGTATTCAGCAGGATCCGTGATGGTGTCTTCGCGCCAGAAATTGCGCATGACCAGATGTGGCCGCATCTGGTGGCCGATCAGATAGCGGGGGCAGAGGTCGGTACACATGCGGCACTGGATGCAGGCGCTTTGGGTCTGGTGGCGCAGGCGGCCGACATTCTGGCGCATGCGCCAGGTCTGGACCATGGTGTGCCCGGCCGGCAGGACAATCAGGCTGCCCAGTGTCTTGGTGACCACGGCACTGGCGATTTTCTGGGGGTCAACCATCATCAGTCCCATCATGGGCCCACCGAGGATCAAAGCATAGTCGGCAATCCGGAGTCCAGCCTGGCTTAAGACCTCGGTAACGGGCGTGCCGATGGGCACTTTGAACATCAGGGGCTTATCCACTTCACCGGCAACAGAGAGGTACTTGTCGATCACCGGCTGGCCGCGCATGGCATCGGCAATATTGACCAGTGTACCGACATTGTTGACGACGACGCCAACATCGAGCGGAATCCCGCGCTCAGGCACAGAAACGCCCAGGATTTGCTGGACCATGATCTGTTCGTCACCAGCCGGATAATACGCTCCCATTTCGAAAATCTCGATCTGGGCTCCGGCTTTGGAAATCGCCTGGCGCAGGGTTTCAATTTCCGTGTGGTATTTTCCTTTGAGTGCAATCACGCGCCTTTCGGCCCCGATCTGGTCGCTGACTGCGCCGATGGCTGTCACGATGGTTTCGGCCTGGGTCCGGCACAGGTATTTATCGGTCTCGATCAGAGGCTCACATTCAGCCGCATTGATGATCAATGTCCTGGCTTTGCCGGCCAGCTTGACATGAGTCGGGAAACCGGCTCCTCCAGCTCCAACAACGCCTGCTTCCTGTATGGCTTTGATAAATTCCATAGGGGCTTTCCTCCGGACTTTCAGAGCACAGAAGGATCGATCTCTCGATCATCGACGATGCCGACTACTGTAGCGTCGACTGGCGTCTGGATATTGCCAGTCGCACCGCGGGCCGAACTACCGCTGACGACAAGGACTGTTTCGCCAATGCCGGCACCAATGATGTCAGCTGCGACGATGGGTGCATCACTTTTGGAGTCATCCAGGATGTTCAAGGGCTGGACAATCAACAGCTTCAAGCCGTTGAGCTTGTCCTCCTTGCGCGTGGCCCAGATATTTCCGATCACTTTGGCGACAATCATGTTCACACCTCCTTCTGCTTATCATCGGTCCAGCGTTTTCAGTCAGCATCCCTGACCAGGTTCAGCTTGCGGGCCCGGGCATACTCACAGGCCAGATCGGTGATGATGCAGGTCTTTTTGATCAAAACATCGGTGGCGCCTTTCATCCTGGCTTCGATCAGGTCTTTTTCGGTCAACACACGTTTGTCAACCCGGAAGGATGAAGCCGTACCCGGGCGCTGCCCGGCAGGGGCTATGCTTTCAGAAGGCTTGATAACCGGTGCAGGGCAGGTCTGTGCAGACTTGCGAGCGGCCAAACCAAGAAGTTCTGACTCGAGTTCTTCCAGACTGCAGATTTTGACCCCGGACTGCTCGAGCAAGTCCAGTTTTTCCTTCATCATGGCGAAATAGCGTGGCGGCGCAGACTGTTCGTAGCATAATAATTCGATCTCGCGTGCCGGCAGATAGATGCGCTTTCCTGTAAGAATGGCCCGGGTGACAAGACAGGAATAAGGTGATCCACAGACACCTGCACTGATGCGGCCGAGTTCTTCAATGCGCAAATCAAACAGCACCAGTGCTTCATATTCATCCAGATTTTCCTCCGGACAAGGGTCAGAGGAGCAGCTGAGCTCATAGCAGTCACCGAGCCGGGTGGTGGACAGGAAATGGTCAAAGCGGGCATTCCGGGCAGCTGTCAACACCAAAAGCTTTGGTTTTGCAACACCCAACGATTCTCCAGCGGATTGGACTCTGGATAAAACTCGGCGGGTAATTTCATCGACTAAGTTAGAAAAATCCATAACAACCTCCTTTCCTGGCAGATTAGGGCAGGCAATTCATCGCGATGCCTGCGGGTGTGACGAGAAACGGATTTTCTGGCTTGATGGTCGGGATGCCGGTCTCTCGTTCGATGATGGCTTCGATGCCGGTCAGGCAGCAGGTCCCGCCACACAGGTAGATTGTGTCGGTTTTGTATGGATCAATGTTGCGCCGGATGATGGTCGCCATTTTTTCG
This sequence comes from uncultured Mageeibacillus sp., assembly GCA_964528645.1. Classification (GTDB taxonomy): domain Bacteria; phylum Bacillota; class Clostridia; order Saccharofermentanales; family UBA5734; genus UBA5734. Next base: position 18,126 of record CAZGSR010000030.1, on the reverse strand, counting down.
ATGACGGCTTTCACGATCGGCAGGATCTCACGGTGGCGGGCAAAATCCATCTTGATCGATTCGGCCTGGGCAAAGGGGATCCTGTAGTTGCCGGCCAGAACCAGTGTCAAATGAGTGCCGCCGGTTGGCTCATCATAGATGGCTGTCACTTGGCCGTTCTCCAGAACGGCCAGGCCGGTTGTGCCGCCCCCGATATCGACCACGACACCATTGTCGATCTGGTAGATCGAATTGGCAGCCGACGGTTCATCGAGAATGGCCGTCACTTCGAAACCAGCGCCCTCGGCGACGTACTGGTGAGTCCGGGTGCTGCTCTCGGTGCCGGCTGGCATGGCGATGGCGCAATGGGTCAGATCGCGGCCGATCCGCTCTTCCAGCCGGGCCTTGAGCTGTTTGACGATCCTGAGTGTGCCCGGGAAATCAACAACAATCCCATCGCGCAGGACATTGGCAGCTTGTTTTTCGCAGGCCACGGGATTGTTGAATTCATCGAGGACGACCAGGACGATGTAGGCTGTGCCCAAGTCCAGGCCGACTTTGAGCCGCTGCCCTTCCGGGATGAACGTCGTCATCTCTGACTGGGCTACGCGGTCCATGTAACTGTTGATCCGTTCCAGGTCGATCATGGGGCACCTCTTACCGGTTGTGTCTGTGGCTGCCGGGTCTGCCTTGTGGAATGACTTTTTCAGCGGAGAATCATGCCGAGGGTGAATCCGCTGACAGCGGCCGCATTGCCTTCGTCTGTGTCGAGATGGACGCGGCAGCTGAATTTGTCACTGACACGCACGATGACATCGTGAAAGGTGATAGGCCGGTCGGTCAGGACTTTGACATTGACCTTCTGTTTGTCCTGGAGGGCCAGGGTCCGGGCTGCATCAGGGGTCATGTGGATGTGGTTTCTAGCAATGATCACGCCCTGCTGCAGGGTCACCTGGCCACAGGGACCTTCGATTGTGACCGAGCTCGAACCTTGCACATCGCCGGATTCGCGCATTGGGGCTGTGATGCCGAGGACCCTGAGGTCACTGATGGCCAGTTCCACCTGGGTGTTGCCCCGGACTGGCCCGAGGATGGCTGTCCGTTCAAAACGGCCTTTGGGGCCGATCACGGTCACCCGTTCAGCGGCCAGAAACTGGCCTGGCTGGGACAGGGGCCGGACGGCTGTCAAGGCGGTATCGGGACCAAACAGGGTCGCCAAGTCCTGGGTTGAGAGATGGACATGTCTGGCCGAGACTTCGACCTGGACCAGCCCTGAGCGGAGCATGGCCTCCAGAACAGCATTCACGACCTGTTCCATCTCTCACCCCTCCTTGCGGTAGTTTCCGGCCAGATACATGCACATGACGATATGCAGGGCGCTGGACAGGCGATTGAACGTTTCGACAATGTCCGCCCGAGTGTAGCGGGTGCCTTCGCGATAGGCATCGACAGCGGCAGTTTCGGTTTCACGCACCGCTGTGCGGATCTGGTTCAGGAGCGCATAGGCCCGGCCCATGGTGTATTCCGGGAGGACCATTTGCTTGATGCCGAAGTATTTCTCCGGATAATGGGACCGTTCGCGCAGCTGGGCATGGTCCAGTCCCAGGATAGCCAGATTCTCCAGCGGGGCTTCCTGGACATCACAGCGCATGATTTCACGCAGGATCAGGAGGATGCCGCCGAGGTCTTCGATCAGACGGGGGCTTTCCTTGGGTGCGGTTTCCGCGAGAATCGCCTGGGCAAGGACAATCTGGGCCTGCAGGCTGTCCAGCTTGCCCCGGAAAACGATCCGGGGATGGTTTTTCGGGACCAGGACATTGCCATGCAGATGCGTCATGTGTTCGGGTTTTTCCAGGTAGAAAGAACCTGTTTCAAAGTCGACAAACCGACCCGGAGTCGCCGAGGAGGGCGTGGCGACTCCGGATGGGCCGCCGGGGGGCGTGGCCGGCACAGGGGCCGATGGAGCGGACCCCTTGCCGATTGCGATCTTGCGTTGCTGAAGGTACTCGCGCGCCGCTGGTGACAGGATCTTGCCCTCCGGAATGTAATAGGTTTCCGGCTGGCTGGCTCTGAGCTGGTCGCGCAGGATACTTTCGGTTATGACCTTCAAACGCTTCACCTCCTGTCAGGAACGCTGGCTTTCTCGGTTTCGATGGATGTGAAGCCTGGCTTATTTCTTGAGTGCTGGCAGGATGAATTCGACTTCTTCATGCGGGCGCGGGATGACATGGACGGATATGACTTCGCCGACTCGTTCGGCGGCTGCGGCACCAGCGTCGGTCGCTGCCTTGACAGCGCCGACATCACCACGGACCATGACCGTGACCAGGCCACCGCCGACATGTTCTTTGCCGATCAGAGTGACATTGGCTGCCTTGACCATGGCGTCAGCGGCTTCGATGGAAGCGACGAGACCTTTGGTTTCGATCATGCCGAGAGCTTGCAGAGTTGCCATAATAGTTGCCTCCTTGGTTTTTCTTGCGGTCTGTGCCGCTTGATTTGAAAACGATACGTTTGTTCAGGTTTGGATAGATGACCGACTCAGGCCAGTTGCAATCGCTCAATCACTTTGCGGACGATGGCATCGACATCGATGGCCGGGTAGACTTCAGTCCGGCAGATGCCTTCCGGACAGTCCGGCACCCCGGAACGGATTTCGTCGAGTTCCCGGATGCCGCAGGCGACATGGCGCAGATTCAAGAGGTTCATCGGTCCGACATTGTCTGAGGTTGCGCTGCCACCGATGGCACCACAGCCCAGGGTGAGGGAAGGGAAAAGTCCGGTGGTGCCGCCAATGCCACCCAGGGCTCCGGGCGAATTGACGACAATCCGGGAGACCGGGATGCTTTTGGCGAAATAGTCGACCATGGCTGTATCCTGGGTATGGATGATGAAAGTATGGCCGGCTCCTTCGTAGCGCAGGATCTCCTGGCAGCGTTCGCAGACTTTCTGGTAGTTGTCCTCGCAGTAGAAGGCGAGGATCGGGGCGAGTTTCTCATTGGAATAGGGATGGCCGCGACCGACACCGTCTTCCTCGGCAATCAGGACTCTGGCCTCGGCAGGGACATCGATTTCCGCCAGGCGGGCGATGACCTGGACACTGCGGCCGACGACCTGGGGATTCATGGTCCCGTCACCGCGCAAGATGAATTTGCCCAGCTTCTTCGCCTGGTCCGTGGTCAGGAAATAGGCGCCCTGGCGGATCAGTTCCGCTTTGACGGCATCTTTCATGTCCGTTTCGCAGATGACGGATTGTTCCGAGGCACAGACCGTGCCGTTGTCAAAGGTTTTCGACTCGAGGATCTGGCGCACGGCTTTATTGAGGTCTGCCGTGCGTTCGATGAAAGCCGGACCATTGCCAGGACCGACGCCGATCGCCGGTGTGCCTGAGGAATAGGCTGCCCGGACCATGGCTGCACCGCCTGTGGCCAGGATCATCGCCGTGTCGGGATGGCGCATCAGGTTATCCGTCGCCTGAATGGTGGGGATCGTGATGCAACCAACCAGGTCCTCGTTGCCGCCAGCCTCGATGATCGCCTGCCGGATGACTTTGACCGTCTGCAGGATGCAGCGCTGGGCATTCGGATGGGGCGAAAATACGATGGCATTGCCGGCTTTGATCGCGATGATGGCTTTGAACAGTGCGGTCGAGGTGGGATTGGTGGAGGGGATCAGTCCGGCGACTACACCGACCGGGATCGCGAAAGAGCGAACTCCCAGGGTGTCATCGCGTGAGATCTCACCGATGGTTTTCATATCTTTGACCCGGTCGAAAACCATGCGGCTGGCAAAAATGTTCTTGATGACTTTGTCGTCCACGATGCCGAAACCTGTCTCCTCGACCGCCATTTCTGCCAGACGGCGGGCGTTCCTGACGCCTGCCGTGGAAATCGAACGGCAGATCCGGTCGACATCGGCCTGGGTTTTGCCCGCAAGTTCTTGTTGAGCTTTCTTGGCCGCAGCGACGAGTTCACGGACTTCCTGGACGGACAGTAGGTCTTTGTCGTAGAGCTGCATAGATCAACTCCCCTGTTCACGGAACTGGCGGATGGCTTCCAGCAGTTCCTCTTTCTTGGCAAACCGGATGTCCCGTTTTGACAGGGTGGTGACGCCAGTCTCACGGGCCAGGTTTCTCAACTCGGCGACAGTCAGATGATCGAGGTCGTCCGTTGGGGCAGCTTTGACCGGCTCAGCTGGAGCGGGAGCAGGGGCTGCTTCTGGCTCTGGCTGTGGCTCGACGGCCTGGATTGCCGGCACACGAACAGAAACTGGTTCGCGGGGCTGCTCAATCGGTTTCTGACCTTGGCCCTTGCCGCGGCCTGGACCACCTCCCTGACCCTGGCCTTGCGGCCCGATCATGTCGCCGATGGGTTCAGCCGGTCGCGGGATGACATGGACAGAAATCACTTTGCCTACCTTGGCCGCAGCTGCTGCGGCAGCATCGATCGCTGCCCGAGTGGCACCCACATCCCCCGTCACCTGGACACAGACCAGGCCGCCTTTGACCTGGGTGACACCAATCAGGGTGACATTGGCTGCCTTGACTGCTGCATCCAGCGCCTCAATGGCGGTGACCAGCCCATAGACCTCGATCAGGCCCAACGCTTTCATGGATCAGACCTTGGGGTTGTCAGCGACGTACTCGACTGCCACGGCAAATGCTTCGCAGGCGGCCTTGCAGGCTGACTGACTGCCGGTCAGCAGGGCACCGCCAAAGTTGGTTTCGGATGGCGGGGCATAGAGGACGCAGAGCTTGACATCCGCAGCTTTCATCGCAGCATCGACCGCATACACGGCCTCCAGCGGCGGCGCGATCAGATAGGCCAGGGCTTCGCCCTCGGCAATACCAGCGCCGGCCGACAGATACGAACCTGTGCGGGAGATGCAGTGGGCATAGTAGGGGATGCTGTCATCGTCGTTGGCCGAGACAAAGTGGGCCACATTTTCGATCACATCGATTGCTGCCGCCAGGCCGCTCTTGACTTCGGCCGGGTTGGGCCCCGCCATGATGCCAAGGATTTCACCAGCCAGTTTGGTACTGGCATTGGCAGCACCGGCATAGAAGCTCTTGGCATAGACGACACGGACATCGGCTGCCTTGGTGGCTTCATCCAGGGCTGTGTAGGTCACATCGTCGCAGTCTGCCGTGATCAGGGCCAGGGACCGGTCATTCGGTCCGAGGTTCAGGCTTTTGGCCAGCTCAGGATCGACATTCGGGATGATTTTTGTCGCGAGCACATTGGCCTTGATTGGATCTCGTTTCATGTTCTATCCTCCCTTGCTTAGAATTTCAGATCGGTGCCACTGGCTTTTTTGTCCAGCATGACTTTGATCATTTCGGCGATATGAGCACCCGCTTCTGCCGGACTGGTTCCGGCCTTGTGGATGTTCGAGACAACGTTGCGCCGGGCTTCCGGCATACCGACGGTGGCCTTGTAGGCAAAATAGGCCGACAGGGATTCTGCCGTGATCAGGCCGGGTCGCTCACCTATCAGGATACAGGTGACATCCGCGCCAAGCAGCTCCGAAATTTCATCCATGACACCGACACGACCATATTTGACAAAGAAAGTTGTGCCAACATCGATCTTGAAACTGGCCAGGCCCTGGACAATGGCTGGCAACAAATCAGCTGCATTGGCTGCTACCGCTGAGCTGGAGAGACCGTCTGAAACGACCAGCTGCACGGTGGGGTTCTTCTTGCATTTGTCTCGGATGGTTTTCTGGGCATCCGCTGTCAGCTTGCGGCCGAGGTCCGGTCGGGTCAGGTAAATGTCCTTGCTGTCGCACTGTGTCTGGACATAGAACAGGCCGAGCTTATCTGTGACGAAATCCAGGTCTATGTCATGGAAACAGGCGTCCTGGGCAGCGGAATGGGCAGCCCTGAACTGTAGCTGGGGGAGTGTCTTGTACCGGGCGCCAGCCTTGCCGATACCCAGCCGGGCGGGAGCCCGCATCTTGATTTCCATGAAGGCATCGCCGTAACGGGGATTTTCCACCAGATACTGGGTCTTGATGTCATTTTCCGTGATGTCGGGGATATAGCCGTCTTCGATGACCGTGCCGGTCTTGCCCAGGGCGGACTGGACGGCACTGGTCAGGCTGCCGGTCTGGCCGGAATCGCCGGTGATGTTCATTTCGCAGAGTACCTGCTCGATGATTTGCCTTAAATCCTTAGCATCCATGTTCAGCTGATCCTCCTTCCTTACTTCGCCATGAAGACCGACGCGTCGCCAGCCAATGGAGTCAGCTTGCCATTTTCCGAGAAGCCCATTTTCTCCAGCCAGAGATCGAATTCATGGACTGGCCTGAGACCGAAGGTTTCCCTGAGTGCGGCTGAATCGTGATAACCCGTGCACTGGTACATCAGCATGCAGTCATCGCCCTGGGGCACGCCCATGACGTAGTTGCAACCGGCTGCGACCAGCAAGGTGGCCAGGTTCTCGATATCGTTCTGGTCAGCTTTCATGTGGTTGGTATAGCAGGCATCACAGCCCATCGAGATACCGGTCAATTTGCCCATGAAATGGTCTTCCAGGCCAGCCCGGATGACTTGCTTGGAATCGTACAGGTATTCCGGTCCGATGAAGCCGACCACGGTATTGACCAGGAAGGGTTGGTAATGCTTGGCCAGGCCATAGCAGCGGGCCTCCATGGTCACCTGGTCCCAGCCAAAGTGGGCGTCAGATGAAAGCTCGGAGCCCTGGCCAGTTTCAAAGTAGTTGACGTTCGGACCGGTGGCAGTCCCCTGTGACAGCAGCAGAGCCCTGGCTTCGTCAATCATGGCCACGGATACACCAAAGGCATCATTGCCTTTCTGGGAACCGGCGATCGACTGGAAAACGAGGTCCGCTGGCGCGCCAAACTTGGTGATGGCATCCATCTGTGTGGAGACGTGGGCCAGGACCGAAATCTGGGTCGGAATTTGCCACTTGTTCTTGAATTCGTCAAAGGCTTTGAGGATGCGGGCGACATTTTCCACCGAGTCATCGACGGGATTCAGGCCAAGCACGGCATCGCCGCAGCCCAGGCTGAAGCCTTCCATGACCGAGGCCATGATGCCCTTGAGATCATCGGTTGTATGGTTGGGCTGCAGGCGCGATGAGAAGGTTCCCGGCTTGCCGATAGTCGTGTTGGCATGAGCCGTGATACGGATCTTCTTGGCCGCATAGATCAGGTCGAGGTTGCTCATCAGTTTGCAGACGGCTGCGACGATTTCACTGGTGATGCCACGCGAGGCGCGCCGGATCATGTCACCGGTGGTGTTGATGTCGAGCAGCCATTCGCGGAATTCCGCCACCGTCCAGTTCTTAAGCTCGTTGTAGATCGGCTCATTGACGGCGTCCTGGATGACCCGGGTGACTTCGTCCTCTTCATAGGGGACGGCAGGGTTGTTGCGCAGGTCAGCAAGGGTGATGTGGGACAGGACAACCTTGGCGGCGACCCGTTCCTCGGCACTTTCGGCGGCGATACCCGCCAGTTTGTCACCAGACTTTTCTTCGTTTGCCTTGGCCATGACTTCACGCAGCGATTTGAATTCGTACATGTGGCCGAAAAGCTTGGTTTTCAGAATCAAGTTGTTCACCTCTCTTCCTTGGCAGTTGAATCTGGAGTCAGGTCATAGGTCAGGTATTGAAAATCAGGGTTTTGATCACGACCGGGACGACTCGCCCGTCAGCGATGGGCAGTCCGATATCGATGTAGTCGCCGCTCAAGGTCCGGATGCTGTCGATGCAGATCACGTCCTTGGGCTTCCCCAGCAAAACCCGGATGGCATGCCCGAGTGCTTTGCCGATATCGTTTTCCACCACGATGATCAATGGGTGCCTGTGCTCAATCACCTCCTTGGCCCCCTGGATGATGGCTTTCGCAAGGGACTGGATCTCGGAGAAACGACTCCGGCCCCGTCCGGTGAAAGCGATGGCGACGGGCTCAGGCTTGCCTTCGGGCATGAAAAGCGGCAGCTGAGTGGCAATGGACGCGGCCAGCCGGGAAAGGTCGGTCTCGTCGGCTTCGGATATTTTGAGGATGGGAATGTTTTTCATGGGCAGGCAGTGCTCGACATAGGCGATGGTGCTGCCACTGATTTCGGTGGTGTGGGATCCGGCGCCGACAACAGTAGCCCGGATGGTTTCAGCCGGAATGAACCGTTTGAGCCTGGACAGCTGCGGCTGCGCCTGGATCGCCTGGCCGAGCAGGATGCCGATGTCGCCATACCGGAACCAGTCGGCGGATGCTTGCTGGTAGACGTAATCGGCAACGCCGCCGGAATAGGTCACAGCCTGGATCACAGGCTGCTCAGGCAGCGCATGCCCCTGGTTCGTGTACATCAGTGGATGGGTTTCATCTGGCAAAAGGACATGCAGGGCCATGGCGAGCTGGTCAGCCATCAGGCTGCACAGCTGGCGCAGCTGATGCAAATCTGCCTGGCTGCCGAGACGGATTTCCAGACCATGCCTGGCCGCCAGCCGGGCAATACCCGGGAAAATGTAGTCGATCCGGTTGTCCTTGACCTTGACCAGGCGGCCGCCGATGTCCAGGCAACAGGTGCCGCGGAGGCCCCCGCGTTCAAAGACGGCGATGTTGGTGGTGCCACCACCAACATCGAGATTGGCAACGACGGTCCGGTGCTCAGAGGAGAGCAGGTCGGCTCCGGCACCACGCGCCGAGAGCACCGACTCGAGGTCTGGACCAGCCGTGGCGACGACAAAATCGCCAGCCATTTTGCTCAGGGCAGAGAGGACCAGGTTGGCATTCTGCTTGCGGGCCGTCTCACCCGTGATGATGACTGCTCCCGTGTGGATCTCTCCCGGCTTCATACCCGCTGCCGCATATTCCAGCTCAACGATTTTCTTGACGGCATCGGCATCGATTTCGACCGGCGACGTCAAAGGTGTGAAATAGATCGGGCTTTTGTAGATGATCTCCTTGTTGACAATGGTGATCCGGGGCACGGTATAGCTGCTGGCCAGGTTTTCAATCGTCAGGCGGCTGAAAACCAGCTGGGTGGTGGTCGTGCCGATATCGATCCCGACACTCAAGATGACCTCATGCATGATCCACACCCCCTTTGCAAAAAAATGGCCCGGCGCAGGTGTCATCCTGCAGCCGGGCTAACGTCGCCTGGTTGTTGTTCCTTCTCGCCGGTGCTACGGCACACCGACGATGTCCATGATCTGATTTTTGAAATCCAGTGTGACAGTCGTTCCGCCTGGCCCCGAGTCGAAGGCCAGGTTCCCTCGGAGCTTGTCCTTGACCAGGGTCTGGACAATGTTGAGACCGAGCCGGTTCTGGCGGATGTTGGCGACATCGAAACCACAGCCATTGTCAATGACCTGGATCTGTGAGTAGAGGTCACCCAGTTTGACGACAATCCGGACCTGACCTTCATTCATGCCTTCGAATGCGTATTGCAGCGAATTCTGCAGCAATTCATTGATGATCAGAGCAATCGAGGTTGCAATGTCCGAATCAACATAGAAATCATCACCCTCAACCGTCACCGAAACATCAAAATGCGGCCGGGCGAAATAGCGCACGGTGCTGCTCTTGATGTGCATCAGGACTTCGCCGATCTTGACCTGGTCAACGCCGCTCTGGGCCAGCAGTTCGTGTGTTGCGGCAATCGAGAGGATGCGGTTCATGCTCTCGCTCAGGACCGCCCGGGTTTCATCATTCTCAGTCCGCCTGACCTGCAAGCGCAAGAGGCTGGCGATCGTCTGCAGGTTGTTCTTGACCCGGTGATGCATTTCCTTGATCGCGACGGACTTCAGGATCAGTTCCTTTTCCTGCTGTTTGTTCCAGGTAATATCACGGATGACCACGACAAAGGCAATGTCCTGGGAATTTAAACGCACATGCTTGATCGCCAGGGTCAGGTTACCGACCGTTGTCTCGACAAAGGTGTAGCGGCTGTCGCCCCGGTTCTGTTCTGGCTCGACCGGGCGGATGTTTTCATAGCGCTGGCCCAGGATATCATCGATGTAGCCCAGTTTCTGGAATAGTTCATGGGCCAGGGTATTGCGGAAGGCCACGATTCCGCTGTGGTTGACCATGACCAGGGCCTCGTCGATACATTCGGTCAACCAAGTGCTTTCACTGGCCATATGGGTCAGGGCATTGGCGATCCGCTCATAGCCCTGCTGGGAAAAATGCAAATGCTCATTGTTGGCCCGCTGCTCATCGACCCGCTTCTCACGGATCAGGACACCGATCACACGTTCACCGTTTTTGATCGGCTCGACCGACTGGATGACATGCGTGCTCTCCTGGGTCACGGCCTTCATTTGCTTGGTTGCGACACCGAGCCGGAGGGAACGGGCCACGGCAGGTTCGTTTTCCTGCAGCGCCATCAGGCCGACGACTGTTTTCTTGTAGGAGGACGGAACATAGTCCGGCTTGGCTTCTGCCACAACGATGGCGATCCCTTCGTCCACGGACGGGCAGTCGACGAAAACGTCAGCATCTTCGAGATTGGCCAGGGGTTGCAAGACAGCCGCCATTGCGATGATGATCCGGATGTCATCATCGTTGAGGCTGGTGTGGCGCTTGCACAGGCGTTCAATCTCGTTCATGTCTTGTCGTCCTCAGGTGTTTCGGTTGGAGATTTCCGGGCGCAGCAGAATGATTTCGGCAACCCGGCGCATGGAAATATTCTTGGCACAGCTGATCTTGCGGATGTACTCATAGGCGTCTTGTTCGTTCATTTTCTCGCGGTCCATCAGGACCCCTTTGGCTTTCTCGATGATGCTGCGGTTTTCCAGCCGTTCCGAGACCTTTTCGATATCGTTTTTCAGCCGTTTGACCTCAAGGCTGCGGGCAACGGCCAGCTCGATGCTCGGCACCAGAGCCTTTTCATCGACCGGCTTGACCAGATAACCGCTGATGCCGATTTCCTTGGCCTGCTCGATGAAACCACGCTCGCTGTAAGCAGTGAGCAGGATCACGGCATCGCAGAGTTTCTCCTCCAGAACGATCCGGCCCGCTGACAAGCCATCGAGCAGGGGCATCTTGATATCCATCAGGACCAGGTCCGGCTTGACTGTTTTGCACAGCTCCAATGCATCAAAGCCATCACCGGCCTCACCCACGACCTGGTAGCCACTGTGCTCGAGCATTTCCCGCAGGTCCATGCGGGTGATGGGTTCATCTTCAGCGATCAGGACACGCAGGGATTTGTTGTTTTCCATGCCAGACCTCACTGCTGGTTCAAATAGTCGTACAGCGCCTCAAAACCGGTACCGTCGACACTGCTCGTGACAAAGACTTTCTGTGCGCCTGCCGCCAGCAAATGCTGCCGGGCCCGCTCGATCTGCTCGGGTGTCGCCATGTCCTGCTTGGTGATCACGCCAACCGCCGGTTTGGCAAAACTGCCGGCATAGGCGGGCGGAAACATGGTGCCCTCTTCCGTCGGGTCCTGGACCAGGACGATGATATCGGCATCACTCGACGTGACATGGAGCGCCCCGCGGTAATGGCGGATCTCCAGATACTCGCCAGGTGTATCGATCAGGCTGTCTTTGAAGATCTGCACCGCCTGTGTTTTGGCATACTGCAGTTCCTCACGGCAAATGTACTGGCACAACGTCGTCTTGCCAGCCGTCGTCCGGCCAATCAGGATCAATTTCTTATTCAAAGTCTCGATCGGCTCATTATTTGATTGTGAAAGGGTGCTGCTATCTGCCATCACGTGCTTGCGTTCCTTTATGAGCGGGTGACTGGGGCAGGAGTGAACCCCATCTGGTCACACAGGGTGCGCATGACTTCCCTTAGTGAAGCTTCAACAGAGGCGACATCCCCAGTTACAACAAGGGAGCCACTGAAACGATCGACAAAACCGATGCTGACATGGGCTGATTTAGTCGCCACATCCGCAGCAATGATCGCCGCCTCGCCCGGTGTGATCGTGAAAATACCGATCGCACCCCTGGTATCGATCAGCCCGAGCTTGGTATAAAGGGCATTGTCCGGGTGCGCGATCACATGAGCCAGCGTCACCTGCTTGCCAGGGACAAACTCCTGGATAATCCGCTTCTTTTCGTCCAATTCGATCAAATGGCGCACCCCCCCTTGGCACTTGCCGTTATCGATCCCAATAAAAAATCCCAAGAAAAAACTCTCTTGGGAGCTACATAGCTCACGATTTCGGCAAAAGACTCGCGTCGCCTTTTGTCAGTATTTAATAATTTTTGTAATGATTTGCGGACCTATATTGTCAATTTAGCACGATTCCTTGGCTCGTGTCAACGGGGAAAGTGGGTTGGTTTTGATTGGAAATGATCGTTTTTTTGTCGCAGGCAGTGTCAGCTGTCGAGCGATCCTCCGGCCATATATCAGGGAAAGTGCCTGACCTGCTGCCGGAGTGTGGGAACTCACACCGGATTCTGGCAACTCGCCTGCCGTCGCACGACCCCTGGTGCGGTTTTCGGCAATTGCCGATTTTGGGGTCGGGGTTGGCGCGACCCCTGGTACTGTTTTCGGCAATTGCCGGTTTTGGGGTCGGGGTCAAAATTTGCATCAGAAAGAACGGTTGCTTGAAAACCCTTGCGGCTGTAAGTTCCGCAAGCCGCAATACGACTAATTTCCGAAAAACGACCCCGACATAGAAAAGGAAATTTCCGAAACGAGGTCGGGGTTGAAAACCGGCAATAAGTCTGAGCCGCACCCGAAAACCACTGGGACTGTGGGGCTGCGACCGATACCCCTGTATGTTTCAAATGAAATGACCCTGGTACGATTTTTGGCAATTGCCGGTTTTGGTGTCAGACTTCGAGTGACCCCTGGTGCGGTTTTCGGCAATTGCCGGATTCCGTATCACCCTTCGCTCCAATACCCGAAAAATCTGCCTTAAATCCAACTTAAATTGTTGAAGTCGCTCAGTTTAAGCCGTAAACTGGTCCCACCCCGCGCCCCCGTCCCCGGCCATCCGGCCGCGGCCGGTTCCGCTCACCCGCTGCGCCCCGATCCTGTCCCCAGCCTGCCGGCTGTGTCCAGTCTCGCTGCCCAGCTACTCAAATCGCGCGCCGCTCCCGCCCCCGTCCCCGGCCATCCGGCCGCGTCCGGTCGCGCTCGCACAGCTATTCGCACCCACATCTGGAGGACCATGGACAAGCACACCATCCTGAAGGAAACGTTCGGCTTTGCAGATTTTCGCCCGGCGCAGGAGGAGATCATTGATGAGCTGCTCTCGGGCCGGGATGTGCTGGGCGTGATGCCGACAGGCGCTGGTAAGTCTTTGTGCTACCAGGTCCCGGCCCTGCTGCTGCAAGGTGTGACGCTGGTGGTTTCGCCATTGATTTCCCTGATGAAGGACCAGGTCCAGGCGCTGGGCCAGAATGGCATCCGCGCCGCCTACATCAACAGCTCCCTAACCGCTGCCCAGATCACAGAGGTGGTCCGGCGCGCTGCCAACCAGCATTACAAGCTGATCTATGTCGCCCCAGAGCGACTGCTGACACCAGCATTCATCGCACTTTGCCAGCAGATACCCGTTGCAATGCTGACCATTGATGAGGCTCACTGTATTTCCCAATGGGGGAATGATTTCCGACCCAGCTACATGAGAATCAGTGAATTCATGGCCAAACTGCCCGTCCGTCCGGTGATCAGCGCCTTCACGGCGACCGCGACTGGAGAAGTCCGAGACGATATTGTCCAACTGCTCAGGCTCCACAATCCGCGCCGGATCGTGACCGGTTTCGACCGGGAGAATCTGTTTTTCTCCGTCCAGAAACCCAAGGATAAAGACCAGACTCTATTGAAAATCATCCATGAACACCGCGATGACACCGGCATTGTCTACTGCTCTACCCGCAAGGCCGTTGAGGAGGTCTGTGATTTCCTACAGCAAAACCGGATCGCAGCAACACGCTATCACGCGGGCCTCAGTGAGATTGAGCGCCATCAGAACCAGGACGATTTCCTTTACGACCGTGCAGCCGTCATGGTTGCGACGAATGCCTTTGGCATGGGCATCGACAAATCCAATGTCGCTTTCGTCATCCATTACAACATGCCGATGGATGTAGAAAGCTACTATCAGGAGGCGGGCCGGGCTGGCCGTGACGGCTCACCGGCCGAATGCGTTGTCCTTTACAGCGGCCAGGATGTGAAGACAAATGCGTTCCTGATCGATCGCAAGGAATCCAATCCGGACCTGTCGGACATCCAGCAGCAGCTCGCTCGTCAGCGCGACCACGACCGGCTGAGGGCCATGACCTTCTACTGCAACAGCCACACCTGCCTGCGCGCTTACATCCTGCGCTATTTTGGCGAGACGACCCATGCTTTTTGTGGAAAATGTTCCAACTGCCAGACCGAATTTTCCAAAGTCGATGCCAAGCGCGAAGCCAAATCCATTCTGACGGTCGTTTACCGGCTGGCCCAGCGACGGCAGCAATATGGCAAGACCGTGATCATCGATATCCTGCTCGGCAGTAAAAGCGAGCGCATTTACCGCGCCCAGCTCGACACGCTGGCCGAATATGGCTTTCTCCAGGACTCCAGCCGGACCAAGCTGTCCGCAATCCTGGACCAGCTCCAGGAACAAGGGTATCTGGCAGTGACCGGAACGACCTACCCCGTGCTGGCGCTGACCGAACGCTCCAGAGGGATTCTCCAGGATGATGAACCTGTATTTATCATGGTTACGAAAGAAAAGCCCAAAGCCAAAGCAAATTCAAACGCACGACGATCCGGTTTTGAGCCTGAATCAGGAACGCTTCTGGACCAGGATCTGTTTGCTCGCCTGAAAGCGCTGCGCAGCAGCCTTGCCAAGTCGGAACATGTGCCCGCCTACATGGTCTTCACCGATGCCACTTTGACAGACATGTGCCGGAAAAAACCGCAGAACCAGGCCGATCTGCTCACTGTTTCCGGTGTCGGAACCCTGAAGGCCCAGCGCTACGGCCAGCGCTTCCTGCAAGAGATCCACCAGAAACTTGAATAAGGCGATTACCTGTAAAACCACCCTGGAACCGTTAGTAGTAGTTGCATGGTTTGCTGTCAGATGATTGTGTGGGGGTGGCATATTTGATGGCAATTGCCGATTTCGGACGCACCCCTCGCGCGAGCCCTGGTGCTGATTTCGGCAATTGCTGATTCTCAAGCCACGAAAATTTGCTAAAATGAAGCAGGATTTCCACCGGCAGCCACACTTGCTTCAATCCGCGCCCGCCTGCCAGCCATCCAACCCCAAGGAGGATCTCCCCCCATGAAACGTTCCGAAATCAACACCGTCATCCGCGACATGGAAAATCTCACCCGGGAGTTCCGCTTCGCTTTGCCGCCTTTTGCCAGCTGGCAGCCGGCGGACTGGGCAGCGGCCGGACCGGACTACGATGAAATCCGCGACAATAAGCTGGGCTGGGACATCACGGATTACGGACTTGGCCGTTTTGCCGAGGTTGGCTTTGGCCTTTTCACCCTGCGCAATGGCAATTACCACAATCCAAAATACAAGAAGTCCTATGCCGAGAAAATTCTCATGCTCTATCCGGGACAGACCGCCCCGCTGCATTTCCACTGGTCGAAAATGGAAGACATCATCAACCGCGGTGGCAATGTGGTCTACATTACCGTCTACAATGGCGCCGAGGACGGTATACGACTGGACACCGATGTGGTCGTCCACCTCGATGGCCGGGAGATGACCGTGCCTGCAGGCACCCAGGTGAAGCTGTCACCCGGCGAAAGCATCGCGATCGATCCTTATCTCTACCATGACTTCATTGTGCCAGTCGAAGGGGGCCCGGTCCTGCTGGGTGAGGTCTCGATGTGCAACGACGATGACAATGACAACCGCTTTTACGAACCGATCGGCCGTTTCCCGAAAATCGAAGAGGATGAAGCACCCTACCGCCTGCTCTGCACCGAATATCCGGCGGCAAAGGTGCGATAAGAATCCATGAAAAAGAATACATTTAAACTTCTGCTCGGACTCTCGGTTGCTGTGCTGCTCATCACCAGTGTGGTCGCAGCAGGCGCTTTCTGGAAACAAAATCAGCCCACCCGATCCACAACGGCAGCTGTAACTACCCCTGAACCTGCCCCATCCGCCACCACCACGGTCCCGATTCCGGAACCGACGGTCACACCGACCCCGAGCCCATCACCCAGCCCGACCCCGACGCCCACACCCACACCGAATCCAACTCCAGCCCCAACGCCGACCCCAAAACCAACACCGACACCTAAACCGACGCCTACCCCCACGCCAACGCCAACCCCAACGCCGATTCCGAAGGACTATTCAGGCAAGCTCTGGTGGGCGATCGGCGACAGCATCACCAATTCCGGCCTGTATCCAGACCTGCTCGTCAAAAAAATGGGCTTCCGATACTATTACAACGATGGCGTCGCCGGCACGACCATGTCGACCATGGGTGACCGCGTGACCAAAGACAAACTGGCCACCTTCGACCTGGTGACGGTCTTTGCCGGTACGAATGATTATGGCCTGGGCACGCCGCTGGGTGCACCAGGCGATCCTGCCAGCGCCAATACCTTCTACGGTGATGTGCAAAAGGTCATTACCAAAATCCGCACCGCCAGCCCAACGATCGAGCTCGTCTTCCTGACCCCGATCAAACGCGGCGACTACAGCCATCAGCCCGTCTACCCTGAGGCCAACGACGCCGGTCATACCCTCGACCAGTACGTCAAAGCGATCAAGGACGTCTGCGCCCAGAACAATGTCAAAGTGATCAATCTCTTTGTTACCAGCGGGATCACAGAGAAAAATGTCTCACAGTACACGGATGACAACCTGCACCCCAACTGGGATGGTGCTGAGCTGATCGCCGCAGCGATCCAGAGGGGTCTGGTTTACTGAATTTCACTTTCTGGGAAGTCAACAGAAAGCGGCACCGGCCGCGCAAAGGTCGTTTTCATCGTATAATACCGTTTCTCATGCGCGGATAACAGCAGGCCTTCCATGGCCTCGATCTGATGCAGGGCCATCAGGCCGCTGGCGCGTTCCAGGCGTTGCCTGGCAATCGCATAGGCCATGTCGATCAGACCGATCCCCCGGCTGTTTTCCCGGTGACTGGTTTCATTGAAGGGCCGGTCGCTCGATACAATCGTCCAGTCTGGCAAATCATGGCGCCGTGGCAGGCCGACCCAGCGGTAATTGTCCCGAGTGCGCAACCAGACCTCGCCCCCGAATAAATTGGGTCCGTCAACCGGATCGATGTCCCGCAGGCAGATCGTGCCCTTGGTGCCATAAATTTCCAGGCGCGGCAGTTCCGAGTCCCAGACATCGAAACTGGCCATGATCGTGGCGATCGCCCCGCTGGCAAACTCGAAGGTGCCGGTGATATGGGTATCCACTTCCACGGGGATTTCCTCGCCCCGGCGTGGCTCACTCTCAATGACCCGCCGGTCAAATGTCCGCCGCGCCATGCCGGCACAGGTTTTAATCGGACCAAGCAGGGAAAGAAGGGCAGTCATATAATAGGGTCCAATGTCGAGCAGCGGGCCGCCGCCGATCTGGTAGAAAAAATCGGGATTGGGGTGAAACCATTCATGACCATGGCTGACAACGAAGGCGCCGGCCCCGACAATGTCACCAATCGTGCCTTTGTCAATCAATTCGCGGCAGGTTTGCAACCGGCTGCCTAGGAATGTATCCGGTGCCGAGCCCAGATACAGCCCCTTGTCAGCCGCCAGGTCGATCAGGGTCTTGGCTTCAGCGAAGGTTGCAGCCAGCGGTTTTTCGGTATAAACATGCTTGCCAGCTAGAAGGGCAGCCTTGTTCAGCTCGAAATGAGCAGCCGGGGTGGTCAGGTTCAGGATGATGTCAATTTCAGGATCTGCGATCAGCTCGAATCCGTTGGCATAGGCCTTGGGAATCTGATGTTGGGCCGCCTTCTGCTGAGCTTTGGCCAGATTTCGGCCGGCACAGGCTGCGATCCTGACGATGTCGTACTTCTTCAGGTTTGTGATATAGACATCACTGATATCGCCGATGCCGATGATGCCAACTTTGAATGTTTTCATAGGTGCGTTCCTCATCTTCAATAAATACTTGTCGAACGGATCCTGACTCCTATTTTTCATTATAAAGAAAAGAGCGGTCCACCAACCGCTCTTTTCTTAAGGAACCGCTGATTAATTCTCAAGACAATCGAAGTTTTGTAAAATAGAAGT
>CAZGSR010000029.1:0-34199 GCA_964528645.1 uncultured Mageeibacillus sp. | reverse complement strand
GGGGTGACTGTTCGATGTACTTGTAACCCCAGTCGGCCACCTGGTGGACCATGTCATTGATGCTCATCTGCTTGGCGAGGACGTCAACGTCAAAGGCGATTTTCATGGGATTGTTCCTCCTTGGATGGCCTTAGCGATAAAACTCCGGGCAGTCTTCGATTTCGATCTTGACGACGGTGCCGGCTTCGCGGGCTTTGGAGGCGGCTTTGGCAGTGACTTGGCCAACGTAGCCGTCCCAGGCCGTCGGACCATCAACCCGGCCGGCCTTGGTGGCATTGATCCATTCCTGGAACTCCACGTTGTAGGCATCGACAAAGCGCTGGGACCAGTCGGAACAGATTGGGGTGACACGGGAAGCATTGGTGCGAATCATCGCGTTAGCCGGTTCCGGCAGATTGATCGTGCCTTCTTCGCAGACGACTTCGCACTTGATGTCATAGCCGTATTTGCAATTGACAAAGGACTCGACATCGATGCGGACACCGGACTTGGTGGTCAGGATCATGACCTGCGGATCTTGCAAATGACCAGCGGCGTTGCGGGTCCTCTTGCCAAAAGCAACCTCAGCTGTCGCATAATCTTCGTCCAGGAGCCAGCGCAGAACGTCAATTTCATGGATCATGGAGTTTTCAACCGACATGGGTGTCGTAAAATCATCAGGAACGGAAGCGTTGCGATGCGCGCAGTGCAGCAGCAGAGGCTCACCATAGGTTTTTTCGGCGACCATCTTCTTCAGCTGGCGATAGCCGGGGTCGTAGCGACGCATGAAACCAACCTGGACCAATTTCTTGCCGCCAGCGATTTCGGCATCGACAATTTTCTTGCAAGCTTCAGCTTCCGGGGCAAGTGGTTTTTCAACAAACACATATTTTCCGGCTTTGATCGCTGCCATGACGAAGGGTTCATGGAACGGATCGGCTGTGGTTACGACAACTGCATCGATGGAAGCATCGTTGATCATGGCTTCGCCGTCGGCGAAAAAGGTCAGCCCATATTTTTCAGCCACTGATTTGCCGAACTCGGTATGGACATCTGAGCAAGCAATGACGCGAGCGCCTTGCAGGGTGTTGTTGATCCGTTCAATGTGTGTGCGGCCGATGGCGCCTGTTCCGATCAGGCCAATTTTGAGTTCCATGTTGGAAACCCCCTTCGTGATAGTTTTCAGTTGGATTTTTTGCCGGGATCGCTGTAGAAGAATGCTTCAGAGTGGCAGTCTTGCAACAAAAGCCTGTATAAATCACTTTTGTTTATCCAGCCTGTTATTGGCACTCTGGCTTTTAGTTTCGCTTCAATTTTCAGGTTGTTTTTCCTCCCCCGGGAATCGCCATTTCGGTCAATCCCCGGGGGCAGGTTTTATGTAGGGTAGCGGTTGATCTATGAACCAGTGGAAGTGAAGGACAAGCCCTGAGTCGTGATCACTTGCTGGACGATCGATTAGAGAAGATCTTACTTGACCAATGCCATGTAGGTGTCAACATTGGTGCTGTCGATGGATTCGAACGGTACTTCAAACTGTTCGCCCGGATCTTCGCCCTTTTTCAGCATCTGGATGACTTGGAAACCACCATCAGCCTGTCCGACTGCGTTCTGGAAGATGGACTGGGACATTTCGCCAGCTTTGATGGCGGTCAGAGCGTCTTTGACACCGTCGATGCCGGAGATCATGACACCTTCGAGACGGCCGGATGTTTTCAGAGCTTCCATGGCGCCGAGAGCCATCTGGTCATTGGCAGCGACAACCGCCTGGAAATCGGTGGCGTTTGGATACTTCTGGATCCAGTCCTGCATGACGTTCATGCCCTTGGCTTTGTCGTAGTTGCCTGTGACGCTGTCGAGGATGGTGATGTCGGTGCGGGATTTCAGTGCGTCAGCAAAGCCTTGCTTGCGTTCAGTGGAGTGATACAGACCGGGTTCGCCTTCGAGATAGAGGACTTTGCCGTTTTCGGGCAGGTTCTTGGCGATGAATTCGCCCTGCATGAAGCCAGCATCGTAGTTCTTGGAACCGACATAGCAATAGTCGCCGCCGTTGGACTGGATGCCCAGGGCAATGACCGGAATTCCGGCCTTGTTGGCTGCTTCCACGCCAGGGACGATACCGTCATAGTCAACCGGAACGATGATGATTGCGTTGACTTTCTGGGCGATGAAGGTGTTGATCTGGTCGAGCTGCTTCTGGATATCGCCATTGGCATCAGCGAACTTGATTTCGATGCTCGGATCCGCTTTGACGGCTTCGATGAAAGCGTTCTTGCGGCTCATGGTGAAGACGTCAGTGTCAGCCAGATTGGTATAGCCAACAACGAACTTCTCAGCGGCGGCAGCTGTGGTTTCGCCAGCGGCTGCAGTGGTGGCAGCCGGAGCTGCGGTGGTGGTCGAAGCAGTGCCGCAACCGGCGACGAGGGCGACCATCATGGTCAGAATCAGGATCAGACCGAGTACTTTTTTCATATTCATCCTCCTCAGTATTTTGGATAAATGTACAACTTGGACTGTTTTCTTGGTTTGCTCAGGGCCATAAGGACTTCACAATCGTGTGAGCAGATTTGGTTGTTTTTGCCTATTTGTAAAACGGGATTCGAGGACGTGATTCCAGGCACTTCCCCCTTTCAAAAATCAATAGAACCGTGAAAGTTGTTTTGCAAAATGAATGGATCAGGCTTTCTTTTTCGAAACCCGGGCGGTCTTGGTCATGACGTCGAGGATGACGGCGATCAGGATGATCAGGCCTTTGACGACTTGCTGCCAGTAGGAGCTGACGCTCAGGAGGTTCAAGATGTTGTTGATGACACCGACGATCAGGCAGCCGATGATCGTGCCGATGATCGTGCCGGTACCACCCATCAGGCTGGTGCCGCCGACGACAACACCGGTGATGGCGTCAAATTCGTAGCCGACGCCTGCGGCTGGCTGGCCGGAGTTGATACGGGACATCAGCACGATGCCAGCGATACTGGTCAGGATGCCGTTGTAAATAAATGCTTTGCGGACGATGTTGCTGGCATTGATACCGGAAGCGACTGCCGCCTTGACATTGCCACCGACCGCATAGACGTAGCGGCCAAATTTGGTCCGGTTCAACAGGACCCAGGAAATGGCAATGACGACAACCAGGATGATGACTGAGATCGGGATCGGGCCAAGGTCACCTTGTCCGATAATTTTGAAATTGCCCAGATTGGAGACGGGCATGCCGCCGGTGTAGATGAGGATGGCACCGCGGGCGACTGTGGTGGTCGCCAGGGTCATGATGAAGGCTGGGATATTGAAGAAGGTGATGACAAAACCATTGATGGCGCCGACAACAATACCGACGACAATGCCTGCCAATACAGCCAGCAGGAGGTTTTGTGTGATCTGCATGACACTGGCCGCGATCGTGCCGGTAAGAGCAACCACCGAACCGAGCGAGACGTCAATGTGGCCGAGAATGATGATAAAGGTGACCCCGCAGCCGAGCAAACCGACGACGACGACTTGGCGCAGGACATTGGTCAGATTGCTTTGGGACAGGAAGACATCACTGGATATGGTTGCCAGGATCAGGATGCCGATGAAAATCAGGGCCGTGCCGTACTTGCTGTAGATCCCGGCAAATCCCATGGTTTTGAGATCCGAAAGAAAGCTCTTTTTCGAATCTGCGGTCTGGACTGGATTGGTGCTCATAATTTCCCCCCCGTTGCTAAGGTCATGATTGCTTCCTGTGAAGCATCTTTTCTTGAAATTTCACCCGTGGCCTCGCCCTCGTGCATGACCAGGACTCGGTCGCTCATTCCCAGGATTTCAGGCAATTCCGATGAAATCATGATGATCGCCAGACCTTGCTGGGCCAGTTCGGACATCAGGCGGTGGATTTCAGATTTCGAACCAACGTCGATACCGCGCGTAGGTTCATCGAGAATCAAGACATTCAGGTCGCCCAGCAACCATTTCGCAATGACAACTTTCTGCTGGTTGCCTCCGCTCAGAGTGCTGACTTTGACCTGGAGGTTGTGAACCTTGACCCGCAATTTTTCTTTCATCTTTTCGGCGAGTTCTTTTTCGCTTTTCAGATTCAGAAGCAAGCCGGGTGCGAATTTATTGAGATTGGCGAGTGAGATGTTTTCCAGACAGGAGCGGACTAGGACCAGCCCTTCGTTTTTGCGGTCTTCGGAAACCATGGCGATTCCGTTTTTGATCGCAGCTGTGGTGTTGCGGATTTTGACCGGCTTGCCATGCATCAGGATTTCGCCACTGTCTGCTGGATCAAGGCCGAAGATAACTCGGGCGACTTCCGTGCGCCCAGCTCCAACCAGTCCGGCAAGACCGAAAATTTCTCCTTTGCGGACTTGGAAACTGATGTTTTCAAAGACTCCTTTGCGAGTCAGGTTGCGGACCTCTAGCACCACGTCGCCGATTTCGGCCTCCAGCTTGGGGAAGATGTTGGTGATTTCACGGCCGACCATCTGGCTGATCAACTTATTTTCCGTGTAAACAGTGGCAGGTCCTGAATCAACATACTGGCCGTCGCGGATGACGGTGATGTCGTCAGCGATCTGGAAAATCTCGTTCATTTTGTGGGTGATGTAGATGATCGCGACCCCGTTGGCTTTGAGATCGGCGATCTGGTCGAACAACATGTCGACTTCTTTGTCCGTGATCGCCGAGGTCGGTTCATCCATGATGATCAGGGACGCTTTGCGGGAAATGGCCTTGGTGATTTCGATCAATTGCTGGGCGGCAATGCTCAGATCGCGCATTTTCATGCGGGGACTGTACTTCAAACCCAACTTGTCGAGCAGTTTTTGTGTTTCTTCATAGATAGACTTGAAATCAACGAACATATTCAGGACGCCACCGCCAGTTGAAGGCTCGCGACCGAGGAAGATGTTTTCGGCAATCGTCATGTCCATGACCGGACTCAGTTCCTGGTGAATCATGGCGATGCCCATGTTCAAGGCCGCCTTGGTGTTCTGGTTTTCCAGCTTGGCACCGTTGAAATAAATTTCGCCGGAATCGACCACGTGCTCACCGCTCAGGACTTTCATCAAGGTTGATTTGCCAGCGCCATTTTCACCACACAGCACGTGGACGGTGCTGGGCCGGACTTTAAGACTGACTCGATCCAAAGCCAGGACGCCTGGGAATGATTTGGTGATTTCCCTCATTTCCAGGACGTACGGGCTGGTCGTTTGATCCATATTCTTTCGCCTCCCAAATTTCCTTTACTGTTTCAAACTTCTTGTTTGTTGCAATGGTTAAAAGATTAGTTGCGAGCACGTGCTCGTTAAGGGCAAAAATAAATTCTGTCAAAGGTGAGTCTGTTTTTTGCTTACTCGATGTCGATGTTTTCGCGCATGCGGATGTCGATGGCCGTCCCAATAAAGGTCGAAGCTGGCACTTTGTTGGCAAAAACCAGGTCGAACAGGACTTTCAACCCGCGATAGCCTTGAGCAGGGAGATTCTGGCCAATGGTGAAGTTGATAATTCCAGAATGGACGAGCTGAGTAATCTCCGGATAGAGGTCAAAACTAATGATTTTGATGTACTTGTCACAGTTGAGCATCCGCACTGCGCGGCCGACTTCGCTGACATTGCCGCAGGTGACATAAATACCATTGAGATCTTTGTGGGTGTTGATCAGATTGATCGTCTTCTGAAAGGCGACCAGCGCTTCCTCATAAGTTTCCAGGGTTTCGACTATTTCGATCTCAGGATAACGCTCCCGGATCACCTGTTCAAAACCGTTTTGGCGTTCGACGGAGCAGAGCATCCGCTCCGAGCTGGTGATCTGGGCCACTTTGCCTTTGCCGCCGATGATTTCGCCGAGCAATTCGCCTGCGACTCGACCTGCTTGGACTGAATCCTGTCCAACATAGCAGATCCGTTTACTTTCCGGCAGATCTGTATTGATCGTGATCACCGGAACTTTGGCATCTGAGAGGGCATTGACGGCTTTGATGATGTCCGGGTGGTCGATCGGCATGATCAGCAAACCGTCAATTTTGCGTTTGGCGAGCATGGTCAGAAAACTCAGTTGTTCGACTGAATCATCCTCGCGGCTGATGAAATACTCCAGCTTCAAGCCGAAGCTTTTCAATTCATCGTAAGCGTCCTCGATGCCAGCCCGGATTTCCTTGAGTGCATCGACACGCATCAGCAAGACTGCTATAACCTTGGGATTTTTCTGCTGGGCGAGGGCTTTGCCGATGGCATTGGGTTGATAGCCCAGTTCATCAATGATTTTCTGCACACGGTCGCGAACTTCATGGCTGACACCCTCACGTCCGTGTAGGACTTTGTCAACGGTCGATCGATGGACGCCTGACATCTCTGCAATTTGTTTGAGTGTTGCCCGCATCGATCGTTCTCACTTTCTGCGAGCACGTGCTCGCTATGGGTTTATGATAGATCCGGTCCAGATGAATGTCAACTGGTGGTTGTTAATATCGACATTATACCAGCTCGCAAGCGTTTGCGATTAGAGAAGATGCACAATCAGAAGTGCAAATATAAGGGTTTGAAACTGAAATTTAGAACTGGTAGATTAAATTATTCGTGAAAAGAGCACGTGCTCGAAGTGCGAAATATGCTAAATTTCAATGGACACGACCCTTTCCGTAAGACTATTTTTAACCGGGGTCCATTGAAGCCTGTTTGACATCGTGAACGCATTCCTCAGGCAATCCGTCTCTGTGGCGAAAAAACTCGGAGCGTTCAGTGTCACGATTCACTCCAAAGCCCTGGGCAATGGCGGAATCGTGGTCAATTTCTGAGTGTATCGACCAGATCGGCCATGTCCATGTTGCGGATGTGCCCGGACGCCATGAGCTGGGAAGAGGGGAGATCAACTACACCAGGATTTTTATGCTCTTCGAGGAACTCGGCTGCCAGGGACGGATCGGCTTTGAGCTTTTCCCGAAAACAACGACCGCGGCAGCTGTCAAAGCGATCATGAGTTACTGACCGCCCCTCATTTCCCCCGGTTCGTCAGATATTCAACTGTCTGGGGATCATAATGGGAGAAGAAGGCGCTTTCAGCCTGGTCCAGATTCGCAATTGCCGCCATGTCATCTGGAGTCAAGGTAACATTGAAGACATCCAGGTTCTCGATCATGCGTTCCTTGCGGATCGATTTTGGGATGACCACGACATCATTCTGGATCAGAAAGCGCAAAATGACTTGAGCCACTGATTTGCCATGTTTTTCACCGATGGCCATGATGACCGGATTGGTGAACATCTCTTTGCGGCCTTCGGCGAAGGGCCCCCAGGACTCGATCTGGACACCGTATTTTCTCATGATCTCATGGGCGGTTTTCTGCTTTGCCAGGGACTCCTCGATGGAGGCCTTGGCTTTTTCATAGCCAGCGTTGGAGATCCAGATTTTGGTCGTGATGAACAGCTCGTTTCGCGGTACGCCGCAGGATGTGATGGCATTGCCGACGCCTTCTTCGTTGCGATAGGCTTGTGCGGTGTCGATCGAGCGATAGCCAACCGAAATCACATCCAGGACACAACGCTCGCACTCTTCGGGTGTGACCTGAAAGACGCCATAGCCGAGAATCGGCATCTCAACACAATTGTTTAATGTTCATTCCCCCCCTGTGATTCAAATGATTCTTCTATCTGACCCCTGCAATGTAAACACTTGCAACAGCAGAGTACCCCTTGGAGTTGACTCTAAGTCAAGCATTGTTTTTGACAATCTGCCTGTGATAATCTGATCCCGCATAGATAGTGCTATTTCGCCAACTCTCACAATAAAATATCGCCAACTCTCACAATGAAACGTACAATGGGATTGTCAAATCAGACATAAGCACTTTTGATGGGGTTCGAAGAGATGAAAAGAAGGTCAGAGCAATTCTCCGATCCTACGCAAGACACATTTCTTCACAAGCACGCTACAAAAGGAGCCAAGCGATGACGAAAAAGCAATTCCACTTTCTATCCAGCGATGGCAAGACTCGGATCCGGGCGATCGAGTGGCAGCCACAGCAAAAGCCTGTGGCCATTGTCCAGCTGACGCATGGCATGGTCGAGTTCATCGATCGCTACGATGGCTTTGCGGACTATCTGACCGGGGAGGGAATGGTTGTCTTTGGCCATGATCACCTGGGTCATGGTGGATCGGTGCAAAACCAGGCGGACTGGGGCCATTTTGCCGATCAAGCAGGGGACCGGATCGTTCTCGATGATATCCGGCAGCTGACCCGGCTGGCTCGCGGGCAATACCCGGGCCTGCCATTGATCCTGTTTGGCCACAGCATGGGCTCCTTTTTCACCCGCTGCTTTTTAGCTGAATACGGCGCCGAAATAGATGGCGCGATCTTGTCCGGGACCGGCCAGCAGAGCCTTCTGGAGCTGACTTTTGGCCAGACTTTGACGGCGGTCATCCGGACAGCGCGGGGAGCGAGGTATCGCAGCAAGCTGGTCGATGATCTCGCCTTTGCCAATTTGAACAAGGCCTTTGCCGGCGGCCGGACGGCACGTGACTGGCTGACCCGGGATGAGGCGGTTGTCGACTTCCACCTCAGCGATCCGCGCTGCAATTTCATGTTCACCGTCACCGCTTATCAGGACATGTTCCGCTGCTACCAGAATGCGCAGGATCCGGCTCGTGTCGGCAAGATCCCGAAGGACAAACCGGTGCTCGTTCTGGCTGGTGACCAGGACCCGGTCAGTGGCTTTGGCAGCGGGGCGGGCAAGGCTCATGACCAGCTCAGGCAAGCCGGACTCAGCAAAACCCAGCTCAAACTCTACCCCGGTTACCGGCATGAGATTCTGAATGAAATCGGCCGGGAAGTGGTCTATGCGGACATCGTGCAGTGGATTCAGACCCAGCTGATCGGAAAAGAGTCGGCAATAACCGAAAAATCCGTTTAATATAAAAAGTGGTTTTAAATTAAGCGGAATTATATGTTTTACCTTAGCAATATATCGTGTAATATAAAATAACACCTTAGATTAGCCGGAGGTGTTTCTGGATGATTTACAACAGAGCTCTGGAAGCCATCGTTCTAGAGACATCGAAGACCTTTCCGGTCCTGTTAGTCACCGGTCCGAGGCAGGTTGGTAAAACGACCCTGTTGGAATCAGTCGCGGAGCAAGACCGGCGCTATGTGAGTCTGGATGACCCACTTGCCAGGCAGCTGGCCAAAGAAGAGCCTCTGCTTTTCCTGCAGAGATATGAACCACCTGTGATCATAGACGAGATCCAATATGCCCCTGAATTGCTGCCCTATATCAAACTTCATGTTGATAGAGATAAGAAAAATGGCGCATTCTGGCTGACTGGATCCCAGATGTTCCACATGATGAAAGGTGTCCGTGAGAGTTTGGCCGGTAGGGTCGGGATCATTCCCATGCAAGGCCTTTCAACGGCAGAAATCAACGGGCTGGCCAATGAAGCGTACACGACGGACAGCCAACGCTTGCTGAACCGGATGAAACAGGTCAGGAAAATGAGCTTGATGGAAATCTATGACCGGATTTTCAAAGGTTCCATGCCGGCTGTATACAAAGAGGAGCAAAGCATCGAACGATATTTTGCATCCTATGTGGATACCTACGTGCATCGCGACATTCGCGATTTATCCCAGGTGGCTGATGAAATGCAGTTCCAACGTTTTTTGACAGCCTGTGCAGCCAGGACGAGCCAGATGGTCAATTATTCCGATCTGGCCAAAGATGTCGGCATTTCGCCCCCGACGGCAAAAAACTGGCTATCGATATTAGTTTCCTCGGGGATTGTTGTGCTGGTCGAGCCCTATTTCAACAATGCCTTGAAGCGCATCATCAAGGCGCCCAATCTCTATTTCATGGATACGGGATTGTGTGCCTACCTGACCCGCTGGACATCAAGCGAAGCCTTGGAGGTATCAGCCATGTCGGGGGCCTTTTTTGAAACATTTGTCGTTTCGGAAATCATCAAAAGCTATCTTAACGCAGGCAGGAGACCGCCCGTTTTCTATTACCGGGACTCTGACCAGAATGAGATCGATCTGATCCTGGAAGAGAATGGCCATCTTTACCCGATTGAAATCAAGAAAAGCAGCCAACCCAGAAAGAACGCCGGGCGTCATTTCAAGGTTCTGGAAAAAACCGGCTTGCCCTGTGGCATGGGTAACATCATCTGCATGACGGATGATCTGATGCCGGTCAGCAATGACATCTGGGCCGTTCCAGCATGGCTGATTTAAGAGGCCTCTAAACATGATGGCAATCACACTGGTTCGCGCTACCCCGGAGGATGCGGCTCTGCTGCAGACGTTGCAGTACCAGGCCTTCTGGCCGCTTCTGGAAAAATACCAGGATGGCGAGACCAACCCTGCGACGGAAATGATCGCGACCGTCCGGGAGAAAATCCAAAATCCAGATTACGATACGTACCGGATCGTTGACGCAGGGCACACGGTTGGCGTCATTCGCATCGCCCGGAAAAATCCAGGACGCTACCGGATCGGCCGGATCTATATCGCACCGGAGAAGCAAGGCCAGGGGATTGCCCAAGCGGCCATGCTGGCCTGCGAAGCGTTGTACCCGGATGCCCGTGTCTGGGAACTGGACACGATCGAGCAGGAGGCGAAAAATTGTCACCTGTATGAAAAGCTGGGCTATCGTCGCACGGGAGGCAGGGAAGTTATCAACGAGCGGATGACCCTGATCGGGTATGAGAAAATGGCGCGTTCAGGTCACAACCTTCCAGACGACCAGTCCCAGCAGCAATAGCCAGACCAGGACGACAGGCGCGGCATAAAACCAGCGTTTTGGTTTGCCTGATGACCAGAGTTCTTGTGCCTGCTCGAGACAGTCCTGCCAGACATCCGGGGGGATCAGCCTGATCGCTGCTGCTGCCAGCAAGGGGAGAATCAGCAAATCGTCCAGATACCCCAGGACCGGGATGAAGTCAGGGATCAGGTCCACAGGGGACAAGGCATAGATGACCGCCAGAGCGGCCAGGAGCTTGGCTGCCCATGGGGTGCGACTGCTTTTCATCGCCAGCGACAGGGCTGGGATGGCTACTTTCAGCTTTTCTGACCAGTCATGCAGACGCTTTTTGAGGCCTTGTGAACCCGACACGCCCATAGGACACCCCACATACACCCGTCTGATCAAGTTGGTTCATCTTCCAGGTACTTGTCCAAGCAACCAACAGAAACAGTATAATGATACCATCCATGAAAACCCTGTTTGGAGACACATCATGAAAATCCTCCACACCTCTGACTGGCATCTCGGCCGGCCACTCTACGGCCGCAAGCGTTACGACGAGTTCACCGCCTTCCTCGACTGGCTATCTGGCGTGATCGAGCAGGAGCAGGTCAATGCCCTCATCGTCGCGGGGGATATCTTTGACAACACCACACCGAGCAACCGGGCCCAGGAGCTCTACTATGGTTTCCTGCACCGGATTTCACAGCTCACCTGCTGTCGCCATGTGATCATCGTCGCCGGCAACCACGATTCGCCCTCTTTCCTCGATGCGCCCAAGCCCCTGCTCAAGGTGCTGAACGTCCATGTCGTGGGCGACTTGCCAGCGGATCCGGCGGATGAAGTGATCGTCCTGCGCGATGCCGCGGGCCAGCCGGAGGCGATTGTCTGCGCCGTGCCCTACCTGCACGACCGCGACCTGCGTACGGTGGAAGCTGGTGAGACCATCGAGGCCAAGAACGCCAAGCTGGCCGAGGGGATCCGGCAGCACTACGACACGGTCTGCCAGATCGCCGAACCACTGCGCCAGGCGGCCGGCACGATCCCGTTGATTGCCACCGGACACCTGTTCACGGCTGGTGGAACGACCGTCGAGGGCGATGGCGTGCGCGAGCTCTATGTCGGTTCACTGGCACATGTCGAAGCAGCAACTTTCCCGCCTGCCATCGATTACCTGGCCCTCGGCCACCTCCATGTGCCCCAGCTCATCGGCCAAGCTGCGACCCGTCGTTACTCAGGTTCGCCGATCCCGATGGGCTATGGCGAAGCCCGCCAGCAGAAAATCGTCCTGCTGGCCGAGTTTACCGGCCGCGAGGCGACCGTTCGTGAACGGCCGGTACCCTGCTTCCAGAAGCTGGAGCGCATCCAGGGCTCGCTCGAGACCATCCTCGACCGGATCGCTGCCTTGCGCCGCGCGGAGAGCACCGCCTGGCTCGAGGTCGAATACACCGGCGCGTCGCCCATCCCCGATCTGCGTGAACAGATCGACGCTGCCCTGCAGGACAGCCGGATGGAATGCCACCGGATCCGCAACCAGCAGGTCACAGCTCTGGCCCTGTCTGGCATCAGCGCATCGGACCATCTCGACGAACTCGATCCGGCCGAGGTCTTTGCCCGCTGCCTCGACGCCGGCCAGATCCCGGACTCGGAGCGGCCGGAACTGGTCGCCGCCTACACGGAAATTCTCAAGTCCCTCCAGGAAACCGACCGTCTGGCCGAGTGATCCCAGGATGCGAAGGAGCCTGACTGCATGAAAATCCTGTCCCTCAAATTCATGAACCTCAATTCCCTGTATGGCGAGTGGTCGATCGATTTCACCCGGCCGGAATACGCCGACAATGGCCTCTTTGCCATCGTCGGACCGACTGGCGCTGGTAAATCGACGATCATGGATGCGATCTGCCTGGCCCTGTATGGCGAGACTCCGCGCCTGGGCAAAATCACCAGCAGTGGTAACGATATCCTGTCGCGCCAGACCGGCGAATGCTATGCCGAGGTCGTCTTCGAATCCCAGAGTGGACGCTACCGCTGCCAGTGGCGCCAGCACCGGGCTCGCAAACGCCCGGACGGCAAACTGGCCGAGGCCAGCCACGAGATATCCGATGCGATCACCGGCAAACTGCTGGAAAATAAGAAGCGCGACGTGGCTGCAGCGATCGAAGAGAAGACCGGCATGAATTTCGAACGCTTCACCCGCTCGATCCTGCTCGCCCAGGGCAGTTTTGCCGCCTTCCTCAAAGCCAGCCCGGATGAGCGTTCGCCGATCCTCGAGCAGATCACGGGCACGGAAATCTACAGCGATCTCTCGATCGCCGTCCATGAACGGCAACGGGCCGAGCGCCAGGCTTTGGAGCGCCTGCAGGACCAGATCCAGGGCGTTTCTATC
This sequence comes from uncultured Mageeibacillus sp., assembly GCA_964528645.1. Taxonomy (GTDB): domain Bacteria; phylum Bacillota; class Clostridia; order Saccharofermentanales; family UBA5734; genus UBA5734. The sequence goes on along the minus strand of CAZGSR010000029.1, from coordinate 21,121 downwards.
CTGAGTGAAGATGAGGAAGCCCAGCTGGCAGCAGACCTCGAGCAATTCGGCCAACAAGCCGCAGCCGTGACCGCGCAGCAGAACCAGCATGCGGCAGGACTGGCCTGGCATGAGACCCTGGCCCGGCTGGAACAGGAATTGACTGCTCTGGCAGGCGAAAAAGACCAGCTGGACCAGGAGAATCAGGCTGCCGAGCCCCAGCGCCAGACCCTCGCGGCTGCCCTGAGGGCGCAGCCCCTCGATGCGGAGTACTCCATCCTGGATATCCTGCGTCGTGAGCAGCAGAAAGATCAACACACACAGGCACATCTGGAGCAACTCGTCCCCCAGCTGGAGCAAGCAGCTGCCACCGGAACAGCTGCTCATGCTCAGACGGAACAAGCATTGCAAGCTGCCCAGGTTGCTCATGAGGCCATCCAACCAGCCCTTCTAAGCACGCGGCAGTACGACTGGAACATAAAAACCAACGCCGCGGCGGTTAAGCGGCTGGAAGACCAGGTCAAACAACAGACCATCCAGATTGAAAAAACCAGCAAGGAGCTCGAACATGAGCAGTCCAGCCTGGCAACGGCCCTGACCGACCAGACCGTACTCGCCGAGACCCTGGCTCGAACAGCCGCCGATGAGCCGCTGCTGACCCAGATTGCCGGGATCACAGCCCAATTCGGGCAAATCAAGACAACCCTGGAGGAGGTTCGCAGCCGGGAACAAGAGCTCGGTAACAGCCAAGCGGCCGGCGCCCGGCAAGTAGTTGCTTGCGGCAAGTCTGACCAGGAACTAGCCCAAGTCACAGAGCAGATCCAGCAGGAACAGGCGACTTTAAATCAGCACAAAGCCCGCCTGCAGGCCTATCTCAGGGACCGCTCGCTCGGTGACTACCGGACAGAACTGGCTGCCCGGCAAAAGGAAGCCCGCCTGGTCCAGAAAATCATCGACCTGGAAACCGAGCGCAAGCGACTGGCCGATGGCCAGCCCTGCCCCCTGTGCGGATCCCTCGACCACCCCTATGCCGCAGGCAATCTCCCGGAAATGGACGCCATCGAGCAGGCCATTGAACAACTGACAGACTTCATCACCCAGGCTGATGCGATCAGCCAGCAGATCACAGATCAGTCGGGACAGGTCTCGACCGCGCAGCAGGACCTGGCAGCAGCCGAACGCAAAGCACAGGCGGCCAAGGCAGACTGGGCGTTGGTCAAGGCGCAGATCGAACAGCAGACCAAAGACCTGGCGGTACAGCAAGACCGACTGCAGCGCCAGGTCCAGGCCGCGCAGGACTTGGTAAAACCTTACGGTATCACCGACCTGTCTGTGCCGGTACTGGGTGATGTGCTTGACAGCCTGCAGCTGCGAAGCCAGGAGCGCCAGAGACTCACGGCCAAACAGCTCGAGATGTCCACACAGATCGAACAAGCCAGGCACAGGATCGACCTTTTAGAGCAACAGCTAGGCACCTTCACCCAAGCCAGGCAACAATCGGAACAAGAACTCAAACAAGTCCAGCAGGACCTGGCCGCAGCCAGAAAAGCGCGCCAGGAACTGTTTGGCGACAACGACCCTGATGCAGAGGAGAAATTGCTACTGGCAGCGATCCAGGCAGCGGCCGAAGCGGAAAAACGGGTCCGGGCAGAGGCAGCTGAGCATGCCCAGACCTTTGCAACCAACCAGTCCGCCCTCCAGACCCTGGCCGCCCAGCTCGAGGAGCGCCAGCAACGCCTGGCTGACCTTGAATCCAACTGGACAGCTCATCTGGCCGCGACACATTTTCCCAGCGAAGCGGACTATCTGGCTTGCCGGATGCCAGCCACTGAGCTGCGCAACCTGCAGAGCCAGATCCAGGCCCTGGACCAGAAACGCTCAGACCTGGCCACGCGGATCGAGGACCGGAGCCGGCAGCAAGCGCAGGCCCTGTCAGATCCCAAAACACCACACAGCCGCGAGTTCCTGACCAGCGAGCTGGCTCAGCTCGATACCCGGCAAAAGGCGATCCAGCAGAAAATCGGCGAACTGCTGGCACGCCAGGCAGATAACCAAGTGGCCAAAGAAAAAACAGCAGCGATTCGCGACGCGCTGGACAAACAGCAGGCGGAATGCCGCAAATGGGACCGCCTCCAGCTCCTGATCGGCTCATCTGATGGCAAGAAATTCCGCAATTTCGCCCAGGGACAGACCTTTGAACGCATGGTGGCCCAGGCCAACCAACAGCTGATGCAGATGACCGACCGCTACCTTCTGGTCCGTGACACCGAACAACCGCTCAATCTGAACGTTATCGACAACTACCAGGCAGGCGAGACTCGTACCACCCGCAACCTGTCCGGCGGCGAAAGCTTCCTCGTCAGCCTCGCCCTGGCCCTGGGCCTTTCCAAAATGGCCAGCCGCAAGATCCGCGTCGATTCCCTGTTCCTCGACGAAGGCTTCGGCACCCTTGATGACGAGGCCCTGGAAACCGCCCTGGAGACACTGGCCAGCCTGCAAGCGGAAAGCAAGCTGATCGGCGTCATCTCCCATGTCCCGGCCCTCAAGGAACGGATCAGCACCCAGATCCGCATCCAGGCACAAGCCGGCGGAAAAAGCATCATTTCCGGCCCCGGTGTCGAAAGGATACACCCATTGGCCTGAGATAGGATTATAATGAAAGCATAGAGCAACCCTGTCACGATTATGACGCTCAGGGAGGTCCTTTATGAACAAGACAGTAGCGGTTACATCCTTTGACTGGGACGGGTTCCTCGAGGAGACAGCGAAAAACCTCGAGAACCTGATCGATGACGCTCGCCTCGTCGTCAAGCTGGTCGATGGTCAGGTGATCTTTTTCGAAGACGGCTGGAAATCCGCCGACCTGCTGGAAGAACTTTCAGCCGCCGAGACCCGGCTGTTTGTCCCTTTTGCCGTCGACAACCTCGATAATGCGGTCATCCTGGCTGATGGCACGACCCAGCTCTACGTCGATCCGACACTGGTCAGCCCGGAGGATGAGGACGACTACGAGCACGCCATCGAACAGGCGAGGGAGTTTTTCATCGACGACAAATCCGAGTCCGTCGGCTATCTCTTCTCCCTCGAGGGCGAAGACCTGACCATCACGGCTGCCTGGTTCCGGGATGCCTCCGACGACGGTCCGGCCTCGATCGACCTGCTCGACAACAACGAAGAACTCGATCTGTACGGCTTCGCGATGGAGCGCTACATCGACCAGTTCGAACTGGCTTGACGCCGGGACTGCTAGCCGGTATCATACTGTTGAACAAGCAGTTTTCCGGGGCAGGGTGCGATTCCCTACCGGCGGTGATACAGCACGGATGCTGATAAGCCCGCGACCCTCCCATCAAAAGGAGGCTGACAAGGTGAGATCCCTTGGCCGACAGTAAAGTCTGGATGAGAGGAAAAACTGGACATGCCCTGGCAGATGCCTGGGGCAAGGCCGGACGCCCCCTGCAAATCGTTGCAGTGGGCTTTTTTAGTTCTCATCACGCTGACAACAGACCGGACGATCCATGCTCCGGGAACCTGCTTTGTCGTCACAAATAATGATGAGAGAAGAGGTCTTCACCATGTCGACACAGAATTATTCGAAATCCAGCGCTTTTGCCACTCGCCGCACCACCCACTGGGTTGCCAAGACCGGCATCCTGGCCGCGATCGCGATTCTCCTGATGTACATCGAAATGGCCCTGCCCCTGATGCCCTCCTTCCTCAAGTTCGACTTCAGCGAAGTGGCTGTCCTGCTCGCCGCCTTCACCCTGGGCCCGGCGACCGCGATCCTGGTCGAACTGATCAAGAACCTCGCCCATCTGCCGACCTCCCAGACCATGTATGTCGGCGAACTGGCCAATTTTGTCATCGGCTCCCTTTTTGTCGGCACTGCCGGCCTCGTCTACCAGAAAAACAAAACGCGCAAGGGTGCTTTCCTGGCCATGGCCGCCGGTACCATCGCCATGACCGCCGGCGCCAGCCTGATCAATTATTTTTTCATGCTGCCCTTCTACATCCAGGTGATGGAATTCCCGCTCGAAGCGATCATCGGCATGACCCAAGCCGTCGGCAACAAGCTCGTCACCGACCTCAAATCCCTGATCCTGTTCGTCTTTGTCCCCTTCAACCTCTTCAAAGGCATTGTCGTCTCCCTGATCGTTGGGGTAATCTATAAGAGACTCAGTCCGATCCTGCACCGCTGATTCGGTCCAGATTTTCAATTTCCTGGCTCAGGGCCTTCGCCGCTCGCGCGGCTGCAGATTCGCCAGAAATTGAAAACAGGCCCTCATCCCGCCCGAGCGACAGGGCGAGCACCGCGGGACCCAAGCCATGGAGGTGTTCTTTATGTTCTGTAATCGTTGTGGCCAGTCGATTGAAGCAACCGACGCGTTTTGCCGTCACTGTGGTGCGACCAACCCTCTGGCTGGAGCAGCCAATCCTGCTGAAGGTGCGAACGCTGCGGGAGAGACCTCCCAGGAGCAAGCCTACACCCGAGCGGACTACACGCCTGGCCAGACCGGCCGACCGACTGCCGCCGGCCAGCCCGTCCAAAGCAGCGGTAACCAGCCCGGTGTGACGGGATCGATCATTTTTTCCGTCATCAACATCGTCGCCTTCGGCTTTGGCGTCAGCATGATCCTCGGCATCATCGCCCTGGTCATCACCCTCAACGCAAACAACCAGCTGACCGGCGAAGCCCTCGCCACCAAGCTGCGCACCGCCCGGACGCTCAACATCGTTGCCATCGCCCTCGTCCTGCTCCAGATCATCGTCATCGTCAGCGCCATCGTCTTCGCCGTGCTCGGCACCGTTATGTGGGGCGTCTGGGGCTAAGAGGTCCGAAGACGCTCAACTTGTTTTATAATTCCGAAATCTCCCGGTTTTAGCGCGAAGCTTTTTGGCTTGGCTGGACCGGGAGATTTTGATTTTCAACAAAATCAAAACCAATATTTGGAATAATTTTCAATTCTGAAGGTGATATTTGGAATTTGTTTGAAAAGTTGCTATAGAATTTCGAATAAATTCCGAAATTGGAATTTAATATCAATAAAATTGATCTATATGCTAGAATGGGAATAGATCATCGTTCGAAAGGGTGTGGCTTCCATGGTTGAGAGGAAAGAATATCTCCAGCGTTTGCTGGCCTGGAAAGATGAGCCAGTCATCAAGGTGATCACAGGCATTCGCCGGTGCGGTAAATCGACCTTGCTCAAGCAATATCAGACCCACTTGATCGAAAACGGAGTCACGCAGGACCAGATACTGTCGATCAATTTTGAAGAGCTCGAATATGAACACCTGCTGGATTATAAGTTGCTGTATGCATACCTCAAAGAACGCTTGTGTCCGGATAAAATGACCTACATCTTTCTCGATGAGATCCAGAAAGTCCCTGAGTTTGAGAAAGTGGTCGATAGTCTTTATGTCAAAGACAAGACTGATCTCTACATCACCGGCTCCAATGCCTACCTGCTGTCAGGCGATCTGGCTACCTTGCTGACCGGACGATCTATTGAGATTTTGATGCTGCCACTCTCATTCCAGGAATTTTGTACAGTCACCGGTCTGACGCCCGACCAGGCCTTTGCCGATTACCTAAAATACGGCGGGATGCCGTATGTTGCCACCATCGACAGAACCGATGACAAAGTGGAAGCCTACCTTGAGGGTATCTACCATACGGTCATCGTCAGGGACATCGAGGATCGCCAGAACCGCAAAGAGAGTGATCCCGCCAAACGCAAAGTGACAGATCTTGCCTTGCGCAAGACCATCGCCCGCTATCTGGCTAGTGTCATCGGCAGCCCTGTTTCCGTCAAAAGTGTCACTGACTACCTGACCTCCAGCGGCCGGAAAATCTCCCCAAATACAGTTAACGACTATATGGAAGCGCTCGCGGAGTCCTTCGTCTTTTATCCGGTCGAGCGCTTTGACGTGATTGGCAAACAACTCCTCAAGGCAAACAAAAAATGGTATATGGTCGACCTGGGTCTGCGCAACCATGTTTTGCCAAGACATCAGTACGACCTGGGATTTTCGCTGGAAAACATCATCTATTTCGAATTGCTGCGCCGCGGCTACCGGGTGAACATCGGCAAAGTCGGGGCAGCAGAAGTTGATTTTGTCGCCCAAAAACAAGGCGTCCTGACCTATTTCCAAGTCTCCGCTGACATGACCGCCGAGGAAACCTTTAACCGCGAAATGAAGCCACTTCGCAACATCCGGGACAACTATGCCAAAATCGTACTGACGCTGGACCGCTACACCACTGGTAATTACGACGGAATCGAAGTGCAAAGCGTCATCGAATGGCTCAGCCAGGTGCCAGGTGCCTGAAGCGGAAATAGTCCCGATGCTTGGCGATCTTATTTCGATTATACTCGAATAAAAATACATAATATGATAAAATATCGACTATAAACCGATTTTGGGGGCCTGGCAATCGTGAAAAGTCGAGATATCTATCTAACCCAGCTGATCCATTTCCGGGACAAGCCGTTGATCAAAGTAATCACCGGCATCAGGCGTTGTGGCAAATCGACTCTGCTTTCGCTTTTTGCCGAGCATCTGTTGCAGTCGGGGATTGATGCGGACCACATCATTCGCATGAATTTTGAATCCTTTGACTTTGCTGAGTTAACCGATTTCAAGGACATGCATGCCTACATCAAACAAAGAATGACCCAAGCCCAGGACAGGTACTACCTATTGCTGGATGAAGTCCAGCAGGTCAAGTCGTGGGAGAAAGTAGTCAATTCTTTTCTCGTCGATGCCGATGTCGATATCTACATCACCGGCTCAAATGCCTACTTGCTTTCCTCAGAGCTATCGACCTTGCTTTCTGGGCGATCTGTAGAAATCAAAATGTTGCCCCTGTCCTTCAAAGAATTTTTGGCATTTACAGACGATGGACACCCGGATTCTTTGGAAGACACATTCAATCAATATTTGAAATATGGCGGCTTGCCTACGATTGTAGAGCTCAGGGAGCATGAAGACACGATCGGCCCGTTTTTGGAAGGGATTTACAACACCGTCCTGATCAAAGATGTCGTTGAACGCCATGGCGTCAGGGATTCTGCCCTGCTCGAAAGTGTTTTGAAATACCTGGCGGCCAATACCGGCAGCCTGGTCTCGACCAAAAAGATCAGCGATTACTTGACCAGCACGGGGCGGAAAACCACAAGTGATACCATCGACAATTATTTGCGGATGCTGGAAAGTGCGTTCATCATCTACCGAGCCAATCGCTATGACTTGAAGGGGAAGCTGTACCTTAAAACCCTCGAGAAATACTATCTGGTGGATTCGGGCATCAGAAACCAGCTGACCGGGATGCGCAACACGGACTACGGCCATATATTGGAAAATCTTGTTTATCTCGAGCTCATCAGACGCGGCTTTGATGTATCGATTGGTAAAATTGGTTCCCTGGAAACAGACTTTGTTGCAGAAAAATCCGGCACAAAGGCCTACTACCAAGTCTCAGCCACGATAATGGATGAAACAACCAGAGACCGGGAACTGCGTTCCCTGCAAGCCATCCCCGACAACTATCCCAAATACATCCTGACCATGGACCGAATGATCTATGATGATTTTGCGGGAATCCAGATCGTCAATATTCTGGATTTCCTACTGGAATAAGCAGATCCTTGCCGCACGCGGGGCAACCCGTCGCGCGACCCCCGAGACCTTTTCTGGCAATTGCCGCACGCGGGGCAACCCGTCGCGCGACCCCGGGGCCTTTTCCGGCAATTGCCGCATGCGGGGCCACCCCTCGCGCGACCCCCGGGGCCTTTTCTGGCAATTGCCGCTTTTATAACCAGGGTTAAAAATCCATTCTGATAAGGCATCTGACTGAAAACCCCTGCGGCTGTAAGCTCAGCGGGATGCGATGCACTTTCTGCCGAAAAACGACCCCGACCTAAATTTGGAATTTTCCTTTTTGAGGTCGGGGTCCAAAATCGGCGGTAAGTCTGGTCCGTGCCCGAAAACCACTGGGACTGTAGCATCCTAAGGTTGTGGTCTATTCCATCTGACTTTAAGCGACCCTGGTGCTATTTCCGGCAATTGCCGCTCGCGGGGCAACCCGTCGCGCGACCCCCGTGCCCCTGTTGTCGTGATAATTGATTTTCTCCAGAAAAGGCAATTTAATTGCTTTTTCTGGAGAAAATATAATAAAAACGACCGTGATGTTCCCAGCGCGGCCTATCCGCTCGGTGTCGAGCTGCACGTGGAAAACGGCCACGGATTCGCCCTCGCATCACCCGAAAAGGCCATCTGCGACATGCTCTACATCCGTTCACCGCTGAAAAACCAAAGCGAGCTGGAAAGCCTGCTTTTTGAGGACCTGAGAATCGACCGGGATGAATTCTTCCTCTTAAATCAGCAAGACTTGCTCGAAATCGCGCAGCGCTATCACACGCAAAACCACAAGCTGCTGCAGGCATACCTGAGAAGGAGAATGCGCCATCGCTCCTACATCATCTCGACAAACTGGACGCGCACGCCGTCGGGATCCTCGACATAGAAGAACCGGATATGCGGATTGGGCTGCACGGGCGGCACCGCGATCGCGACGCCCTTCGAATGCACGAATTCCAGCATCCGGTCCAACGAATCGACCTGAAAACCCATCGAGATATCCTTGCCAATGGTTACGCTCGGCTTGGCGTCAGCTTTGATCAGCTCGACCTGGGTCTCGCCCTCGCCGAGGAAAGCAATCTCCAACCCAGGCCCGGCCGCATAGCGGCGCTGCAGCTTAAGCCCGACGATCTCCTGGTAAAAGGCCAGGGAAGCATCCATATTCGTCACGGTCAAAGTGGTCCAGAGAAATTTCATCGTGTCCTCCTGTGGGATGGTGCCAGGCTATCCATCCGGAAATTGATGATCCATCCAGCTGATACATTCCGATGGTATCAGATAAGTATTAGAAAGATCAGAATTGACTTTTGGACTGGGTCGCCACGCTTTTTGAAAAGGTGTAGTACATGATTTGTTATACTACACCTTCACCAACTGGAACAGCGTCGTATAAATAGCGACAAGCATTTTAAACCGGGGTGCCAAACTACCCATCCGGAAATTGATAATAGCAGCCAGCTCTCATTGTGACCCATCGTCTGTAGACGTTTAATCGTTAACTTCGGGAAAATCAAACTGAGGTTCCCGAAGATGCGTTTGACTGACGAAGTCCATTCGAATAGGTCCATTTCATGAAACCGCTGCAGCTGGGGCAATTTTACGACCGGCAAGCGGTTCATGATGTGTTTGACCCGTTCTCTCGATTTACAAAGCAAGCCGGGACCTGGGGCCTGCAAGGCATCATTCCCTTGACCTATGTCAAATCATCGGTCAAAAGCAAAGACTATGTTTTCTTCGTCACATTTGGCCAATCACAAGGCCAGCATCAATTTGTCGAAGGCATTTCCAAAGACGGTATCTTAACCTGGCAATCTCAACCCAAACAGTCGCTCCAGGATGCAATGATCCAGGACTTTATTCAACATGATCCGAGCAAGAATACGATCCATTTATTCCTGCGCAAAAGCAAAGGCATGCTCTACCAATATCTCGGTCGCTTGGGCTATCAAAGCCATGATCCTGCGAGCAGCCAGCCGGTCCATTTCCTCTGGCAATTACTCGACTGGGATGAAGAACTAATCGCCCAGATCGATTTCCCGCTCGTCGATTCCATCCTGGCACCCCCACCGTCAGAGTCGAAGCAACAATCCCTTCAGACCGCACAACCACAACCGTCACAAACCAAGATGTGGCAGTTTCGTGATGTCGACTGGACGCAAATCTATCTTGTGCAGCAGAATCGGCCTGAATTGTCGTCCGCGAAGAACCCGCCACACCGCTTCGCTGCCAGCACAGTCGAGCTCACAAAACCGCGAAATCTGAATTTCAAAGAGCAGGACGAACGACACGCGGATTTGGGTGCACTGGGTGAAAAGATCATCCTACAGCTTGAGCAGGACAGGCTCAGCAAGGCAAACCGAATCGATCTCGCCGAGCGCGTGTATCGTACCTGCGAACGACAAGGGAATACTGCACCGTTTGATCTGTATTCGTTCGAAAACGACGAAACCCCACGCCTGATCGAGGTCAAAACCACTCAGCTGGGTGCGCAGACCCCCTTTTATCTCTCCGGCCAAGAATATGAATTCGCCAAGGCCCATATCGACCATTACTGGTTATATCGTGTCTATGACCTCGACCTTGAGAGCAGGGTGGCGAATTACTTCGTACTCAGTGGACGCGAGGTCCAGGAACTAGAAAAGGAACCGATCCAGTATTTGGTCAGGGTTTGAACCGAGACAAAAACGCCGCATTTCAAGCGACACTAACAACCGTTGTCGAATGTGATTTTGGCGAGATCATTTGCGATTCTTCGCTCATTTCATTAAGCAACACCTTCAATTATGAAGCAAACACATAAATTTCACATTGCTTTTCAGTAAAACCAGGCAATTGTGCATTAATAAATAAAACGGCTAACAATAACTGGTGTCGAAATTGCGCGAGTTTTGTCGTGAGATCACCCCCTTCATCCATAACTGATATTGCTATTCTAAGCCGATAAACCGCTTGACCATGATCGGAAGAATCGCAAGGCTGGCTTGACGAAGTATCATATGATACTTATAATTAGGGTGATCGCAATGACTCATTCGACAGAACAAATCGAGAAGATCCTGTCAGATTTGCAGCACGCTAGCCTTTGTAGGCAGCATGCAGCAATTAGCGTCCGTGCGACCTGTAATCTATCAGGAGGGCCGGGCGAGTAATTTAACAGCCTATCAAGTTAAAAATGGTCCCATCCAGTTCACGGTCATGACCGGAAAAAGCCTTGATATTGCTGATTTTTCATTCAAAGGTGTGAATCTAAATTTCTTGTCCAAACCAGGTTTGACCGGTCGAAACCACTATGACACTCATGGTCAAGAGGCATTGCGCAGCATCATGGGTGGAATGTTTTTTACCTGTGGTTTGGAAAATATCTGCGCCCCCTGTGTGGATGAAGGCAAGGAATATCCCATGCATGGTCGAATGCGCACGACGCCAGCCGAACATATTGGAGCTGATGCTCGTTGGATCGATGAATCCTTTCAGATCACTATCCAAGGGGAAATGCGTGAGGCTGAGTTGTTCGGCGAGAACATGGTCTTGCGTCGTAAAATCGAAACTACTTACGGAACTTCTAGCATCAAGATCATCGACGAGGTCACGAACGAAAATTTTCGCTCTGAACCCTTGATGCTGATGTACCACTTCAATGCAGGCTACCCTTTTCTAGCTCCAGGTTGTGAACTCGTCATACCAACTATGAACGTGAAACCACGTGAAGACCTCAGTGAGACTCAGGTTGATCGCTGGAATATCATTGATCCGCCCAGGGAGAATGAACCAGAATATGTCTTCATTCATGAATTAGCTGCTGATAAAGAAGGGAAGACGTTCGTTGCTGTCTGGAATCCGGTTTTGGAAATTGGTTTTAAATTATCCTTCAACATAAATGAAATGCCCCATTTCTACCAATGGAAATCGACCGCTGCTGGGGATTATGTTTTAGGTCTTGAACCGGCGAACGCTAGTGTATATGGCCGTCTGTATCATTCAGAGCGGCATTCAATTCCAATGCTTCCTCCCCTTGCTACCAAGAAGGTCGAACTTGAAATCGAACTCTTTGATCAGATAGAGACTTTCAGAGCAATCAAACAAATATCCAAAGACTTAAGTGAAAAATGAATAATAAAGGAGCAAAGAATGAAACGTTCAAAAATCAATGAATCAATCAAAAAAATGGAGGCCATGATTGCCGAATATAAATTCGCACTGCCTCCGTTCCTGAACTGGACTCCTGAAGAATGGCTGAGCAAAGGTCATGATTATGACGAAATCAGAGATTGCATGCTGGGATGGGATGTCACCGATTACGGCATGGGTAATTTTGAAGAACTGGGTATCGCATTGATCACCCTCAGAAATGGTAAATTGAACGACAAAACCTATAACAAACCTTATGCAGAAAAATTGATTTTTGCGGAAGAGGGTCAAGTCTCTCCAATGCATTTTCATTGGAACAAGCAAGAAGACATCATCAATCGTGGAGGCGGCAATCTCGTATTCAAATTATTTAACGCGGATGAAAATGAAAAACTGGCTGACACAGATGTTCATTTGTTGCAAGATGGCCGTCGTTATACCGTAAAAGCAGGCTCCGAAGTCATCCTGAAACCAGGTGAAAGCCTGACTTTCTATCCCTATCTGTACCATGAATTCACTGTTCAACCGGGAACAGGTCCTGTTCTCCTGGGTGAAGTATCAATGGTTAATGATGATACTACAGATAACCGTTTTGAAGTGGAACTCGGACGTTTCCCCACCATCGAGGAAGATGAAGCTCCTTACCGTCTGCTTTGTACGGAATATCCAACAGCCAATTAAGACAATATTCAGCCATTAATTTACATATTATCTCTTCATGGGCCTCCTCTTTTTCCTTTAACAAGGCTGACGCTATCACAGCGTCAGCCTTGTTAATTATAAAGCATAAAATATTTTATGCTTTATTTATCGCGGACGAGTTGCCACTGGCCTATGTCGAGCCCAGAAAACGGTTCGACCGCTATTGCCTCGAGCCTGGCGTCATCCTCCTGCCGGCTACAGGGACCGGTTGGGTAGCCTGGCACCAAAGCGTTACCCAGCTTACACTCAAAACAATCTGCTGGCTGCTAAGATGGGCTTAACGCTTAAAAACTTTGATTTGAGGATGTTTTGAATATGAAAAAAACCATTGTGATTACGGGTGCCAGTGATGGAATCGGTGCCCAGGCGGCACGCCAGCTCAAGGCCAAAGGCCATCAGGTCGTCCTGGTCGGCCGTTCAAAGGCCAAAACGGAATCTCTCGCCAAGGAACTGGATTCGCCTTTCCATCTGGCCGATTATTCGGATTTGAGTGATGTGAGGCGCCTGGCCGATGAACTTAAGACGTACGATCGGATCGATGTCCTGGCCAACAACGCGGGTGGTATCATGGGTGATCGTCTGGTGACCAAAGATGGCTTTGAAAAGACCTTTCAAGTGAATCATTTAGCACCATTTCTGTTGACCCATGCCTTGCTGGATAAGCTCATCGAACATGCGGCGGTTGTCATTCAAACATCGAGCATCGCGGCAAATATTTTTGGCCAGGGATTTGATGTGGCGGATTTGAACAACGAGCGGCAGTATCAATCGCAAAAAGCCTACGGACATGGAAAACTGGCAAATATTTTGTTTACGCGCGAACTGGATCGCCGTTTCCGCGACAAAGGCATCAAGGCCGTGGCCTTCCATCCCGGGGTCGTTCGGACTTCTTTTGCCAGTGACACCAATCATGTCCTGCACTATGCCTACCACACGCCCCTCAAATATCTGGTGACAATTTCGCCAGCCCAAAGTGCCGGGCGCCTGGTTGCCCTGGTGGAGGGGGAACCCGGGAAAGATTGGATCCTGGCTGAGGTCTACGACAAATCCAAGCCGATGAAAGTGAAATTTAAGGACGATGGTTCCATTGCACGCGCGCTCTGGGAGCAAAGCGAAAAAATGGTGTCCGGGAGCAAGGCGTAAAAGAAGGGATGAATGGCTATGAATAAAATAACCATAGAGTTTTTCCATGATGTCATTTGCAGCTTTTGCTTTCCCATGTCCTATCGGATGCGACAGCTTCAAAAACTAATGCCTGAGGTGCAAATTGTGCATCGCTCGTTTGCCTTGGTCCAATCAGAACGCGATTTTGACGCAATGTTTGGTTCCAGAACAGCAGCAAAGGCCGAAATTTTGCGGCATTGGGAACATGCCAATCAAAATGATGACCTGCACCGGTTCAATATCTCAGGCATGCGCCAAGCAGACTTCCCGTTTCCTTCCTCCATGAAAGTGCTCACTGCGTGTAAAGCGGCATTCTTCACAGCAGGCGAAGCCGGATATTGGGATGTTTTTGACGCCCTGCAAAAGGCTTTGTTTGTCCAAAATCGCAACATTGAGGATCTGGGCATTATCCACGACTGCATCAGGCAAAGCGGTATTGATTTTGCGGAATGGGAGCAGCATTTCAACAGCAGTGAAACTCTGGAAGCCGTAGAGCAAGACCTTCTTCTTGCCAGGCAATATGGCATCAGGGGCGTCCCCTGCCTCATCATCAATGGAAAGTATCCAATCAGTGGTGCACAGCCGCTTGTGCATGTCATTAAGGCGATCCAAAACGCTGTGGAAACGCAGGAAGAGACATCGGTGGCAGGTGCATCCTGCCGATTGTATCATGCGTGCCACGTCACAAAAACGGAAATTAGTCGGGAGAGTGCAGCAATTGGCTGAGTTTACGATCAATTTCCGATTGCGTGGCCTGGCACCGAAGCTGAAATGCATTTCATTTGAATATTTTTCAGCGTAAAATAGCCGGAGAAGCCGATCCGGAGGTCCGTCCTATGCTTTGTGATATCTGTAGAACGAAGGAAGCTAACATACATATAGCCGGCGAGGGTCATTATTGTTGTGACTGCAATAATTCACGCATTGCTGAACTTTATGGTATCAACTACCTGAAACAGTATGCTCGTGAGGTTGTGATCAACGATGCGCAGAAACGGCCGCATACGTTCGAGATCAGAAATTATTTGACACCCATGTATTCTGAGTGGGCAGCAATAGAGCAAGGTGATGGTTATGAATTTAATGTGATGACGGCACCTGAAGATGATCAGGTTGCCGCGCTTGTGAAATTGCACCGGAAAATCTATGCTGGATTGCAGCATCAGAGCTTGAAACGCGATGACAGTGAGTTTCATTTATCAAACGCTCTACAATTGGAAGACGGGCAATATCACCTCCATCAAACGGGTTATGGTCGAATTGGATATGATCCTGAGACCGGACGACATTGCTTGTTCATCGATGGGAGGAAAGTATCGGCAGATGATTTTCTAAAGATGCTATCCATGTACGAAGGGTTCAATCTGTTTTTCCAGATCAATGACCAGTCAGATGACATATTGGAAACCGATTCTGTTTTGGTTCCTCATCGGATTAATGCTGAAGTCATTCTCGAGAGTGTTGAGGCGTGTCTTGGCTTGTTTCTCGACAAACACTCATTCCTCAGCTATAAACGAGAATCGGATTTGAGTTCGGCTTTGTTCAAGTGTTGGGATGAATTTGAATTGCTGTGCCATTATGGTGAACGTGAGATTGCCCGGTCGGTTGGCCAGAAGTTGATTAATCGTTTGCAGAAAATCGAAAATGACACGGATGATTTCCCCAATTACCATATTTACCTGATCAATTTTATTATGTCGAAGCATCTGATGGGCATGGGAGAAGGCTGAGTTGTTTCCGTTCCAGTGACCTGGCGACTTCAAAACAGCGCTCAATTTGTAGCGTTTGCCGCTTTATAAGCGCTTTTAGGACCATTTCCTGTTTTGATGATATAGCCTTTATGCCGCAAGTTTTGAATAATCTCTGCGGTCTGCGTTTTACCAAGATCGATATGATTTTGCAGTTCAGCTCGCGTAATGGCAGGGTTTTCGCAGATCAACTGATACATGAGCTGTTCTTTTTCGTTGAGCTCAGGCTTAACGACAAGGGATGAGGTCACTTTTTCAGGCAGTCCTGACTGCTCCCGGTTCAAATTTTGCTCCGCCATCTGATCATGCTGATTTTCCTGAGCTTGGACGTTTCGAATCTTTCTGCCGGTTATTGCGATTTTTGGCAGAATGACTGTGACCGAATGATCCCCAACAAGGAACTTGGGAGTCACATCATAAGCGTGGTAATATTCCTTGATGCGCCTGATCCCTGTCGCCAGTTTCTCAACAATTCGTAAACGGAAGAAAATATCTGCAACCTTAGGATTTCGAGGTAATGATAATCGCCCATCGCGAAATTCTTCTTCGGACATTCCATATGGGAGGCTACCAGGAGAGACAATCTCGATGCGATCTGCAAAAATTTCGACTCGGGCATGTGCAGACATCGAGTAATCGCGATGAATGATCATATTTGCGATCGCCTCACGATAAGCAATCAAGGGGACTTCCTCAATGGTTTCACGATAGATGCCATTGATGAGCTCTGCACGATTAATGTGTTTGTAATAAAAATCCAGGCACACAATAAACTGCTTGAGTAAAGACATGTTAACAAGTGATTCTCGATCACGGATGTTTTTCACAGAGGTGTCCATATAAGCTATTAAATCGATCTCGGAGGACCGGAGGGGATTGTCATCAGACAGCAAAGCAGCTGCATGATTGTACTTCCCGTCTTTAATAAGACCAAGCGTTTTTAGCAAATCAGGTGTCAATTGAGTGATGTTAAGAATCTTTTTCAATTGAAATTCAAGGTCTTGAAAAGTTAATGCCTGATCATCGTTCACCAAATCTTCAAAGGTCAGATTCCTGCCCTGTAGGATCAGATTTTCATATTGACTTTTGTCAACTTGAATCGATGCAGTGTCCGACCGCATGTAAGCCTTTCCTTTGAATAAATAGGGCGTAAATTCACCTTTGAAAACCTTCAACACAAGCAGCCTTTTTCCAGAATCTTCAAGAATAGAGAACTCGTAATAAGGCCGCGGCAAAATGGAATCATTGATGGCATTTTCAATGTCAAGTTTAATCTCTGAAATGTTTTCGAGGCCGATCACGGTACCGTCGTCTTTGACACCGATTATAATTTCACCGTCATGAAAATTTGCGAACGCCGAAATCGATTTGAAAATCGAATTAGATAATGCTTCCTTGAATTCAAGAAATTTTGATTCTGATTCTTACTTCATAAATTACTAAAACTCCCGAACGATAGGATCAGCATTGATCAATTTTAACATATCGTTCGGTTTATCACAAGAAAACGGCCGGACGTTCGGCGAACGTTCGGCGAACGATGCCATGAGCGCCAGGTCGTGTGTCCTGAATGGACAGTTGACTTTCTGGGATATACGTTTCGGATGCGCTGGGTCAATTCCAGAAAAGGAAATTGGCTTCACACCTTTACACCTGCGGTCAGTAAAGCATCTGCCCAGCAGTTCAGACACAAAATCAGGGGATTTCGTACGAAAGGGTCTCTCTGGATGCCAGAAGAAATGGCACAGAGAATGAATCCTGTGATCCGGGGCTGGGCGAATTACTTTACTCAGTTCAACAAAAATGAAGCCCGACTATAAGGTCTGAACTATGTGAATCTCATGCTAGTGGCATGGGCAATAAGAAAATACAAGAGACTGCACCGGAGTCGAAGGCAAGCCTTTATCTGGTTAGGCCAATTGGCTAAAAGCTCTACTGATTTGTTCTACCAATGGCAACTGGGTTACAGGCCCAGCGACTTGATGATAAAAGCTGGATGACGGGAGACTGTCACGTCCAGTTCTGTAAGAGGCTCTACAGGGGGGAAGTTCCCCGGGCCTACTCGACAAGTCGGGAAGGTGCGGCAAATGGCTGGGTTGACGATTAATTTCCGATTGGGTAGCCTGGCACCAAAGCGTTGATGTTGCGGGGTCGCTTCATGAAAAATCAGTGGTCTGATCCCTGAATTATATGTATAAAATATGCTATTATTGACTCGTGATCACAGAACACAGGAAAAATAATCGAAAAATTACCTGTGTAGAAAGGGTCGTGTGTCATGATCCGTGAAACTCTACCCATGTTGCCACCCGCTGCGCCGATGGAAACGGTCGCGATTCTGAAAGCGCTCTCAAAAGCGAGCAGAGCTTTGGCAGAGCTCTGATCAAGTTGGCTGTCGTCCATTATCAGTTCGAAAGCATCCATCCGTTTTATGATGGCAATGGCCGGACAGGTCGAATCATGAATGTCCTCTACCTTGTTTTGAAGGAATTGATCGATAGTCCCATTTTGTATTTGAGCCACTACATCATCCAAAACAAGTCTGACTACTACCGTTTGTTGCAGGCCGTCCGTGAAACCGGAGAATGGGAAGACTGGATTGTCTATATCTTGAAGGGCATTGAACAGACTGCAGAAGAGACGCTCCAACTCATCAAACGCATCCATGAGGCCGTTGGACAAATGACCAGCGAGATCCGGCTGGCTCTGCCGAAAATCTATTCGAAGGAATTGAATGAACTTCTGTTCTATGAGTTCTATACCAAAACGCAATACATACAAAACGGGCTCGGTGTTTCGAGAAAAACAGCAGCAACCTATTTGCAGATGCTGGAAGACAACGGGTTCCTGACATCCAGGAAGATTGGCAAGGAGAGGATCTATCAAAACAAGCGGCTGTTTGATCTGGTCAGAAATTGAGTATCAGGTTGCTCAACCGGAAATAAACCAAAAGGGTGCGGCAAATGGCTGGGTTCACGATCAATTTCATGCTGGGTTGCCTGGCACCGTGTTCTTCTGGATTTTCTTCCGGATTCGGCCATTGACACCTGTTATGGTAGGTGAGAAATTTCCGCTTTAGGGACGTGGGCCCCCCCGATGCCCCCGGAGCCTTATTATTTCCCAAATAAATCGCTATGTGTGCCAGTGCGTGCAAGTGTCAGTATCAGTACATCATGCTCTACACGGTAGATCAGTAACCAATCCGGCTGGATATGACATTCCCGGGCTCTTGACTTAACTCCGTGAAATGTTTAATAAGAGACACGTGTGTCGCACGAAGAAGGGTGGCCCTTTCGGCGGAAACTGCACGATCCGGGGCCAGGGGTCGCGCGAAGGGTGACCCCCAAAGCGGAAGTTGCACGATCCGGGGCCACCCTGAACATTCAGGCACCTCGTGGGTCTGTGACGCCAAAGGCTACAGCCGCAGGCTCTCTGAGGTTTGATAGTTCGTTGTTGCACGAAAACGACCCCGACCTGGTTTTTGAAATTTCGACTTTCAGGTCGGGGTCGTTTTCCGGAAGTTCAGATAAGGAACCCTGCTGATCCTACAGCCGCAGGCGGTTTGAGGTTCGTGTCAGGATAAGTGTCAAACACCACCCTGGCCCGGAATTATGAAATTTCACGATCCGGGGCCAGGGATGGTGCGACGGGTGGCCCCCAGAGCGGAAGTTGCACGGATCGGGGCCAGGGGTCACGCGACGGGTGGCCCCGCGGGCGGAAAATAAACGTTCCAGGGTGCACGTTTCACTGCTTGGTTGACCGTCAAGATGATCAATGGCTGCGACTGCAAGAAATCCAGTTCTGACCTGCCTTTCACGGTATTAGATGTAGAGCCCATTCCCGGTGGCCGACCCAATCGCCGGTAAGGGCGTGGTCTTTGTATTTCTCCGACAGTCTTTCACCCATTGCAAGGTCGTAAACCACATCTTCCAATAAACCAATTTTTAGATTTCGCTTGATTGCCAGCTTATAATCTCTCTTGAACTGTGTGGTAAATGCAACCTCTAGTTTTGTGTGCCTCATGCGTTTAAATCTCTGAACAGCTCATCCAAGTCGGTGTATCGTTTTGCCGTGGGGTCTTTTGCAATCCTTTCCGCTTCCAACATGGCTGCAATGGTTTCTTTGTTGGGGCGATCTGTTTTGATATTAAAAGGGATACCGCCCTCGCGCAGCGATTGGCGGACAAATATGTTAAACGCTGTTGTTAGATTCATGCCAAGCTCGCCAAACAGCTCCTCGGCCTGTGCTTTCAAATCGGAATCCATACGGATGCTGATGTTTGTTGTTCCAGCCATACTACCAACTCCTTCCATGAATGTATCTATATTGTATGCTTTATGCACACCTTTTACAACACAATGCACGAAAAGGCTCTTTGCTTAGACTTTAGTGCCAGGTCACACAACCGGAAACAAGCCTGGCGTGTGCGGCAAATGGCCGGTTTCACGATCAATTTCCAACTCAGTAGCCTGGCACCTTAGCTTTAAAATCCGATCCAGATATGAAAGTCAAATGGCGGTATTTCCAAAAAACAATTGGGGATGAAAATCTTCAATTTGAATGGGTCATTAAAAAGATCGAGCTATTTCTTTCACCGGTCTACGAAACGATGATCTAAGGTGAACTATTTCGAAAAAACTGGGATTCAGAGACAAAATCATGGGCTTGAACCACTTTTATCAGAGGTCGAGATCAATCCCCTCATCCAGGTTTTCGGAGACGTATTTGCCATTTTTCTTGCGTTGCCGGACACATTCAGTCAACAGATACTCGATCTGGCCGTTGACCGAACGGAAATCGTCCTCGGCCCAGGCCGCAATCTGGTTATACAGTTTGCTGGACATGCGCAGAGGCACTTGCTTCTTTTCTTCAGCCATGATCAGTACAGGCTGCCCGAATTGACAATAGGCTGGGCATCCCGGTTGCCACAGAGGACGACCAGCAGATTGGAGACCATCGCCGCTTTCCGCTCATCGTCGAGCATAACCACTTCGTTTTCGCTCAGTTTGGACAGGGCCATTTCAACCATGCCGACAGCACCGTCAACGATCATCCGTCTCGCGTCAATAATGGCGCTGGCCTGCTGGCGTTGCAGCATGACGGCTGCAATTTCCGGCGCATAGGCCAGATACGTGATCCGCGCTTCGATGATGTTCAGACCAGCATTTTCGACCTTTTGCTGGATCTCGTTGCGAATCCGCTCGGCGACAATTTCGCTGGATCCTCGCAAGCTGCCTTCGTCTGCAACCCCGTCTCCGGTTGTATCGACATTGGCAGCGACATCGTAGGGGTAAATGCGGACGATGTTGCGCAGCGCGCTGTCGCATTGGAGCGAGAGGTATTCCTTGTAATTATCGACATTGAAGACGGCCTTGGCTGTGTCGACCACTTGCCACATGACTGCAATGCCGATCTCGATTGGATTGCCCAGGAAATCATTGATTTTCTGCTTAGAATTGTTCAGAGTCATGACCTTCAGGGAGATCTTGTTGCTTGCGGCTTGGACATTCACATGCGCTTCATTGGCGGACAGGACAATTCTCGACGATCCCTTGCTGTCGACGTCACTGCTTTGGCCTAGTTTCGTCTTGGCCGCTGGGTTCACGGCCACGCAAAAGGGATGGACGAAATAGAAACCATCGCCCCTCAACGTTCCGACATAGTTGCCGAACAGCGTCAAAACCAGCGCTTCGTTGGGTTTCAAGATTTTGAGCCCCAAGAAAGGAATAAAGCCAATGGTTACCCAAATGATGCCA
>CAZGSR010000028.1:0-34796 GCA_964528645.1 uncultured Mageeibacillus sp. | reverse complement strand
TCGATCGCCTTATATTCTTCTTCTAGTATTTGAGGACTAAACTGTAAAAGTCAGGACATAAAAACCAGACCTCCATTTTCTTATGGATGCCTGGTTCCTCAAAAACAATTATAATGATTCGAAGACTGGCGGACAATCGGAAAATGTGTCAGAAGACTGGTTCGAATCCCTTTAATTTGCTCCTTTTTTGCCCCTGCCTGTTGCAGTCGGGATGCTTCTCTTGGATAATGGCCTTAAACTGTATTAATTACATCAAAAGCGTTGTTTTATACATGAATCATTTAAAATGACGATCGTTGTCGAACCACCGGAGGCACGAAGATGCTTATGACCAAGCAACAGACCCGAGGACCCAGGGGCCGGTTTTTGCCGGTTCACCTGCTGGAAATTCTTGTCTGGCTGGCCCATCTTTCCTGTCTTGTCTTTCTCTGGTGGTTCAGATCCAGTACCAACTTGAATTTTGCCTGGCTTGCTTTGCCTCTGGTGATCCTGACTGCAGTCCCCTTCGGACCGGTTGCCGGGATCGCTTCTGGACTGGGCTTGGCAATGACCGAAAGCCTGGTCGATTTTTTTCAGCGTGGAACAGTCTCTCTGCGGGACACAAGCGATCTTCTGGCGACTTTTTCCAATCACTGGATTCACCTGTTGGTCTGGCCCCTGGCAGGCTTGCTCATGGGCGTCTATGCCGTCTGGTTCAGCCGGTCCAGCCGGCGCCAGGCACGCAAAGCCTGGGAATTGGCGCGGGCTAACGAACAGCTGAAAAACCAAGTCAGCACCTTCGAAAAGCGGCTTGGCCAGGTCCAGCTGTCTGGAGACTGGTCCGAAGCATCCTCTTTTAATCTGCCAGGGTCTGCGCACCAGGGTTTCATGGCCGATTTCCTCTATGAAACCTTGGCCTTGCGAACCTATTCTCTTTCCGGCGTGGCAGAAAGACAGATACCTGGCACTCTGCCGGAGTCCATGTTTGAAGTCATGACCCAGTGTTGCCCGGCAACGGTTGCCGTCCTCGATTCCAAGGGCATGATTTTGCATAGGCATCTCCCTTTGCTGGCCACGTTTGGGTTTGCGGCAGACCTGACACAGCCAGGCAGACCCTTTGACCACCTTCTGGCCCCGGAGTCCGCCACCTTGCTGCAATCGATTGTAACCGGCCAGGACAGTGTCTTGCAGGACTCACAAGACAAGGTGCTCACCCTTTCTTTGCCCGGAAAGCAATTTGGCAAGAGTCTGCTGATGCCAGAGGTATCCTTGTCCCGTGACAGCAGGCAGCGCGCCTTTCTGGTCAGGCTTAGCCGGAGCGATCTGCGTGCCACCTTGCAATTGGGCTGGCCGGCAGGTGAACTGCCAGCAAGCTTGTCTGAGTTTATCGCTTCAGAAAGTTGCTGCCTCGCACCCGATGGAACCATCATCTACATCTCTTCCGACACGGCGGCCAAACTGGGCGAAACCGCCACAGCACTTCTGGGACACAAAATTGCTGGCTTTATCAGCAATGAATCCATGGACCTGTACAACCAGGCTGTGCGGGATTGCCGCAATGGCCTGGCCACAAGGGCAGACCTTGTCCTGTATCCGCATGGCCACAAAAGCAGCCTTCATTACCTGACCCAAGTTTTTCCCAGTCTTGACCAGGCTGGCAATCTCGTCGCCATGACTCTGCGGTTGCTAGACATGACTGCCAGCAAGCACGCCGAATCCATGCTCTCCCATCGCCTTGACATCGAGCAGATGATCGCACAGATCTCCTCGCGGTTCATCGCTGTCAAAGCGGAGGGCCTCGAGCGTGAAATCACTGCTGTCTTGCGCCTGGTCTGTGAATTTGAAAATGCCCTGGAATGTTCGATTGAAATGGTGCCATCCAGCTATTTCCGGCGCCGAAATACGTTGAGTTACCGGAGTGAAAAGAGGCTTCTGGATGTGCAGGCAGCCATCAACAGTCAGATCAGTGACCGGTACGAGACCATTGGTGTCCCGATCGAGATTGATTCGGAAACAGTGGCCTATGTCCGGATCAAACAGGACAAATACCGCGACCTCTGGTTTGACAGTGATCTCAAGCTGATTCGCCTGATTGGTGAAATCATCGTCAATGCCCAGATCCGCAGCGATAACATCCAGTCGATCAAGCTCAACGAACGCCGCCTGGCGACAACCCTGCATTCCATCGGTGAGGGCGTGATTGCCACCGACCTTGATGGCCGCATCACCCTGATGAACCGCCGGGCGGAACAAATGACAGGCTGGACGTGGGCCTCAGCCCGGAATCTGGCTCTGGCGCAGGTTTTCAATCCAGCCAAGGCCCAGCTGACAGAGGATGAAAGCAACCG
Organism: uncultured Mageeibacillus sp.; assembly: GCA_964528645.1. Classification (GTDB taxonomy): domain Bacteria; phylum Bacillota; class Clostridia; order Saccharofermentanales; family UBA5734; genus UBA5734. Next base: position 32,469 of record CAZGSR010000028.1, on the reverse strand, counting down.
TTTTTCCATCAACCGGCTGAGGCCTTTAAGCGAAACCGACAACAGTTTGCTGCTGGTCTCCAAATCCGGGGAACGATTTTTCATTTCCACAACCACATCGCGGATTGAGGATGAAAAGGGCCAGTTCTATGGCGAGGTCACCGTTTTCCGCGATGTCACCCAAAGCAAAAAGGAAAACGATGCCATCCGCTACATCAGCTACCATGACCGTTTGACCGGCCTTTACAACCGCGCCTTTTTCGAGGAGGAAATGCTCCGCCTCAACACCATGCGACAGTATCCGATCACCATCATTCTCGGAGACTGCAACGGCCTCAAGATCAGCAATGATATTTTTGGCCATCTCGAGGGTGACCGCCTGCTCAAGGCCATAGCCAGCATCATTCGCCAGTCGATCCGCCACGAGGATATTGCTGCCCGCTGGGGCGGCGACGAATTTGCTGTCATTTTGCCCCAGACGGATGAACCTGGCGCCAAGGCAATCTGCGACCGGATCCTGTCCCTCTGTGCTGCCTCGCCCCACCGCCCCATCCCGCCCAGCCTGTCGTTGGGCTGTGCCACCGCCAGCAGTGTCGACACCGATTTGACCGACCTTTTGAAACTGGCTGAAGACCGGATGTACCGGCACAAGCTGATGGAATCCAAGAGCTACCGCAACAACCTCATTTTCTCAATTGAGAAAATGGTCTTTGAAAAGAGCTACGAAACCGAAGAACATGCCAGCCGCCTCAGCGATCTGTCCCAGCGGATCGGCCAGGCCATCGGCCTGACTGACTACGAAATGGAGGAATTGCGCCTGCTCAGTGTCTTGCACGATGTCGGCAAGATCGGCATCCCGGACAAGATCCTTGCCAAGGACGGGCCGCTGAACCGGGAGGAATGGGACGTGATGCGCAAGCATCCCGAAAAAGGCTACAATCTGGCCAAAGCGACGCCTGAGCTGAAAAACATCGCTGAAGCGATTTTGCACCATCACGAACGCTGGGATGGTACAGGCTATCCATCCGGGCTCAAAGGGGAAGAGATCCCCAAGCTGGCCCGGATCCTCACCATCATCGACACCTTTGATGTCATCACGCATTCCCGCTCGTACAAGAAAGCCCAGAGTGCCCAGGCTGCCCTGCATGAAATCGAGCAATGTGCTGGCAGCCAGTTCGATCCTGAGCTGAGCCGGATTTTCATCGGAATCATGCAAAATGTCCTGGACAAAGAACCAGGCGCTTTCGCTGATCCTGAAATGGTCAGAGAACCTGTCTTGAATCCATGAGATCCGCCGCGATCCGGGCCCAATAGCGCTTGATAGCGCTAAATGCCTGGGCATGGGCTGCGACTTTGCGATGATAGGTTTCCAATTCTTTTTTGATTTTCATGAATTCAGGATTGCCGAAGAATTCACTGACGGCAGGTAAAGTCTTGTCCAGCATCTGGCGCATCTGCTGGATTCTTTCGTCATAGTGCTCCGGCTGTGTGATGTGCAGCAGGAGCGGTTTGTAGCGGATCCAGCCAATGCAGGCCTTGAGGAACCGGTTGATGATGGCTTCGGAACTGGCTTCGATCCGGTGCAAATGAGTGGGCAGCACGCCGTCGAGCAGATGGTTGTAGGTGGCAAATCCGTCATGGAAGGCATAGCAGGGAATCCTGAGCACTTTCCGCTCGCCCAGGCATGTGCTCAGGAAGGTGTCTTCACCTCGGGCATGGGGCGGATTGTAGAAGGGGAAGACCCGCTCTGGCTGGGTCAGGTTGATGCACAGGTTCGACCCTGAGATGAATTTGGCATGATTGACCTCTTCGACTTCCACTGGATCTTCGGAAGTCAGGACAGACGTATCGGCATAGGTGACGCCGCCGTTCGCCATGACCTTGCGGATCGTCTCCCAATTGACAATGTCATTGCTGATCGCCTCGATGAAGCCCCGGAAGGTGGATTCATCCAAGGTGTCATTGAACGTGACTGAGGGAATCGGCGAGATGTAGCCACAATGGTGGCCATAGGTGATGTCTGCCCCGCCGATGGCTTTGAGATGGCTGGACAGGATATGCTGGCCGCTCCAGATAGCCGTGGCTTTGGTCTTGGTCACCGCCAGCGGGTATTCATCATCATCGAGAAAGATCAGGTAGTCCATGCCGTGCTTCATCGCCTGGTAGAGGACACTGTTACGCATCGATGCATAACCAAGGCCGAAGACTTGCCCAGCTTCCTTTTCCGAAAGAACCTCTCGGCCCGTCAAATCGGCGATGGTGGCTTCTATTTCCGACTCGCCGATGAAATGGACCTGGTCGACCAGTTTGAGCAGGTCTGCCTTGATCCTCGTAAAATCGGTCGCCTTGGACTTCTGGTAATTGAGGTCATAGGCGACGAACAAATTGAGCTGGACCGACCGGTCTTTGACCAGACCAGACTCCAACCAGTTGTAGATGTATGTTTTCAGTACTTTGCGGAAACTTTTCCGTCCGGTGGCAAAACCGATGCCAACCTTGATGGTCTGTCTGTTTTCCATGCAAGACCTCCTCGCATTTGCTACACTCGCTCGTGAGCATCACGCACTTGGCGTACCCTGTTGATCTTGGCGGCAACCTGATCCAGAATAGAGCTATCAGGCAGCCTGTCCGATAGAGCCGACTCTGGTGCTCCTGTCACATTCATGATACTCCCTGGAGGCTTGGTCCAACATGCCAGAAAAATTCGAAACACCGGTCTATGCCCGGATTGCCCTCGATCTTGCCCGCAAAATTGCGTCAGGTGAACTGGTTGCTGGCAGCCGCCTGTCCGGTCGCTCCCTTCTAAGCAGCACGTACCGGGTGTCCCCTGAGACCATCCGGCGCTCGATGCACCTGCTCGAAGACATGGGCATTGTCCGGGCAGAATCCAAGATCGGCTACGTCGTCTTGTCCAGGGAACTAGCCCAGCGCTATGTCGAGCGTTTTAAAACCAAAGTGGATCTCCAGGCAGTCCGCAATGAAATTGAGTCGTTGCTCCAGCAGAAGCAGACAATTGAAGACCGCATCTATGAGCTGATGGATTATCTGGCCCGCCAGGCTGACCGCCTGACCAGTGTCAATCCGGTCTACCCTTGTGAAATCCAGGTCGACAGCCAGTCGCCATTGGTTGGCCTGACGCTTTCAGAGACAAAATTCTGGCAAAATACCGGCGGGACGATTGTCGCCATCCGACGCGATGGCCGGACGATTTATTCACCCGGGCCATATGCCGTTTTTTTGCCCGGCGATTTGCTGTTGATCACAGGCGACGAGAGTGTCGAACAGCGTGTCCTGGACTTCATCAGCCAGTCTGCTGACGTCTCAGGCACTGGCGATCCAACGCAAGACGCCTGACATCCATCGATATCAGGCGCCCTTGGCGAATCAGGCTCAGGCGATGCTGCCCAGGATGGCCGATTTGGTGACGATGCCCAAAAGCCGGCCGTTTTCTGTGACGGCGATCGGATAGGGCGACTTCTGGGCCAGAGGTACCAGGTCGCTGACAGTGGTAGCGGGCTCTACTTCGATGACATCGTGGACCAGGATTGATTCCAGTGGTTGCTTGTCCTTGATCGCCTGCAGGGTATCCTGCAGATTCACGATCCCTTTGAACCGCAACGCCTGGTCCATGACAAAGGCACTGGAAACACCGTTCAGGCGCATTTCCTGCAAGGCCAGCTTGGGGCCGTCACGCAGCTGGACCAGGCAACCGGGCAGGTGCATGATGCTCCGGACGGAGAGGACTTGGGTCTTGTCAACACCCGTGATGAAGCGCTCGACATATTCATTGGCCGGCGTCGTCAGGATTTCTTCCGGCGTGCCAACCTGGACAATTTTCGAGTCCTTCATGATCGCGACCCGGTCACCGATTTTGAAGGCTTCCTGGATATCATGCGTGATGAAGACGATTGTTTTTTGCAGCTTCTGCTGTAAATTCAAGAGCTCGTACTGCATGTCGCGGCGCACAATTGGATCGAGCGCGGAGAAGGCTTCGTCCATCAGGAGAATCTCTGGGTCGTTGGCCAGCGCCCGGGCCAGGCCGACGCGCTGCTTCATCCCGCCGCTCAAGGACTGGATGGGTTCGTTTTCATAACCCGCCAGGCCGACCATTTCAATCATCTCCAGAGCCTTTTTGCGGCTGTCCTGGCGATTTTCACCTCGCACACGTAGGCCAAACGAGACATTATCAATGACATTTTTGTGCGGCAGCAGGGCGAAATTCTGGAAAACCATGGCAATTTTCTTGCGGCGCAATTCACGCAGCTGGTCCCGGTTGTATTCACAGATATCCTCGCCATCGATCTCGATGCTGCCGGCCGTTGGCCGGTGCAGCAGATTGAGGCAGCGGATCAGGGTGGATTTGCCACTGCCTGACAAACCGATGATAACAAAAATCTCGCCTGTATTGACCATGAAATTGGCGTCGTGGACTCCGACAACATGGCCGGTCTGCTGCATGACCTCTTGTTTATCAAACTGTTTTCCAAGCGTTTCGAGGACTTTGCTGCCCTTGGAACCGAAAATTTTACTGACTTGTTTCACTTCTATTTTTGCTGGCATATCAGGCCTTCCTTGTCTGGTTGTAAGGCAAACTCTTGGCCAGTCCCTGGGTCAGGCGGTCCATGACGATGGCGATGAAGACAATCGACAAGCCAGCTTCAAAGCCCCGGCCTACTTCCAGACGGTTGATGGCGATCAGGACTTCCGTACCCAGACCCTTGGCCCCGATCATGGACGATGTGACAACCATGGCGACGGCCATCATGGTCGTCTGGTTGACTCCGGTCAGGATGGTGGGTGCCGCCTGGGGCAGCTTGACCTGGATCAGGGATTGTATCTTTGTGGTGCCAAAGGCCTTGGCTGCCTCGAGCGTTTCCAGGTCCACATGGAGCACGGCATGGCTGGTCAGGCGCACGACTGGGGGCAGGGCATAGATCAGGGTCGCAAAGACGGCAGGGACGCGGCCGAGACCAAAAAAGGAAACGGCTGGAATCAGGTAGACCCAGCTCGGCATGGTCTGCATGGCATCGAGAATGACCAGGGAAAAATGTTCCACCTTTTTATTCTCTGCCATCAGGATGCCATAGGGCAGGCCAATGATGAGGGCAAAAACGACCGACACAAAGACGATCGAAAGGGTGTAGACCATCAGGTCCCAGTAGCCGAACAGGCCAATCACCACGACCATGGCACCGTAGCTGATGGCTGATCCGATGCGGCGGATGGCCAGATAGCCACCCGCCATGATGATCAGGATCAAGACCCACCAGGGGATCAGGAACAAGATGTCCTGAGCCAAGTCCAGGAAAAAAGAGATGAAAGCGTTGACCCCGTCGAAAAATCCAGCAAACTGCCGGCTGATGGTCTTGATACCGGCATCAATCGGGGTCGCTATGTCCAGCGTCCAACTCTCAGGGAATTTGATCAGACCGTCCATAAATCAAGCCTCTTTGGCCAGGGCATCCATGACCTTTTTCTTCACATCTGCATCGGTCAGCCAGGCTGTGAGCAGTTCAGGATGATCCTTGAGCATGCGGATGGCCGCCTGGTCTGTGTTCAGACCTTCAGAATTCATGACGGCCAGACCGGAGGCGGTCAAGGCGCTACTGGTCTCGTAATGAGACAGGAATTCGACGATTTCCGGCTGCGTTTTTTCCAGCTCGGCATTCACAGCGACGGTGACACGATTGGCCGGGAAAGCAGTCAGACCGGCATTCATGGCATCCTCGTCGCCCGTGTAAGGTTCGTCTTCGAGCAGCACCAGATCATACTGGCCGCTGATCCACGTCGGGGCCCAGTAGTAGCCAACCCACGGCTCGCCCTTTTCATAGGCAGAAACCAGAGAGGCTGCCAGAGCCGCGTCCGAGCCAGGCTGGAAATAATTGAAGGTATCCGCGAAACCGTACGCATTGAACTTGCTGGACAAGATCTTGTCTACACCCCAACCGGAAATCGCACCGTAGATGCGTCCTTTTTCCGGTTCTTCCGGATCTGCAAACACCTCTTTGTAGTTCAAGAGATCTTTGACCGTTTTCAGATCCGGTGCCATCGGCTCGATGCCACGTTTGGCATCACCTTCGATGACATAGCGTGGCACATAGAGGCCCTGGGCATTGTCGTCAAAATTGACCGAAACTTCTTTAACGATTCCGGAAGCCACATCGTCTTTATAGCTGGCGATGTTTTCGCTCCAGACCTCTGTGTAGATCTGGATGTCGTTTTCTACCAGAGCCTTCCAAGTGATCGGGGTCGTGCCTGTCACCTGTTCGGTCTGCACGCCATAGCCATGCTTGAGAATGTACGAAACAATCGAATTGTGCAACTGGATGCTGTCCCAGCCAGCATCCGCCAGTTTCAAGACAACCGGTTCTTCCTTTTTGGCACAGCCCGCTGCACCGATCGTCATCAGCAAGAGCGCTGCAATGATGGACAGGACTGTGAATAATTTCTTCTTTGATTTCATCAAATGTGTTACCTCCATGATGTGTTGGTCTAAATGACGCGATTTAGTATTGATAGATTGACACTTTATCGTGTGACAACTTGCAATAATCATCAAGTTGCTAGGCTATCATACCATCATGAAAGCCACTTGGCAAATCTGATGGTGGATTCAGGTCGCCAGAATGGGTGGTAAGACTGGGTGGTGGAGGCAGAAAAATGTGAAATGCAGCAGCTGTTTGTGGTGAGGCAGGAAAGGGGGGAGGGGTGGAGCACGCAGCGGATTGCTATGGGTCAAATGAAGAGTGACGAGTCAAATAATATTTCTGATTAGAACCTTTCTAACGGCAGGTCCGACACTCCCTCCGGAAGTCGGGTCAGACGTCACGGCAGGTCCGACACTCCTTCCGGAAGCCGGGTCAGATGTCACGGCAGGTCCGACACTCCTTCCGGAAGCCGGGTCAGACGTCACGCGGCCTCTCACTGCCCACACAGCAACCAGGCCACCCGTGCGGCCTCGCGCCATTCCCGCTACTCTCACTCAGCTGGCTTTTTTTGCAGCTTGGGTACGTAGAGGTGAATGTCATTGGCATGGCACCACAGTCGCGTGACGATGATGATGCTAAGCCCCAGGTAGGGTGCAGCCAGATGCAGGGGCGAGTCTTGCAGCAGGTAATACACCAGTGAGCCAATGAGGGCGGCGACGGCATAGATGTCTTTGGTCAGGATGGTGGGGACTTGCTGGCTCAACAGATCGCGCAGGACGCCCCCGCCAACCCCCGATGTAACCGCAACAAACAAAAAGGCCATCAAACCGAGATCTTTGTCGATCACCTTGCTGCCGGCGTCGATCGCAAAACAAGCCAGGCCGACCGCGTCGAGCCAGATAATCAGGCGCCCGGCTTTGAGGACTAGCTGTCGTGCGGTCAGTGCAATCAGGCAGGCTGCCAGGATATAGACCATGTAGCTGGGCCGGCGAAAAAACATCGGGATGCCGTTATCCATGACGACATCCCGAATGATGCCACCACCCGTGGCGGTCAGCGTAGCCAGCATCAGGATACCGAATAAGTCCATTTTCCGTTCACGGGCAGCCAGGGCACCGGACAAGGCAAAAACAATAATTCCAATTGGTTCAAAAAAGCTGATAATTGACATAGGGTTCTCCGCAAATGCATGATTTTCGATTTCAGGTCGGACGGTTTCCCGTACAGCCGATTTCCAGGTCGGACGGTTTCCCGCACAGCCGATTTCCCGGCTGGCCGATTTCCCACACTGGTGGTTATCCACCTGCCAGTTGCTCGATTTTTTCTCCGCACAAGATCTTGCTGGCTGCAGCTTCCAGGGCTGCTTGCAGGGGAGAAGTCTGAGTGCGCCGCGTCGCAATCAAATTCCAGACGGCTAACTGGGTGGTACAGAACGCTCGATATTGAATTTCAAGCGCTTGATCAGCGTTCAGGTTCGAGTCTGGGCTGGCTGTCATGGCCAGCAATTTCTTCATTTCATCTTGTGACAGGGCTTGCTTCAGGGTACAGATCATGATCAGTTGCGCCAGCAAAGCCCGGCTGTATTTTTTGCCATTGGGTCGGGAAATCAGGCCGCTCTTGACATAATTATTGACCATGGCGGGGGTCAGGAATTTTTCCTGCGCGTAGAGGGTGCGGCACTGCTGCTCAACGTAGGTGATGACCTGGTCCATGTAAAGACCCAGGTCTGGCAATTGCTCCCAGGTAGCAGGCTGGAATGCGGCCCAGTCAGCAGGTTCTGGCTGTGCGTTGATTTGGACTTCCCGGGTGTTCTTGGCCATGGATAACCTCTTCACTGGTTAAGATGAATTATTTTAACATGAAATATCAGGTTCTAGAAAGAACCATCCGAGTGAATGTTGACAAGGTAATAGATATCGCATAATCTAGTATTAAAAACTAGATTAGAGCGCAAGGAGAACCGGCATCATGATATCTTCGATCCACATCTGGGGAGACTCCATTGGCAAAGGCGTCGTTTACGACGAATCTCGCGGACGGTATGCCATTTCTGGCCAGCGCTGGACCACGCAGATTGAAACGAGCCTGGGAATTCCTGTCCACAATCATGCCCGGATGGGAGCCGTCATCCGTGATGGTCTCAGGGAGCTAGAGCGCAGCCAGGATCTTGTGGAGGCTCTCGCTGTAATTGAGTTTGGCGGCAATGATTGTGACTTGCCCTGGGCTGAAGTGGCAGCCGATCCCGGGCAAGATCACCCGGCCAAAGTACCCGTCGATCAGTTCCGCCTCCTGCTTGGTCAGTTCATCCACCAGGTCCGGATACGCGGGGCCCGGCCTCTGTTGGTGACGCCGCCACCGCTGGACGCTGCTCGCTATTTCACCTGGGTCACCCGTCAGCTGAATGCCGACGCGGTCAAACGCTACCTGGGAGACATCCAGCATATTTACCGCTGGCAGGAACGCTATGCCATCGCTGTGCGGGATGTCGCCCAACAGCTTGATTGCGAATTATTTGACTTGCGCGATGCCTTCCTTGCAGAACGCGATGTGGCATCCTTTCTTTGTGTCGATGGCATCCACCCCAATGAACGCGGCCAGTCCCTGATCGCCCAGGCCGCGCTGTTCAGGGACCGGCGGTACTTCATTGCCGGCCGGGAAACCGGTCCGGATTTTGTTAGCGCTGGAACCTGATGTCGCTTGACGGGTAGTTTGACTCGAAACCCTATTCATTGCACAACAGGTCGAGGATCTACTACAATGGCAGCATGACACTGCAACAGTTGAAATACATCATCAAAACTGTCGAATGTGGTTCGATCAGCGAGGCCGCCAAGCAGCTGTATATTTCCCAGCCCAGCTTATCGACGGCAATTCGCGAGCTGGAGACGGAACTCGGGATCGAGATTTTCAGTCGATCTGCCCGCGGGATCACTTTGTCGACCGATGGTGCCGAGTTTCTTTCCTATGCCCGGCAGGTGGTTGAACAGGCAGAGCTTTTAGAACAGCGTTACCTGGACCGCAAACCTTCCCGCCGCCTGGGCTCGATTTCAACCCAGCACTATGCATTTTCTGTCAATGCCTTTGTCAATCTGGTCCAGCACTCCGATGTGGATGAGTATGAATTCACCCTGCGTGAAACCAGAACCTATGAAATCATCGAAGATGTCAAAAGCCTGCGCAGTGAAATCGGCGTCATCTACCTCAATGCGTTCAATGAAAAGGTGATCGGTAAACTCCTGAAGGAAAACCACCTCGAGTTCCATCCGTTGTTTGTGGCTCGACCGCATGTCTTCATCAGCGCCGCACACCCCCTGGCGGAACGGACAACTGTGTCGCTCCAGGATCTCGAAGAATATCCCTACCTCTCTTTTGAGCAGGGCGAGTTCAATTCCTTTTACTTCGCCGAGGAAATCCTCAGCACGGTCTATCACAAGAAAAACATCCGGGTCAGCGACCGGGCCACACTGTTCAACCTGCTGATCGGGCTCAACGGCTACACGATCAGCACCGGTGTCCTGAGCAGCGATCTTAATGGCAGCAACATCAAGGCCATCCCACTGGAAAGCGATGAGGCCCTCACCATCGGTTGGATCACAAACAGCAAAACGTCACTGAGCGGTTTTGGCCAGCGCTATGTCGAGGAATTGAAGCGCCTGATCGGCTCGCTTTGATCAGGATTTCCAGCTGCCGGATTTGATCAGCGTGCGTACGGCTTCATCGATGCGATGGGCCACGGTCGCATTGTTCATCGTGTACAGGTGAATGCCATCGACGCCATTGGCCAGCAAATCGATGATCTGCTCGACTGCATAAGCCAGGCCGGCATCCCTCAGCGCTTCCGGATTATCGGCAAAACGGTCCATCATGACGCGGAACTTTTTCGGCAACTGGACACCACACATCGAGATGATCCGTTCAGCCTGAGCCTTGTTGATAACCGGCATGATTCCGACCTCAACCGGAACGTGGATGCCGGTAGCGGTGATTTTGTCGCGGAAATTGTAGAAATAGGAATTATCAAAAAAGAGCTGGGTGACCAGATGATCCACGCCGGCATCGACTTTGGTCTTGAGATGGCGGATGTCGGTCTCGAGATCCGGGGCTGCCGGATGGCCTTCCGGATAGCAGGCGGCCAGGACATTGAGGTCGCTGCTCTGCTTGATGAAAGCAACCAGGTCGCTGGCATGCTTGAAATCCTCCCGCGGCGTGATGCCGGGGACTGGATCGCCCAGAAGAGCCAGGATGTTTTCGATGTTGTTATCCTTGAGCTCGCCCAGCAGGTCACGCACTTCATCCCTGGTATGGTTGATGCAGGTCAGGTGGGCCACAGACTCGGTGTGGTATTCGTTCTTGATCCGGGAAGTAATCGCCAGGGTGGCGTCCTTGTTGGCCCGTCCGCTGGCACTGTAGGTGACACTGATGAAATCCGGCGTCATGTCCCGCAAGGCTTCGAGGGTCGAATAGATCGACTCGATCGGCGTATCCTTGCGCGGTGGAAAAATCTCAAAAGAAAAGACAGTCTTTTCCTTGAACAAGTCTGCTGTTTTCATTGTATCGGCTCCTGTCGGACCGGCAAGGAGCAATGGATGCTGCTCATCTGCACCAGCCGCGTCTTGGTATTCAAACTTTTTCTTATCTTAGCGGGTTTTCCGGATATAGGGTAACATGGAATAACTATACAAATCCATAGAAATAAACTATATCATGAAGCCATAAACACCTGCAAACGATCGGCCAGGGTAAAATTCCTGTCAATTCCAGATACAGGTGGTATAATAGCCGAGATGTCTTTCAAAAGAACTTTCATCAATGACGTCTTTGGAGAATAATACTTTGGTTTTCAGCAGCTTGTCCTTCCTTTTTGTTTTTTTGCCGATCGTGGTGATCTTGTACCACATCGCCCGGACCATTAATTGGAAAAACTTCGTCCTGCTTGTTTCTTCGCTGGTCTTCTATGCCTGGGGGGAGCCAGTCTATGTCATCCTGATGCTGGTTTCCACAGCCAATGACTACTTGCATGCGCTGGTCATCGATGCCCTGCTGCGGATGAAACACCGCGGGCTGGCCAAGGTGTTCCTGGTTTCATCCTTTGTCGTCAACCTCGGCCTGTTGTCTTTCTACAAATATTCGGACTTTGTCATTTCCAGCATCAACACGCTGACAGGTGCGAGTCTGCCCCTGTTGAACCTGCCTTTGCCGGTCGGTATCAGTTTCTACACCTTCCAGACCATGTCCTACACGATCGATGTCTATCGCCGTGAGGTTAAGGTCCAGCGCAACATTCTCACCCTGGCGACCTATGTCACGATGTTCCCGCAACTGATCGCCGGACCGATCGTCCGCTACGAGACGATCGAACAGGAATTGCGCAAGCGCGAGATCAGCTGGTCCCTGACTGCCAAGGGTCTGCGGCGCTTCGTTGCCGGCCTGGCCAAAAAGGTGGTCATTGCCAACCAGATGGCGATCCTGGCGGATGCATCTTTCAACATGGCGGATGGCGACCGTGGTCTTCTGATGGCCTGGCTCGGCATCATCGCCTATGCGTTCCAGATCTACTTCGATTTCTCCGGCTACAGCGACATGGCCATTGGCCTGGGCCACGTGTTCGGGTTCCATTTCCTGGAGAACTTCAACTACCCTTACATCTCGCGTTCGGTGACCGAATTCTGGCGCCGCTGGCATATCTCGCTCAGCACCTGGTTTCGCGACTATGTCTACATCCCGCTTGGCGGCAACCGGGTCAGCGCCACCAACTGGCTGCGCAACATCTTCATCGTCTGGGCCCTGACGGGCCTGTGGCATGGCGCGGCCTGGAACTTCGTCTTCTGGGGTTTGTTCTTTGGCGTGCTGCTCGTGATGGAACGGATGTTCCTGCTCAACATCATCCGCAGGGTGCCACCTGTGGGCTATGTCTATGCCATGCTCAGTGTCCTGGTCGGCTGGGTCCTGTTCCGCAGCGAGTCCCTGTCCCAGGTGAAGAACTTCCTCAAGGCGATGCTGGGCTTTCACGGCACCAATCCCTTCAGCTACCTGGTCCAGAACAACCTGCTTTACCTGCTGCCGTTCATGATCCTGGCTGCCATCGGTTCGACCCCCTGGCCGAAAATGGCTGCCGATGCCCTGGCTCGCTCGCGCTTCCCTAAGCTCCTGCTCGATATCGGCTATGCGTTCCTGTTTGCCCTCTCGGTCCTGTTCCTGGTCAATGAGAGCTTTAATCCTTTCATCTATTACCGCTTCTAGTCCAGATCGTATTTGATGATGCCGTTTTCTTCGTAGACCAATTTCTTGATGAACAAGTCTTCGACAATGGCTTCGACATCCTGCTTTTTGGCGCCTTTCAAGAGATCGACGATGAAACCCAGTAGGCTGCTGCGCTTTTTCGGACGCTTGTTAGCAGCCAGCTTGCCCAGGCTCTCGCGGACCTTTTTCACCCCAGCTTCATCGATCTGGATCGGCTTGTTTTGGTCGAGTTCCTGGAAGCTGACGATACGCCGGGCCTTGATGCCACTCTTTTTCAGGTAATTGATCAATGGATCATAGCCTGTGTCCTTGGAATAGATGATGAAGTTCTTGCTGCGGTCAGCAGCCACATCGCGGCCGAGGAAAAAGGCGATGAAAAAGTCGAGCGCATTACGGCCCTTGCCACTCACCTGAATCCATTCCACCGCATTGCCAAACGGCTGGGTTTTCTGGACCAGGTCGATCGGAACCTTCGACTGGTCCTGGCCGACGATGATCGCCACCTTGACTGTTTTCTTGATCACCTCGACCTGGACATCCTGGACATTTTCGTAGTCGATGTAGAGATATTCTTCGACGTTGGACACGGGGGGCCTCCTCGATGGATTATTAGACACGTCTATAGTCCTATTCTAAGCGATTGTTGCAGTTTGTGGAGGTTTTATGGTCTGGAAATATAATCCCGCTCGATCGGCTTTGTCTGCAGGTTGATCCAATCAATGAGTTGATAGATGGAATACGTTGTGTTAAAAATAACATGTATTTTGTAAAAATTGATAGATAAGGGCAGGACTGACCTTGTGGATGTCTACTTGCGCATCGATATCTCTCTCTGGTCTTTGGTCGTTCTTTTGATCTTGTTCTGGTCCGCACGGAACCGCTTTGATTTCCGCAGCCAATCCAACCGGCTTTTGTTCGTTTTTATCGGCAGTACGGCGCTCGCCTGTGCATTCGACATCCTGGGCTGGTTGTTTGAAGGACAGCCGGGGCAGCTGGCCTTGTTCCTGAACCAGATTGGGAATGTCTTGCTCTACATCATCAACCTCGTACCGATTTCGATCTGGCTTTTTTACACCCAGACCTTGACCAGCCAGAAAACCAGGGTCTTCAGGTTTTCCACGATCCTCGTGCGGATGACGCTCGTGATCAATTCACTTCTGGCGGTTGTATCACTGCGAACCGGCTGGTATTTTTCCATTGCACCAGACAACCGCTATACCCGGGGCCCGCTGTTTCTCGTGCATGCCAGCATGGCTCTGGGAATCGTTGTCCTGTCCAGCGGCCTGATCATCCTGCATCGCAAGCAGATTCCGCCGCGGATGACTGGCCTGCTCCTGACTTACTATGCATTTCCCGTCGTTGGCTCGATCATCCAGATCCTGTTTTACGGGGTCACAGTGACCTGGCCCATGACTACCCTGAGTGTGCTGTTCATCTACCAGCATATCATCGACAATCATTTGACCACGGATTACCTCACCGGGACCTTGAACCGGCGCCATTTTGAAAAATTGATCGCCCGCAAACTGGCCCAGACCCGTTCAGACCAGTATCTGGCCTTGATCGCAGCCGATATTGACCATTTCAAGCAGATCAACGATCGCTTTGGCCATGCGGTTGGTGACGAGGCGTTGCAGGCGACTGTGCAGATCATGCATCAATGCTTGCGCCATGATGATGTGATCGCCCGGGTCGGTGGTGATGAGTTCTACATCATCCTGCAAGGCCGTAACTGGATCCATCTGGACCAGACCATTGCCCGGTTCCATCAGGCGTTCGCTCACTACAATGAGCACAGTGGCAAGCCGTTCACGCTCCAGCTCAGCTTTGGGGGCGTTGTCTATGACAAATCCAGCCATCCGACTGTACAGACGTTGCTGGAGCAAGCGGATATCCGGATGTATGAAAGCAAATCAGCCGCGACCTTGAAAAGAATCCCTGCACTGTGAACCAGTGCCCCGGGGCTCTTTTGGTTGATCTTTTGATTCCGGTCAGGTCCGTGTCTCTGACCCTCAGCTTTCCTCACGGCGCGGCACTGCAATCGTACCCGTGCGCACAATGCGCAGGATTTTGAAATCTTCGAGCAGATTGAGGAATCCATTGATTTTGTCAGCCTGTCCGGTCAGTTCCAGCGTGATGTGATGCAGGGAGACATCGACAATCTTAGCCCGGAAAATCTCAGCAATCTGCAGCAGTTCTGTCCGCTGGCTGGCTTCGACAGCGACTTTGGCCAGGACCATTTCCCGGAAAACGGAATGCTGGACCGGGAGATGCTCGATTTCGATGACATCGATCAGTTTGTCCAATTGCTTGATCACTTGATCGACCATGGCTTCGTCACCATTGACGACGATCGTCATGCGTGAGCAGTCAGGGATCTCGCAGATGCCAACTGCCAGGCTGTCGATATTGAAACTGCGACGGCTGAATAGGCCGGAGACTTTGGACAGCAGACCAGGATGGTTGTTGACCAGGACAGAGAGGGTATGCTGGCTCATCCTTTGACCTCCTTGCGGACAGGGTAGAGTGTCGGTTCATGGGGATCGATCAGACATTCGAGCAGATACGGTCCCGGGGTATCGAGCATGGTCCTGACCGCTGCCTCGATCTGGGCGTTGCTCTGGACCTTGGCGTAACCAAACCCATAGGCTGCGGCCAGCATCCCGAAATCTGGATTTTCTTCCAGGAACACTTGCGAATAGCGTTTGTAACGGATGCTCTGGATCTCGTGCACCATGCCGAGGCGGCTGTTGTTCAAAAGGACACACTTGACGGCTGCTTTTTCCTGCTTGATGGTGCCCAGTTCCTGCAGTGACATCTGGAAACTGCCATCACCGCTGACTGCGATGACCGTTCGGCCGGGACAGCCAACCTTGGCACCCAGTGACGATGGCAACCCATACCCCATGGTGCCCATGCCGCCCGAGGTGATGAAGGTGTGCGGCTTTGTGAACGGGTAGTGGTTGGCGACCCAGATCTGGTTCTGGCCCACTTCTGTCGTCACCAGGGCGTCTGGTCCAGCCAAATCGCCGAGGATACGCATCAGGGTAGGGGGGTAGATGGTCGTCGATGGACCAGCTGGCTGATCCGGCAGCCGGTGGCTGGTCTTGATGGCGGAGATTTTCTCCATCCATTCTGTGGTGTTCATCTGGGGCTTTAGCGCGAGCAGGCCAGCGAGAGCTGATTTGGCATCTGCGACGATGGCTGTGTGGGGCTTGATGTTTTTGCCGATCTCTGCCGGATCGATGTCAATATGGACAATCCGGGCCCGGCGGGCGATTTCCTGCGCTGAACCCATGGCCCGATTGCCGACTCGGGCACCGATGAGTATGACCAGGTCTGCCTGGTTGAGGGCATAATTGGCCGCAAACAGACCGTGCGAACCCAGGGTCCCCAGATACAGCGGATGGTTGTACGGGATGGCGCTGATACCCATCATGGTGGTGACCACCGGAATCTGGCACGATTCGGCCAGCTCTAGCAGCGCCTGTGAGGCTTCACTGCTGAGGACGCCACCGCCGGCACAGATGATCGGGGCTTTGGCACTTTCCAGATGAGCCTTGACAGCGAGCAGCTGCTCAGTCTGTGCGTCGGTTACGAGCCTGTAGCCAGGCAGATGGACTTCACCAGGATCTTCATATTGAAAAACATCCATTTGGATGTCCTGGGGAACGTCGATCAGGACTGGGCCAGGTCGGCCGGTGGCTGCCAGGTAAAAGGCCTCCCTGAAAATCCGCGGCAGATCCCGGGCTGATCTGACCAGGTAATTGTGCTTCGTAAAGGGTGATGTGGCTCCGGTGATGTCGACTTCCTGGAAACTGTCACTGCCAATCAGGTCAGTCGTAACCTGGCCGGAGATGATGACCAGCGGAATCGAGTCCATGTAGGCTGTGGCGATTCCCGTGATTGCATTCGTTGCTCCGGGACCAGATGTGACCACGCAAACGCCAGTGACTTGCCTGGCTCTGGCGTAACCGCTGGCCGCGTGAGCTGCTCCCTGCTCATTGCGTGTCAGGACATGCTGGATGTTCGAATCGACCAGCGCATCGTAAAAAGGTGCAATGGCTGCCCCCGGATAGCCAAAAAGGGTCGTGACGCCTGCTTGTTCCAGGGCTTGCACCATGGCCTGAGCTCCAGATAGCTGCATAGACACACCTCCTAGTAGATTGCATCGCGTGCTTATGGAAAAGGTTAATCAGCATTTTAGCACAGGATACAGGAAATGAAGCGTTGCCATGGCACTAAAACTGGTTGAGGTCAGGATATTGGCTGTATAATGCATCCTATCAACCTGCGTGGGAGATCAAAAACATGTCAGCAACGATCAAAGACATCGCCCGAGAACTGGGCATCACGCATTCGTCTGTTTCCAGGGCGCTGAATGGCAAGCAGGGTGTCAGTCCTGCACTGCGCCGGAAGATCCTGGATACGGCCCGTCAGATGGGGTACACCCCCAATGCCATGGCCAGGAGTCTGGTGACCCGTCAGAGCATGACCATAGCCTTTATCGTTCCTGACTTTGCCAATCCTTTTTTTGTCGAGATCGCCCATGCCGTCAATTCGACCGCCTCCGCCCGCGGCTTCACGACCATCATGTGTGACAATCAGTGGAATCATGAAGAAGAACTCAAGCAGATCCGGTTGATGGCGGAAAAACGTGTCGATGGTATCATCATCAAATCGTTTGGCGAAGACGATTCCTACCTGGTTGACCTGGGCATCCCGGTGGTCAAGCTTAATCCAGCGACTCGCCCTGAACTGTCCTCCATCGACGTTGACAATGTTCTGGGGGCCTATTTGGCGACTGAGCATCTGATCCAATGTGGATACCAGCACATCGCCTTCATCGGCAGCCATACCGATGCCAAGACGTTTGCCGATCGCTTCAAAGGCTACACCAAAGCCCTGTCCCGCCACGACCGGCCGGTTGATGACCGCTTGGTCTGCCAGGGTGAATACACACACGAGTCTGGAGCCCGCTGCTTTGAAAACCTGCTTGCCACCGGGGCCCCCTTCGATGCTGCCCTGTGTGAAAACGACATGATCGCCCTCGGCGTTTATGACCGGGCCATGCGGGACAACCGCAGGATTCCGGAGGAATTTGGCCTGGTCGGCTATGATGATATGTTTTTTGCCGGCCTGCCGATGACCCAGCTCACAACCATGGCCCAGCCAAAGCAAAAAATCGGCATCAAGGCGGCCAATTTGCTTTTGGACCTGATCACAGACCCAGACAAAACCCGGCACCGCAGCATCGTGTACAAACCGGAACTGATCATCCGCAAGACAACGAGACTGCTTTAGACAGGTTATCAACCCTTTTGGTTCTTGATCTGTTATTTTCCCTGGCACTCCATTATACTGACATTGATAGAGACTTTTATAAAACAAGGCATCATTACCACATGCCTTGGATCGCGCAGGAGTGACGTCTATGCAGGGCAAACGGGCCAGTAACATCGAAGTCAAACGGATCAACCGCAATCAGGTGTACTGGCTGATCAATCAGCGCGAGCGGATTTCCAAGCCTGAAATAGCTGCTGCATTGGGCCTCTCCATGCCGACTGTCCTGCAGAACGTCGATGAATTGATCGAGCGTGACCTCGTCAAAGAGGCTGGAACTTTTGAATCAACCGGTGGCCGCAAGGCCAAAGTCCTGACTGCGAACTATGCCGCGCGTTTTGCGATTGGAATCGATATCACACAAAACCATATTGGACTGGCTCTGACTGACCTCTCCGGTGATGTTTGCCTGCACCGCCGCCTGCAAAAACCTTTTACAGACCAGGAACATTACTATCGGGAACTGGGCGAGCTGGCCATGGCTTTTCTCAAGGAGACTGGCCGACCGGTTGAACAATTTCTCGGTTTTGGGATCTCGATTCCTGGGATTGTGTCGCTGGACGGGCAGACCATCACGCACTCACATGCACTGGGTGTCGCAGGTGTACCCTGCCGGCGATTCTATGAGTTTATCCCCTACCCGTGCGTACTGACGAACGATGCCAACGCAGCCATGATTGCAGAAATGTATCACAATCCCAGTCCCATGACCGCCATCTACTTCTCGCTGAGCAATTATGTCGGCGGGGCCATTTTCACCCAGGCTGCGCAAGACTTTGACCACCGACCGGTTTTTGACCGCCTGTTCCTGGGTGATCATTGCCGCAGCGGAGAATTTGGCCACATGATACTGTTCCCTGCTGGAACCCCGTGCTATTGTGGCAAGCTGGGCTGCGTTGACAGCTATTGTTCAGCCAAACTGCTTGCTGGCCATTCCGCAGGCAAGCTGGAAACCTTTTTCTCCGAGTTGGAATCGGACCCGGCACATCAGGCTGTCTGGAACCGATACCTCGACCACCTCGCAATCGCTGTCAATTCCCTGCGCATGGCCTTTGACAGCCCGGTCATCATTGGCGGTTACGTCGGCAGTTTCATGGAACCCTATCTGTCCGATCTGCAACAGCGGGCCAGCCTGCTCAATACTTTTAGCCAGGATGCCAGTTACATCCGCCTCTGCCAGTTCAAAGTTGAAGCATCTGCGCTGGGCGCCGCCTTGCGCCACATCGAGGTCTTTATCCAGACGATTTAAATCAAGCATGTCGCCGCACCGCCGCTAGCGCGTGCAGGCGCTCCGACGCGCGACCCCTGGCCCCGGATCGTGCAATTTCACTTATTGGGGCCAGGGTGGAATTTAGCTCTTATCCTGACACGAACCTCAAACCTCCTGCGGCTGTAAGATCAGCAGGGTTCCTTATCTGAATTTCCGGGAATCGACCCCGACCTGATAGTTGAAATTTCAAAAACCAGGTCGGGGTCGATTTCGTGCAACAACGAACCATCGAACCGTAGAGAGCCTGCGGCTGTAGCCTTTGGCGCCCCAGAACAATGATGCGCCTGAATGTGCAGGGTGGCACTGGATCGTGCAATTTCCGCCCGCGGTGCCACCCCTCGCGCCATACTTGTTTCTTAATTAAATTTGCACGGAAAAAGCAAAGAACCGGTCTTACCGTCCGGCTTGCGATTGTGTTCGGTTGGCTATCCTGCACAAAATTCGCTCGGGCTTTCATCGCAATCTGTCAAATGTGATCGGATGCGATTGACTTTTCGAAAGAATGAGAATAGGATAAAGATACTTTCATAAAATAGATTAATAAAGTTCAAAATGAAGTCGGCACACCATTAATCAGTCATAATCATCAAAAATATTTAAAAAATCTAAAAAAAAGTATTGACAGTGCACATGAAGCGTAGTAATTTAGGAACATAGGTTTTGCAAAAGCATTTTACAAAACGGCTTAAGTAAAACCCGGTAGTCGTAACCGTTTACGAACGAACGCGATCATAACATGATCACAAACAAATAGGTCATAGGCGGCATCTGCTGCTTATAATAAAAAAAGGGAGGAAATTCAATGAAAAAGATCTTGTCCATTGCCCTGCTCGTTGCCCTGCTGGTCGGCGTTTTGGCTGGCTGCTCCACAACCCCGCCCACCGCAGCACCTGCTGCCACCACCGCTGCTCCGGCTGGTGAAACCACCGCTGCTCCCGCTGCTGGCGGCAATTTCAAAGTCGGCATCACCATCCAGTCTCTTGAAAACAGCTACTGGGCCGGCGTTTTCGGAGAAGTCGAAACACTGCTCAAGGCTAAGGGCTGGGAATACACGATCCTGGCTTGCAATGACAACTCCGCCACCCAGATCCAGCAGATTGAAAACTTCATCACCAATCAGGTTGACCTGATCATGGTCCATCCCTCTGACCCCAACGCCATCGAAGACTACCTCAAGAATGCCCGCGATGCCGGCATCAAAGTCATGGTCTGGGACGACAAGATGACCAATTCCGACCTCAACTGGGTCCTCGACAACACCAAGCTCGGCTACACCATCGGTTCTGCCGCTGCTGATTTCGTCAATGCCCATTTCTCGGCTGACAACAAGGCCCAGATCGCCGTCATGAACTATCCGCAGACCCCCATCCTGCTCGAACGCGAAACCGGTATCCTGAACGCCCTGAAAGAGAAAGCTGATGGCAAGTACGAAATCGTCGCCCAGCAGCCCGCTCTCGACGCCCAGACTGCTCTGTCCAACATGGAAACCATCTTCCAGGCCAATCCGGATGTCAAGGTTGTCTGCTCCATCGGTGCTGGCGGCGACATCGGCGCCAACGAAGCCTTCATGTCCAAGTTTGGCGGCAAGATTCCGGAAGATGTCGGTATCTTCTCCGCTGACGCCACCCAGCAGCAGCTCGAAGCCATCGTCGCTGGCCAGGCCACCCGTGCCTCCGTCGGTTTCGAAGGTTCCAACAAGAAGACTGCCGAAGCAGTTGTCGATCTCTATGAGAGACTGCTGAACGGTGAGAAATTCGCCGAACAGAACCTCTTCAGACCGCTCCTGACCATCGATGCCAAGAACGCAGCCGAATACCTGGCCGACTACAAGTAATAGCATCAAATCAGGTAAGACCGAGTGTGGAGCTGCCGCCAAGGCAGCTCCACATTTTAAAGAAAAGGGTGCTAGATTATGAATGAAGAATACGTCCTGCAATTGCAGCACATTTCCAAGGAATACCCCGGTGTCCAGGCCCTGAAAGATGTCTCGCTCGAAGTTAAAAAAGGCGAGATCCTGGCCCTGATAGGTGAAAATGGTGCGGGCAAATCCACCTTGATCAAGACTTGCTCCGGTGCGGTTATCCCGACATCAGGCAAGATCATCGTCAATGGCAAGGAATTCACCAGCATGTCCCCTCAGCTGGCAGCTGAAAACGGCATCGCCATCATCTACCAGGAATTCAACAACGTCAAAGGCCTGTCTGCTGCTGAGAATCTTTTCCTGGGCAATCCGATCAGGAATGGCATTATGATCGATAAGAAGGCGATGGAAAAGGAAGCTGAAAAGGCTTTCGCCCAGCTCAACATTAAGATCGATCCGAAAAAGCTCTGCGGCGACCTGACGGTCGGCTACCAGCAGATGGTCGAAATTGCCAAGGCGATCAAGCAAAACGCCAAAGTCCTGATCATGGACGAACCCTCGGCTCCTCTGACCAGTGCAGAAGTCGAGAGCATGTTCAAGGTCTGTGAACTGCTGAAATCGCAAGGCGTATCCATCATCTACATTTCCCACCGCCTCGATGAAATTTTCCGCCTGTCCGACCGTATCGTGGTCCTGCGTGATGGCGAATACATCAAGACGCTGATCACCAAGGAATCGCATGTTGATGAACTGATCCGCCTCATGGTCGGCCGCGAACTGACTGAGACCTACCCAACCCGCGCGGCTTGTATTCGTCACGATGAAACCGTTCTCGAGCTGCAGAATGTGACCGGTAATGGTGACACCGATATCAGCTTCAAGCTGCACAAAGGTGAAGTCCTCGGCCTGGGTGGCCTGGTTGGCGCCGGTCGCACGGAGCTGGCCCAGATGATTTTTGGTGCAGTAGAGAAGACCTCTGGCAAGATCCTGTTCAAGGGCAAGGAAATCCACCCCAGAAGCCCACGCCAGGCGATCGATGCTGGCATCGCCCTCGTCCCCGAGGACAGAAAGCGTCATGGCGCCCTGTTGACTTTATCTGTCAAAAATAACATCAACATGGCCATCTACAATCGTATTTCCCAGTTGTCAGTCATTAATTCCAAAAAAGAACAGGATACAGCCAATTCCTATAAAACGAATTTGCTGATCAAGACACCGTCCGTCAACCAGCTGGTCAGAAATCTATCCGGTGGCAATCAGCAGAAGGTCATCCTCGGTAAATGGCTGGCCGCCAATTCCGAGCTGATCATCTTTGACGAACCCACCCGCGGGATCGACGTCGGTGCCAAATTTGAAATCTATTCGCTGATCAACAACCTGGTGGAACAAGGCAAGAGCATCCTGCTCATCTCTTCAGAAATGGAAGAACTGATGGGCATGTCAGACCGCATCATCGTCCTGGCCGAAGGAAAGATGACCGGTGAACTGAAGAAAGAATCCTTTGACCAGAACGCGATTATGCGATTGGCATCTGCCGTATAGGAGGTTATTCATGAAAAACAGTATCATGAACCAGATTCGTGACAAGGCGATTTGGCTGGTTCTCGTCGTCCTCTTCATTGCCTTTGCTGCGGCAAATGACAAATTCGTTTCCGCCAACAACTTGTTTACCATCGCCCGCCAGGTCTCGATGTTCGGCATCGCGGCCGTCGGCATGACCTTCGTTATCCTGATCGGCGGCATCGACCTGGCCACTGGTTCAATCATTACCCTGGTCAATGTCGTCGCTGCCTACCTGATGGTCAAGATGAACTTTTCGATCATCGCGGCGATCATCACCTCACTGATGCTGGCTACCATGATCGGTGCCCTGAACGGATTCATGGTTGCCAAGATCAAGATGCCTGCCATTATCGCCACCTTTGCCACCCAGATCATCTTTGAAGGCGCAGCCTACATCATGTCCGGCGGCACCCCGATCTACGGCTTTGACCCAGCTTTCAAACTCATTGGCCAAGGCTATGTCGGCCCGGTCCCGGTCCCCGTCATCATCATGGCCATCACGTTTGGCGTTGGCGCCTTCATCCTCAACAAAACCTACTTTGGCCGCTACTTCTACGCCGTTGGTGGCAACGAAGAAGCATCCCGCCTGTCTGGTATCAAAGTCAATTCCGTCAAGTTCATGATCTATGCCCTCTCCGGTTTCTTTGCCGGTCTGGCTGGTATCGTCATGCTCTCACGCACCAATTCCGCCCAGCCGACCGCAGGTAAAGGCTTTGAATTCGATGTCATCACCTGCGTCGTCCTCGGCGGCGTCTCGGTCAGCGGCGGTTTCGGAAAAATCTCCAACGTCATCGCCGGCACCCTGATCATCGGCATCCTGACCAACGGCATGGTTCTGATGAATGTCAGCACCTACATGCAGATGGTCGTCAAAGGCATCGTCCTGATCCTGGCCGTTGGTTTTGACAGCATCCAGAACAAATCAGGCCTGGCCAAGGCCTGATCTCAGACCAGCAATTGACGCCGGTTTGAACACAAAGGAAGTGAATCTATGAAATCCACCATGTCCCAGCAAGAGATGACCGGACCCCACACCATCCAGATCAAGGAAGTCCCTGTTCCACAAGTCAATCCCGGACAGGTCCTGGTGGCGATGAAACGGGTCGGAGTCTGTGGCAGCGATATCCATGTCTTCCATGGCCAGCACCCCTATGTCACGTACCCCCTGACCCAGGGCCATGAAGTATCTGGTGAAATTGTTGCACTTGGTGAAGGTGTGACCGGACTGGCCGTGGGCCAGAAGGTGACCATCGAGCCCCAGGTGACTTGTGGCCAGTGCCATCCCTGCCGCCATGGCAAATACAATCTCTGTGAGAACCTCAAGGTCATGGGCTTCCAGACGATCGGTGCCGCCAGCGAATATTTCGCCGTCGATGCACAAAAGATCACCCCGCTGCCCGACTCGATGACCTTCGAAGAGGGCGCCATGATCGAACCGCTGGCTGTCACCGTCCACGCTGTCAAACGCGTCGGCGATGTGGCCGGTAAAAAAGTGGCCGTCCTCGGTGCTGGCCCGATCGGCATCCTGCTGGTCCAGACCCTGAAAGCCTTTGGCGCCGCAGAGGTCCTGGTCACCGATGTATCCGACCTGCGCCTGCAGCTGGCCAAAGACTGCGGCGCGGACTATGTCTTCAACACCCGCGAGGCCGATTTTGGCAAGGTCGTGGTCGAAAGCTTCGGTCCCGACAAGGCTGACCTGATCTACGACTGTGCTGGCAACAACATCACCATGGGGCAGGCCATCCAGAACGCCAGAAAGGGCAGCATCATCGTCCTGGTCGCCGTTTTTGCCGGTATGGCAACTGTTGACCTGGCCAAGCTTAATGACTCGGAGATCGACCTGTACACCTCGATGATGTACCGCCATGACGACTACGTCGATGCCATCCGCATCGTCAGCGAAGGCAAAGTCAATCTCAAACCACTGGTCAGCAAACACTACCCGCTGGCCCAGTATCAGGACGCCTACGAATTCATCGACAAAAACCGCGAAACGACGATGAAAGTACTCATCGACATGGATCGATAACCAACGATAAGCTTAGGAGGACTTTATGGGAATTTTGGAAAAAATGAGACTCGATGGCAAGGTGTCCTTTGTCACAGGCGGTGCCCGCGGCATTGGCAAATCCATTGCCACCGCGCTTGCTGAAGCTGGCAGCCATGTCGTCATTGTTGACATGGATCTGGCAGAATCCGAGAAAACCGCTGCAGAGATCGCCCAGCTGGGTGTTGAAACCCTGGCGATCAAGACCGACGTCACCGACGAAGCCGATGTCAACCAGATGATCGAAACCATCCTGGAAAAATTCGGCAAAATCGACGTTGCGTTCTGCAATGCCGGTATCTGCATCAATGCCCCAGCTGACGAAATGACTTATGCCCAATTCAAGAAAGTCATCGATGTCAACCTCAATGGCGTTTTCCTGACCTCACAGGCCGCAGCCAAAGTCATGCTCAAGCAGGGCCGCGGCTCGATCGTCAACACCGCGTCGATGTCCGGTCATATCGTCAATGTGCCCCAGCCCCAGTGTGCGTACAATGCCTCCAAGGCTGGCGTCATCATGCTGACCAAATCGATGGCTGTCGAGTTTGCCAAGACCGGAGTTCGCGTCAATTCGATCAGCCCCGGCTATATTGGTACCGACCTGGTTCTTGAGTCGCCCAATCTTAAACCGCTGATTGAGCAATGGAATGCCCTCTCGCCGATTGGCCGCATGGGCCGCCCGGATGAGCTGCAGGCCATTGCCGTTTACCTGGCTGGTGATGCCAGTGATTTCACCACCGGATCCGACTTCGTCGTTGATGGCGCTTTCACCTGTTTTTAAGGAGCCGACTATGCTATTCTCGGATCATCCCTCACAGATTATCCGGGGATAGCGGGAATCCTCAGTTGCTGGTCTGGCAGCGGCTGATTCCCCTGGCCATGCGGAAGAAAGAAACCGGATTCACATGAATATCGCTGACATCAAAACCGACAACAGAAAACGGATCTACTATTATCTTCGCGAGCAAGGTCAGGCGACCAAACAGGAAATTGCCTACAATATGCAACTCAGCCTGCCGACCGTGACGCAGAACCTGACCTATCTCAACGAACAGGGACTGATCAGCTGTGAAAACAAGGTGGTCAATCGAGCGGGCGGCAGGAATCCTGTCGCCTACTCGTACATACCGGATGCCAGGGTGGCGATCGGCCTCGACATCACCCGCCACCACATCAAAAGCATTGCCATCGACCTCGATGGCCAGATTATCAAATACGTTTATCGCCGCAAGGACTACCAGCGCGATGATGACTATCTGAAAACTCTGGCCAATGAAGTCGAAAACATCATCGCCATGGCAGGGTTGCCACACGAGAAAATCCTCGGGGTTGGCATCGCAGTTCCTGGCCTGATCGACAGGACCGGGGAGTTCGTCTACGACGGCCGCGTCATTGACAACAACGGCATGACCCGGGCCGAGTTCTCCCGGTACATCCCTTACAAAACCAAACTGATCCACGATTCTGCTGCCGCCGGCTATTCTGAGATCGTCCACTCACCGGACATCCACAACGCTTGCTATGTCAGCCTCGGCAGCAGCATCGGCGGATCCGTTTTTATCAATGACAAGGTTTATCTCGGGGACGGGTTATTCAGCTGTGAATTTGGCCATCTCAATCTCATCCCGAATGGGCTGCCGTGCTACTGTGGCCAGCAAGGCTGTTTCGACCCTTATTGCAATGCAGAAGTCCTGTCCAGCCAGACCGGCGGCGATCTGTTCGCTTTTTTTGACCGGCTGAATAACGGCGATGAAAAACTCAGAAAAACATGGGACACCTATCTGTCAAACCTGGCCACGCTGATCACGGAAATCCGGATGATGTTTGGCAGTTCGATCATCATCGGCGGCGACATCGGCCCCTTTATCGACAAGTACCTGCCGCAACTCCAGGCCAAAATGGATGTGAAAAGTCCCTTCAGTGAGAAATCAGCCAGCTTCCTCTATGCTTGCCGCAACAAAATGGAAGCAATCGCCTCTGGTGCTGCCCTTTATTTTGTCCAGGAGTTCCTCGACACGGCACTGGAAGCAACCGAATAAAAGGTAAATGGTGAATGATCATGACAACTGAACTTGAAACGAAAATCCAGAAAATCCTGGACAGTCGCGATGATATGCCCTTGATCATCAAGTCGATTTTAAAAAAAGAGCAAGCCATGGCTGCTTCTGAGGACATCGTGGACGTTGTCTATCTCAATCGCTCCTATGCCGACACGACGAAAAAGTCAGGTGTCCTGTCCGGAGCCACTCTGCTGGTTGCGACCAACTATGGCCTGATTGCTGTGGAAGAAGGGAAAGAAGACCTGCCAGTTGAAGCGGGCGGCTACCGTATCCGCCATATCCTGTATCCCAAGATCAAATGCCTTGACTTCAACACCTGCCTTTTGATCGGCCATTTGAAAGTCTCAACCGGCCTGGTCAGCGAACCTGACTTGCAGGTCGAATTCAATACGGCCCATTATTATCAAGACTTTGCCTCCCTGGTCGAGACCATCCGGAGCAAAATGATCGAAGTCGCTTACAAAGTGTGATTGCCTGAAAGGAGACGCCCCAGCATGGATACCAATCAAAACCCCATTAGCCAGGCCATAATCGAGGGCCGGACTGCCATTGGCATCGAGCTCGGCTCGACCCGGATCAAGACTGTCCTGATCGGTCCGGATCATTTCCCTGTCGCTTCGGGCAGCTTTGACTGGGAGAACAGCCAGATCAATGGCATCTGGACCTATGATCTGGAGGATGTCTGGCAGGGCGTGCAGGCCAGCTATGGTGACATGGCCCGGCGAGTACAGGCCGACTATGGCGTCGTGCTCGAGACGACCGGCGCGATCGGATTTTCCGGCATGATGCATGGTTACATCACCCATGACAAGAATGGCAATCTGCTGGTGCCTTTCCGCACCTGGCGCAACAACATCACGGGCCAGGCCTCCGAAGCCTTGACGGCTTTGTTCGATTATCCGATCCCGCAGCGCTGGAGCGTCGCCCACCTCTACCAGGCGATCCTCAATGGTGAAGACCATGTCGCCCAGATCGACTACCTGACCACGCTGGCTGGCTATGTCCACTGGAAACTGACCGGTCGCCGCGTCATGGGCATCGGTGAAGCCTCGGGCATGTTCCCGATCGACCTTCACACCCATTCCTTCAATACCAAGTTCGCTGACCAGTTCGATACACTGGTCCAGGACAAAGGCTTTGACTGGAAATTACTCGACATCCTGCCGGAAGTCCTGGTCTCCGGTGACAACGCCGGCTACCTGACCGAAGAAGGCGCCAAGCTACTTGATGTCACGGGTCATCTCAAACCGGGCATTCCGTTTTGTGCCCCGGAAGGAGACGCAGGAACCGGCATGGTCGCCACCAACAGTGTCGCCGTCCGCACCGGCAATGTCTCGGCTGGCACTTCGGTTTTCGCCATGATCGTCCTCGAAAAAGACCTATCCAAGGCCTATCCGGAAATCGACCTGGTCACGACCCCGGACGGCAGTCTGGTTGCGATGGTCCACTCCAACAACTGCACATCCGACTACGATGCCTGGATCGGCTTATTCGGCGAACTGACTCGTGAACTCGGCCTTGATATTCCCAAGCCGAAGCTCTACGACACGCTGCTCAACATGGCGCTCAAGGGCGACCCTGACTGCGGCGGCCTCCTGGCTTACGGTTATGTCTCCGGCGAACACATCACCCATTTCACCGAAGGCCGGCCCCTGGTCGTCCGTTCGGCCCAGAACAATTTCAACTTGGCAAATTTCATGCGGGTTTTGCTGTTCACACCCTTTGGTGCTCTGCGTACCGGCCTGAACATCCTGTTTGAAAAAGAAGGTGTCGAGGTTGATGAAATCCGTGGCCACGGCGGTTTCTTCAAAACCCGCGAAGTCGGCCAGAAGATCATGGCTGCTGCGACCACCGTGCCGATTTCCGTCATGGAAACAGCAGGGGAGGGTGGCGCCTGGGGTATCGCCCTGCTGGCCGACTATGCCATCAACCGCGAGTCTGGCGAGACTCTGCCAGACTTCCTGAATACGCGCGTCTTTGCCGACAAGCTGGGCGCGCGGGTCGAACCGGATCCAGCGGATCTGGCCGGCTATAATGAATTCTTTAAACGCTATACCCAGGGGCTGGCGATCGAACGCGCTGCTGTCGAGTATCTGCGCTGAGGGAGGTACACCATGTTAGCTGCAGTTTTTCAAGGAAAGCACCAGATCGCTGTCGAAGACATCCCGGTCCGCCAGCCGGAGCCGGATGAAATCGTCATCAAAGTCGCTGCCTGCGGTGTCTGCGGGACAGACCTGCACATCTATCATGGCGACAAGGGCGCAGCAGAATGCCCGCCCGGGACCGTCCTGGGCCATGAGTTCTCCGGCACCGTCACCCAGGTCGGCAGTGCCGTCACCAGCCTTGCAGTCGGTGACCGGGTCAGTGTCGATCCCAATGATTATTGCGGCGCCTGCTATTACTGCCGCAATGGCCAAGCCCATTTCTGCGAGCACATGATCGGCATCGGCACGACCACCCATGGTGGTTTCGCCGAATACTGCACCTTCAAAGCCAAACAGGCCTACAAGATTCCGGACGGCCTGCCTTTAGAACTGGCTGCCATGGGCGAACCCGTCGGCTGCTGCCTGCATGGCATCGACCTGTCCCGGATCAAAGCCGGCAGCACCGTGCTCGTGATCGGTGCCGGCACGATCGGACTGATGATGCTCCAGCTGGCCAAACAGTCCGGCGCCGCCCGCGTCGTGGTGATCGAACCGATCGTGGAAAAACATGCTGCCGCCTATGCGCTCGGTGCGACGCTCTGCATCAACCCCAAGGAAGCAGACCCTGCTGACGTCATGACCGGCAAAGGCTACCCGCCGGTCGATGTCAGCATCGAATGTGTCGGCCTCGGTGTCACGGTCAATGAAGCCATCCGGCTTTGCGGCAAAGGCGGCACCGTCATGATGTTCGGCCTGACCCCGCCCGACTGTGAAATCGCCCTCAAACCCTTCGATGTCTTCCGGCGCGAGCTGCACCTGACAGCCTCATTCATCAATCCCTACACCCTGCAGCGCTCGTTGAACCTGATCGAAAGTGGCGCGATCCAGATCGAACCACTGTTTGGCCCCCGCGTCCCCCTGAAAGACATCGCCACGGTGTTCGAAGACCCCGCCTATCGCAAACTAGGCAAGATCCTGATCATTCCCTGACTTCCTATTGACACTTCCTCTTGAAAAAGGAGCCTGAGCCATGATCCTCGCGATTGATCTGGGCACCACAGCCACCAAAGTCAGCTTTGTCTCAGCCGAAATGGCTGTCCTGGCCAGCAGCCAGCGCCGGATCCAGACATACACAGCACCCGGTGGTGTATCCGAACAGGAATCCAGTGACTGGCTGGAAGCCGTTCGCGCTTGTGTCGCCGACCTGCACCAGCAGCACCCGGCCCTGGCCCAGTCTGTTGCAGCCATTGCGGTCACTGGCCACATGCTCGGCTGCTTGCCCGTCGATGCAACCGGCCAGCCGTTGTCGCGCCACCTGCTGCATGGCGATACCCGTTCGCGTAAACAAGCGGAAGCGATCGACCAGATCCTTGGCGCTGGCCAGCTCTATGCGCTGACGGGCAACCGCGCCGGTCCCTCAACCCTGGCCAAAATGCTCTGGTTTATGGAGGAACAGCCGGCTGTGTACAGCCAGACGGCCAAATTTCTCCAATCCAAGGACTATGTCACCGGATGGCTTACCGGCTCGTTTGATTCGACCGATTACTCCGACGCCTCGCATGCCTGCCTGATCAATGTCCACACGTTGTCCTATTTTGACGATGTTTATGCCACCCTCGGTCTCGATCTGGGCAGGTTGCCCCAATTGCACCGCGGCACGGACCTGGTTGGACGCCTCTGTCCGGCCACCGCAGCCATCCTCGGTCTGCCAGCCGGGATTCCGGTTGCAGCCGGTGCCGGTGACGGCGCCGGCTCCGCGATCGGTGCCGGTGCGGCCCGCGCCGGTGACCACTACGTCTGCCTCGGCACCACCGCCTGGACCGCCTGCATGTCAGAAAAGGCCGTCCTCGATCCGGCGATGCGCAATTTCAACATTGTCAGCGGCGACGGTTATTCCGTCGGATCCTTCGGCACGATCCAGAATGCTGGCCGAGCCATCGACTGGGCCCAGGCTGCCTGCCAGGTTCCAGATCTGCGCCAGTTTGATTCCCTCGCAGCCTCCGTGGCACCCGGCTCAGACGGACTGATCTTCCTGCCTTACCTGGCTGGCGAACGGACGCCCCACTTCAATCCCGACGCCCGCGGCGCCTTTGTCGGCCTGGCACCGGAACACCAGACGGCCCACCTCCTGCGCGCCGTCCTCGAAGGCATTTCCATGGCCCTGCGCGATACGGTCGCGATGCACCGCGATGACGGCCTGGTGATCAAACACATGCACCTGATTGGTGGTGGTGGCAAGAGTAGCCTCTGGCGCCAGATCCTGTCCGATGTCCTGGACGTCCCTGTCAGCCGGCTGAAAAGTCCGAGCGAACACGCCACCACAGTGGGCGCGGCGATCATTGCTGGTACCGCCATCGGCCATTTCTCCAACTTGTCTGATGGAACCGCCAAACTGGCACTCCTTGACACCATCCATCCGGATCCGTCTGCCGCCCAGCGCTACGACCGGCTGCATGAGATTTTCCAATCCATCTACACCGCACTGGTCCCCGCCTATGACAAACTCGCCCATTACCGCACAGACTTCGGCTGCTGATCCGATCAGCTGCGCTGTTTGACCATCCAGCACGATAGGCTGCACGGAATACCTCCTCATTCCGCGCAGCCTGCCTGCTGGATTATTTTTTAACAAGGATATATCACAATGCTCGAAGCCGTTATTTTTGACATGGATGGCGTCATCATCGACTCTGAAGACAGTTTCCTGCGCTCCAAGCAGCAGCTGCTGCGCGAATTGGGCGTCGAAGTCGATGTCAGCTACCATTACGCCTTTTTCGGCACCACCTCCGTCTACACCTGGACGACCCTGAAAGCAACCTTTGGTCTGGATTTGTCTG
The DNA here is from genome assembly GCA_964528645.1 of uncultured Mageeibacillus sp. Lineage (GTDB taxonomy): Bacteria > Bacillota > Clostridia > Saccharofermentanales > UBA5734 > UBA5734. The sequence continues at coordinate 697 of CAZGSR010000028.1, read as the reverse complement.
TAGACCAGCTGATCGAGCGGGCCAATACCCTGCGCGAGACAATCTTGCGCGAAGAAGGCATGAAGCCGATTCCTGGCGTACTCGACCTGATCCGCCATCTCCATGCCAGCGGTATCCGCCTGGCCGTTGCCTCCTCCTCACCGATGACCGACATCCTCCATACCGTCTCCAGTTTCCAGGTCAAAGACTGCTTTGCAACCTTTGCCAGCGGCGGGGAATGCCAGAACGGCAAACCTTTTCCCGACGTCTTCCTGTTGGCTGCCGAACGCCTCGGCGTCGAACCTTCCACCTGCCTCGTGATTGAAGATTCCCGCAATGGCCTTCTGGCCGCCAAAGCCGCCGGCATGACTTGTATCGCCTTCGCCAATCCCGACTACGTCGCACAAGACTTGAAGGAAGCCGATCGTGTCGTGACCGGCTTTGCCGGTCTGACCGTGGCAGATTGCCGCCAGCTGATGGCAGCTGATTGAGTGAGACCGCATGCCGCGCCATCCAGGCACGGCTGGGCGAAGCCAGACGCACCTGGTCACGCCCGGAATTACCCGGCGGCGTCAGGAATTGTGGCCAGAGTCTGGCGGTGACGGGTGGTGACTTGACTGTAGCGGGCTACTTACGGCCAAGCCTGTCACTTTTTTCGGAATGGTGTGTCCAGAAGACACAGTTAAAAGTAAGAAAGGAGATGAGAACCAATACAACT
>CAZGSR010000027.1:0-36710 GCA_964528645.1 uncultured Mageeibacillus sp. | reverse complement strand
GTTCCTGGACAGGCAAACCCGGTAGCCCTTTGACGCTGGAATGCGGCGCATACACCTGGGCCAGGGTTGGTATGGCGTTGTTCATATTCGTCTTTCCGATCCTGGACTATGTCTTTGTGGACTGGCTGGTCATCCAGCAAGTCCGGCAGAAGATCGAATCCTTGCAGCATTTGTTCAGAAACCATTTCCCGGTCCTGACCACGAGCCAGCTGCAATACAGTGTTCTTTTAAACCAGCAGGTGATGTCCAGGCAGATGCAAAGCATGAGCCAGGAAATCACCAGCACGCTGACAGAATCATTCCAGAAGCAAATCACACCGATCATCCACAATATGAGCCAAACCTTTGACCGTTCCATCAAGCATGTCGACGAACAGCAGCAGCAGGGGATCGGTAAACTGGCCGCTCATTTTGCCCGCCAGCTCGAGCAATTGCTCGGCCACAACCTCGCCGGTTTGAGTGCCTCGATCTCATCGTTGAATGAAATGCATGCCTCGGCAGCGACCAGGACCCAGGAACTGCTGGTTGCGCTCAACCAGTCAACCAGTCTGCAGAAAGATGCCCAGGATTCCGCCCACGCCATCCTCGGCAGCTTGTCCGCTTCACACCAGGCTGTTGTGACCAGCACCGCCCGGCTTAATGAGGTCTTCAGCAACAGTGCCAGCCAGATCAGCGAGGTGTTCAGTGAAGCGACCAGCCAGCTCAGTGGAACCTTCAGCGATGCCACCAGCCAGCTGAGTGAAGTCCTGACGACTGGTACAGCCAGCCTGACTTCGAGTTTCGAGACCAGTTCTGTGAGCCTGTCATCGACCTTTGCTGACAGCACGAGCCGGATGGATGAAATCATGGCATCGGGCGCAGACCGGATCGAGCAGCTGCTGGCTGCCAGCGCCACCCAGCTTCAGGCTCATGCCGCAGAGACCATCGCCACCGTTCAGAAATCATATTCTGGCGGTGCTGACAATCTTCAGGCGGCCTTTTCGGCTGGCAGTGATTTGCTCACCAACCGTTTTGCCGAGGGATCGAATCAACTTCAGGCAGCTTTCACCGGTTCGACCGAGCAGTTTGCCAGCACGTTGCACACCAGTGCGGTGGAAGTCCAGACAGCCCTCACCGAAGGGTCCGAACAGTTGCGCTCGGTTTTCACGCATGGTTACGAACAGATGGAACAGGCATTCCAGACCAGCGCCGATACGCTGACCCAGTCTCTCCAGTCTGGCAGTACGACGTTGCAGGATTCCTACACCCAGAGCAGCACCCTGATCACCGACCTGTTCAACAAAGGCTCCAGTCAGCTGCAGGCTGCCTTCACTGGCTCGACCGAGCAGTTTGCCAGCACGCTGCACACCAGCGCGGTGGAGGTCCAGTCTGCCCTGTCTCTGGGTTCGGAACAGCTGCGCTCGATCTTCACCCAGGGCTACGAAGAGATGGAATCGGCGTTCAAAAACAGCGCCGAATACCTGAACCAATCGCTGACCTTGGGTAGCACGAACTTGCAGGAGTCCTATACCAAGAGCAACGCCCTGCTCACAGACCTGTTCAAAAATGGTTCGTCAGCCCTGACCCAGTCGTTCGCAGCTGGTCAAGATCAGCTGATCCAGACGCTCAATGGTGCCACAGAGGCCCTCAGCCAGACCCTCCTAAAGAGCAGCGACATGGTCGAGCAGCTCAAGGCCATAATCGAGGCCAGCCAAGCCGATGCCCAGCGCATCAGAGAAGAGCAGGTCGCAGTCGAATCGCAGATCGGCGGCTACTTTGACCAGATGCATGTTCAGATCAACCGCCTCCAGGACGATCTCCAGGCCAATCTGGTTGATATTTTCGGCAAATACAATGACTTGACCCAGATGACATTGACCCAGTCGGATGAGCAGTACCAGGATCTGATGACCCGCCTGACGGAAAGTTCGACGACTTTGATGAACACGCTCGACGATCAGGTCCGCGATTTGACGTTCCTTGTGCGTGATGTTGCCTCAGAAATCGCCGGGCTTAACAAATCCCTCGATGTGTCGGTCCAGAATTTCGGCGAACAGATCCAGCTCAGCACCCAGTCGACCTTCCAATCCTTTGACCAGGGCTTGTCTGATATCGTGGCTCAGCTGACCGACACTGTGCGCCTGATTGGTGATGCCGTCGACGATCTGCCTGGCGCGATTATCAGTGCTCGTGAAGTCCTGACTGATTCCAGTGCCACGTCCGCTAGCCAGTCAACGACTGCTTGAGTTGGTTTCCGACATGCAGCCGATGGTGTCCTTTACCCCAGCCCGCCTCCAAGCCCAGGTTGTTCTGACCCAGAATGCCCTCGGCTTTAGCCGGCCCGGTGTTAAGCAGCCGGAAAAAGTACCGGATACTGTGCTGCGCCTGGTTCAAAGTGCCCGGAATAAACCGAGCCTGATCCAGCGTGCTATGGCTTATACGATACCGACCAGCCAGCTTTCAAGTTTGATCCCATTGCTCGCCAGAGATGTCGACCCCACACTTCAGCAAGCCGCCATCCAGCTCCTGAGCTTCCGCCTGCGTCCACGTCTGGCCGATCCGGTCTGGCAGCTTATGCAGTGTGAACCCGACTGCCTGATTTACAGTGAATTGATGCTCCAGCTTGCTCGCGATGTCTTGACAGCCTATCATGGCCGGATTGCCTCCGATCTCGAACCGAGTGTCGAACTGGCTGTCCGGACCTTGGTTGAGCACAATGGCGAACCTTTTCTGGCATCAGATTTTGCCGCGGCAAGTCGTCATTATTTAGTCCAGCACGCGTGTTGCCGCTACCCAGTCGCCGATGTGATCAAGCGATTCAACCTCGATCTCTTCAGTCCCTGGGTCCGTGACTTGCTGGTCGACACTTTCTGCAAAGCCAATGAAACTAACTTGAAAATAAACACCACCGTTTTATCCGACTGGCTCGCCCTGACCACGCCCCTGCCTTGGGAAGTGATCAACCATTATGGTGAAACCATTCAACCGGAGCACTGGGATGACCGAATCGGCCGCCTGATTGAAAAAACACTGATTGACGAAGCAAGCCCAATTGATTCAACAGATCGTGTTTCCATGGCTGAACAGTCGGTTGCTAACGCCGCAGAGGCTGTCTTGATACCACTTGCTTTGCGGCACTTTCATTCCTGGCGCAAACTCGACAGTTTGCGCCGACTACTCACATCCTCTCGCCAAAAGGAACTGCTCAGCCATTTCATCTACCTGTTCCTGGAGCCCGCCCAATTGCTGACACCTGAAACGGTGGTTATCGAACTATCGCGCCTGGTCATTGTCCTGCGTCAAGGGGAACCACATTTTTTCCTGTATCCGACCAAGCTTTTTACCGAAACCCAGACCCGCTGGCAAGAACAAGCTATGATCCAGGCCAATTTTGTAACCGATCCCGTGGAACAAGGTCCTGCAGGCGAACTGGCTACAGATGCCGCTGCGAATTCAATCTCAGATCCTTGTGCAGATACAGAAGTAGCATCTAGTCCAACACCGTTCGACCCAGACCTCTGGCCGATCGACCAGACTCTTGTCATCCCGGCCCGTCAAGCCTTGCTCAACGAGCAGGATAAACGACTCGACGAGCGCTCACTCGTCGATGAACTCGTCAACAATGAAAAAGTGAGCATCATCCAGATTTTCCTGGACGATGCCCACTATCTGTTTGCACGGAAAATTTTCGAGGAAATTGCCTTCTTCGAAGGCTTGCGACCGGATTGATCTGCTATAGGCTGGCGTGAACGCTTCAGCCTTTCAGCCCATCACTTGTGAGAGATCAGTGCAGGATCTGCCATTTGCCGATCAGGGGCAATTCCTTGACATGTCCGTTGAGACCATTGACCAGGCCCAGGATCGCCAGGACCAGCACGCCCAGTCCAAAGATCGGCGACAAAATCCAGCCGATGATCGGGATGATCGCGAGCACAATCGAGCCTAACGCGCTGACAATCAGCAGTACAAGGCCCTGGTTGGCGTGATAACGCGCATAGCGCGACTCGGGGCAAATGATCAGGGGCAGGAAGAAGAGGAAATAAGCCAGCCCCGCCCAGACTTTGTTGGCCTGGATGTCTTCCGTTGAGTAGGTCTCCGTAGCGCGGCCTGACTGACTGGAAAAATTGGCCCACTGAGTGTTGCTGCTGTCACCGACTTTTTCGCCGCAATGATTGCAGAATGTTGCATCATCTGCAATTTCCTTGCCGCACGTGCTGCATAATTTGGCCATATTCGGCACCTCCTGTTATGGTTTGGCATCCATCCTGCCAATTCCTGAATACATTATCGCAAAAGTTACAGGATTTGTCAGTAATTATCACAATACTCAGGTGCACCAACCATTTCCGCAGTCGTCCGGCAGACCACCCGCACCCTGCTCAATCCTGATTAATCTTTTTACAAATCAACCGTTTCATGATATGCTGGAAGTGTCATTCCAGACCTTTCAATGACACAATTCCGTATCTCAGACAGCCACTGTCCACAACTGAAAGGAGGCAACATTTATGCTCAAAGACATCCTCGGTGCCGTGACTGGTGCCAACAAGAAACGTGAGAATCGCAAGATCGCCGCTGGTGTTTCTGCCGGTGCACTCCTCGGTGCCATCGCCGGTATCCTCTTTGCCCCCAAGGCTGGCAAGGAAACCCGTGAAGACATCCGGGTCGGCGCCCAGATCGGTGCCGAAAAGGCTAAGGAGGCCGCCAGCCATGCCGCCGAATTCGCCAAGGAAAAGTACGACGTAGCCAAGGATAAATACGAGGAAGTCAAAGACACCCTCAAACAGAAGATCCATCACGAGACTGCCACGACCCCAGAGGACGCCGCACCTGCCGCTGAAGAGCCGGAGAAAACCGAATAACCTCCCGCTCTTCCAGATGAGAAAGGAGGCGTCCGCATGGTCGTCACAATAGATCTGCTGTCAGTCCTTCAGGGCCTTCTGATCATAGCCGGCGTGGTATTGCTCATTTTTCTGGTCATTGCCATCGCCCGCCTGGTCAAGGTCCTCGGCAAAGTCAACACCCTCCTCGGCCAGATCGACGCACCTGTCACCGAGACCATCCGCCAGCTGCCTGATCTGATCAGCAAAGTCGACCGGATCAGCGCCCACGTCGAAACCATCACCGACTCGGCAAAGACATCCGTCCCCACCGTCCTGGATGACGTCCAGACCGTCACCGGCACCGTCCGCGAAAGCGTCACCAACGTCGGCACAGCCGTCCACGACGTTTCCGAAGGTGTCCACGGCTTCTTCACCGGATCCTCCGGCACCGCCGCCCACATCGGTTCGATCATGAGCATCGTCTCAACCATCATCGAAGTAGCCGGCCACCTCTTCCCGAAGAAGACCACCAAGCGCCGCCGCCGGTGATTTATGTTTAACATTCATTGAAAGCCTGGTCATGGGAGTTCCCATCGCCAGGCTTTTTCTTTGGCATGCCCGACAAGGGCATGGATTCGAGCTGGATTTGATTTCAGAAAATTGCCAGCACTGGCTGGTTGTCCGACACCATTTCCGGAAGCAGTGTCGAACCAAAGCAAAGGACTGACCCCTTTGCCGGAAGCAGTGTCAGATCACGGCGAAGGTCAGACCCCATTTCCGGAAGCAGTGTCAGATCACGGCGAAGGTCAGACCCCATTTCCGGAAGCAGTGTCAGATCAGTTACTCGTAACTGCGACATGAGTCAAAACCGCAAAGCTTACAACCGCAGTAATCTTCAGCCACACTAGAGCAGTAATTTCCGATATGGGGGTCTGACCCTGCTTCAGAAGCAATGTCAGATACCGAATCGGAAATCTGACAAAAATGAGGCTGGCAAACTAACTGCCGCAGACGTTTTGGGGTATCTTATAGAATAACATCCGATTTACGGTCTGACCCCGCTTCCGGCAAAAGTGTCAGACTTTGCGGAATGTCTGACCCCGTTTCCGGCAAAGGTGTCAGACTTCGCGGATCGTCTGACCCCGCTTCCGGCAAAGGTGTCGGACTTCGTGCGATTCATCCCCGCTCCCGCTCCCGATCCCGCCCCCGGCCTGCCGGCCGTGTGCGGTCTCGTCGCTACTCAGTCCCGGCCGGTGGCTCGGCTCCGTCCCTTGCCTCCCGGCAAGGCCCGGATCCTCCCACCGAGCCCGTCAACTTACCGTCCGATCAGCACCACGACGGAGCGGGGGGTCATTTTCAGCAGGGGACCGGTGATTTTCATCAGGACGGGGTCGTCGATGATGTCTTCGCCCGGGGGCAGGCTGGTGTCGACGGCCAGGTGCCAGCGCAGGCGGCCGGGGAGGCGGGGAATCTGCAGGGTGGCGCTTTCCCAGTGGGCGTTGATCGCGACGTAGACGATGTCGTCGCAGTCGTGCTCTGTGTCGAGTCCGGTGAACATGACGGCGACGGTGCGAGTGTCCGGCGAGGGGTCGAGGTACCAGGCCTTGACGCCGTGTTTGCTGAATGCGGGCAGGCCGCATCGCGCATCTTCGGTGCCATTGCGCAGGGCCGGATGTTTCTTGCGCAGGGCGATCAGTTTCTGGACGAAATGGAACAGGCTCTGGTTTTTGGCCAGATCGTCCCAGTCGAGCCAGCTGATGGCATTGTCCTGGCAGTAGGGATTGTTGTTGCCGTGCTGCGTATTACCGAATTCGTCGCCTGCCAGGAGCATCGGTGTGCCGCGGCTGCAGAGGAGGACGGTCAGGGCATTGCGGACGAGACGGTTTCGCAGGCGGTTGATTTCCGGGTGGTCGGTTTCGCCTTCGGCGCCGCAGTTCCAGCTGTTGTTGTGGTTTTCGCCGTCAGAATTGCCCCAGCCATTGGCCTCGTTGTGTTTTTCGTTGTAGCTGTAGAGGTCGTGCAGGGTGAAACCGTCATGGCAGGTGATGAAGTTGACCGAGGCGTTTTTGCCGCGGTGGAGGGGGTCATAGAGGTCGTGCGAACCGGCCAGGCGGTCGGCGACGATCGCGGCCAGGCCGCTGTCGCCTTTGAGGAAACAGCGCAGATCGTCGCGGTAGCGGCCGTTCCATTCCGACCAGCGGCTCCAGTGCGGGAAACTGCCGACCTGGTACAGGCCGCCGGCGTCCCAGGCTTCGGCGATCAGCTTGACATTGGCCAGGATCGGGTCGTAGGCCAGCATCTGCAACAGCGGCGGCTTGCTCATCGGTGAGCCGTCTTCGTTGCGGCCGAGAATCGAGGCCAGGTCGAAGCGGAACCCATCGATCCGGTATTCGGTGACCCAGTAGCGCAGGCATTCGATGATCATCTGCTGCACGACGGGATGGTTGCAGTTCAGGGTGTTGCCGCAGCCACTGAAATTGTAGTAATGGCCGTCGGGGCTGAGCATGTAGTAGACGTTGTTGTCGAAACCCTTGAATGAAATGACAGGGCCGTGCTCATTGCCCTCTGCTGTGTGGTTGAAGACAACATCGAGGATGACCTCGATGCCATGCTCATGGAAATGGCGAACGAGGTTTTTCAGCTCGATGCCTTCGCGGTTGTACTCGAGACTGGCCGTGTAGCCGGTGTTGGGGGCAAAAAAACTGACCGGATTGTAGCCCCAGTAATCGAGCAGCTTGGTCCCTTTGTATTCGCGCACATCGCGCATCTCGTCAAATTCGAAAATCGGCATCAGCTCGACGGCATTGATCCCGAGCTCCTTGAGGTAGGGGATCTTTTCACTCAGGCCGGAAAAGGTGCCGGGATTGGTGACGCCGGACGATTCGTGCCGGGTGAAGCCGCGCACATGGAGCTCGTAGATGATCAGGTCCTGCATCGGGATCTGGGGGTTGCGGCTGTGGCCCCAGTCGAAATCATTGGCGACAACGCGGGATTTGTAATGGCAGTTGGAGAGCGCTCGCTCGCCCCATTTGCTTTGGCCGGTCACCGCCTTGGAATAGGGGTCGATCAGGAGACGGGTCGGATCGAAGAGGTAGCCACGGCTGGGGTCATAGATGCCATCGACGCTGAAAGCATATTCGAATTCCTCGATATCGAGGCCAAAGACGATCATGGAGTAGACATAGCCGATGCGATAATTTTCCGGAAAAGGGATGACAGCGAAGGGCTCGCATTGCTCGCGATGGAAGAGGACCAGGCAGATGGACGAGGCATTCTGCGAGTGGACGGTAAAGCTGACTCCGCCGGGCAGGACGACTGCCCCATTTTCCAGGAAAAAGCCCGGGCGGACTTTGAAACCAGCCACTTCGTCGAGCGGGACGAGGTTGTGGCCGAGGCCGCGGGCATAACTTTCATAATTGACAAGGTTCGAAAGATCGTGGAAGTTCATGGTTTCCTCGCGTTTGACCGGTTCCTGGTCCCCGGCCCAAAGCACGGGTCCAGATGTCAAAATGATAGACCTGTCCAGAGTAGGTGTCAATTTTTCTGGCGAATCTGTCAAATCCGCTAAACCAGATGACAATTTTAATGCAAAAGCTCGTTTACATGTGGCCAAATCGTATATAATCATTCTTAAGAACGTACCGGAAAGGGAAGGGCTTGTCCATGATTAAAGTCGCAATCTGTGATGACGATCCGATCTTCCTCAAATTACTGGAGCAGATGATCGAGCAGATCGCTCGTTTATCCGGACAGTTTGTCGAGTTTGTCGAGTTCCAGGCTGGCGAACCATTGATGCATTATCTGAAACAGAACCAGAATCACGTGGATATCCTCTTCCTGGATATCATGCTCGGAGGCAACACCAATGGCCTCGATTTCGGCCAGATGATCCGCGAGCGCTACCCCTTCATTCAGACAATTTTCGTATCTGCCGATATCGATTATTCATTGGACGTTTTTGACCTGGAGGCCGTCTATTTCCTTAACAAACCTGTATCCAGCGACCGCCTGGGACGGGCCTGGGACATGGCTTTGCGCAGGATCAGCTCGCAGAAGGCATCCTTCCTCCGGATCAACAGCCGTGGCCACCACCTCAATGTCCCGTACAAGGACATCATGTACCTCGAAAGTGAGCGCCGGATCATCATCGTCCACCGCACGGCCAATGAGCATCAGTTCTATGCTCAGCTCGACGAGGTTGAGCAGCTCGTGCCCGACTCCTTTATCCGGATCCACCAGAGCTACCTGGTCAATATGCACTACATCACCAGCCTGGCCAAGGGACGCTGCCAGATGCTCGATGGCATGGTTATACCGATCGCCCAGAAAAGGCGGGCCATCGCCCGCCGCAGTTACCTGCAGTTCATTAAAGAACAGGCCGCAGCCAACCTGGCGGGTGCCACCTCCTGACCGAGAGACCTGCAGAGGCTCACCTCTGAGCCGAATGTCATTTCAAGTGTGTTATTTAGTAACAATGGCATTTGACAGTTGGCAGACAGCCGCATAAAATTCCCATGAAACGGCTCGTCGCATACGGTATCTGAACAGAAGGCCAGGCCAGCCGATCGAATTTAGAGCAAAGAAGTGATGATTATGGTCGAACGTCGCCATACCAACCAACGCCAGTGGGTGCTCGACACCCTCAAGGCTGAGGGCCATCTCAGTGCCCTCGATATCTACAACCGGGTCCGGGCCGATCATCCCGACATTTCGGTGGCCACAGTCTACCGCAATCTCGGTATCCTGACCGAGAGCGGCCAGGTCCAGATCGTCGGCCACAGCAGCCAGAAAGAGATCTACGACGCCCGCACCGACAGCCATGCCCATTTTGTCTGCCGGTCATGCGGCCAGATCTTCGACCTGGAGGGCATCGGTCCCTCGGATGCTGTGAAAAATCTCGAGGCATCCGGCCATCGCGTTTCTGAGCAACGACTGACCCTGTATGGCCTGTGCCGGGACTGCCTTGAAAAACATGCGAAGGAGACACACGTGCAATGAAAGTAACCAGCGCAGGTATACAGGATGGCATCATCGCGGATGTGTACGGCCAGCGCGGACATCGTAACAAACCTGGGCAGATGGTGACCTATTCGCTGCCATTGTCCATTGCCGAGGCGCCTGCCGGTACCGTCAGCTATGCCATCGTGATCGAAGACAAGGACGCCGTTCCGGTTTGTGGTTTTTCCTGGATCCACTGGCTCGTGGCCAACCTGCAGCGGCCCGAGCTGCAGGCTAATGAGAGTGTCACAGCAACCGACTACATCCAGGGAACCAATAGCTGGTCTGGTAAACTCGGCGGTCTAGATCGTCTGGCAGCGAGCGTCTATGGTGGCATGAGTCCACCGGACACCGATCACCTGTATGAGATCCATGTCTATGCCCTTGATTGCCTGCTCGATCTCAAACCGGGTTTTTACTTCAATGAGCTGCACAAGGCCATGGACGGCCACATCCTAGACTGCTTCACCCTCAAGGGCTCCTACCCGACCCTCTGATGGCTGGCGCGTTTTTCGACCCTGCGGCTGGACTGGCCCTGGTCATGGACAACCAGGCTATTTACGAAACCCTTCTGCGCAGCTTTGTCGAACACCACCAGAACCTGGAGGAACGGATCAACCGGCTGATCGGGCAAAACGATCGCTCGGAACTGGTCCGTTTCTGCCATACGGCAAAATCGACCACCGCCCATGTCGGCAGCACGGTGGTGCAACAGCAGGCCAGAGCGGTCGAATTACAGCTGAAATCCTCACCAGGCTTCTTGACTGATGTTGAAAAACACGACCTGGCCAGCCTGGTCCAAAATATGCGCCGCCTGATCGATCTGGCTGAAGCCTATCTGACCGCGTATCAGTCGCCGGCCACTGCCCCTGATGCCCCTGCTGTGACAAATACCTCTGCCGTGACCGACCAGCAGTCAGGTCCAACGTCATCTGATGATCGTCCGCCCGTCGGACCGGTGCGGGATCGCGCAGTCTGGCTGCAGCTCAGACACAGCCTCGATGCCCATGATCCAAAAACCAGCCGCAGGCTACTCAACCAGCTCCTGGCGGACACGGTGCTGGAGACCGACCGGCAGATCTTGCTTCAGGTCCAGACCCTTCTTGGCCAGTACCAGTATGGCAAGGCCTGCCAGCTGCTCGACCCGATTCTTGGATAAAGGAAGAAATGACCATGAGCGTTTTTGAAATCATCATGCTGAGCTGTTTCGGACTGTCTTGGCCAATTGCCGCCTACAAAAGCTACAAAACCGGCCGCGCTGCCGGCAAAAGCCTGTTGTTCATGGCTGCGATCTGGATCGGCTACATTGCCGGTATCCTGCACAAACTGATCTATTCCCGGGACCTGGTCATTTACCTGTATATTTTCAACCTCCTGATGGTGTCGCTCGATATCGGACTGACGCTGCGCAACATCCGCCGTGAACGCAATGAACAAGCTGCAGGACCCGGAACGAAGGCATGATCGATTGTTCGGTCGGAATTGTCACCTATAACAGTGCGCGAACGATTGCCAGCACCTTGCGCGCACTGCGCCAGCATTGGCCGCCAGAACTGAGCGGCCATGTTTATGTGGTCGACAATGGTTCGACCGACGAGACCGTCACCCTGATCGAGCAGGCCGTCACTGATATTGGACCGCTGCCGGTCACTTTGATCCATTCTGCGAACGGTAATTGTGGCTATGGTGCCGCCCACAACCAGGTGCTGCCCCATCTCGAATCCCGGATCCATGTGCTGATGAATCCCGACATCAACGTATTGAATGCAGACTCGGTCCGGGCCCTGGTGCGGCGTCTGGACAGCGAACCGCAGACGGGTCTGGTCATGCCGAAAATTGTCGATCCGGACGGTCAGGTTCAGCACCTGGCCCGGCGCGACCTGACCATCCTCGACTTGGGCCTGCGTTATCTGCCTGGTCGCCTGCTGGCCCGGCGCGAACGATATCATACGTACCAGGACCAGGATTACGACCAGTCTTTTGCGATCGAATTCGCCTCCGGCTGCCTGATGGCCATGCGCACGGCCGATTGCCGCGCCATCGGCGGATTCGACCCGCGCTATTTCCTCTATGCCGAAGACGCCGACCTCTCGCGCACCGTTCGCTCACGCGGTCTGAGAGTCCTCTATGATCCAGCATCCATGGTCGAGCACGCCTGGTCGCGCGGTTCTTACCGCAGTTTCAAGATGTTCCGGATCCATTTCCATTCCCTCTGGCTCTATTTTCGCAAATGGGGTTTCAAGCTCGCATGATTTCCGTAGCCATGATCACCTACAACGGCCTGGCTTTTCTGCCGGCGCAGGTGGCCTCGATCCTTGACCAGCTTGCGGCCCAGGATGAGCTGGTCATCTCCGACGATGGCTCGACTGATGGCACCTGGGACTTCCTGGCGGACCTGGCCCAAAAGGATCCACGCATCCATCTGCTGCGCAACCAGGGACGGCCCGGGATTATCGGCAATTTCGACCATGCGCTGCAACACTGCCGCGGCGAGATCATTTTCCTGTCCGACCAGGATGATCTGTGGTACGCTGGCAAGGTCGCCCGCCTGAGCGAAGTCTTGTCTAGTCTCCCCAGGCTCTGGCTGGTCCAGAGCGATGCGGCACTGATCAACGCCGATGGCCAGGTCACGGCGCCGTCATTTTATGCTTTGCGCCACAGTCGCCCAGGTTTCTGGGTCAATTTCTGGCGCAACACCTATCAGGGCTGCACCCTGGCTTTCCGGCGCGAACTTCTGGAAATTGCCCTGCCCCTGCCAGCAAGCTTGCCGATGCATGATATGTGGCTGGGCCTTTTGGCTGAACTCACAGGCCAGGTGCGCTTTATCCCCGATCGCCTGACCGGTTACCGGCGACATGACGACAATCAGAGTGCCCTGACCCCGCGATCGCCCGGCCAAGTGCTTGCCTGGCGCATCCAGCTGGGCCTGGCCTTGACCGGTCGCTGCCTCGCACGCTGGCGCACGATCCAGAAACTGCGGAGGATGTCACATGGCAATTAATGCCCAGGAAACGCTCTACATGGTCATTCCGGCCTACAATGAAGAAGCTACGATCGCCGTGGTGGCGCGCGAATGGCATGCAGTCCTGGTTCAGCACGGTGGTCCGGATTCCCGGCTCATGATTCTGGATGATGGCAGCAAAGACCAGACCGCCAGCATCCTGAGCGGTTTGCAGGACGAATTGCCCCAGCTCCTCGTGATCAAAAAAGCCAACAGCGGCCACGGGGCCACCATCCGCATGGGGTATGCCCTGGCGCTCGAACACGGTGCGGATTATGTTTTCCAGACCGATTCGGATGGCCAGACGGAGCCGGGCGAATTCAGCTGCCTCTGGCGCGAACGCGAGCATTTCGCAGCCCTGATCGGCCACCGAGTCCATCGCGGCGACGGCCTGCCCCGTGTCCTGGTCGCTTTCGTGCTCAAAACCCTGATCCTGCTCGTATTCGGCGTGTCCGTCACCGATGCCAATACCCCCTTCCGCCTGATCCGGCACGATGCCCTGAAAACCTGCCTGAAACACATTCCCGAGGGCTTTTTCCTGACCAATGCCCTGATGTCCGTCCTCCTGGCCCGCTACCAGCTGCCGGTCCGCTACATACCGATCACCTTCCACCCCCGCCAGGCGGGCAAAAACTCGATCCGCCTCAGCAAGATCTTCCCGATCGGCTGGCGGGCCCTGCGCGAATTCTGGCAAGTCAGGCGGTCCTTGCGATGACTTCATCTGATTTGTTTGCCAAGCTCCAAAAAGTGGCATCTGTCTGGCGCCGTATTCTGTCCATCCTGGCCAGCCAGGGACCCCGCATTCTTTGGGTAAAGCTTGCGAACCGCTGGCGACGCATCGATTACAAGCATGTATTCGAGTCCAGCTTGCGGCAATCGGAGCCTTTGACAGCGGCAGGGGAGCAGGAGCACGGTGATGCACCTCTGCTTTTTTCGATCATCGTGCCGCTCTACAATACCCAGCCTGACCATCTGGCCGCGATGATCGCCTCGGTCCAAGCCCAGACATACCCCCATTGGCAGCTCTGCCTCGCCGACGGCAGTGATCAGGACCGTGTCGAGGCGCAAGTCACCCGACTGGCCGCCCAGGACAACCGGATCACCTACCAGCGCCTGGCCCAAAACCTGGGTATCTCCGGCAATACCAACACCGCCCTCGCCATGGCCAGCGGCGACTTTATCGCCCTGCTGGACCACGACGATCTGCTCGCACCCCAGGCCCTGGCCGCAGTCCACAAGGCCATCGTCAGCCAGGGGGCTGACCTGATCTACAGCGATGAAATGAATTTTGCCGGCGACATCTCCCAGGTCAGTCTGATCCATTTCAAGCCTGATTTTGCCCTGGACAATCTCCGCAGCAATAACTACATCTGCCATCTGACCGTGTTTGCCCGCGCCCTGTCCGAGCAAATCGGCAGCTTCGACCCTGCCTGTGACGGCAGCCAGGATTACGACTACATCCTCCGCCTGTCCGAACAGGCCCAAAAAATCGTTCACATCCCGCAGATCCTCTACTATTGGCGCATCCATGGCGGATCCGTAGCCAGCGACATCTCCGTCAAGCCCTACTGCCTCGACGCCGCCCGCCTGGCTCTGGCCAACCATCTCCAACGCACCGGCCAGACCGGCCAGGTCGAGAACAACTCGATCCTTTCCACCTACCGGATCCGCTATCCGCTGCCCCAAGACTGGCGCGCGCTGGTTTTCGTTCACATCCGAGACCCACGCGACCTGCGTCAGTTGCAAAGGTTTGGCAACCGGTCTAGCAACATTCAGTCACGCTGGGTGTTTCTGGCCCCATCTGACTTCCTTGCAAAACCAGCAGACCAGGCAAGCTTCGAAAAAGCGCTGGTGACTTCTGGCCTTGACGGAACGCTCGTTTCCGTCCAATCTGGCGAGTCTATCAGTGGAAGAATCAACCAGATCGCCCAAGCTGCCGTGGAACCACTGCTCGTTTTCCTGAGCGGAACGGTCCAAACCCTGTCGCCCGGCTGGCTGGAAGAACTGGCCCAGCAAGCCCTGCGCCCCGATATTGGCCTGGCCACAGGGAAAATCACCCGTCGCGGCCTGATCTGCCAGGCTGGACTGGCCACCGGCATCTCCGGCTCCCTCTCCGGCTACCATGCCGGACGCGTTGACGGCGAGCCCGGCTACATGGCCCGCCTGTCCTTTGTCAACAACATTTCAGCCGCAGATCAGACCTTGATGGCTGTTTCACGGATCCATTTCCTGGCAGCCGGCGGTTTTGACGAACGTTACCAGACCGACTTGTTCGACCTCGACCTGGCCTTCCGCCTCAGCCAGCAAGGCTTGCGCCATGTTTTCACCCCCTACGCAACAGCAGCCATCCGCGACTCGCGCCAACAGACCGTCGAACGACTTGCCCGCCTCCTGGGCAATCCCGCAGACCACGACCACTTCCATTCCCTCTGGCAAAAAACCATCGCCCAGCCCGATCCCTACTACAACCCCAATTTTAACCAGAATCACGCCCGCTTCGACCAGCGCTGAGGATGCGTTTTGTCGCACGTCTGACTCTCGTTCCGGCAAATGTGTCAGATTCACGACTGTGCCGGATCCACTTGCCGGCAACAGTGCCAGGTTCATGGCTGTGCCGGATCCACTTGCCGGCAACAGTGCCAGGTTCATGGCTATGCCGGATCCACTTGCCGGCAACAGTGCCAGGTCACCGAATCTTTTCTGGAACTCTTGAAATCCTGAAAAAACTACAGGCACAGTCTTTTCCAGTCTCTTTTTAGCATCAAGTTCTTATTAGAGTGCCTGGCACAGCTACTAAAGCCGTGCCAGGCACTATTTTTTAAAATAGAGCTGAAATGAGCTGTTAAGAGCTACAGTCGCAGTCTCTTTCAAGGATTTCGAATTCAATTTTCCAAATTTGGTGCCGGATCCACTTGCCGGCACTTGTGTCGGGTTTGTCGTGGTGCCGTACTCTCATTCCTACAAAAGGGTCAGAACTTTCCCAAGTCCGAACCTCTTACCGGCAACAGTGCCCGCTCACCCCGCGCCCCCCCCGCGATCCCGCCCCCGGCCTGCCGGCCGCGTCCGGTCTCGCTCACGTCTCACCCCGCGCCCCCCGCGCCCCCCGCGATCCCGCCCCCGGCCTGCCGGCCGCGTCCGGTCCCGCTCGCGTCTCACCCACGCGCACCCCGCGATCCCGTCCCCGGCCTGCCGGCCGCGTCCGGTCTCGCTCACGTCTCACCCCCCCGCGCACCCCGCGATCCCGCCCCCGGCCTGCCGGCCGCGTCCGGTCCCGCTCGCGCTGTCAAATTTCGCAAGATCCGCAAGGAAACCTTGCCATCTGACCGCCATTCCTGATTCAGGTCTGATATAATATCGATTAGGTCAACTGCCGCAAACATGCGTGATCCAACTTGGCTGCGGGCGTCCATTCGCGACCACGTGCGGTCATTCACCACCGGCAGCAAAACCAGACATGCCAGCATTATCTGGCCCAGACAACAGAATTACAAATGCAAACGGGAGGCCTTTTATGAAAGGTATCATTCTGGCTGGCGGAGCAGGGACGAGACTTTACCCCCTGACGCTGGTCACCAGTAAGCAACTGCTGCCGATCTACGACAAACCGATGATTTTCTATCCTCTGTCGACTCTGATGCTCGCTGGTATCCAGGATATCCTGATCATTTCCACTCCCGAGGATACGCCTCGTTTTGTCAATTTGCTTGGCGACGGCAGCCAGTATGGCGTGCGCCTGAGCTATGCAGTCCAGCCGTCCCCGGATGGCCTGGCCCAGGCCTTTATCATCGGTGAGGAATTCATCGGCCAAGATTCGGTTGCCATGGTGCTTGGCGACAACATCTTCTATGGCAACGGCTTTACCAAACTGCTGGAAGAAGCTGCCCACAATCCGGGCCGGGCCACGGTTTTCGGCTACTATGTCGAGGACCCGGAGCGCTTTGGTGTCGTCGAATTCGACGATCAGGGCAAAGTCCTTTCCGTTGAGGAGAAGCCCCAGCACCCGAAATCCAACTACGCGATCACCGGCCTGTATTTCTACGACAACCGGGTCGTCGAAATCGCCAAAAACCTCAAACCCAGCGTCCGTGGCGAGCTCGAAATCACCGATCTCAACCGCATTTACCTCGAGCAAGACCAGCTCGACGTCAAGCTGATGGGCCGCGGCTACGCCTGGCTCGATACCGGCACGATTGACAGCCTGCTCGAGGCAGCCGAATTCATCCGCATGATCGAAAAACGCCAGGGTATCAAAATTTCCGCCCCGGAAGAAATCGCCTACCGCAAAGGCTGGATCAGCAAAGAAGATCTCCACGCCGCGGCCAAGCGCTATGGCAAGTCCCCCTACGGCGAATACCTGCGCAAAGTCGAGAAGAACATCGTTCGCTCCTTGCCTTGAAATAACCCATCCCAAAGCTGCCGCGTTCAAACACCCACGCGGCATGCCCCAATTATGAGCAGCATACAGACATCCTGAATCTTTCGGAGGCAAACACTCACCATGCAAGTCATTGAAACAAGCCTGCCCGGCGTCCTCATCCTCGAGCCGAAAGTCTTTGGTGACCACCGCGGCTGGTTTTCGGAAGTCTATTCCAAACGCACCCTGGCTGCGGTCGGCATCGAGGTCGATTTCGTCCAGGACAACCAGTCGTTTTCAGCCAGCAAAGGCACCCTGCGCGGCTTGCATTTCCAGAACGACCCCAAGGCCCAGACCAAGCTCGTTCGCTGCACCCGCGGCCGCATCCTCGATGTCGCCGTCGACATCCGCCGCGGCTCGCCGCATTTCGGTCAGTGGGTTGCAGTTGAACTTTCAGCCGACAACAAAAAACAGCTCCTGATCCCCAAAGGCTTTGCCCACGGTTTCATGACCCTGACCGAGGACGTTGAGGTCCAGTACAAAGTCGACGAATACTACGCTCCCGACTGCGACCGCAGCATCCGCTACGACGATCCTGCGATCGGCATCGACTGGGGCACTGAGGCTGAGCCTGTCTTGTCGGACAAGGACCTCAAAGCCCCCTTGCTCAAGGACTGCGACTTCAACTTCACTTTTTAAGCCTGACCAAAACCGATCCAAAATGCTTCTGGCGGCTGGCCAGCGAAAATCACCCAGCTGCCACGATCACTAACAAGCGGAGGACCCTTGTCCATGAAAATCCTAGTCACCGGCGGTGCCGGATTCATCGGTGCCAATTTCGTCTATTTCCAGCTCCAGAATCACCCGGACGACCAGATCGTCTGCGTCGATGCCCTGACCTATGCCGGCAACCTCGAGACCCTGGCCGAGGCTCTGAAAAATCCCCAGTTCAAGTTTGTCAAAGCCGATATCGCTGACCGCGCTGCGATGGATCAGCTGTTTGCCGCCGAGAAGTTCGATGTCGTAGTCAATTTTGCCGCCGAATCGCACGTCGACCGCTCGATCGAGAATCCAGAGATCTTCCTTCAGACCAACATCCTGGGCACCCAGGTCCTGATGGATTGCAGCCGCAATCATCAGGTTGGCCGCTACCACCAGGTCTCAACCGACGAGGTCTATGGCGACCTGCCGCTCGACCGGCCGGACCTCTTTTTCACCGAGGACACCCCGATTCACACCTCCTCACCCTATTCCGCCTCCAAAGCCTCGGCAGATCTTCTAGTCCAGGCCTACCACCGCACGTTCAAACTGCCAGTGACGATCTCCCGCTGCTCCAACAACTATGGCCCCTACCATTTCCCGGAAAAACTGATCCCCCTGATGATTGCCCGCGCCCTGGCCGACCAGTCCCTGCCGGTCTATGGCAAGGGCGAAAACGTCCGCGACTGGCTCTATGTCGAGGACCATTGCTCGGCGATCGACCTGATCATTAGAAAAGGCCGTGTCGGTGAGGTCTACAACATCGGCGGCCACAACGAGCGCACCAATCTCGAGGTCGTCAAGACGATCCTGCGCGAGCTCGGGAAGCCCGAATCCCTGATCAATTACGTCACCGACCGCCCCGGCCATGACCAGCGCTATGCGATCGACCCAGCGAAAATCTCCAATGAGCTCGGCTGGACACCAGCGACGAAATTCGACGACGGGATCAAGAAAACGATCCAGTGGTATCTCGACAACCGTTCCTGGTGGGAGCATATCCTCAGCGGCGATTATCAGAACTACTATGCCAAAATGTACGCCAATCGCTGATCGAGAGGGAAGGGAAGCAAGCATGCGTGTTTTAGTCACAGGCTACAATGGCCAGCTCGGCTTTGATGTCGTCCGGCGCCTCGAGTCCCTCGGTATCGAGTGCCGCGGCGTCGATATCCAGGATTTCGACCTGACCCAGGCCGAGGCCGTTGATGCCTACATCCGGTCCTATGCTCCGGATACCGTCGTCCATTGTGCCGCCTTCACCGCGGTCGACCGCGCCGAAGACGAGCGCGACCTCTGCTATGCGGTCAATGTCACCGGCACGGAGAACATCGCCAAGACCTGCCAGGCGATCGGCGCCCGGATGATGTATTTCTCCACCGACTACGTCTTCGATGGACAAGGCGACCAGCCTTTCGAAATTGACGCCCCGCGCGGCGCAACCAGCTACTACGGCCTGACTAAGGCTCTCGGCGAAGACAAAGTCCGCGAACGGGTAGACCATCATTTCATCGTCCGCATTTCCTGGGTCTTCGGCGTCAATGGCCATAACTTCGTCAAAACCATGCTGCGCCTGGGCAAGGAAAAGACCGACCTCACTGTCGTCGCCGATCAGATCGGCTCGCCGACCTACACAGCCGACCTGGCCATCCTGCTCTGCGACATGCTCCAGACGGACAAATACGGTACCTACCATGCCTCCAACGAAGGCACCTGCAGCTGGTATGATTTCGCCGCCGCGATCATGCAGGAGGCCGGTCTCAACTGCCAGGTCCATCCTGTGACCTCCGACCAGTATCCGGTCAAGGCCGAGCGACCGAAAAATTCCCGCCTGTCCAAGGCAAGCCTCGACGCAGCCGGATTTGCCCGCCTGCCCAGCTGGCAGGACGCCCTCAAACGCTATCTGAACGAACTTGGCTGAACGATCGAAGCCGGATCCAGTGCGTGCTCCAGACTGAGTGCCAGAACCGGCGATTTGTCATTTCCAGGAGGCGACCCTTATGAAAAAACTGCTTCTGGTCATCGATTACCAATATGACTTTGTCGCCGCTGATGGCAAACTGACCGCAGGCCAGCCTGCTCAACTGATCGAGCCCGCGATCCTCGCGAGAATCGCCGCTTTCCAGGCAGCCGGTGGTGACATCATCTGCACCCAGGATACGCACACCTCCCAGGGCTGGAAAAAGGGCCATCCGGAAGCTGCCGCCTTCCAAATCCACTGCGAAGAAGGGACTCCTGGCTGGGCTCTCTACGGTGGCTTGGCGGATCTCGATCTCGAAACCCTGACCAAGACCTCTTATATGCTCGAGGCCACTGATATCGACTGGCTCGTCCGCGACTACGATGTGATCGAACTGTGCGGCGTCGTGACCGACATTTGTGTCCTGCAAAACGCCATTGGCTTGTACAACCACGCCGCCAACAATGGCCTGACCGTCCAATTCCGCCTGTGCCCTGATTGCGTCGCCTCCTTTAACGCAGACAACCACCAGTGGGCGATCCATTACATGCAGAATACCCTGGGCTTTGGGCTTGTGGCGTCCGTGGACGAAATGATTTGAGACGGGACATGCTGCCTGAGCCAGGTCCGCGGCCGAGCCGGATCCAGTTGCCGGTAGTTGTGTCAGGTCCGTGACCGAGCCGGATCCAGTTTCCGGCATCAGTGCCAGGTCCGCGTCCGAGCCGGATCCAGTTTCCGGCATCAGTGCCGGGTCCGCGGCCATATACCCTGCATGTACCCCGATCATCCCCTCACGTCTTGCCCAGCGCCCCCAACCTGTCTATAATAAAAGAACAAACGTTCGATTTGTTTCAATTTATTTTATTTGGGAAGTAGGGATGTTGATGGCACGTCGTGTAACGGTCAAGGTCGTGGTGGAAATCGATGAGGAGGGGCAGAGCCGACCGCAGTCGTTGACCTGGGAGGATGGCCGGCGTTTCATGATCGACCGGGTGCTCGATGTGCGGCCTGCCGTCGCGCTCAAGGCAGGCGGGTCCGGCCTGCGCTACACCTGCCGGATCCTCGGCCGCGAGGTCTATCTGTTCAACGACCGCGGCCACTGGTTTATGGAAGGGCGGGACACTTGAACATTTGTTCCTTTCATGATAAAATCAACTTGCTGGTCCAGACTATTCATCTCAGTCTGGTGCCGACCCGGTAATACGGGGGCGTACTGGTTTCGACGGGGTCGTTGAGACTGGGGAAGCGGGTAGAGGATCCTCGTCGGCCTCTTAAAAAAACGAGGAAAAGCATAATTGCTAACAAACCACAACTCGTAGCAGCCTAATCGCTCTACCGTCAGGCCATCCGATCTGCTGGATGGGTCCCTGGCGTCAGATAGCAGACCTTACTCGTCGGCAGGTTAAATGAGACAACGGATTCGCCTAAGCTTTGCAGCGGATACGTAGCGATGAAGCTACCGGACGGTTGAGCCTGTCAATGGGCGATACCAGAGGGGAATACTCCAACCATTGACTGCACCCGGAGATGCTCCAGAGGATAGGGTTTCGGACAGGGGTTCGACTCAGAAGAATCGCCTTGCGTGGCGACACACAAGTGAAAATCCGGCTTGATCGGTGAAACCGCACCAGTGCTCAGACCTATTGGTCCGAAAGCTGACGGCAACGCCGAGCGGTATGTGGGGAAACCCAACAGCTGCGTATCGACTCAGCTCCAGCCTGTAGCCCGCAAGGGTATGGCATTAGCGGATGGCAGACCAGAAACAAAAATGCGGCTGCCATAAGACGCCGGAGGGCTCTCAATAGAGAGTTCAAGACATAGTCAGCACCATTGGTAACAATGGATCAAAGCGTCCCCTCGCCTCCACCAAAAGAAGTACCACCTTTTGATAGAATCGCTTCTGTCAAAGGTGGTTTCTTTTTGCCCGAAACTGCTGGTATCCGTTATTTGTAGAATTTGTCGATTCCTCCATACCCAATCAGCTTGTTTTCCCTTGTTTTGCTGATGAAGTTATCCAGACGTTTTTTGAACTCCAAGGGGCGCTTCCTCGCTGCATGGATATAGGCAAGCCGAATCCGTTTGTAGGCTTCCGGAAATTCTACATAGTTCTGCCAAACCACTGGATCACGCTTGATTGCTTCCACAAGATCCTCAGGGAATACGAATGGTTCTTTGATGACATCAAGAATGGCTTCCCTAACCTTCGGGTGAATCATCCCCTGGCTTTCAAGCCAGATCAGCCTTTCAATATTGGCTCTGGAGTATCCGCTGCCCGCTCTTCTCGGCGAAAACCGCTGAATTCGATGCAATGAATCCAGTTGCTTGATGGTACTGTCAATCCAGCCAAAACAGAGTGCTTCCTCCACCGCGTCGTTATAGGAAAGCCCTTTCTCTCCGGACTCTTTCAGCGGAAAAACAAACCAAATTTCTTTTTCCTTTTCAAAGTGCACAGCAAGCCATTCCCGCCACTGTCTCCTGTCGCTTGTATAAAAAGTCTTAGAATGCTCCATTTTTTCTCCAAAAAATAATGATTTCTAGTTTCCAAGCAGACTGATGTTAGAACTCACTCACTCCAATTCCATGGTCTGCTTTTGCCCCAGTGGCAGATCGAGCAGCCACATCTGATCTGACTTGATGTGGGCCGTTTCACGCAGCGCGGAAAATTCCTCCCCGTCACCAAAACAGCACCTCTATCCGTGTTTTATCTGTTCTGCTGGTTGAGCTGCGAAATAATGTTCTGTTGCATCACGAAAACAGTCCATCAGAAAATCCATGGCAGCCATCGCGACTTTTGATTGAGGCGAGACGATGTCAAATCCATGAAAACACCCATCGAACACTTTGTAATGAACCGGTATGCCTGCTGCGGACAATCTCTCGAAATACTGGATCGTTTCATCGCGAAATGGCTCGATGCTGCCGACAAAGGAGCAGGCTGGAGGCAGACCGTTGAGATCGCGGCATCTGGCCGGTGCGGCATATTCAGGAACAGATGCCTGGCCATACCAGTCGCCCAGGTACAGCCGCCAGCCAATTTCATTGGATTTCGAGTTCCAGACCGGCGCATCGTTATTGATTGCAGACGCTGTCATCATTCTGTCATCCAGCATGGGGTAGAGTGGCATTTGGAAAGCGATGGAGACCTCTTTTTTGTCCCGCGCGTAAAGAGCGACTGCTACGGCCAGGCCGCCACCTGAACTTTCTCCACCGACCATCAGCTGGTCGTCACGCATCCCATAGGCACTGCCGTTGGTTTTCAGCCAGAGCAATGCGGCATAACTGTCCTCCAGGGCAGCTGGATAAGGGGCATCGATGGACAGACGATAGTCCGGCGAGACCACCACACAACCACTTGAATCCACAAAACGTTCGATCATTCGTTCGCTCTGTTCCGGGGTTCCTATAGCATAGCCACCCCCGTGAAGCCATAAGATTCCTGGCACATTCTGACGCGGTGTCTGAGGCGAATAAACGCAGAGACGGAGCAGACTGTTATCCGCGCGAGCAATGAAAATCTGTTCATAGTTGATCGTGCTGCGGCATTTCCCCTTCAGGGACTGGAGCGCAACCTTTGCCAAGCGAAATTTACGTTCCGTGAAGCTCGGCACCAAAAGACGGATCAGGATACCGGCATTTCGCAACTCTGGATGTATCTCAGCTGAATCGATGGACATGAAAAGTCTCCGGTGCTTGAACGGTCCTATCTGGAAAATGATCTATTTAAACAGCTTGGCAATGACCTTGATCGCGACGAAAAAGAGGACGAGGACGATGAAAACGCCGGCCAGACCGACGGCAGCGACGAAAAGGCCCTGGTCGATGAGGGATGCTTGCCTGAGTTGTTCAATCATGTGATGATACCTCCAAAATCGCTGAATTCACATGCCGCGACCGGCCAGCAGCGTGACCAGGGCGATGACAAGGCCACCGGCAACGATCGACCCGAGCTGTCCTGCTACATTGGCGCTGACCGCCTGCATCAGGATGAAATTGTGCGGATCTTCGGCTTTGGCGATTTTCTGGATCACCCGGGCAGACATCGGGAAAGCCGATATGCCCGCAGCACCGACCATTGGGTTGATCTTGTGTTTCAGGAACAGGTTCAAAAACTTGGCGAACAGGACGCCACCGGCGGTGTCAAAGACAAAGGCGATCAGGCCCAGGACCATGATGGCGGCAGTATTCCATTGCAGGAACTGGTCGGCAATCATGGTCGAGCCGATTGTGATCCCGAGCAGGATGGTGACCAGGTTGGACAGCTCATGCTGAGCCGATTTGGACAAGCGTTCCAGGACACCGCATTCGCGGATCAGGTTACCAAACATCAGGGAACCGACCAGGGGCACGCTCATCGGTACGATGATGCCGGCGATGATCGTGATCGCGATCGGGAAGATGATTTTGACGGTTTGAGAGACAGCATGCTCGTGGAAATGCATGCGGATTTTGCGCTCCTTTTCCGTGGTCAGGGCATAGATGACCGGCGGCTGGATGATCGGGACCAGCGACATGTAGGAGTACGCAGCGACCGAGATCGGCCCCATGTATTCGCGCAGGTTGAAATGGTTGGCGACGTACAGGGTGGTTGGTCCATCGGCCGCGCCGATGATGCCAACGGCTGAAGCGAGACGCAGGACCAGGTTGGGATCGGTTACGCCAAGGATTGGCAGCAGGCCGAGCGTGATCAGGAAGGTGGCAAAAATGCCAAACTGGGCGGCGGCACCGAAAAAGATCATGTAGGGGCTGGTCAGGAGGGGAGAGAAGTCGATCATGGCTCCAACTGCGATGAAGATCAGGATCGGGAAGAGTTCGGTGGCGATACCGGCTTCAAACAGGATCTTGAGAAAACCGGGCTCCATCTCCGTGCCGACCACCGCAGCCATGCCTTCGACAACTGGCGGTAAATTTGCCAGGATCGCACCAAAACCGATCGGCAGCAACAAGGCAGGTTCGTAGTCTTTGGCGATGGCCAGATAGATCAGGATCCCGGAAATGGCGAACATGACCAGAGATTTGATGCCAGCAGCAGTCCCGAAATAAAGAATCCCGCTGAAAATTTCTGTAAGCAGCTCCAACATGACGGAAGACCCTCCCTTTTATAGCAATGAGGACTGGTATGGGAGCAGGAACAGGTCCGTCGCATGTAACCGGATGCCAAAACCTAGATGCCAAAAATCCCACGATTTTCATTATACACAAAAAAGTAAAACCTATTCACCGAAATCTCCGGTATATTCCACGAGAACGGAGCTTCTTACCCCTTCCAAATCGGCCAGCTGAGTGACAAAGGCCGTGTTCTGGCCCCGAAACCGCACCTGATAGGTGAGCTCGGTGAGATTTTTCGTGCTGGTCTTGTTTTTCAGCGTTTTACGCAGGGGGTGCAGGATGCGCTGGACCTCTTCGTTGGCCGCTGGCTCGAATTTCACAATCAGCAGATAGGCATGGGAGGAAGGACGCATCTGGACGATCAGGATGTAGACCAGAGATATGAATACGGTGGCAACAAATGCCACGATGTACAGTCCAGCTCCACTGGTAATGCCGACAGCAATGGCAAAGAAGAGAAAACCGACATCGAGTGGATCTTTGACTGCTGTGCGGAAACGGACGATGCTCAGGGCACCGACCATGCCGAGGGAGAGGAGGATGTTGGAGCTGATCGTCATGACGATGAAGGAAGTGACCAGGGCCACCATGACCAGCAGCACATTGAAGCTGTTGTTGTAGACGATGCCGCGGTAGAAGAATTTGTAGACCACATAGATGATCATGGCGTTGAGGAAAGCAGTCAGCAGCGACAAGGCAACTCCACTTAAGGAGAGGTCGACCAGCTGGCCTCCCTCCAGGAACCCTTTTTTGAAAATATCGACAAAACTAGTCATGGTGACGCACCCTTTCTCGCCTGTTCTGGCATAAAACATATTTGGAAATGGCAAATCGCTGCAGGCCTTGGTCGGCGATCAGCTGGTGGACGATCCGGGGCAGGAAATCATCAAATTTGACTTCCATGACCAGAATCCCGGGCGGCAGGACTGGACTCAGGATCAGATCTGGGGCAAACAGGTCCTGACCCTGCAAGGAGGCTGAAATGGCTTTGTCAAAGGTGATCCGGACATTGCCGGCCTCCGTCAGATAGGCTTCCCGGGTGTACTCAACGATGGTCGCCGGGCGCAGCAGCTTGATCTTGCGCAGGCCGTAAAACTGGCGGCAGAACACTTCATCCCGTTGGAGCAGGAAATCATCATCGTCCTGCAAGATCCGGTCATAGTCGGCGCGACTCAGGCGTGTGCTGGTCTTGGCCGTCAGGTCGTCGTATTTGGCTTTGCTTTCGAGCTTGATGACAGCGTCACTGTGATCATACGTCCGGATGCGAAACTTTTCCCGGAAACGCACGCCGTCGATCTTCTCCCGTTTGGCCGTACGGTGTAGATCATCAAAATAGAGGCTCGACACGACATAGCCGTCATCCTGGCGCATGTGTTCATCCGGACTGAGGACTGGACGCAGCCTTGCGCGCAGGCGATGGTAGGTCTGATCAGTCAGGAAAAATTTGTACTCATGGCGCAGCGGCCGTCCCTGGTGGTCCATGGCTTACTGTCCGCCCAGCTTGACCTGGCGCACGCCATAGTAATACACGTTTGTATCTGGATCGATGAAATAATCCAGACTGATCTGGTCATGGCCGGAGGAATCAAAGATTTGCACAGCCAGATAATAAGTCCCATCAGGCAAGTCCCCAGGATAGTCGTACGAAGTGCCAATCAAATCGGATACAGAGAATATGATCTGCTGCATCTGGGGATCCCGGGCCAGTTGCAGGCGATACGTCAGGTTTTCCTGCTGCAAATCATACGAACTCTCCCACATGAAGTGTACCATGCTGCCGGAACGTCTTGGATCGCCCGCAAAGACAGGCAAGGGTAATTCCAGGTTCTGCTTGTAGATTTCATAGTTTTCCAAAATCACATCGTCAAACTGGTCCCAATAATCATTCATTTCATTGGGTGGCATCTTAAGCAGACCCAGATCCGGCATCACGGTCAAAAAAGGTGAAACGACCGGCCGATAGGTCTGGACCAGATTTTGCACGGATTCGGGACTCATGACCGAATCCAGCAGTTCTTCCATTTTCCGGGTCAATTTGCTGACCGATTCAGGGGTCCGGAAATAACGCCGATGGAGCAGAACGCCGGTGTAGCGCTGCAATCCCAGCCATTTCCGGGGGAAATTTTTCGATCCCTGGATGTTCATCGCCTTGTCATAGTCCCAGGGCAAAAAATAGAATGTTTCTGAATTGGTCGGCGAATAGAGCAGGAAATTGCGGTTGACCGTGTCATAATTGCCCAGCAGGATATTGGCTGCCATCCAAGTCAGGTAATTGTCTTCATTGAAATACCTCTGGAAGGCGGATTCAAAATCCTGGTTGATGTTATTGATTTCGGATAGCATGTCCAGCAATTTTTCGTGATTATCCGCCTCGCGGATGGACAGGATGTGTTCAAACGCTTCTGGATCATAGTCCGGATCCTCCATGGACCGCAGCGCGTCTTCTGGCCGGAATTCAAAATATTCGGCCTTGTAAAGCGTGCCATCCGGATCCAGTCCGTGGGATTCAAGATACGTTTGATTGGGTTGCTCCACGTGTGTATACAAACCATAATCGACGTAGTTTTGTTGCTCTGGCGGCAGGGATTTGTCACGAATATACACATGGACAAAATTGGTCCGCAGGCTCGCCATGTTTTCCATTTGCTTGAAAAGATCCATGCTGAATTTATTGGTGATTTTGCCCGGATCAAAGACGTGCTTGTTCAAATTGATGACCTTCAAGCCACGCAGGGTGTCACGATCATCGGTCAGTTCGATGCGATAGGATTTGTAGGCAGCGCCCCGTTCTGAGGCCCCACGGACTCGGATCCGGGCATTGACGCGGTCTTTGTCGGCCAGCACGGGTAATTCGCCGTCCGGATTGGCATACGTGATGTTGGCCTCCAGCGTTGGGTTATAATCCTGGACCAGTGCCTGGTGGTAGTCAAATGCCGCAAAATCAATCGTCCCATCTGGTGTGTCTGTCGGAAACACCGTGATGAACAGGGTATCCAGGGATCCCTCTGTGTCGGACCGGTAAATTGCCTTGTTTTCCTTCAATGGCAGGCCATTCAGGACACTCTCTTCGATTGACCATTCATCGAGTGCAGAAACAGGGACCGGGTCTGGCAAAGATAATTGTGCTTGCTGTTGCAAAAATAGCAGGCTGAACGACAGGATCCCGATCAGGCTGGTCAGACTGACCAGGAAAACGGCTGAACGATGACTGATTCGCTTCACAGATGACCTCGTCGATTCAAAGTTTTGCAGGGCTCAGGTGCCGGTGCGGCAAAACAGCTGGGCATTGATGTTGCCCAGATAGTCGCGCAACCGCAGGAAGGCATAGATCCAGCTGGCCATGCCTCCAGCCAGAAGCGGCAACGGATAATAGGAAATACCGAGTCGCAGGACGAACAGCGTTGTGGCGAGCGTCACGACAAAGAAAACCAGCATGGTCATCAGGCTGCCAGCCTGATCATCAAAATAATAGAGGAAAACGGTGGTAAAGTACATCAGGCTGGTGGTGTAGAGGCTGATGCCAAGAATGGGGAAATAATTGAGCACCAGTCCGCCATAACCGATCATCGGCAGGAAAATAATGCCAAGCGAGGTGAGCAACAAGGTGATGATCAGCTGGACCTCATAAATATAGAAGAGCTCGAGGGTGATTGTCCGGACCATCTGGATCCGGTTTTTTTCAATCATGCGGTAGGTGCCATGGACCAGGCTGGAGACATAACGCTGGTATTTCTCGAAAAAATTCGTTTCGACTTTGACGACAAAGATAACGGTCGAGGAGACATTGGCCAGGATGGCCAGGAACATCGCCATGTCATAGGCAGGGGCGACCCGGAAGATGGCGACGGGGGTCGAAAGATCCGAGAAGAACCAGTAGAAAAGGGTGGGAATGTAAAGGGTCAGCATATAGAGAAAACCACCCCAGAACAGCATCAGGTTGCGCCGGAAATGTCCGAGAAAGAGGAAATACGTCTGGGCGGAGCCTTTGAAAAAGGTCAGGACCAGATAGATCAGGCTGATGTCGATCAGGGAAAAAGCCAGGAGCATACCGAGCAGGACTGAAAGCAGCAAATCCTGCCCCAGGACCAGGTGGAAGCCAAAGAATGCAGCCAATCCCAGCAAGATGCTGACCAGATAGGCCAGGCTGATCCGCCCATATTCCTTGATTGCAGAAATGAAATTCATCACCACATAGGTGATGGCAATCACCAGGTAGAGAGCGTAATATGCCAACAGGAAACTGGCAGCGACAGCGGTCTGGCGCCACAGCAGCCATGTGACCGCTCCGCCGGCCAGGGCAGCCAGTGAACTCACCAGGACCAGCGAACCAATCAAGGCCGCCGGTACGTTTTCCACCGTGCCATCGTTGATCTGGTCAGCGATGAACCGCGACAGGACCGTTCCGGTGGCACCAGAAATCAGCAGATTGATCAAAAACAGGTAGAACAGCGAAGCCGAGAAAAACAGGCGATCCACCTCGCTGGCCCCATAGTGGTTGAGGCCGGCATTGATCAGCAGCAACATGCCGATGAAAGTCAAAGTCGGTCCAATCGTCGTGAAGGTGGCAAAAAGGACGCCCTTCAATTTCGCGGTCATCGAATTTTCGGTAAAGATTTTGCGGAGTTTGAAACCAATGCCTGCCATGTCAGTCCCCCTGGCTGAGTGGAGTTGTAGCCAGCCAATTCCTGTAAAGTGCTTCGTATTGCCGGAGGAAATCCTGTTTCCGGTACAAGCGCTGGATGCGTTTTTGACCGGCCTGTCCCATCTGCCTGCGGCGGTCTGGATGATGGGCCAGATCGACAATTGCCTGGGCAATGTGTTCCACATCCATGACAGGCACGACCAGACCGGCCGCCCCCAGGTCATCGCTGCCCGTGCCCTGGAGCAGCTCCCGGCAAGCCCCGACATGGGTGGCAATCTGGGCAATGCCGGCTGCCATCCCCTCCATGACTGCCAGCGGCTGGCCTTCGCTGATGCTGGTCAGAAGCATCAGGTCAAATCCGGCGATATGGTCGCGGACTTGGATCCGGCCGGCAAACGATACCTGTTTTGTCCCCAGTTCAGCCAGCAGTTGCTGGCACTCTCGGGTATAGTCGGGATCTTCATCAAGAGGACCGCAAATCACCAGTTCCAGTTGGGGGACTTGCTTTTGCGCATGGTCAAAGGCCAGCAGCATGGTCTTGATATCCTTGATCGGTACGACACGGACAACGGCTCCTGCCCGGATGATATTCCGGTTGCGCGCCGGTTCGGGCAGCGTAGAAAACACTGCCCAATCGACACCGTTGGGGATTACCTGCGTTTTGTCGGGAGGACAGCCGAGCTCAATCTGCAGAGTGCGATTATGTTCAAACAGGGCAATCACACGATCCGCCTTCAGATAGGCAATGCGGGCCAGTTTGTAGAAAAAATGGATCCAGAGTTTTTTGAAATCGCCAATCACCCACTCGGCCTTGATGATTTCTTCTTCACGTTCCCGGGTGTAGATGCCGTGCTCAGTGATCAGCAGGGGACGGCCAGTGACGTGGGCAGCGACACTGCCGATCAGGCCGGCATAGCCTGTCGATACCGCATGGTAGAGATCAGCTGCTGGAATATCATCCGCCAGGACCTTCATCAGGGGGAAATACATCGAACGCAGATTCCAGAGATAGTCATTGAAGACTGTACGGCTGTAATCCTTCTGGTACAACTTGACGGCCAGCTTGAAAAAAGCTTCACCCATGAGCACGTCGACCAGATGCTGGCGATGGCGTTGGATCAGGTCCAGAATGGACTGCCAGGCGATGCCGGCTGTATTATCCAGGATCAGCGCTTCCAGCGCTTGCTGCTCGTCTGGAGTGAGTTTTGCTTTTCCCGGGCCAGGCTGGAACGGGTGATCTTCCAGATAGACGGTCCGGATGTCGATCAGATTGGACGGCAGCGTGTACTGGTACTGGCCCATCTCTCGCCGGTTGGTGGCAATGCTCCAGATGATGAAATCATGCTCCGGAAATTGTTCGACCAGCATCTGGATCCAGGTGGAGACACCGCCAGCGATGTAGGGGTAGCTCCCTTCGCAGATCAGGCAGATCCGTTTTCGAGTTGCGTGGCTTTCCATCAGCAGTTCCTCCGGTATCATGAAAATTCCAGGGTGAATTGAGGGGCATCAGCGATCACCAGGTTGTAGGTTTGGTTGATGGACTGGACCGTCGCACCGGTCGCCCGTACGATGGGTGTCTCACTGCGGAAGAAAAAAGCCTGGCCTGGTGAGAACTGCTGGCAGGTGACGGTCATCTGGTTACCCTTGGTCCGGGTCGAGTAGGAGAGCTGCCGAGTCGCCTCCAGCTGACTGGCAGCTGGTGAAATCGTCAGATCGGAGAGCCAGCGCACCGGGGCAAAGTACTGCTCACAGAGCTCATCATAGAACTCGTCCAGCTCATTCCAGTTGCTGTCCTTTTCCGGCACGGTGAATAGATAATTGACATCAAAGCTGTGTGAGACCAGACCTCGGGTGGTCAGTTGGGACAGATACGTCAGGTATTGGTCCCGGTCGATTTTGAAGCCATGGGTGATGGTGGGGAAGAGGGTGATCGACTCATCCCGGGCCAGTTCGTCCAGGTCAGATTGCCTGTCTGGACTGGCAAAAAAATCGAGCGGATAACGCAGGATGGATATTTCCGGAAAGGCTTGCCGGATTGTTGCCAGATGTTGGGGCTGGATCGTTCCATACAGAGGGTAATAGCTACGCAGAACATAGTTAGGCAGGGAATCCCGGAAAAAGACAGCCATATCGGCGACACGTTCTGCCGTCAGTTCACCAATCCCGTTATGATCGCCGGCCAGCATGATTTCGCCATCGAGCTTGAGAACTTGTTTATTGACAAAGGAGAAGGTCTGCAGGTTGACTTGGCTGATCTTGAACGGATTGGCATCGATGCCGATGAAACTCGTCGTATAGGTCAGGTCCAGCAGGGTGGCTTTCTGTTCGAAAATATTCCAGAGCTGGTCCCGGACAAAGGATTCGGCACTGCGGCCGTAGTATTGGAAAGAAAGCCGGTCATTGCTGTCAAACAAGGGTGGTGCAGCATCGAGGGCCACCACTTCGGCATTGACGACCGGATAGATCAGCTGGCCGGCCACTTCACCCAGGAGTGGCACCAGAAAACCAGCTGTGACTGGATTTTCCAGCAAAGGTCCGCTCATGACACCCACACGGCCGGACTCGTAGGGATGGACCCAGACCAGCGGCAAACCGTCCGGCGTTTCGATCAGAACTTGTGCAGGCGCCTGTACGCGCAGATTTAAGGTCATGAAAGGATCAAGGCCAGTCACGTCTGTTTCCGGATAGGGCAACGTGCCTTCGCGAAAGCGCAAGGCATCGACGGGTGAAAATTCACCTCGTTCCCGGATCCCCAGCAACGGATCGAGATAGGTCTGGGTATAGTCCGGCGCAATCCCGGCAGCGAGGATCAGGCTGCCTCCGTTGCGGACAAAATCGGCCAGGTCAACGGGATCATAGACCTGCGACAGGTCACTCACGACAACAATCAAGGTCTCGCCCAGCAGAAGGTCATTGGCTTGCAGCTGATCGCGCGTCCGGTAGCTAAGGCCCAGGAGGTCGAGGACCGCCAGTGTCTGTTTCCGAATCGCAATTTCCTGTGGATTTGCCGGTACCCCTGCCACCACATATCTCTGGTCCGGTTTTCCATCCGGTGCTGTGGCATCGAGCAAGGGCTGGCCAGTCACCGTGGCCCAGGGATTGGTGTCAGCACTGCTGAGAAACTGGTTATCCAGGTTGTACGCAAAAAACAGCAGCCCGGACAACAGGAGCAGCATCAGCAGGATGACCAGACGTCGTGATGACAAGCTCATCAAAGGCTGCGCTCCTTCCAGAACCGGATCAAGTTGAGTCCTTTTTCGGACATGACGAGCCTGGTCTGCAGAAATTCATCCAACGCCCCTTCAAAGGCGTCCCGGTCACGCAGCAGGTAGAGGATCTTGAGGCGTTGGAGCCAGGTTGCCTCGCTGGGAAAACGTGTATTGGCTGCCACGGCTTTGGCCAGCGCTTCGTGCGGCTGCTGGATGGCCAGCAAAGCCTCGGACCAGCTGATCCAATCGGTCTCTGTGACGAAGTCAGGCCCCAGCAGCTCGAGCTTGTGGTACAAATCCTGTTGTTTGCTGCGATAAAAGTAAGTTTCGCGCCCGGTCAGCAGGGAGAATTCCAGCAGTCTGGCCACTCTATCCAGCAAACTGCGCAGATTTTCATAGTTGGCTGGTTCGGCATAATGCCTGGCCTCCAGTGCCTGGACTTCATTTTTCAGCCGGCGGTTGATTTCCAGGGAAGCCGAGGCGGCATAGTGGGCAGTTTCCGTATCATTGTCATCCAGTGCTGACTGGAGCAGGTCCGGACTTTGCATGAGGTCATGGCGCAAGATCCCCATCAGTAGCAACCGTTTCTCCTGGCTGCTCGCCACTGTGGCTGCTTCATGGAAAGATACCTCGTTGATTTCTTCAGCTACATCTGGGTCATGGGCAAAGTCTTCCTGCACCAGATTGAGACGAACATTGGATTCGTCGTAGAGGTTGTGATGTTGTGTGATGCGAAACAAGAAAGCGGGGATGAAATAGAAGGCAAAACCCAGTCCGGGCAAGATCAGGAATAACACAGCCAGCAGGCGCTGGGGACGATGGCGGTTTATCAGGAAATAGAGTCCGGCGGTACCAGTATTCACCAGCAGAAAGATCTGGACGCTGTTCATGGCTGTCACCGGTCCAGTCCCAGCAAGCTGTCTGGATGGTCCGGATCGACTGGACAGACTTCGAACGCGACCTCTTTTGACGCCAACCGGTTACAGACCGCAGGCAGATCGGTCCCGCCGGTATTTTTGAGCAGGACATGCAGGCGATCCATGGAATCAACGCCAAACAGGTCGGTGGACCGGAAATGTTGGGCCACCTGGTGGTATAGATCGACCGGAAGTGACGGACCATGCAACTGCAGGACGGAGTAGTCCGACTGCTGCTTGTTTTTGTCATCCTGGGCCAATCGCAGGCATTTGGCAAATTCAGCGGCAATAAAGATTTCAGAATCTCCCAGGAAGCGTTCGCCCCGGGTCTTTTCTTCATACTGGAAGGCCTTGATGAACGAAGCGCTGATCAGGGCGATCAAGGTCCGCAGCAAATTGACCTGATAGAGCGACATCATTTCAAAGGGCAGTTCACGGATGATGATCAGCGCCAGGATCTGTCCCTGGTAGTGGATCGCCCCTGCCAGCGCCGGACGGTTGTCTGACCACTGGTCGCCGATGAAGATCTCATTCTGGCCGAGTTTTTCCGCCAGGGCTGGGAAATCATTCAGTTTGAATGATTTGCCCTGGAACAGGGCGTGTTCGCCTGATGCTCCGACCAGACGGGTGTAGCCACTGCGCTGATCGACTGTATAAACGGCTACGGAAGGGACTTCCATCACATCCTGGATCACCGTGACCAGCGAAGAATAGATCACCCTCGGATCGAGTGTGTCGAGCTGGCGGGTGATATCGTACAGTCGGGGCAAGCTGTTGCGGTAGCTGACCAACCGCTTCTCGTACTGGTGCTTGATCATGACATTGCTGTCGTTGATCCGTTTCAATTCGGAAAATTCATTGTGCAGGTAATCTCTATCTGCCTCGGCCAGGCCAGTTGCTTTCTTGTACTGGTCGACCGCGTAACCAACCACCACACCGGCAAAAATCAGGTAGGCCAGGCGCAGGAAGGTGTCCGGCTTGAGAATGACCGGGAGGATTTCAGCCGGGTTTACAGCTGCTGTCACCACATCATAGCCAAAGGCCAGCAAAACGGCGAGGACACCCTGAGGGATGCCGAAGAACAGGCTGGTTGTCAGGACAAAAACAGTCATCAGGTCGATCTGGCGCAGGATGTCATGATTGGAAACCAGATGACTGAGCCAAGCCATCACGACAAAGAAAAGTCCAGTCTGGATGATCTGGCCTGGGAGGGAATTGGCCCGGAATCGCACGGTGCGTGAACGTTTCAACGGCTCCGGCTTAAGATCGGCCTGCACCCAATCTGCCAGTTGTTCTTCAAAAGGTCGCAGCTCCACCCATTCCAATTCGCGCTTGATGGCTGTGGAATCCGCGGCATAGTTGGATGGACTGCCGCTTTCGCGCACCAGGACCGTGGAGCTGCCCAGGATTGCCTTGATTGTGGCATACAGTTCGATGGCAGGAGTCGTCCGCTGGCTGGACACATTGTAAATGCCAGGTCGACCGCTGTTGAGCACCCGGACCAGGGCGTCGACGGCATCACCCAGGGACAGCAGATGATAGGTTTGCCGGGTGTTGACAGTCACCTCAGGCAGGAGGTTCAGCTGGTGTGCAATCGATGAGATGACATCGTTTTTCTGTGCAGCGAGACCATAGCCGCCCAGATCGGCATAGCGCACGATGCTCAGTTCCAGCTTGCGAATCCGACAAAATTCACGCGCCAGGTTTTCGCCCTGCATGCAGAGCAAGCCCTTGACCGACTCAGGCTGCAGGACATCAGACTCTTTGCATCCAGCCAATGGCAGGGCCTCTGGATTTTGTGGCGGATAGACCTCTGTCGAGGACAGGCAGACAAAAAATCCGGCTTTGTGTTTTTCAGCCAGATGAAGGCAGTTGATCAATTCGCCCAGATATGTGTTTGCCTGCTCCATGTCCCAGTGCGCATCGCCCAATAACCGGCCGGCAAAAACGACCTGGTCTGGTTTGAAACTGGCCCAGGCTTTGTCGAGGCCTGGTGAATCAGCAGCAAAGCCAAACCAGTGATACGACAAAGTTGGTCTTGCCTGGGGCAGGAAATCAGTAGTTGCCACCAGTCCGACAGTATGCCCTTCCTTACCAAGACGGTTGATCCATTCCCTGGCAAAAGGGTCACTCGAGCCGATCAGGAGCACTTTCATATTACAGGCCTCCATCCATTGTCAGATTCATCAGAGGTGTCAGACGGACCAGAGAATATTCAAATAAACAGGGGGTTTGAACTTGACAGGATTGTAACATAATTCTGCCTTGACGGTAAACGTTCTGGATTAGATAACCGGATTGATTTGGAGCAGCAAAACCCGTTAAACTGGAATCTGGCTCAGGTAATGAGGCGCCAACCGCTTCTTGCAGCAGACGCCCAGCAGTATGAACCCCGCCAGAAAGGTTTAACGCTTTGGCCCTCGACTACGCTACCCTCGACTTATTGCGCCGGAACCATCCAGCTTGGCGCCTGTTGTGCGCCCAGCATGCGCCGCTGATCGCCAGCTTCCTGCACCGGATTTTCATTGCCCCCAATGTCCGGAATCTGGCTCAGGCGGACCTGGTTGAGGCCCTGGAGGATGAATTGTTTGCCTTGCGCGAACAGCAGGGCACAGATGCTTTCCCTGGCTCAGCTTTGTCCTACTTGAATGACTGGGCTGATAACGAGAAGGGCTGGCTGAGAAAATTTTACCCCCAGGGGACAGACGAGCCTCATTTTGATCTGACCCCTGCAACCGAAAAAGCACTGGCCTGGCTTTCTGGCCTGACTGAGCGCGCTTTTGTCGGCACCGAGTCCCGCCTGTTGACCTTGTTTGACCTGCTGCGGCAGATGAATGAGGGTAGCCAGACCGATCCGCAGGTCCGGATCGCTGAGCTACATCGCCGCCGTGACGAAATCGATGGCGAGATTGCCCGGATTTTGTCCGGGGATGTGCCGCTGCTCGATGATACGGCCCTCAAAGAC
>CAZGSR010000026.1:0-39029 GCA_964528645.1 uncultured Mageeibacillus sp. | reverse complement strand
GCCCACGGTGCCAGACTTGGCCGTACCTCCGACCCCAAATCCGGAATTTCCCGCCCACGGTTCCAGGATGGTCTTCATTGTTGGCAGTAAGGCTGCATAAATTTGCTACTTTTCACGGAATTAGATTAAGAGCCAATTTCTGGGCTCTTTGCTTATTAGCGTGAAAAGGAATGAAAGGATGCAACCTTGCATCCAACAAACCAGCCCCCCTGGAACCGGTGGTGGTTGCATGGTTTGGTGTCAGATGATTGTGAGGGGTGCCCCTGGTGCTATTTTCGGCAATTGCCGATTTCGGATGCACCCCTCGTGCGACCCCGACACCCGGTGTTGATTTCGGCAATTGCAGCGTTTGAGGTCAGACATACACCCAGATCTGGCACAACTTGCAGAAACTGGACCATCCGTGGCTGTTCTACACCCCAAGACATGCAACGTTCGCTGGCATAGGGTCTTTGTTGCCACTCCATGCGGATGAATGGTATCATTTGGCTGTTACCGCTCGCAAAAGCGGGTCTTGATGTGATGTCCAAAAACAGGAGGATCTCCTATGAAATTAGCAGTCATCGGTACCGGACAGATGGGCCAGGCCTTGGTCCATGCCATGATCAGCCAGGCAGCCATTCCAGCCGATTCGGTCGTGTTATACGATGCCCAGGCAGAAAAGGCCCAGGCTTTGGCCGAGACGTTTGGCTGCGAGGTGGCACTCTCCGGACGAGAGGCAGTCAGTGTTGCTGATGCAGTCCTGCTGGCCGTCAAACCACAGATCCTGAAACTTGTCCTGGAGGATCTGGCTGGAGATTTGCGGGCAGACGCACTCCTGATCTCGATCGCTGCCGGTGTCACATTGGCTCAACTGCGCAGCTGGGCTGGCCTGTCGGTCGCCCTGGCCCGGGTCATGCCGAATACGCCGGCCATGGTCCACAGTGGTGTCAGTGCAGTCTGCTTCGACCAGGCCAGTGAAGAACTGCAAGCTTGGACCGTAAATTTGCTCGAGTCCAGTGGTCTCGTCTTCAAGGTGCCAGAGTCGGCCATGGATGCGGTGACCGGCTTGTCCGGCAGTGGTCCAGCCTACATCATGCTGATGATCGAAGCGCTGGCCGATGGCGGTGTCCGCATGGGCTTGCCGCGCGACATGGCCCTGCAAATGGCCGCTCAGACGGTGTATGGTTCGGCCAAGCTGGTGCTGGCCACGGGCAAGCATCCAGGGATTCTCAAGGATCAGGTCTGTTCTCCGGGTGGTACCACGATCGAAGCGGTTGCGACCCTGGAGAAAAACGGCCTGCGCTCCAGTCTGATCGAGGCCGTCACTGCTGCGACAGAACGTTCACGGGAATTGGGCCGGGGGCCGAAAATTTGAGCATGCCGCAGGTTGAGATTTACACCGATGGTGCCTGTTCCGGCAATCCGGGTCCCGGCGGCTGGGCAGCGGTCCTGATCGCCGGGGGAGTCGAAAAGGAAATATCCGGCGGGGAAGCGGCCACCACCAACAACCGGATGGAACTGACTGCCGCGATCGAAGCTTTAAAAAAATTGAACCGGCCCTGCCAAGTCAGATTGTACAGCGACAGTGCCTATCTGGTCTCTGCTTTCAACCAGGGCTGGATCCGGAACTGGCAAAGAAATGGCTGGCGCAATGCGGCCAATGATCCGGTCAGCAACCCGGATCTCTGGCGAGCCTTGCTCGATGCAGCCCAACCACACACGGTTGAATGGATCAAGGTCAAGGGCCATTCGGACAATATCTATAACAACCGCTGCGATAAGCTCGCTGTCGCTGAGATCAAAAAAAGAGGAACCAACAATGCCTGAATCCGAACAAAATTTCCGCGAAGAGACTACGGGCATGGACCAGAAATTTGCCGGCCGTGTTTTCCAGGTCGAGGTCCATGAGGTCCGTTTGCCGGATGGTCGCCTGGCCAAGCGCGAAATCGTGCGCCATTCCGGTGGAGCCTGTGTGGTCGCCATCGATGATCAGGACCATGTCTACCTGGTCCGGCAATACCGCAAGCCTTATGACACCGAGCTGCTCGAGCTGCCAGCCGGTAAGCTGGAGCCAGGAGAAGATCCCCTGGACTGTGCCACGCGAGAACTGACCGAGGAAACCGGCATGACTGCCCAGTCGATTGAGTGGCTGGCTACTGTCTACCCCTCGCCAGGGTATTGCAGTGAAACCCTTTCCATCTATCTGGCAACAGGCCTGACCTACGGCCAGAGCAACCTCGATGACGGAGAATTCCTGAGTGTCCATCCTTATCCACTCGAAGAAGCCCTGAGCATGGTGGACCGCGGCGACATCCGCGATGCCAAGACTGTCGTCGGTCTTTTACGGGCGCAGCGTGTTCTTCAACAAAGGAAGGGGACCTGACCCTTGGCCAACCGGAAACCGGTCAATCATCACAAGGAAGTGACAGCGGTTGTGCTGCTGGCAGTAGCGATCCTTTTTGGAGCGGCCTATTACTGGCCATCTGCCAAGACTGGCTGGCTGGGCCATTTGCTGTATGATCTGGGCCACGGTTTATTTGGTGTCGCAGCGTATCTGCTGCCGCCGCTCTTATTATTTTTTGCCATTGAATTCCTTCTGGGCAGGAACCAGCGCAAGGCTAATTACCGGATGACCTTTGTGGTTGGGCTGGTTCTGGCAGTTACAGCCGTCCTGCATCTGGTGACGGTTGACCAGCTGGTGCTGCAAGGTCGATTTGCCACGGGTGAAGGCGAAGCCAGTGCATTAAAAGCGTTGGCTGAATTGTGGCACTCCGGGATCGATGCTTCACTGGCTGGAGAAGGCCTGGTTCTGACTGGCGGACTTGCCAGCGGTATCCTGGCTCAATCCATGCTCGCAATTGCTGGTCCAGTCGGTGCCCTGATCCTGACCATTGCCCTGGTCATGGCCTTCGTGGTCCTGATTTTCAATGTATCCTATACCCAGACAGCCCAGTCAACGGCAGATGTGATCAAACGGACTGGCAGCAAAATGGACCAGGCGATCCGCCAGGGACTTGACCAGGCCCGGGTGCGTGAGGATCTGGACCAGATCCATCCTGTGCGCGCGAAAGAATCATACGACATCGAACTTTCGCCCCGGACAGCTGAAGAAACACGCCGTTCATTGCTGCAGGGCTGGCAGGATTTCTGGCAACGACGGTCTGCTGCCAGATCTGACGAAGCCAGCCACCCGGAACATCCAGCTGCAGGTGGTTTTACCAATACGGCTGGCTCTGCTGATGCTGCTTTCGCTGGTTTTTCGGAAGATGAAGCCAAAGTCGCCCAGTTTGTGACGGAAGCCAAATTGCCCTTCACGATCCAAAAGGATAAAAATGGCTTCCTGACGATTTCGCCAGCCGAAAACGACCTTGCTGCGAAAGCGACCCAGCCAGCGCAGGCACAATCTGTGCAGCCTGTGCCACTGGCGCCTCTGCCGACACCAGCGAACACTGAAACGGTACAGGTAACGCCAGAATTCAAAATACCAGAAGCACCCAAACAATCCGAACCAGTACTGGACCGATCCAGCTGGACCGATCGGACAAATCCGGATGCAC
Source organism: uncultured Mageeibacillus sp. (assembly GCA_964528645.1). Lineage (GTDB taxonomy): Bacteria > Bacillota > Clostridia > Saccharofermentanales > UBA5734 > UBA5734. The sequence goes on along the minus strand of CAZGSR010000026.1, from coordinate 35,490 downwards.
CGGTGATTCCACAGGCCCATGCCCCTGCCAAACGCCAGGCTGCTGTTGGCCCGGATGGTCAGCTGCGTCTGGTTGTGCCTTATGAACCACCGCCACTCACGTTGCTGCGCGAAGACCACTTGAAACAGTCGATCAACAGCAGCCAGCATTCGATCCAGGCCCTCGGGCACAAACTGGAAAAAACGCTGGAGAGCTTTGGAGTCACGGCCAAGGTGATCAATTTCACGACTGGGCCCACGATCACTCGTTTTGAATTGTCCCCTGGCCCGGGTGTCAAGGTCAGCAAAATCGTCAATCTGGCGGATGACATTGCCCTGAACCTGGCTGCCATGGGCGTACGTATCGAGGCGCCAATCCCGGGCAAGGCTGCCATCGGCATTGAAATTCCCAACAAGGAGACGATCCCCGTTCTCCTGCGCAGCCTGATCGATTCCCCTGAATTCCGGCAGGCCAAATCGCCGCTGACGGCAGCAATCGGCCGCGATATCCAGGGCAATCCATTGCTGTGCGATCTGACACGCATGCCGCACATGCTGATCGCCGGTGCCACCGGGTCCGGTAAATCGGTCTGTATCAATTCAATCCTGATGAGCATTCTGTTCAAAGCATCGCCGGACGAAGTCAAAATGCTCATGATCGATCCCAAGGTCGTCGAACTGAATATCTACAATGGGATTCCGCATCTGATCCACCCAGTGGTGACGGATCCGAAAAAGGCTGCCGGCACCCTGCAATGGGCCGTCAACGAAATGGTCCGCCGCTACAGCTTGTTTGCGGAGAAATCGGTGCGCGACATCAGTTCGTATAATGCATCGGTCGGATTTGGTCTGGAGGGAGAAGAGGACGAAGAAGAGAAGCTGCCCCTGATCCTCCTGGTCATCGATGAATTATCCGACCTGATGGCGACAACTCCGACCGAAGTCGAGGATGCCATAGCCCGCCTGACCGCCATGGCCCGCGCGGCCGGCATCCACCTGATCATCGCCACCCAACGGCCGTCGGTTGATGTCATCACCGGCGTCATCAAGGCCAATATTCCGTCGCGCATCGCTTTTGCTGTCGCCTCGCAAGTGGACTCTCGGACGATCCTGGATATGGCCGGGGCGGAAAAGCTACTCGGCAAGGGTGACATGCTGTATTATCCGCAAAGTGCTGCCAAACCGATCCGCGGCCAGGGTGCTTTCATCACCGATGCCGAAGTTGAACGGATCATTGGCCATATCAAAAGCCTGCACCAGTCGAGCTATGACCAGAAAGTTGCCGACGCCATCTCGACAGCGGCTGTTTCGAATGGACGCAAAGATAAAGACAAAGACAAGGACGAAGGCGACAGCGACGAGCTCCTGCCCCAAGCCCTGCAGATCTGCGTCGAGACCGGCTATGCCTCCGTCTCTCTGCTGCAGCGCCGGATGACCGTCGGCTACCCCCGCGCCGCCCGCCTGATCGACCGCATGCATGAACTCGGCTATATTGGTGGATTTGAAGGCAGCAAGCCAAGAAAAGTCCTGATCACCCTGAACCAGCTGATGGAAATGCAAATGAAAGCTCAGACCGACGCGTCTGACGAGGACTTGATATGACCCTGATCCCTCTGACCCGGCAAGACATGCTCGAACGTGGCTGGGATGAAATCGATTTCCTTTTTATCACAGGTGATGCCTATGTCGATCACCCCAGTTTTGGTGCTGCACTGATCGCCCGTCTGCTTGAGCAGGAGGGCTTTCGGATTGGCATCATTGCCCAACCGGTGCTCAGCGATCCCCAGGCTTTGCTGACTTTTGGCAAACCCCGCCTGGCCACCCTGGTTTCCTCCGGGGTCGTCGACTCAATGGTCAACAATTACACCGCGGCCAGGAAACCGCGCTCGGATGACCGCTATTCTCCTGGCGGACAGGGTGGCCTGAGGCCTGACCGGGCCCTGATCCGCTACTGCAACCTGGTGCGTGACCAGCTGGGGGATGTCCCGTTGATCATCGGCGGTGTCGAAGCCAGCCTGAGACGGTTTGCCCATTACGATTACTGGGACCATACTGTTCGTCGCACCATCCTGCAGGACACTCAGGCAGACCTTCTGGTTTACGGCATGGGTGAACGCGCCATCCTCCAGATCGCACGCCTGCTGGAAAGAGGTGTGCCGATTCACAAGATCAACAAGATTGCGGGTACGTGCATTCTGTCTCGTCCCGACCGGCTGCCATCCGACCTGCAAGATTTCATTGAAACTGCATCCGGGTTTTCGTTTGATGACCTGGGTCAGGACCGGAAAAAATTGCTGCAGCACCCTTTTCCCGAAAATGCGGCCTACATCCTGTTGCCAGGCTTCAAGGAGATCAGCCAGGACAAATGGCTCTATGCCGCAGCATTCCGGCTGCAATACCACGAACAGGCTCCGGTCGACGGCAAGACCCTGGTCCAGCGCCACAGTGACCGCTACCTGATCCAGAACCCACCCCAGCCCCCTTTATCCACACCGGAACTGGACCAGGTGTTCGCCCTGCCGTATACCCGCAAGATCCACCCCTCATATGTGGCCAAGGGCGGCGTGCCGGCGATTGAAGAAGTCCGGTTTTCGATCAACAGCCATCGCGGTTGCTACGGCGGCTGTCATTTCTGCGCCATCACCTTCCATCATGGCCGGATCGTCACCCGGCGCAGCGAAACGTCTATTATAAATGAAGCACAGACCTTGATCGCGGACCCCGATTTCAAAGGCTATATCCATGACCTCGGTGGACCGACCGCCAATTTCTTTGAACCGGGCTGTGCCAAGCAGGAGAAGGGAAGGGTCTGCAAGGACCGCCAGTGCATCACACCGGAGCCATGCCCGGCTTTGCGCACCGATCACCGCTCGTATCTGGGCATCCTGAAGAAAGTTCGATCGCTCGACGGTGTGAAAAAGGTCTTTATCCGTTCCGGGATCCGGTTTGACACCGTTTTGATGGATGAGCAGTCCGGTTTCCTGGAAGAGGTCTGCCGCCATCATGTCAGTGGGCAGTTGAAAGTGGCACCGGAGCACATCAGTGAAGGCACCCTGCGCGCGATGGGCAAACCCGGTCCGGCTGTTTACCAGCGATTCAAGAAGCGGTATGAACAGATCAATGCCCAGCAGGGCAAAAAACAGTTCCTGGTCCCCTATCTGATTTCCGGACATCCGGGCACGACCCTGGAGGATGCGATCGAGCTGGCCCTGTATATTAAAGCCAATCGTGTGGTCCCAGAACAGGTCCAGGATTTCTATCCCACCCCCGGAACCGTTTCGACGACCATGTATTACACCGGACTCGATCCTGAGACGCTCGAGCCGATCCATGTACCGGATCTGGCGGAGAAACGTCTGCAACGGGCCTTGCTCCAGTATGCCAAGCCCAAATACCACCCCCTGGCTTTGCAAGCCCTGCAGAAAGCCGGCCGGACCGACCTGATCGGCTACGGACCAGACTGCCTGGTCCCACCCAAACCATACCAAGGTAAAAACTCAGCAGATAAAACCCAAACAAAGAGGGAGGCAAACAGCCATGACCACCATGATTCGCGGCAAGGAACTCGCCGCACAGCTGCGCAGCCAGCTGGCCGAAAAAGTCCGGGAAACGTACGACAAGACAGGAAAAAGACCCGGTCTGGCCGTCGTCCAGGTTGGTGAAGACCCGGCCTCGTCGATTTATGTCAACAACAAGAAAAAAGCCTGTGAAGAAGCCGGCCTGATGTCTTATGGCTACCGTCTGCCGGCCGACATCGAAGAACATGAACTTCTGGAACTGATCGACCAGCTGAACAATGATCCTTCTGTGCATGGGATCTTGTGCCAGCTGCCGTTGCCGGACCAGATCAGCGAATTCAAAGTGATCAATGCGATCGACCCGAAAAAAGATGTCGATGGATTCCACCCAGTCAATGTCGGACTGCTTTCCCTGGGCAAAGATGGTCTGGTCTCCTGCACACCTGCTGGCGTTCTCGAAATGCTCAAGGCCTACAACATTCCCCTGGTAGGTGCCAACTGTGTCATTGTTGGCCGTAGTAATATTGTCGGTAAACCGGTCGCCCAGCTGATGCTCAAGGAACACTGCACCGTCACCATCACCCATTCGCGCACGCGTGACTTGGCTGCAGTCTGTCGCCAGGCCGATATTCTGATTGCCGCCATCGGCAGACCAGAAATGATCACAGCCGACTATGTCAAACCAGGCGCGGTGGTCATTGATGTCGGTATCAACCGCAACGCGGCCGGTAAAGTAGTCGGTGATGTCGATTTTGCCAGTGTTGAACCAGTTGCATCAGCGATTTCTCCCGTTCCCGGCGGGGTTGGCCCGATGACCATTGCCATGCTGCTGGAAAACACCTGGCAAACCTTTCTGCGCCAGGAAGGGCTCCAGGTATGATCGGGACATCCGATCTTGATCCCAGTCAGGCGGAACAGAATCCGTTTAATTCGATCCACATCGGAGAAATCCTCTGCGTCGGTACGGAACTGTTGCTGGGACAGATCATCAACACCAATGCAGCCTGGCTGGCCCGCCAACTGACCCTCCTCGGAGTGTCTTCTTATTACCAGACAGTCGTTGGCGATAACCCGGACCGCGTCCGCCTGGCGATGGAAACGGCAGCCAGCCGCTCGGACCTGATTGTCGTCACTGGCGGTCTTGGACCGACGGCAGATGATCTGACCATGGCTATCGCTGCCCAAGTTGCGGGACAAAAGCTGGTCGAGCATCCGGATAGCCGTGCAGCGATCGCAGATTTTTTCCATCGCCTGGGTCGTTTGAGCATTACAGAAAACAACTGGAAACAAGCTCAAATGCCTGAGAAGGCCCGGGTGATGCCTAACCACAATGGAACCGCCCCCGGAGCCATCCTGGAATTTTTCTATGAGGATAAGCCTAAGGTCATGATCCTTCTCCCTGGGCCGCCTTCAGAAATGACCCTGATGTTCCAGGAGTCTGCTGCGCCATATCTTGAAATGCGCACTGCAACCCGGTTTCGCCATCACTTTGTCCGCCTGATCGGTATCGGTGAATCAGCAGCGGAGACCTTGCTCAAAGACTTGATCGACGGCCAGCACAATCCGACTCTGGCACCTTATGCTTCCGAGGGCGAGGTCATGTTCCGGGTGACCCAGCTCGTCCATGACGAAAATGAGCCCGACAACACGGCGGGTCTGCTGGCTGAAATTCGGAAACGGGTCGGGGAATATATCTACGAAATCGGTCCCAGAACCATGCCTGCTTTGGTCAAGGACCTGCTTTCTGAGCAGCATAAGACCATCAGCTTTGCCGAATCCTGCACAGCTGGCCTGATTGCAGCCACGTTTGGCGAAATTCCTGGTGTTTCAGCCGTTTTTAAAGGCAGCATCGTGGCCTATGCCAACGATGTCAAAATCAATCAGCTCCATGTCCCGACGGACGTGATTGCCGAATTTGGAGCCGTCAGCGAGGAAACCGCAATTGCCATGGCCAAAGGATGTCGTGACGTCATGGATACGGATCTGGCGGTTGCTGTAACGGGCATTGCTGGACCAGACGGCGGAAGCGATGACAAACCCGTTGGGCTGGTTTATCTGGCATGTGCCAGTGACCGCGGCGTTGAGGTCCGGCGCATGCAGATCCCGGGCAATCGTGCCCGTGTCCGCAAGGTGTCGACATTGAATGCGTTCGACCTGGCCCGGCGGGACCTGCTGCAATGAGCCAAGCCAAAGCGCATAATATGCGCCTGGCCACACTGATCATGATGGCAGGTCTTCTGTTATCCAAAATCAGTGGCCACCTGCGCGAAATCCTGATCGTGCCCATGCTCGGATATGGTGTGGTTTCTGATGCCTTCATCATCGGATTCCAAATCCCGGACTTGTTTTACCAGCTTCTGGTTGGCGGTGCGATCGGCGCAGCGGTTACGCCCAGTCTCTCTCATGCTTTGGAAAAAGGAGAAGAGAATAAGGGGTGGCGCAGTCTGTCGATCCTGGTGAATTACGCTGCCTTGGCCATGCTGGTTGCCGTCCTTCTGGGTGAATGGCTGTCACCTCAGTTACTGGCTTTCTACAACAGCAGCAAGGATCCAGCGATCACGGATCTGGCAGTCCGTGTCTCACGGGCTTTGTTCCCCCAGGTCTTCTTCATGATGCTGGCGGCCTTGTGCATTGGCATCCTGAATGCCTACCGCCAGTTTGGCCGAACCTCTTTTGGACCCTCCATCTACAACGTCGTTGTGGTTCTGGCGATGGTCCTCCTGGGTGAGCGCAGTGAAAATGGTGCAGTCCGTGTCGCTGCAGGTGTGATGGGCGCAGCTGCTGTCTATTTCATTTTCCAGGCGGTGATGGCTGCACCGTTATTAAAAAACTACACTTGGTCGCTGGACCATCAGGATCCTGGATTTCGCCAGATGGTCCGTCTGGCTGTGCCAACCTTGATCTCAGGCTCGATCGTCCAGGTCAACACCATCATCCTGACCGGTTTTGCCGACCAGTTTCCAGGTGCGGCCACATCTTTGCGCAATGCAGCCACGACCTGGCAACTGCCGTATGGGATTTTTGTGGTTGCCATCGGCAATGTCATGTTGCCGTCCCTGGCCCGCCACCATGCCGCGCTGGATGAAACCGGCAGCAGCCAGTTGTTTGGCCAGAGCCTGCGCCAGGCCCTGTTCCTGATGATTCCGTCTGCTGCTCTGATCCTGGCGCTGCAAAAGGATGTCATCCAGGCCATCTTCCAGTGGAGCAGCAGTTATACGGCAGAACAAGTCGCCACAGCTGCCAGTGTCCTGCGCTGGTATGCGCTGGCCATGATTGCCCAGACGTTTGTTTTCCTGACCAACCAGGCTTTCTATGCTCGTAAAATGACCCGGGTGGCCCTGGTCAATGGTCTTCTGACACTTGTCCTCAATCCGTTGCTCTGCCTGGTCCTTTTAAAGGGGTTCCGGATGGACATCAGTGGATTGTCTCTGGCGTACACCCTGACCAGCATCGCCAGTGCCATTTTCCTGTTCAGGACCTATGCCTATGTAGCCCCGCAGGCAACCCCGCGCCACCTCAGTGGCTACCTGCTGCGCCTGATGGCAGCAGCCAGTGCCATGATGGTATTGCTTTTGTTCCTGAACCGGATCGGTTATGTTCCGCAGGGCAAAGTCCATGAACTCATCTGGCTGTTTATCCGCAGCACAATGTCCCTGCTGGTGTTCATCGGTGTCGCAGTTTTACTCCATGTCAAAGAAGCCTCAAACCTGCTCGCCACTGTGCATTCAAGGATTTCTGCCTTGCTGGGCTTGTCGAAAAAACGCGATTAATGTCGAACGAAAGTTTGGTAAACTGGCAAAGATGCGTTGACGGTGCCAGAAGTGAACTCTATAATGAAATGAATACAAGAACGAATGTTCTTTTTGGAGGTAATCATGGCCAGGACAGATAAAGGTGCCGGTAAATCGACCCAGGAGATCAGCCAGAAGCAAGCATCAGACCGCAACCGTGCGCTGGACGCCGCGCTCGGCCAGATTGAGAAGCAGTTTGGCAAGGGCGCCGTCATGAAGCTGGGCGAAAGGACCGCCATGCAGGTCGAGTCCATCTCGACCGGTGCCTTGTCCCTGGACTTGGCACTGGGGATCGGTGGTGTACCGCGTGGTCGTGTCGTCGAGATCTATGGTCCGGAATCATCTGGTAAGACCACTGTCGCCCTGCACATCATCGCGGAAGCCCAGCGTGCGGGTGGCACAGCGGCTTTCATCGATGCTGAGCACGCCCTCGACCCAAATTATGCAGCCAAGCTGGGGGTCGACATCGACAACCTGATTGTATCCCAGCCGGATACGGGTGAACAGGCGCTGGAAATCACCGAGGCCCTCGTCCGGAGCGGCGCCATCGACGTCATCGTCGTGGACTCCGTCGCAGCCCTCGTGCCGAAGGCTGAAATTGATGGCGAGATGGGAGACTCCCATGTTGGCTTGCAGGCCCGCCTGATGTCGCAGGCCCTGCGCAAACTGGCCGGTGTCATCGCCAAGTCCAGCACGGTGGCTGTTTTCATCAACCAGCTGCGTGAGAAGGTTGGTGTCATGTTCGGCAATCCTGAGACAACTCCAGGCGGCCGCGCACTTAAGTTCTACGCATCAGTCCGCCTCGACGTGCGCAAGATCGAGACCCTGCGCAATGGGACCGATGTTGTGGGCTCTAAAACTCGGGTCAAGGTGGTCAAGAACAAGGTCGCACCACCCTTTAAGGAAGCCGAGTTCGACATTATCTATGGCGAGGGCATATCCAAGGAGGGCTGCATCCTTGATCTGGCAGTCAGTATGGATTTTGTAGAGAAGAGTGGCGCCTGGTTCTCTTACAAGGGTCAGCGGATTGGCCAGGGCCGTGACAACACCCGCCAGTTTTTAAAGGCCAACCCTGAGATGCGCGATGAACTGGACAGCCGGATCCGGGCTCAGATCGCAAGCCCTGGTACTTTGGACGAACCAGTATCCGAGGATGATGATCGTGAAGAAGACATCCTGGGCCTCGACCTCTAAGGTTCATTGGCAGATATGGCCAAAGATCCTTATGAGTTCCTGCGCCAGAGGATGACGCTTCCAGAAGCTAATCAGGATTCTGAGAACAGACAGGAGGCCCGGTCTGCTGCAGTCCGCTGGCTGGGTCTAGGCCGCAAGCCATCGGGCCAAGTCCGGGATTATCTGCACCGGCAAGGCTTTGCTGAAGACAATGTAGCCCATGTGATTGATGAACTGAAAAACGAGGGTAAGATCGACGATTTTCGCCTGGCCCGGCAGAAAGCAAAGTCCCGGACTGGAGCGAAATCCGAATCAGCCCTGCGGATAACGCAGCGTCTCTCAGCCCAGGGCCTCGACCAGGCTGCCATCGAACAGGTTCTGGTGGATCGCCCAGCTGACAGTGAACTGGCGCTGGCTGCTCTGCAGGGGAAATTCGGTCGGCCGAAGAACCTGACCAGTGGATCACCCGAACCTGGATCTGCCGAACAGAAAAATAAATACTACCGGTTTCTCATCAGCCGCGGCTTTACGCCAGACAGTGTCCGTGAGGCTGTTCGAGAATTCCTGAAAGGTCTTTCAAACCAAGATGACTATGCAGACTGATGCATCCATATCCCGGGAGAACAGGCAGGTATTCCTGCTTTCCCTCGGTTGTGCCAAAAACCTCGTTGATTCCGAGTGTATGAGCCATATTCTGCGCGACGCAGGCTTTATCATGGTTGATGATCCATCCCAGGCCGACATCCTGCTGGTCAATACGTGTGGATTCATCGAGTCAGCTAAAAAGGAAGCCATCGAGAGCATCCTCCAGCTGGCCGATTATAAGCAGCCAAACGGACGCGCCAGATACCTGATTGTTGCTGGGTGCCTGTCACAGCGCTATGCGGTCGATATTCTGGGCCAGATGCCGGAAGTCAATGCAGTGCTTGGTACAGCAGACTACAACCGGATCCGGGATGTGATCGAACAGCTGGACAGAGATGCAGCACAACCAGGTGACCAGATTGCGACCTTGCCTGGATCTGGGGGCAGCCTCGAGCATTTATCTGTCCCACGCCAGCCATCCACGCCGGGCAATTATGCTTACATCAAGGTGGCCGAGGGGTGCTCGAATCACTGCTCCTACTGTGCCATTCCGGGTATTCGCGGCCCGTTTATTTCCCGACCTTTCGAAGCGATCATCACCGAAGCCGCTCGCCTCAGTGCAGCCGGTTATGGGGAGCTGATCCTGATCGCCCAGGATACAACCCGTTATGGTCTCGACCTGTATGGACGCCGCCGCCTGCCAGAGCTGATCCGAGCCCTGTGCCAGATGCCTGAGGTCCGGATGGTACGGATCCTGTATGTTTATAATGATGGTTTGACCGATGAACTGATCGAATGCATGGCCAGCGAACCCAAAGTTGCCCACTACCTCGATTTGCCGATCCAGCATGCTGCTGATCCCGTCCTTCGTGCCATGAACCGCCGGGACACGCAGGCGAGCATCCGGGCGACGGTGCTAAAATTACGCCAGGCCATGCCGGACCTGGTTTTGCGCACCACAGTCCTGGTGGGATTTCCCGGTGAAACAGACGCAGACTTTACGGCATTGAAAGAATTTCTTGCCGAGATCCGGTTCGACCGTCTGGGCTGTTTTGTTTTTTCCGCCGAAGAGGGAACCCCTGCTGCCCAGATGAAACCGAAGGTCAGAAAATCCATCGCCCAGGCACGGATGAAGGCGATCATGGCACAGCAGCAGACGATCTCGCTCCAGTCCAACCAGAACAGACTGGGCCAGATCCTGGATGTCACCCTTGAAAGCGTCTCGGATGATGGTGTATTCTACAGGGGCCGCAGTTTTGCCGAAGCTCCGGAAGTGGATCCAGTCATCTGGGTGGCTGCTTCTGAAGCAGACCTCAGACTCGGTCAAACTGTGCCTGTTCGCATCGTCGATGCGGGAGACTATGAATTAACGGGAGTAACCGTCTGATGAATCTGCCCAACAAACTCACCCTGCTTCGGATCATCCTGGTTCCCTTTGTCCTGGTTTTCATGTTACCGATTCCGAGCCAGCTGCCGGTCTTTGCCAGCTGGAACACCTTCATCATGGGGTATGGCCAGATCATCGCCCTGTTGATCTTCATCATCGCATCGCTGACAGATCTGCTCGATGGTGCGATTGCCCGCAGCCAGAACCTGGTCACAAACCTGGGCAAATTCCTCGACCCGATCGCGGACAAGATGCTGGTCATCTCCGTTCTGATCGCCCTGGTCCAGAATACCCGGATCCATGCCCTGGTGGCGATTATCATCATCATCCGCGAATTCATGGTCACAGGCATCCGGCTTTTGGCTTCGGACCACGGGGTTGTCATTGCAGCAGGCCAGCTCGGCAAGCTCAAGACCGTGACCCAGATCATTGCTATCTCCCTCATGATGGTAGAAGGCCTGGTCCTGATGCTTCTGGAACCCGTGGCACCAGCCCTGGCAGCCAACTTTCACTGGATCGGAGATGGAGCCATGCTGGTCGCAGTGATCATGACCATCGTTTCCGGCTATGACTACATCAAGCGTAATCTCCATTTCCTGCATGGGTAAATATCCGTTGGTCAGACTGAATTGATCAGCCAACTGACTTGACAATTGCTTGATGATCAAATAAAAATAGGATAGGTTTGGTAACGAACCACTAGAATAATGCGAAAACGCCCACTTTAGGAGGAGCACTTCATGTCTACAGATAGCATTTTTGCCAGTGTCCAGAACATTCTGGTCGAACAGCTCGGGGTTGATGCCGACAGCGTCAACATGCAGTCGAATTTTATTGACGATCTCAATGCCGACTCACTCGACATCGTCGAATTGGTCATGGCGATGGAACAGGAATTCAACATCTCGATTCCGGATGAGGACGCCGAGAAAATCAAGTCAGTCGGAGATGCCGTCGAGTACATCAAAGCCAATACCTGAACTCACACCTGATCAGACAGCAAGAAAGCCCCGGCCAGGGGCTTTTTTTTGAAACAGGGGGACATCATGCAGGAACAATTCCGGGCTGGCTGCGACCGCCTTTGCCGGTCGATCGGCCATGAATTTGCCCAGCCGGACCTTTTAATCCAGGCCATCACCCATTCCACCTATGCCTATGAACACCGGGCTGAAAAAATCCCTGACAACGAGCGGCTCGAGTTTCTCGGTGACGCTGTCCTCGACCTGGTTGTCAGTGATTTTCTTTTCCGCGTGCCAGCTGCTTTATCCGAAGGCATCATGACCAAGACCAGGGCCCTGATTGTCTGTGAAAGCACACTCGCCCGTGTCGCCCGTGAACTGGAAGTTGGCCATCTGCTGATGCTGGGGAAAGGCGAATGGACAACCGGGGGAGGGGACAAGTCATCCAATCTGGCCAATGCCATGGAAGCGATCTTTGGTGCTGTCTATCTCGATGCCGGTTATGAAAAGGCGCGCACAGTCATCCTGGACTTGCTGGACGAATACATCCAGCAGGCTTTGACCGGAGACATGATATACGACTACAAGAGCCGTCTTCTGGAAATGGTCCAGGGGACCCGTGGCAACAGCGTGCTTCGCTTCGTCATCGTTAACGAAGAAGGTCCGGTCCATGACCGTGTCTTTACAGCCGCCGTGGTGGTGGATGACCGCCAGATTGCTACAGGCAGTGGCAGCAGCAAGAAAGACGCCGAACAGAAAGCGGCGCGTGAGGCCCTGAGGTATCTGTCCTGTAACCGGGAAGGCTGCCAGGTCCTGGGTGGCGAGGAATCCGAAACATGAACCAGGGATCTGAACCATGCATCTGAAAACACTGGAGATCCAGGGTTTCAAATCCTTTCCTGAGCGTACCGTGATTGACTTCCACCCCGGGGTGACAGCGATCGTCGGTCCCAATGGCAGTGGCAAGTCCAATGTCACAGACGCCATCCGTTGGGTGCTGGGGGAGCAGAGTGTCAAGACCTTGCGCGGTGCGCGCATGGAGGATGTCATTTTCACCGGCACTCAATCGCGCCGGGCGATGAGTTATGCCGAGGTCAGCATCACTTTTGATAATTCCGATCGGTCTTTGCCGGTGGAATACACAGAGTTGTGTGTGACGCGACGCCTGTATCGCTCTGGGGACAGCGAATATCTTCTCAACCAGACAGTCGTCAGGCTCAAGGACATCACGACATTGTTCATGGACACCGGACTGGGCCGCGATGGTTATTCGATCGTCGGCCAGGGCCGGGTGGATGATATTCTGAGTCATCGGTCGGAAGACCGGCGGCGGATATTTGAAGAAGCGTCCGGTATTGTCAAATTCAAGACCCGGAAAGAAGAATCCGAGCGCAAACTGCTCCAGACCGAGCAAAACCTGGTCCGGATCAATGATATCATCCAGGAGTTGTCGGAACGGATCGAACCACTGAACCAGCAGGCAGAAACCGCCAGGCAATTCCTGCGTTTGTCTGACGAACTCAAAACCCAGGAAATCGCCCTGATTCTGGATACGATTGACCAGCACGAGCAAACCATCGCCCAGGCCAAGGAAGAAAAGCTGTTGCTGGAAAACGACTGGATGATCGAGCAGGACAAGCTGGTGACCTTGCGCGACGAACATCGCACCGCAACCGAGTCGATCCGGGCGATCGAACAACAGATCGAAGCACTCAGGGACCAGTTCAACCAGCAAAACAGCCTGATGGGATTGCTCTCCAGCCAAAAGGCGGCGAACACCGAACGAGCTGACCAACTGGCCAAAAGGATCGCGCAAAGCGGCAACCTGGAACAGGACTTGAAGAACCAGATCGAGATCTTGCAGGCCGACTTGGCAACAAGAACCAAAAAAGCGGATACCCTTTTGCGTCAGCAAGACCATTTCTCGCGCCAGCTGGAAGTCGCTGATCAGGCTATGCAGGATATCCTGGCCCAGCTTTCCAGCAGCGAACAGCAGGTTGAAAGCCTCAAAAACGAACTGGAAGTAAAAACCGAAGCCATTTACGAGCAAAGAAACCGAGTCGGCCAGTTGAAAAGCCAGCTCCCCATGGTTGAAAACCGACGCAAGACAATCAGCAATGACCTCCAGGGACAAGTCAGCGATGCAGACCGGATACATCTTCAGATTGAGGAAGTCACTGAAAGCTATAACCGTGTCACCGGCGCCCTGAAAGACGAAGAAGCGACCAAAAACACCCTCCGCCAGGGCATCGAATCGGCACGTGAACAGCAGATCCGGGCCCATGCCCAGACGGAGAGCTTGCGCCAGGCCCAGCGCAATGACCAGTACCGTCTGCAGACACTGGTTGAACTGGAGAAGAGCCACGAAGGTTACGCCGAGTCAGTCAAGCGGATCATGAACCAGGCCAAGGAAAAGCCTGACTTTGGCCAGGGGATCGTTGGTACTCTGGGTGAATTGATCAGCGTCCAGCCAGATCTGGAACTGGCACTGGAAACTGCCCTGGGACCTGCTGTTTCCAATATCGTGACTGACAACGAAGCAACTGCCAGCCGTCTGATTGCCTATCTCAAGGATAATCGGGCAGGACGGGCCACTTTCCTGCCGATGGCCACGATTCGTGGCCGCCGCCTCGACGGTGCAACTTTGTCCCAGCTGAAAGGCATGCCTGGTTTCATCGGCCTGGCCAGCGATCTCGTGCAGGCAGATCCAACCCTGGGCGATATCCTGGACTCTCTTTTGGGCCGGATCGTCATCGCACGCCAGCTTTCCGATGCGACAACAATGGCCCGTAGAGTCCAATATTCCTGCCGGATCGTCACAATGGAAGGGGACGTGGTCAATCCAGGGGGATCCATGACCGGCGGTTTCAATCGCCGCGGGCCCAGTGGTCTGCTCGGCCGTTCCCGGGAAATCGAAGCCATCCGGAGCCGCCTTGAAGAATCGGACGATCATATCCATGCTTCTGCTCTGGTGGAGCAAGAACAAGATGCTACGCTCAAGGAATTGGCCCGCCAATTGTCAGCGGTTGAGCACCAGCTGCTCCAGCTGTCCCATCAGAAAGTTCGCGATGAGGCACAGCTGAATTCTCTGAATGAGCAAAAGCAGCAGTCCAGATCCTTGCGCCAGCGGCTGGAAGCTGAACAGCAGGCGCTGGGCCAGCAAGCCCAGGGCCTGCTGCGCCAGATTGGCGACCTGGAGCAGGTCATCGGCAAGGAAGAATTGGAGATTGCTGCGATCCGGCAGAAAATCAGCCAGCAAGAAGGCGTCAGCAAAGCTGAACAACAACGCCGGGATGATTTACGCGAGGAAATTTCGGATCTCAAGGTTTCCCTCCATTCCATCACCGAGTCGCTTCAGGCTTCCAGTGAAATCCTGGACCGGATTGCCATGGAACGCCAGACCATCGAGGATCGCCAGGTGCGCGGCCAGGCTGAAGTCGCTGAGCATACCGCTGAAATTGAACGGTTGACTGTTGAGACCCAGTCCTTGGACCGGCAGATAGCCGCTACCCATCAGGAGAGCCTGGCCTTGTCCGAGCAGGTGCGCCAGCTCAATATTCAGCGCGAAGCCCTCGAGACCAGTCAGGCCCGGTTTTTTGACACCCTTGAGACCCAGTCGACCCGGATCAGTTCCCTGCAGGCAGAAATTGCCAAGACACAGGCCCGGATCGAACGCCTGGAACAAACCGGGGATGAAGCCAGGAATCGCCTCTGGGAATCCTACGAACTGACCGTCCAGACGGCCCAGGCCTGGCGCCAGCCGGTGGAAAACCGGTCTGAGGCCAGCAAATCCATTGCAGCTCTGAAAACGGGCATCAAGGCTTTGGGACCTGTCAACCTGGCATCGATCGATGAATACCAGTCTGTCTATGAACGGTTCGAATTCATGGTCCAGCAGCAAGAAGACATCGAGAGTTCACGCCAGAAGCTACAGAGTGTGATTGCGGAATTGACTGAGGCCATGCGCCAGCAGTTTGCCCAGCATTTCCAGCTGATCAACGAAAATTTCAAAGTCGTCTTTTCCGAGTTGTTTGGTGGTGGTATGGCCGAAGTGCACCTGGACAACCCGGACGATGTCCTTTCCAGTGGCATCGAGATCAAAGCTCAGCCGCCGGGTAAGAAACTGCAGAGCCTGCTGTTGCTTTCTGGTGGCGAACGCTGCCTGACTGCCATTGCCTTATTGTTTGCCATCCTGAAACTGCGGCCAACTCCGTTTTGTGTGCTGGACGAAGTGGAAGCCGCCCTGGACGACGCGAATGTGGTCCGCTTTTCCGAGTACATCCGGCGATATGCCGAGGAATCACAATTTATCCTGGTCACCCATCGCAAAGGAACCATGGAATCGGCAGACCGCCTGTATGGTGTGACCATGCAAGAACGCGGGATCTCCCGGATTTTATCGATGCAATTATCTGGCTGAGCAGGCGCAGCCTGTGCCAGCATGGGCACTGCCTGGGAAAGGAAACTCAACGAAAATGGGGATTTTTGATACATTTCGCAAAGGCCTGCAGAAAACACGTGATTTTGTCGCCGAGGGCATCAACCGGATTGCAGCCAACATGGGCTTTTTTGACGAAGACATGCTTGATGACCTCGAGATGCTCCTGGTCCAGGCTGATGTCGGGGCGGCCTGTTCGATCCACCTGATGTCCAAAGTCCGTCAGGAAATCAAAGCCACCGGGGATGCTTCGCGCACGAATGTCATCTCGACCTTGCACCGGGAAATGCTGGCAGTCCTCGGCGAAGCAAAACCACTGTCGTTTGAAAAGGGCCAGCTGAATATCCTCCTGATGGTCGGTGTCAATGGTACTGGAAAAACTACGACGGCTGGCAAGATCTGCTCCCGCTATAGAAAACAGGGGTATAAGATCCTGCTCGGGGCTGCTGACACATTCCGGGCAGCGGCCATCGAGCAACTGACCCACTGGGGTGAACGGACCGATACGGCGGTCATCGCCCATCAGGAAGGATCAGATCCGGCTGCAGTTGTTTTTGATGCCATCGCAGCAGCCAAGTCACGTGGCGTGGATCTCTTGATTCTGGATACGGCGGGGCGACTGCATAACAAGGTTAACTTGATGAATGAACTGGGCAAAATCCGCCGCATCATCCAGCGAGAAGCGCCGCAAGCCAACGTTGAGACCCTGCTCGTGATCGATGCGACGACCGGACAGAACGCTGTCACTCAGGCCAAAGTCTTCACGGATGTGGCTGAGGTCACCAGTCTGGCCATCACCAAGCTCGACGGCAATGCCAAAGGCGGGGTGGCTCTGGCTGTTGCCCACGAAACGCATACCCCGATCGCACTGGCAGGATTGGGCGAAAAGCTGGACGACCTGATGGATTTCGATCCGCAGGCCTTTGTCGAGTCGCTCTTGCCGATGCAGCAAGGATAAATCCAAATTCGCCTTGCAGGAACACTCCGTGAGCTCGACTGATTGTCAAGTGAAAATGCTTGACAATGGTTTGACGTTCGGGTATCCTGTGCAAGATGAAACGCACACCGACAGACATTCAGGATTACCGGACTTTTGTTCTCTGGCTGGATTTCTACAGCCAGCTGCTTACTGCCCGCACCCGCGAGGTCCTCGAGCTGCACTACAACGAGGATATGACGGTCACGGAGATCGCCGAACACTTGGCGATTACACGACAGGGTGTGCACGACAAGATCCGCCAGGGCGTCAACCAGCTCGCTGACTATGAGGCCAAACTCGGTCTGGTCCAGCGTTTCCTCACCCAGAAAGAACAGATCGCCCAGGCGATGGCAGACCTTGACGAGGGTCAGGCAGATAAAGCCAGAACCACCTTGTCCCGGTTGTACCAGTCACTCGGCTAACGGAGGCAGCATGGCACTTTTCGAGGGCCTGTCCGCAAAATTACAGGACATCACGGCGAAAATGCGCGGTAAAACCCGCGTCACAGAACAAGACATCAAGGACATGATGCGGGAGATCCGTCTGGCCCTTCTGGAGGCTGACGTCAATTTTACCGTCGTCAAGGAACTTGTCGCCGAAATTTCTGAAAAAAGCAAGGGTGTCGAAGTCATGGAGAGTCTGACACCTGGCCAGCAGGTGGTCAAGATTGTCCACGAATCGCTCGTCGATATCCTGGGCCAGACCAACAGCAAGCTGCTGGTTTCACCTTCTGGTTTCACGGTGATCATGCTCTATGGTCTCCAGGGCGCCGGTAAAACGACCACGGCTGCCAAGATGGCCCTGATGCTCAAGAAAAAAGGCAAGAAGCCGATGCTGACATCGGTCGACGTCCATCGCCCGGCGGCTGCCCGCCAGCTTGAAATCCTGGCCAAGTCCGTCGACATCCCCTGCTTCATCCAGCCAGAGGAAAAGGATGCGGTCAAGATCGCCCGACAGGCAGTTGACCGGGCAAAATACCTGCTTTGTGATACCCTGATCGTCGATACCGCCGGCCGGATGACCATCGATGCCGACATGATGGCCGAGCTCAAAGCCATTGGCAAGGCTGTCAATCCCACCGAGAAGCTCCTGATCGTCGATGCAATGATCGGCCAGGAGGCGGTGAATGTCGCCCTCGGTTTTGATAAGGAAATCGGCCTCGATGGCTTCATCATGACCAAGCTCGATGGTGATGCCCGCGGTGGTGCCGCCCTCTCGATCCGCAAGATCACCGGCAAGCCGATCAAGCTGATCTGTGTCGGTGAGAAAATCGACGCGATCGAGGAATACTATCCCGATCGCATGGCCTCACGCATCCTCGGCATGGGCGATGTCTTGTCCCTGATCGAAAAAGCATCGGCCAACCTCGATGAGAAGAAAGCCGCTGAGGCTTTTGACAAACTGAAAAAGAATCAGTTCACCCTGGAAGACATGCTGTCACAGTTTGAAGAAGTCAAAAAAATGGGCTCGATCAAGGATGTCTTGTCGATGCTGCCGGGCATGGGCAATAAGGCGATTCCTGATGAGCACATCGATGAACGGGCCATCGACCGCAGTGCGGCGATTATCCGCTCGATGACAAAAAAGGAACGGCAGAATCCTGGACTTCTGAATGCCAGTCGCAGGAAACGCATCGCCGCCGGTTCCGGCACGACCGTCCAGGATGTCAACCGCCTGATCAAGCAATTCGAAGAGACCCAGAAAATGATGAAGCAATTTTCCGGCATGATGAAAGGGAAGGGCAGAATGCCCAACTTTGGTTTTGGCAAACGCGGTTTCCCCTTCTGAGTGCCTGCTGATTGAGCAGACAGAAGCGAAGCTGATATGCAGATAAACATCCATACTCAGGATGAATAATTTGGAGGTACCTTACAATGGCAGTAAAAATCAGACTCAAGCGCATGGGCGCTAAGAAAGCTCCGTTCTATCGCGTCGTGGTGGCCGATTCCCGCTATCCGCGTGATGGCCGTTTCATCGAAGAAATCGGCACCTACAATCCGCTGACGGATCCGGCTGATGTCAAGATCGACGCCGAAGCCGCCAAGAAGTGGATTGCCAATGGCGCCCAGCCCACCGATACGGTCCGTGCCCTGCTGAAGAAGAACGGCATCATCGGCTAAATCACATTTTGGAGGTCAGGCTATGAAAGAACTGCTCAGCACGATCGTGCGGCCGCTGGTCAACGATCCTGACGCTGTCAGCATCAAGCAGGTCGACCGTGGCCACACCATTGTGCTTGAACTGCACGTGGCCCCGACCGATATGGGAAAAATCATCGGCAAGCAAGGCCGCCGGGCCCAGGCCATCCGGGCGATCGTCAAAGCTCGTGCTGCCCGATTGGGCAAGCGTGTGATTGTTGACATCATCTAATGATAAACGAGTCAAAAACCTTGCGTGATATCCTCCACATCGGTCGGATCATCGGGGCCCACGGTCTGAAAGGGGAGCTCAAAATCCTCCCCCTGACCGATGACCCGAAGCGGTTTCTGTCCCTCGAGGACTGTCTGCTCGTATCTGATGATGAAACTGAACGGGTGCCTGCCCATGCGGAAGGCGCCCGGTTTTTCAATGACCAGGTGCTCCTGACACTCAAAGGCGTGTCAGACCGAACCGCCGCCGAAAAGCTCAAAGGCTATCTGGTCAGTGTGACACGGGAGCATGCCGTGGCCTTGCCACCGGATACCTGGTTCATTTGTGACCTTCTGGGCTGCGAGGTCTTTGACCGTCGTCACGGCCATCTGGGCCAGCTCAAGGATATCCAGTCTGGTACGGTGCAGGATGTTTATGTCGTGGCTCAGGCCGGGCAGAAGGACCTGCTGTTTCCGGCCCGGAAAACCATCCTGAAAACCGTGGATCTGGACTTAAGGCGAATCGAGGTTGATTTGCCGGACGGACTGTTTGAAATTTACCGGGAAGTCTGAGCAAGAGACGGATGGCGATGCGATTTTCGGTCCTGACACTCTTCCCCGAATTGGTTGAATCGATTGTCCAGACCAGCATCACTGGCCGGGCGATCAAGAATGGCCGGATCGAGCTAAGCGCCATCCAGATCCGCGACTTCGCCGTCAATGCTTATGGCCAGGTGGATGACACACTCTACGGGGGAGGAACCGGTATGTTGCTGCGACCGGAACCGGTCTTTGCAGCCTGGCTTGAGGCCACGGGCCAGTCCAGCTCGGCTGAGGTGGTGCAGCATCCGGAAATGACCCGGACCATATTTCTTTCGCCCAAAGGCAGAGTGCTCAATCAGGACCTGGTCGAGGAACTGGCCACCTGCCCACACCTGATCCTGGTCTGTGGTCACTATGAAGGGATCGACCAGCGTGTCCTGGACGCTGTGGTCGACGAAGAAGTGTCCATCGGCGACTATGTGCTCACTGGTGGCGAAATTGCCGCTGCGGTGCTGATTGATGCGGTCTCCCGCCTCGTTCCAGGGGTTTTGCCCGACCAGTCCGCCCATGAACAGGAATCCCACAGCCTGGGGCGGCTCGAACATCCCCAGTACACCCGCCCCTCGTCCTGGCAGGGCCAAAAGGTTCCTGATATCCTGTTGTCAGGCCATCAGGCCAAGATCGACAAGTTCCAATATCTGTCCAGTCTGAAGGATACCCTGGTCAAACGGCCGGATTTATTCAACCAACTGCAACTTTCTGCCGCGGATTATCAGGAATTGATCGAATTCACTTGCCAGGATCCAAATCCACTGGTATAATTTCAACGGTTATTACGGATGGTCCGCTGCTCAATTGCGTGCATGAACATCCTGGCAAAGAGAGGAGGAACGCAATATGAATCTGGTTTCCGTAATTGAAAACGAACAGCTCCGTTCGGATCTGCCCAAGGTCGAAATTGGTGACTACGTCAAAGTTCACCTGAAGATCAAAGAAGGCAACCGCGAACGTGTCCAGGTCTTCGAAGGCACCATCATTGCCAAGAAGGGCGCTGGCCTGACCGAAACCATGACGGTTCGCCGCCTGTCCTATGGCGTCGGTGTCGAACGCATCCTGCCCGTGCACTCGCCCAAGATCGACAAGATCGAGATCGTGCGCAAGGGTAAAATCAGACGGGCCAAGCTTTACTACCTGCGCGATCGCGTCGGCAAAGCCGCCAAAGTCAAGGAAAAACTGGTCAGCAAGTAATTTAAACTCACTTGATCTGGAAAGAGGCCTGTTGCAGGTCTCTTTTCTTTTTCATATCCTGTCATTAACGGCTGGTCTTTTCAAAAAAGACCAGAACGACCCTCCCGGGAGGAGAAACATGGACGTCAACTGGTTTCCCGGCCACATGGCCAAGACCTTGCGCGAAATGCGCGACCACATCAAGCAGGTCGACCTGGTCGTCGAGACCTGTGATGCCAGAATTCCCGAAAGCAGTCGCAATCCAGAACTGGACCGGCTCCTGGGCACTAAGCCACGGATTCTGGTCCTGAACAAATCCGATCTGGCAGATCCGGTCCAGACCAATCGCTGGCTGGAGCATTACCAGAAGGCCAATATCCCGGTCCTGGCCTGCGAGGGCAATCGTCGTACATCACTGGAGCCTTTGCGCAAGCTGATCATCAGCATGAACCAGCACAAAATCGACGCAGCCAAGGCCAAGGGACGCCTGATCCGTCCGATCCGGGTCATGGTGGTCGGGATCCCGAACACAGGCAAGTCGACGATCATCAATGCGCTGTGTGGCAAGAAGATCGCTGCCACGGCCGACCGACCAGGCGTGACCCGCCACGCCAACTGGTCCAAATCTGGCACGGAACTGGAACTTCTGGACACGCCCGGTGTCCTCTGGCCTAAGCTGGGCAGTCCATCCAGCCAGCGGCGGCTGGCAGCCAGTGGTGCGATCAAGGATGATGTCCTGCCGATCGAGGAGATCGCCATGGAAGTCCTTTATGACCTGAGCCAGGATTATCCCCAGCAAATCCAGGCCCGCTACAAGCTGGACCAGCTGACCGAAGAACCCCTCCAGCTGATGGAAACAGCCTGCCGCCGCAGAGGGTGCCTGTTGCCCGGCAACAAACCAGACTACACCCGGTTTGCCGTACTGTTCCTCGATGAGTTGCGCGCCGGCAAAATCGGCCGGATCACACTCGAACGTCCTGTCCAGCAGTAAAAGTGACAAAGGAAGAAGAACCGGATGAAAATCAGTGACCAGGAACGATATGCCTTGCTGAACGACTATGAGAACCAGGCCAGACAGGCCGGATACCAGGCCATCGCCGGTGTGGATGAAGCCGGTCGTGGCCCTCTCGCTGGTCCTGTTGCTGCCGCTGCCGTCATCCTGGATCCAGACCGGCCGATCCTGGGACTGAATGACTCGAAAAAGCTCAGTGAGATGAAACGCGAGTCCTTTTACAACCAGATCCAGGCACAGGCGTTGGCCTGGTCTGTTGTTCTGGTTGATGCAGCTGAAATCGACCGGATCAATATCCTGCAGGCGACCAAACAAGCCATGCGTCAGGCAATCGCGGGACTTTCGCTGACACCTGACCTGCTCCTGATTGATGCCGTTGAACTCGACCAGGTACGAGGTGACGTCTGGCCTATCATCAAGGGCGATGCCAAGTCCAACTCCATCGCGGCTGCCTCGATCCTGGCCAAGGTCACCCGGGACCGTCTGATGCATCAGCTGGACACCGTTTATCCCGGCTATGGCTTTGCCCGGCACAAAGGCTATGGTACGGCCCAGCATTATGCTGCGATCAGACAATTCGGCCTGACCCCTATCCATCGGTTGACTTTCCTTAAGAGCTTGGCCAAACATGATCATGCCTGATCCAGAACATGATTCTGCCAGGGATAAAGTCCTATCCCATCCCCGTGGCCTGGCAAAAATGAGAGGCGATGCAGGTGAGCTCGCTGTCGCCAGCTATCTGCAATCCCATGGTTTTGTATTGCTCGCACACCAGTATCTGGTCCCGCGCCTGGGCGAAATAGACCTGGTGATGAAAAAAGGCAGTTGTTTGTATTTCATTGAAGTGAAAGCCAGGTCAGGCGCAGCAGCCTACGGCAGCGGATTGGAGCAGATCACACCAGCCAAAGTTAAAAAAGTCCGCAACACGGCTCTGTCCTACTGTCAATCAACAGGCAATTTGAATACTGAGATGCGCTTTCTTGCAGCAGAGGTCCATCTGCACTTGGGTGAACCGGATGGCGAAATCCGGATTGTGCCGATAGAAATGAGCTAAAACAAGCAATATTCGTCAAATGCACGACTTGTCCACGTCGCAAGGATCCCTTATAATAAAGCGGCAATCGCGTCCGTTGTGCAAGGAGGATACAACATGCTTTCATATTCTGCGATGAATCGCCAACAGCTCCAAGATGAGCTCAAAGTGCAGGAAAACCGTTACCAGGCTTTTGCCGATCTCAAACTCAAGCTCAACATGACGCGAGGCAAGCCTTGCTCAGAGCAGCTGGACTTGGCCAATGGTCTCCAGACAGCCCTGAGTGAAAAAGACTTCAAATCTGCAGATGGCACCGACTGCAGGAATTACGGCGGACTGGAAGGGATTCCAGAAGCACGCCAGCTGTTTGCCGATCTGCTGAGTGTTCCGGCCAGCCAGATCCTCGTTCTGGGCAATTCCAGCCTCAACTTGATGTATGACACCATGGCCCGTGCCATGCTGTTTGCCTTGCCAGGTGCAGAACGCCCCTGGAGCAAGGAAGCGTCGATCAAATTCCTCTGCCCCGTTCCTGGCTATGACCGCCATTTTGCGGTCACCCAGTCCCTGGGCTTTGAAATGATTCCGGTCCCGATGACAGCAGAAGGCCCGGACATGGACCTGGTTGAGTCCCTCGTTGCTTCGGATGCGTCGATCAAGGGCATGTGGTCCGTACCGGTCTATAGCAATCCCGATGGCTTTACCTATTCGGAAGCGACTTGCCGTCGCTTGGCTGAAATGAAAACGGCCGCACCGGATTTCCGCATCTGGTGGGACAACGCCTATGTGGTGCACCATCTGTTTGCGGATGACCGCGACAGTGTCCCGGATATCCTGGACCTGTGTGACTTGGCTGGCCATCCCGATCGTGTCTTTGAATTTGCCTCCACTTCGAAAATCACCTACGCGGGTGCTGGCCTGGCTTGTCTGGCCACCAGTCCGGCTAACCTGGCCTGGTTCAAAAAACAGCTGACCATCCAGACCATCGGTCCAGACAAAATGAACCAGCTGCGCCACATCCGTTATCTTGCTGCCGCCGGTGGGATCGAAGCCATCATGGACCGCCATGCACAGATCCTGCGGCCGAAATTCGAACTCGTCCTGGAACGGCTCGACGAAGAATTGGCCTACACCGGCCTGTGCACCTGGAAACGCCCGAAAGGCGGCTATTTTGTCAGCGTCAATGTACCGAATGGCACTGCTTCCGAGGTGGTTCGCCTGGCCAAGGAATGCGGCGTCGAATTGACACCAGCTGGGGCCACCTATCCATATGGCAAGGATCCCCAGGACAGCAACATTCGACTGGCGCCCTCATTCCCGCCGATGTCTGAATTGCGTCCGGCGATGGAAATTTTCTGCACCTGTGTTAAACTGGCAGCAATCCGCCAACTGCTGGCCTGAGAACCAACACAGGGGCTGAGCCCCGGGAATGTATAGGAGAAAGAGTCATGAAAAACAGCTATGAGAGTCCGTTTAATTCGCGCTATGCCAGCGAGCAGATGCAGGCCATCTTCTCGCCGGATATGAAATTCCGGACCTGGCGCAAATTGTGGATCGCTCTGGCTGAAGCCGAGCAAGCTCTGGGATTGCCGATCAGCGATGAGCAGATTGAACAGCTGAAGTCACACCAGGATGACATCAATTATGACGTAGCGGCCAGGGAAGAGGCGCTCGTGCGCCATGATGTCATGGCCCATGTCCATGCTTATGGTGAACAATGCCCGCTGGCCAAGGGGATCATCCATCTGGGTGCCACCTCCTGCTATGTGGGTGACAACACCGACCTGATCATCATGGCCGAAGCCCTGAAACTGGTCCGTGCCAAGCTCGTTGCAGTCATCGAGCAGCTATCCAGGTTTGCCGATGCCTACAAGAATCTGCCAACGCTCGGCTTTACCCATTTCCAGCCCGCCCAATTGGTCACTGTCGGCAAGCGGGCCACTCTCTGGCTGGCAGAACTCGTATCTGACCTGGAAGATCTGGACTATGTCCTGGGCTCGCTGCGTCTTTTGGGCAGCAAGGGCACCACAGGCACTCAGGCCAGTTTCATGAGTCTGTTTGACAACGACCAGGAGAAAGTCCGGCAAATCGACCTCCTCATCGCGCAGAAGTTCGGCTTCTCCGGTATTTATCCGGTCAGCGGCCAGACGTATTCACGCAAAGTTGACACCCGGGTGGTCAATGTCCTTTCCGGAATCGCCCAGACGGCGCACAAGTTCTCCAATGACATCCGTTTGCTCCAGCACCTGAAAGAGATCGAAGAACCGTTTGAAAAGAGCCAGATCGGTTCATCGGCCATGGCCTACAAGCGCAATCCGATGCGCAGCGAACGCATGGCTGCACTGGCACGCTACGTCATCGTCAATGCCACCAATCCAGCCCTGACCGCTGCTGAACAATGGTTCGAACGGACTCTGGATGATTCGGCCAATAAGCGGATTGCCATTCCGGAAGCTTTCCTGGCCATCGATGCGATCCTGATGCTGATGCTCAATGTCTCCAGCGGCCTGGTCGTTTATCCAGCTGTGATAGCCCGCCACATCCGGGATGAGCTGCCCTTCATGGCAACAGAAAACATCATGATGGAAGCTGTCAAACGCGGCGGCGACCGCCAGGACTTGCACGAGAAGATCCGCCAGCACAGCATGGCAGCCGGTGCCCGAGTCAAACAGGAAGGTGCAGCCAATGATCTGCTCGAGCGGATCTCGGCCGACCCGGCATTTGGACTCGACAAAAACGAGCTCGACGTCCTGCTGGATGCCAATTTGTATATCGGTCGCAGCCCGGACCAGGTGACAGAATTCATCCGGGATGTGGTCCAGCCGATTCTCGATACCCGTCCTGCCGACACGCTGCCTGTCACGGCTGAACTGAAGGTCTGACCACTCCTGCAGTACAGGTCCAACGTCCAGGTCAGCCATTAACGATATTGGACCCTGGGCACCATCCATGCTAAGATGTAAAGACAGGCAAACATCCAAATTGCCTGTCTTTATTTTTGAAAGGACAGCCTGTGTGATGAAACTCGACAAACGCAGTAACATCCCCTTGTACGCTCAACTCAAGGACCTTGTGCTGGAACGGATCGCTTCGGGTCAGTACCCAGCCGGACAGCAAATCCCTTCGGAACTCAATCTATGCGAAGAACTGGCCCTGAGCCGACCCACAGTGCGCCAGGCCATCGCAGAACTGGTCGCCGAAGGCACCCTGGTGATCCAGAAGGGCAAGGGGACTTTTGTCTCTGCCGAACCCGAGCGACTCGAGATCCGGCAGTTTTCGCCCTTTTCTTATTCCTTGCTCGCTGCCAGAAGTCTGGCAGAGTATGCTTTTCAAACGATTGAACTGATTCCCGCCGACGAAGACACGCTGCGTCTTTTTGAAGGGACCGGTGCCAGTGGCAGCCCGGGTTTCTGGTCCTTGACCTGGCCGATCCTGATCCATGGCCAGGAAATCGGGCAGGGCCACTCCCTGATCCCGGTCAGCCTGTTCCCGGATTTTGGCGACCAGGTCCAAAACGGGAAGTCCATGATCGATATCCTGGCCAACAAATACGCCTATTTGCCCAGCAAAGGCAACTGCCAGCTGGCAGTCCGCGCTGCCACTCACACGGAAGCACTGGCCCTCGACATCAGCCGGCGATCCCCTGTGCTCTGTGCCACCAGCCGGCTGACTTCCAGAAGTGGCCATGTCTGTGAATGGATTGAGCTGATCTGGCGCCCGGACAGTGTCATGCTGGGGCTGGAAGCAGGGAGGACCTGATTTGGCCTTGATCTACCTCGACCACAGCGCGACCACCTGGCCATCCGAGAAAACAATTGCGGACTATGCCAGAGATCTGCACCATTTTGCAGGCAATCCAGCCTCGCTTCACCGCCTGGGACAACAAGCAGCACGTCTGGTCCAAGATAGCAAGGCTTCTCTGGCGCGATCCTTGGGCGGCCAATCCTGTGAGGTCATCCTGACATCCGGTGGTTCTGAATCAATCAATCTGGCGATCAAGGGAACCGTTGCTGCCAATCCGAAACGCGGACGGACGATTGTCACATTGGCTGGCGAACATGCTGCAACGCGTGAGACGCTGTCGTATTTGCACCGCCAAGGCTATACCATTCGCACGGTCGGGATTCAGGCCAATGGCCAGTTGGATCTGGCCCAGCTCGAAACAGCAATCGATGAAACCACTGTCATGATCACTCTTCTACTGGTCAATAACGAAACAGGAGCCGTTCAGCCTCTGGATGAGATCGTTGCCATCCGCAACCGAAAGCGCCCCCGGGCTGCGATCCATGTGGATGGTGTCCAGGCTTGTGGCAAAATTCCAGTTCATTTTGACCAGATGGGCATCGAGCTTTTCTCCGGCAGTGGTCACAAATTCGGATCTCCCAAGGGGATTGGCTTTTTGCTGGTTAAAAAAGGGTTGTCTATCCAGCCACTGATTCATGGCGGCGGACAGCAAAGCGGTTTGCGTGGTGGAACTGAAAACGCTCCCCTGGCAGCAAGCATGGCCCGCAGCCTGAAGCATTCTGTTGCGACACTGGACAGCCGTTTGCTCCAGTGTCAGTCCCTCAGGAGCCTCCTGCTTTCAGAACTGCAATCCCTGGGCGTCTCCTTTGTCCAGATATCACCCGAAGCTGCAGTCCCACACATTCTGAATCTGGCCTTTCCTGGCCTGCGCGGCGAAACCATGCAGCATGCCCTGGAGGATGATGACATCTTTGTATCCACAGGATCAGCCTGCTCATCGCACAAAAAAGGGCCTTCGGAAGTTTTACGGGCCATGGGGATTCCTGTGCCAACAGCCGAGTGTTCGATCCGGATCAGTTTGTCAGACAGCAATACTGAAGCGGACATGGTCCAGGCAGCTCAATCGATTGCGCAAGCCTGCCAGAAATACCGGCGCTGAAGACCCGCTTTTAAAAATTTAGAACGAAGATAGAGGAAGACCATGCCAGAACAACATGCAGCAACCAACAGCGCTCTTGCCAGGGAAAAAATCCTGCTGGTCCGTCTGGGCGAAATCACACTCAAGGGGATGAATCGACATAAATTTGAACAGCAGGTGATTCGCAACATGAAGCACCGGCTCAAAGATCTCGGCCATTTTTCGATCCAGCAGAGCCATTCCAGGATCTGGCTCGAACCGGATCCAGCCACCTCGCCAGAAGGCTTTGGCGATGACAGTCTGGTGGAGACAATCATCAACCGGATCAAGGATGTGTTTGGCGTCGTTTCCATCAGCCCGGTCTGGCGTTTCTCCGGTGGGATCGAAGCGATCGAAACCATGGCTGTCGACTATGTCGGCCAGCTTCTGTCAGATGGCCGGAAACGGACCTTCAAGGTTGAATCCCGGCGCGGACTCAAATCATTTCCTTTCCAGTCGCCGGAAATCAGCGAACGGATCGGCGGTCTTCTGGTTGAACGTTTTTCCAGCCAGCTGACTGTCCAGGTCAAAAAACCTGATTTCATCCTCTATATCGAAGTCCGGGAAAAGAATTATCTCTACAGCTCGATTATCAAAGCGCATCGCGGATTACCTGTCGGCACCAGTGGCCATGGCCTGCTGCTCTTATCCGGTGGAATAGACAGCCCGGTGGCCGGCTACCTGATGGCATCGCGGGGCATGATGCTGGATGCCATGTATTTTCATGCGTATCCATTCACCAGTGACCAGGCCAGGGAAAAAGTTGTCGAGCTGGCTCGGCTCATCGCCCGCTATGCCGGCCGGATCCGGCTCCATGTGGTCAACTTCACCGATATCCAGATCACGTTGCGCGATTTCTGCCCGCCGGAAATGATGACCATTGTCATGCGCCGCATGATGATGCGAATCGCCGACCGCTTTGCCGGGCAAAACCAATTGAAAGCATTGATCACAGGAGAAAGCCTGGGACAGGTGGCCAGCCAGACCCTGGAGGCACTGGTCACCACCGACCAGATCAGCACGCGTCCCGTGTTCCGGCCCTTGATTGGCCTCGACAAAGATGACACGGTATCCATTGCCCGTCGGATCGGCACCTTTGAAACCTCGATTTTGCCTTATGAGGATTGCTGCACGGTCTTTGTCGCCAAGCATCCCAAGACCCATCCCAGCCTGGCCGATGCCCTGGAAGCAGAAAAGGACCTCGATATCGAGGCGCTTGTCACCCAAGGACTTTCCGCGATAGAAACGGAGATCATCACCCCCCGGTATGGTGATGGCACCCAGGATGGTGAGTTATGAAGGTCGGCAAACTGGACCCGGCTAATCTCGAGGACCTGGTCCTGCACCGGCTGCCGGTTCTGTCGGATGATATCGTCTGCGGCCCGGCGACCGGGCTCGATTGTGCTGCCATTCGTTTCAAAGATGGCCTGGCCGTTCTCTCGACAGACCCTATCACGGGTGCCAGTGCCGATATCGGCAGTCTGGCGATCCACGTTTCCTGCAACGACCTGGCCGCTTTCGGGATCCAGCCCAAGGGCATCCTCCTGGTCCTGATCGCACCACCCTGGGCCACTGCCGAGGATGTCGCAGCCGTGATCGAACAAGCCAGCCAGACGGCTGAAAAACTGGGTGTCAGCATCGCCGGCGGCCATACCGAAGTCAGCGATGCAGTCAATCGTTTCATCGTCACGACAACGGCGATCGGATTTGCCGAATCCGGCCACATGGTTCAGAGCGATGGGGGACAGCCTGGCGACACCTTGTTGATGACCAAGACGGGTGGGCTCGAGGGGACGGCTATTCTGGCAGCTGACCAGAAGGCTCGCCTCAGCCGTGTCCTGTCCGAATCTGACCTGGCTGCGGCCAGAAATCTGATTGCCCAGATCAGTGTTGTACCCGAGGGCATCATCGGTGGCCAACTGGGTGTCCATGCCATGCACGATGCCACTGAGGGCGGCATCCTGGGAGCTGCCTGGGAGATGGCCCAGGCTTGTGGACTGGGACTGGAAATTACAATCGATGCGATCCCGCTTCATCCCCTGACCCGCCAGATCACGCACGAACTGGGCCTTGATCCGTACCGCCTGATCTCCAGCGGCAGCCTGTTGATCGCAACCGACAAACCGGATCTCGTCCAGAAATCCCTGGCCGAGTCAGGCATCCTCGCCAGCCAGATCGGCCGTTTGACCCAGGAAGTCCAATATGTCCAGTTTTGTTCAGGAATTGCCTCGGAAATGGCCCCGCCAGGACCGGATGAACTTTACAAAATCACCTGATTGTTTACAATGAATGTGAAATTCCAAAAGAGAGGTACTTTATGACTTATCAGCATTTGGCCCAGGTTGATCCGGAAATCTACTCGGCTGTCCAGCTCGAAATCGGCCGCCAGCGTTCCAAGATCGAACTGATCGCATCGGAAAATTTCGTCAGCGAAGCCGTTCTCGAGGCCGTCGGCACACCACTGACGAATAAATATGCCGAAGGCTACCCCGGCAAACGCTACTATGGCGGCTGCGAATACGTCGATATTGCCGAGAACCTCGCCATCGAACGAGCCAAGTTGCTGTTTGGTGCGGATCATGTCAATGTCCAGCCCCATTCCGGTGCCCAGGCCAATACCGCGGTCTATTTTGCCATGCTCGAACCGGGTGACACCATCCTGGGCATGGACCTGGCCCACGGTGGTCATCTGACCCACGGCATGTTCAAAAATGTCTCCGGCAAGACCTACCATGCGGAGTCCTATAAAGTATCCGAAGGCACCTGTCTGATTGATTATGACCAGATCCTGGAAGTAGCACGCCGCACCCAGCCGAAAATGATCGTGGCTGGTGCCAGTGCCTATCCGCGGACCATCGATTTTGCCAAGTTCCGAGCGATTGCGGACGAAGTCGGTGCTTTGCTGTTCGTTGACATGGCCCATATCGCTGGCCTGGTTGCGGCTGGCCTGCACCCCAATCCAGTTCCCTATGCCGATTTCGTCACCACAACCACCCATAAGACCCTGCGTGGTCCGCGGGGTGGCATGATCCTGTGCAAGGCCGACTACGCCAAAGCCATTGACTCGGCTGTCTTCCCTGGCCAGCAGGGTGGCCCCCTGATGCATGTCATCGCCGGCAAGGCTGTTGCCTTCAAGGAAGCGCTTGAGCCTTCATTCAAAGTCTACCAGCAGCACATCCTCGACAATGCCAAAGCACTGGCGGCAGGCCTGATGAAACGAGGCATCAATCTGGTCTCGGGCGGCACCGACAACCACCTGATGCTGGTCGATCTGCGCGGGACAGGCGTCTCAGGCAAAGAGATGCAACTGCGTCTCGATGAGGTCAACATCACCTGCAACAAGAACGGCATCCCTTACGATCCGGAGAAGCCGACCATCACCAGCGGTATCCGCCTCGGCACCCCGGCTGTGACCAGCCGCGGCATGACACCGGCTGACATGGATGAGATCGCCGACCTGATCGCCCTGACCCTGAATGATTATGACGGCCATCATGAGACGATCCGCAACCGAGTCGCCGAGCTGGTTGTGAAGTATCCGCTCTATCCTAGCCTCTGACCTCATCTGGCCAGAGAACAACACCATCCATGATACCCCACACGTCCCGGCAACCACTTGCATACAGGATGGCTCCCCGCATGCTTTCAGAGTATGTTGGCCAGGAGCACATCCTGGGCAAGGGCAAAATGTTGCGCCGGATGATCGAGGCGGACCGCCTTAGTTCGATCATCCTGTTTGGTCCGCCAGGAACTGGTAAAACATCGCTGGCCCGGGTGATCGCACAGACCACCCAGGCCAGTTTTGTCATGCTCAATGCCGTGACCTCCGGTGTGGCGGACATCAAGCGCGTCATTGCGGACAGCCAGAATCCGTTGCTCACCCCCTCTGGCAAGACGGTGCTTTTTGTCGATGAAATCCATCGTTTCAACAAAGCCCAGCAGGATGCCCTGTTGCCATCCGTCGAGGACGGCACCCTGATCCTGGTCGGTGCGACAACTGAAAACCCCTATTTTGAGGTCAACAAAGCCCTGATCTCGCGCTCGACCGTGTTTGCCCTGAAACCACTGGAAACTGGGCAGATCCGCCAAATCATCGATCAAGCCCTGGCAGACCAGGAAAGGGGACTGGGCCAGTTCCAGGTTACCTGGGCTGACCAGGCGCTGGATTTCCTCTGTGATGTTGCCAATGGAGATGCCCGGATTGCGCTCAATGCCCTCGAGCTGGCTGTCGTCACGACGCCTCCGTCAGCCGAAGGTATCGTCCAGCTCGACAAAGACACTTTGCAGGATTGTGCCCAAAAGCGCAGCATCGCCTATGATGCCACCGGAGAGAGCCATTATGACAACATCAGTGCCTTCATCAAATCGATGCGCGGCAGTGACCCGGACGCCACGGTGTTTTATCTGGCCCGGGCTCTGCATGGTGGTGAAGACATCGAATTTCTCGCCCGACGCATCCTGATCTGTGCCGCCGAAGACGTCGGTCTGGCCAATCCACAGATGATCCAGGTCGCCATGGCCGCCTATCAGGGAGCGATGGCGGTTGGAATGCCGGAAGCTCGGATCCTCCTATCTGAAGCAGCTCTGGCTGTGGCCACCAGTCCGAAATCCAACGCCGCCTACCTGGCCATCGACCAGGCTCTGGATGATGTCAACAACCGTCGCACAGGAGAGGTGCCCATGCATCTGCGCAATGCTCCAGCTAAGGGGATGTCTGAGCTTGGGTACGGTGTCGGCTACAAGTACGCCCATGATTATCCGGGGCATATTGTCGATCAGGATTACTTGCCAGCTGAAATTGCTGGAACGATCTACTACCAACCCAGCCAGAACGGTTATGAGGCCAAGGTGACTGAATGGCTGAAAAAGCGGCGCAAACAAACTGGGGATTCGGCTACAACCAATTGAACGTGCAAATTCCGCCTGTATTCAATGTAATCCTAGTAATATTGTAGGATATTGGGAGCCCCAGTAACAGAAGTTACAACACAGCTGGTTTGAATCGCCTAAAGTGGAAACGTATCTCGAGGCAAGGGAGTATTATTTCATGAGTGCCACCAAACGAGTCTATCTCGATCATGCTGCGACAACACCCGTCCGCCCGGAAGTCATGGACGCCATGTTGCCGATTTTCCAGGAACAATTTGGCAATCCATCCTCTTTCTACCACAGGGGCCAGGAGGCCAAACGCCTGCTGGAGGATGCCCGCCAGCGCATCGCCACCTGTATCCAGGCCCAGGCGCACGAAATCTATTTCACTTCTTGTGGCACGGAATCCGACAACTGGGCGATCAAAGGTGTCGCCCGGGCATTGGAGAAAAAAGGCCGCCACATCATCACCTCCAAGATCGAACACCATGCGGTCCTGCACAGCTGTGAAGCCCTGGCAGCCCAGGGGTACGAGATCACCTATCTCGATGTCGATGGTGATGGCCGGGTCGATCCAGAATCAGTCCGTCAGGCGATCCGACCCGACACCATCCTGGTCACCATCATGATGGCTAACAATGAGATCGGAACCATCCAGCCGATCGCTGAAATCGGAGCCATCTGCCGGGAACACAAAGTGACGTTCCATTCCGATGCGGTCCAGGCGGCTGGAGCAATCCCGATTGATGTTTCGACCCTGCCGGTTGACCTGCTTTCCTTCTCGGGGCACAAGATGTACGCCCCCAAGGGTGTCGGTGCCCTCTACATCCGCCGCGGAACCCGGATCGCCACCTTTATGGATGGTGGGGCCCAGGAGCGCAACCGGCGCGGTGGCACGGAAAATGTGCCGTACATCATTGGTTTTGCCAAGGCTTTCGAGCTGGCCATGGCTGAAATGGCTGAGAACACCCAGCGGCTTTCTGCTTTGCGCGATGATCTGATCGAAAAAGTTTTGCATGCAGTCCCGCATACCCGGCTTAATGGCCATCGCACCGAACGACTGCCGAACAATGTCAATTTTTCCTTCGAATTCATCGAAGGGGAATCGATCCTGATCATGCTCGATCATTTCGGGTTCGAGTGTTCGTCGGGATCGGCCTGCACCTCTGGATCGCTGGACCCGTCCCATGTCCTGCTGGCAATCGGCCTGCCCCACGAAAAAGCCCACGGGTCTCTGCGGGTTTCATTTGGCAAAAGCAGTGAAGCAGAGGACATTGACCGTCTGGTCGAATCCCTGGTCAAAATTGTCTCCAGGCTGCGGGATATCTCGCCCCTGTATGAAGCTTATTTAAAAGAAACGCACGGTTGAAAGAGAGGACCTTTATGGAATACAGTGACAAAGTTATGGACCATTTCATGAATCCGCGCAATGTCGGGGAGATTGCCGATGCATCGGCGACCGGCATGGTGGGCAACGCCAAGTGTGGCGACATCATGAAAGTCTATCTGAAAATTGAAAACGACATCATTGTCGATGCCAAATTTAAAACCTTTGGTTGCGGATCTGCGATCGCCACGTCAAGCATGGCGACGGAAATGATCAAGGGCAAGACGCTGGATGAAGCTTTGCTATTGACCAACAAGGCAGTGGCCGAAGCGCTCGATGGCCTGCCGCCGGTTAAAATGCACTGTTCCTTACTGGCTGAACAGGCGGTCAAGGCTGCCCTCAAGGAATATTTCGAGTCAACCGGCCGCATGACCGACGAATACAAGAAGTTGTTCGACATGCTCGATGATGACGCACACGATCACGGGGAAGAGCACCACTGATCGCTGACGCGATCAGATAATGGGAGTCAGGACCGGATTTTTATGGACGAAATGCGTCAGCTGACGCACTCCGACTGACTTCAGGAAATCGAGTGCTTCCGGGAACAACGTCGCCGCCTGGCCGCTCTGGTGGGAATCGGAGCTCAGGCTGATGTACTGTCCCCCCAATTCCAGATACCGTCTGAAAATCGCAGGGTCTGGCCAGGCTTGATCGCCGGTCAGGCCCTGACTTTTGAATTTCAGGGCAGTTCGCGTGTTCAGTTCCAAGGCTTTGCCGTGGCTGATCAAGTGTTCGAACAAGGCATCAAACTCTCGGGCCAGAGGGGCATAGTCCATCCGGATGGTCTGGCCAGGGAAATAACGGCTGACATAGTCGTAATGCCCCAGAATGGTAAAATCCGGACAACTGGACATCATGTCGACCATCTGGGTCAGGGCACGGGAATAGGCCGCTAATGCGCCCTGGTCATAGACAGAACGATCGACAAAAATATCCTTGTTACCGTCCATGTTGTGCAGCGACAAAATGACGGAGTCAAATGGCCAGGTGGCAATAATCTCGTTGAACAGCCGGGTCAGGTGAGGCATCCAGCCCAGTTCGATCCCGATGAAAAGCGGTGGGTCCTGTGGGTCGGCTGTAGCCCTGACTTGGTTTAAATGGGAGAAGTAGTCCGGAATATCAAAAATATGTTCGATCCCGGTGTAGTTGACATCCTTGTCGTAGTGGTCGGTCAGGCAAATTCCAGCCAAGTCATGATCTCTGGCATCCTGGATCAATTCAGCGACCGTCTGGGCGGCATCGGTTGAATAGTGGACTGTATGGGAATGGCAATCGACTAGTTTCATCATTATAAACATTCCTTTCGCTTCGCTCAGGCACAAAAAGTCATTAAAATGCTGCG
>CAZGSR010000025.1:0-40871 GCA_964528645.1 uncultured Mageeibacillus sp. | reverse complement strand
GCTTTAGTGCAGGGTGATCGGGCTGTCTTCTTCTGTTTCCGCATTTTCAGATTTAGTGCCAGTATTGTTACAATTGCAAGACTCATCACCGCAATGCTTTGTAACATTCCATAGATTCCAATGCAAAAACCAATCACTGCCGCCAGTTTGGCATCCCCTTTGCCGATCGAGCGGCCAATTAAAACCGGCAATGTGAAGAAGAAATAACCAGCAGCCAAACCAAGCAGAGCGCGGGGTAAATTTGTCAAATTTCGATGGATGATCAGATCGAACAATCTAGCAATAATCATCAAAGCCAGCATCTCATTGGGTATTTTACGGATGGCCAGGTCAACAGCTGATAACAGCAGCAAGGCATAAAACCAGACCGTATAGATCAGGGCGGTCCAGGAGAGCGAAGCAATAATTATTACCGTTGCGTGAATGAGCATGCCCACCAAAGCCCAGGCAGCTTGCATCTGTCTGGAATCATCGATCCAAAATGGAAGTCCTAGTCCAGGCTGCCGTTGCTGGATCATCTGCCTGGCCCATGCTTTGGCGAACAATCCTAACGGCAGACCTGTGGCAACGATCAGTATGAACATCCAATCCGTCACAGTTCTCTTCTCTCCTGGTTTCCTGGCCAGACGCCAATCACTCCGCTACGACCTGGTCCGGTCCCAATCGGAAGGCTTCCCGCATCCGTGCTTCCGTGACCAGAATCAGCGATTCGATCGTCTCGCCATGATACTCCGATATCCCGCAGCAGAAGGTCAGCCTCGTGCTGTTATCCATATTGTAATTTTGGATAGTAACCTGAATACGGTTGGCAGCAATCTGTGCATGTGTCAGCTCGGTATCGGGCAAGGCCACCAGAAAACGGCCATCCTTGTCACAACCGAGGATATCCGTTGTTCGCAATTTCTTGTTCAGGATGGCAGCCAGGCTGGCGATCGTCAACTCAAAATGATTGCGGCCAGAAGCACGCAGCGGGTGACTGTTTTCGTACAAATCGAAGGCAAGCAAGGACAATGGCCGTTTATAGCGAACAGAGCGGGCAAGCTCAATGCCAAGCCGCGACTTGAACGCTAAGTCGTTGTATAATTCGGTCACAGGGTCCCGCTGCGTCAGTTCCTCGAGTTGGCGACGCTGGGCAGTCGCCAAGTGGATGGTCTCCAGCGCAATCAGTTTCTGCCGGAGTTGGAACCATGCCAGAATAAAAGCGAAAACACCCGCAATCGCAGCCATCAGCAAAAATCTGCCAATTAGTTCGGCAGACAGCCTTTGGCTCATCATGAAGATAGCAGCTATTATGGGAAACACCAAGCCAGTTAGCTGGTCCAGCAGTGGGCGGACTGTAAATGCGGAAGTGGCCATCAGAACCAGAAGAAAAAGCCACAGCGAATCATCCGTGCCATTAACCGGGTAGGCGGTGGCAAAAGTGACGCCTGACAGGCTCCAACTCAGGACCAGAATGATGATGCGCTGTGTTAAGATCGGCCAGCGGATCAGTTGTCCTCGGATCGCCCAAACCACAATCGCCAAGGCCAGGGCAATTGCTGCCGCCAACCAAGAATCAAGCAGGCTGATGGAGCGGTCGAGCCAACCATCAAGCAAGATGGCGAGCCCCGTGATGCTTGCTAAAATGGCCAGATTTATGAAACTTGAAGTCAACAGGGTCTGTATGGAT
This sequence comes from uncultured Mageeibacillus sp., assembly GCA_964528645.1. Classification (GTDB taxonomy): domain Bacteria; phylum Bacillota; class Clostridia; order Saccharofermentanales; family UBA5734; genus UBA5734. Next base: position 39,202 of record CAZGSR010000025.1, on the reverse strand, counting down.
TGGCCTGGTGACCCTGAGGGTACTGTTTCCGGATAATCAAACCACCCATCCGTTTTCATGCTTCACCTGCTTTTTTGCATTTTTTGTGATTCATTTTATCATTCGGTGACAACATGAACAACGAGTGGTAGGAAAATCACGCGCTTTACGTCATTTCCAGCCGCTGCAAAGCTTTGGCAGTCCAGTTCAGGTTCGGAAACAGTTTGAGTGGGATTTTGAACGGGTGATGATTCTGCTCCAGGCTTTTGGTCAGTTCAGCCAGGAATTCCAGACGCATGGCTGGTTGCATTCTCAACACATGGAGGGTGCCACTTGCGACCGCATGGATTTTCGATTCTACTTGCAGCTCTTTGCGTTTCAGTTCGTATTTCTGGCGAGCAGACAGGTGCTGGGCACGAACCTGTGTCAGGAATTCATCGGCAGTATACATGCGGCTGCGATCCAGCTCAAACGCCAGGGCGGCCTGCTCGAGTCCACTGATCAGGTCTGGTCCGAATTCACTCAGCAACATCTGGTAGTCAGCCAGGGGAAAGGCAAAGTAGTCGCCATTAAGCTGGTCAAAAGCTTTCATGGTGTCCAGATAGCCCAGGCGCTGGTTTCTGCGGATCAAGTCCTGGTCCAGGTCCAGGAGGCTGCCCAGATCTTCGCGGTCGTGGATCAGGGTCAGCTGGGTATTGTCTTCCCAAGGGCAGCGGACCGACACACGCGGTTCCAGATCGATGGCCACAATATGGCGAAATCCTTGGCGACGCAGCATCGAGACTGGGACATTCTCGGCAAAGCCACCATCCAGATATCGTTTGCCGCCTATTTCAACCGGTTGCAGGCCAGGGAGATGGGCACTGGCCATGATGAAATCGATCAGGTGGCCGGTTGGGATATCCTCGATCCAGAGGGGTTCCGGCCTGAGCTCATTGAGCTGGACTGTCATCAGGCCAAAGCGGACCGGATTGGCCCGGACAGCAGCTTCATCGATGTATGACAAGAGTAGTTCGCGCAGTGGACTCGTATCCAGTCCCCCCTGGGCCAGGATTTCCCGGGCCAGGACATCTGAGTTTTTCAAGGTCAGAAGATCGCTGGATTTCAGATTGGGTGGTGTGGAAAAGGACAGGCATTGTTCATACTGCAGGTTATGCCACAGCTCGACCGCCCGGTCGTAGCCACAACTGAGCATCAGAGCGCCATTGATGGCCCCGATGGAGGTGCCTGTGATCGCAGCAAACTGGACATCGAGTTCGCGGAAGGCTTTCCAAGCGCCGATTTCAAAGGCACCACGTGTGCCGCCCCCGCCCAGGGCCAAGCCAATTCGAGACATCAGCGCCTCCTGAACCATCGTTTTCAAGTCAAATACAGCAGAAATCCGGTGAAATGGCAGATGCTGCCGCTGAGGACAAACAGGTGCCAGATCCCATGGTTGAACGGGATTTTCTTCACAGCATAGAACAGGATGCCAATGGTGTAGAACAAGCCTCCGGCGAGCAGGAAATATAGAAGGCCGGCGGGAACCATGGCCAGCATGGGCTTGAGGGCTACGATGACCAGCCAGCCCATCAGGACATACAGGGCCATGGAGATCCGGCGCGTCTTTTCCAGGCCGGCGATGTTGAGCAGGACACCAAGGATGGCCAGGCCCCAGACGACACCAAACAAGCTCCAGCCCCAGCCAGGTGTCAACGCCAGCAAGGTGATGGGTGTGTAGCTACCCGCGATCAGGAGATTGATCGAGGCATGGTCGAGCACCCGGAACACGGCTTTGGCCCGGGGGGCGGTCAGGGAATGGTACAGCGTGGAGGACAGATAGAGGAGCAGCAGGGACGAACCATAAATAGCAAAGCTGACCACCGCCAGGACATCGCGCCGCCGCGCGGCGATCACCACCAGGATCACAAGGGCAGCGATGCTGAGCAGGGTGCCGATTCCGTGGGTGATGCTGTTGAATAATTCCTCAGCCAGGGTATAGAGGCGGGCAGGACGTGTCTTTTCCATGATTCTCGCTTTCCAGTCAGGTGTTTTCACTCGGATCAGTTTTGAAAATCCGGTAAATACCAGATCAATTATACACCACCCTGTCGGCAAAGATTTTCAATCTGAATTATAATGGGAGGCATACCAGACGCAGGAAATAAGACCTTGTTCTCTTTCCTGCAGAATTGAGGACTGTGATGCAGATTCTCCATGGCCAGTCTTATTTCCAGACTCGTTCCTTTGCGACCTTGCGCGAGATGATTGAGCAAAGTGCCGCCTTGTACGCCAGCCGTCCGGCTTTCCGGTTCCGGAACCAGGTCGATGAACCGCTGTCGATGCGGACTTACGCCGAATTCTGGCGCGAGATCAACCATCTGGGAACAGCCCTGCTGGCGCTCGGCCTTGCCGGGAAACGGATCGCCATCATCGGTGAAAACAGCTACGCCTGGTGCCTGGCTCATGCAGCCGTTGTCTGCGGAGTCGGAGTGGTGGTCCCGCTCGACCGGTTGCTGCCGGAAAGTGAAATCATTGCCTCCCTGGCCCGAGGCGAAGTGGACGCAGTTTTTTATGATCCGTCTTTCCTGATGTGCATGGAGAAAGCGCACGACCAGGTCGCCAGTCTGTCTGGACTGATTGCCTTGCGCCCAGGCCGCTCCAGCTCCAGGCAGCCGGTTTTCTCACCACCCCAGACTGGTCTGCTGAGCCAGACCCCTGAGCAGGCCCCGGCAGAAAAAACACGCCATTGGCTGCAACTGGACGAGCTCCTGCCTTGGGGTGCAGCGCTGGAACAAGAAGGCACGACAACCCTGTCCCAGACCACGATTGATCCTGATGCCCTGATGGCCCTGCTCTTTACCTCCGGTACGACCAGTGTGGCCAAGGCGGTCATGCTCAGCCAGCGCAATGTCTGCTCAGACGTCCAGGCGGTCGCCAGTGTCGTCAAGCTCTGGCCCGGTATCCGCATGCTTTCAGTCCTGCCCTTGCACCACACCTTTGAAAACACCTGTGGGCTCTACATCGGCCTTTATTATGGTGCTGAAATCCACGAAAGCGATGGGCTGCGCCATATCCAGAAAAATCTCCAGGACTATCACATCGAGATGATCGTTGGTGTGCCGGTCCTGTTCGAAAATTTCTATAACAAAGTCCAGGCGACTTTGCAGAAAACGGGCAAAGACAAGCTGGTCCGGCGTTTGCTGCCGATCACCCAGGGTCTGAGAAAGGTCGGCATCGACCTCCGGCGTGTCCTCTACAAACAGATTCTCGCAGCTTTCGGCGGCAGCCTCCAGCTGGGCATCTGCGGCGCAGCCCCGATCGACCCGGAGATCATCCGGTTCTTCGACGCGATCGGCATCCACATCCTGCAGGGTTACGGCCTGACCGAGACCTCACCGGTTGCAGCTGGCTGCAATTCCAAGATCTTCGTCCCGGGCACGGTTGGTCATCCGATGGGCGGAATCGAGCTTGCCGTCGACAGCGAGACGCCTGGCGAGCCTGGTGAAATCCTGGTCCGCGGTCCGATTGTCATGCTGGGCTATTACCAGGACGCGGCGGCAACAGCTGAAGTCATCGATTCCGAAGGCTGGTTTCATACTGGAGATATCGGCCGGATCGATCCTGCCACTGGCTGCCTCTCGATCACCGGGCGCCAGAAATCCATGATCGTGCTCAAAAGTGGCAAAAAAGTCTTCCCTGAGGAGATTGAATACCTGCTCGGCCAGGACAAGCTGATCAAGGAGTCCCTCGTCTGGGGTGAAGACGACGAAGGGGATGTCGTCGTTTCTGCCAAAGTGGTCCTTGATCCGGACGTGCTCAAAGAAAAACTGGGCCAGGATGCATCAGAAAACCAGATCCGGGCTCATCTCGACCAGCTGATCCGGGAAATCAACAGCCGGCTGCCCAGTTTCAAGGGCATCCGCCAGTATGTGTTCAGTTTCCAGGATATGGTCAAGACGACCACACTGAAGATCAAGCGCCCGATTGAGATCGCCGGCATCCGTGAATGGCTGGCCCATCATAAGCTGCGCCTCAAGGACATCACTGGCAAGAATATCGATCATGAACACGATGAGGACAAACGCCAGCCGTAAACGGTTTCACACAATTTTCACCCAAGCGTCACCCAATTTTGTAACAAACAAGTCAACATAGGGCTGTATCGATTCCCAATCTGTAAAATTGGAAGGATCCCCTATGTTCGGAAAAGGAAAAAACCCGGATGAAACGTTCCGGACGGCACGAATCAAGCGGCGGCTCTCCATTGTTGCCACCGCAGCGGTTCTGGCTGGCGTTCTTGTGCTGCTCATCATCGATCAACCATGGCGGTCGACCCGTGACCCTGAATCCCCGGACCGCTCGTCCAGTGCAGCCAGATTCACATCAGAAGACACCGGCCTGTCCGTGAGTGGTACAACGGTACTGGCGACGGTCGAACAGCGGCTGGCATTTGATCCGGATGTTTATGACCTGGAGATCGAAAGCATCCAGGCCGTAGCAGGCACTGCGATCGAATCAGGCGAACCACTCCTGACTCTGACGAACAGCAGCATCGAACAAGCTCGGGTCAGTCTGCAGCAAGAAGCCACTTCAGCTCTGAATGACTACAATCAGGCGGTCATCACTTACCAAGAGACGATGGCAGAAATCCAGGCGTCACTCGATAAAAACCGAGCACTGGGTTCCATCGCCGAGCAAGACTACACCATTGCTCTGTTCGATTTGCAGAAAGCCGTCGATGCTGCAGAGGATGCGATGGATGAAGCGCATGATATCATCGCCAATCACCCCACTCGAATAGCCGCAGCCCAGCAGGAACTCACTTATCGTGACCATGACTTGGACGATGCCGAGGAGGATGCCGAGGATAGCCAGTCAGATCTGGCCGCTGCGAGCAGGATCAAAGAGCAAGCGGTCAGGGATGTTTCCGGATACCAGGCGATTCTCGATTTTCTCGACGAACAGGAAGACGAACTGGACTCGCTGCAGTTTGCGGACGTCCGGACGATCGCCGAAAACCGGCTGGCAGAAGCACAGGTCGCCTTGGACTCTGTCAGCCAGTCTGTCGCAACTCTAAACGAAGAAGCCAGCAAAGACCAGTCTAAGGTGGCCAATCTGCAAAGCGCTGTCAGCCAGTATGAGTCCCTGGTTGATTCGCTTGCCAGCGAGCTCGAAAGCGCCAATCGTAATCTGGCAGAAATCGAACTCACCTACCACAAGGCCAATCTAAACCTGATTTCCCAGCGCATCGAATTGGAGCTTTCGTACCAGACCAGTCTGGTGGACTACCGTTCTGCTGATTCCCAGTACACCCAGTCCCTGCAGGATGCCAAGTCAGTCTATGAAAAGGCTGAATGGGTACTCAGCCAGACCCATGCTGTGCTGGAGGATTTCGAATCCGAGCTGGGCGACGGGATCATCTATTCCCTCTACTCAGGTCCAGTCAGCAGCCTTGGCTATGATGCAGGGGACACATTGAGCACAGCAATTCCGGTGGCTACCATGCTGGATGCTGCCCAAGTAACCGTCTCAGTCACGGTCGATCAGGCGGACATCCACAGGCTTACGGTTGGTGATCCGGTCACAGTTGAGATCCGCTCATCGGATCAGTCTGTCTTTGACGCTACCATCACCCAGATCAATCCGACATCCTCGTCCTATAGCATGTCCAATGTATATTACACCGTTGTCGTCACACTGGCCCAACCATCTTCCAGTCTGACGAGTGACCTTGAAGCGACCGTCATTTTTAATGGGGAGGACCCTGGACTATGAAGCATTTTGCGCGTCAAAAATGGCTGATCGGAGTTATCAGCCTGGCCCTTGCCGGCACACTGGTCTGGAATTTATTCAATCCCATCACAGCCAACGCCGAAACAACCACGCAGTCAGCGACAAAAGAAGTCATCGCCGAGCGTGGCAATGTGACAGCGGGTGTCACTGAAAGTGGCACGGTCAGCATCGGCACACAAACGCAGACTTTCGGCCTGGATCTTTCTTCTGACACCGATTCGTCTGCTTCAGGTCTCTCGGCTTCTCTGGAAGTCTTGTCCCTTGATGCCAGCATTGGCCAGATCTTGAAAGTCGGGGATCCATTGCTGACCCTGACCGAAGACAGCCTGGCTACCGTCAGGAAACATCTCGAGGAGGCCGTCCAGACTGCGCAATCGAATCTGACTGCAGCCACCATTGAGCGAGACAAGGACAAGCTCGAAGCAACTTACACCTACAAAGCCAACCAGGCGCTCGGTACAACTGCTCAGGCAACCCATGACGCTACGATTGCCCAGTTGAACATTGATGTTGCAGATGCCGAACGGGAGATTGCGGATGCCAATGAGCGCATCACAGAAATCCCGGCTGAAATTACTGAACTGGAAGACGAAATCGATGATCTCGATGATGACGATGACAGTGCCCGGATCTACAGCCTGAAGCAAGAGATCGAAGACTTGACTGATGAACGCTCGGATCTTATAGACAGTTTGCCGACTCTGGAGATGAAAAAGACCAAAGCCGAACGCGAGCGGCAATCTGGCATCACCTCTGCCAAGGCCACTTTGGAGAGCCAGCTTGTTCTTTACAAAAACGCCCAGTCTATTTACCAGGTTGCACTCAACGACATCAATGAAGCCGTGACTGCAGCCCAGGAAGACCTTGAGGATGCAAAATCCGACCTGGCTGAACTTGAGAGCCTTCTTTCCAGCCAGCAGATCTTGTCCCAATATGCCGGTACGTTGACGTCCCTGGGGTATGGCGCAGGAGACACGTTAATGCCTACAGTCGATCTGGCAGTGATCCAGGATCCCTCTGCCGTAACCGTTTCAGTCGATATTGCCCAAGACGATATTTCCCTGGTCTTGATTGGCAATTCGGTGAACATTGAATTCACAGCTTATCCAGATGAGGTCTATCACGGCACCGTGACGGCCATCTCGGCCTCTGTCACCGATTTCCGGACATCCACCGTCAGTTACCCAGTTACGGTGACCCTGAGTGGCGATACCGCCCGGATTTATGACGGCATGACGGGCAATGTCACGTTCATCACCAAAGAAGTTACTGATGTCATCCATGTTTCAAACAAGGCAATCCTCCGTGAGGGCACAACGTCCTACGTCAAACGCAAACTGGCGGACAGCACGGTGGAGAGGGTCGAAGTCGAGACTGGATTTTCCAACGGATACCAGGTTGAAATCATAAGCGGACTCTCCGAAGGCGACGTCGTCCTGATCGAAAGCCAGGTGAATGCCAGATGAGATTGTCAGAAATTCTGCGTCTGGTCTTCATCAACCTGTTCCAGAACAAATTCAAAGTCATCCTGACATCGATCGGCATCGTCGTCGGTGCCGCCACGATCGTCATGGTGATCGCCATCGGGCGCGGTGGCCAGATGGATGTGGCAGACCAGTTCAAAAACCTCAAGGCTGGGGCGATCGACATCTCCTATACCCGTGCATTTGGCGGCGGGGCACGCAGCGCTTCGAGTTCATCGAGCTCGTCTGGCAACAGCGTCAGCAAAACCAGCATGGCCAGTGCTGGAGGCGCTTTCACCGGAGGAGGGGCGATGCCCGGTGGCGCGATGCCCGAGGGATTTACACCGGGTGCCACCCCACCGGATTTCATGTCCGGCATGGGTAGTGCGTCAGTCGAGCAGCGGGTCAATTTCGAGCGAATCACCTTATCAGACACCGATGTCGAAGACCTCGAGATTTTTGTCCCTGAGATTGCTGCTGTTACCATCTCCTATACGACCAAGTCAACCATCAATGGTGGAACGCTGGAATCCGAGGAGAGCTACACAATCGCCGGAGTCAAGCCCAACTATGCCCAGCTGAGCAATCTGGAACTGGCGGTGGGTGATTTCATCCAGGAAAACGAGTCCGAACAGGCCAGCAAAGTCTGCATTCTGGGAGCCACTGCAGCCGAGGACATTTTCGGCAGTGCCACTGAGGCCTATGACAGTGTGCTCTACATCGATAATCGCCCCTATGTTGTCAACGGTGTGCTGACAACAATGGGTGAGCTAACCTCCGGGATCAGCCCGGATGATGCCATATTCATCCCCTATGAAACAGGCATCAAGTACATCACCGGCAGTGATGTCAGCCCGACCATCACTGTCATCGCCCAAGATGTCAATGCGGTGGAGGAAATTGAAACTAATATTGAGACGGTCCTGAGCGAAAGTTATCCAAATGCCACCTTCACGATCGAAGATGCCGGCAGCAAAATGGAAGCTGCCATGGCTTCGCACCGTACATTGACCATGCTGCTGTTCGCCATGGCCACGATCGTTTTCATCGTCGGCGGGATCGGGATTATGAACGTTTTGTTCGTCTCGATCAAGGAACGAACCCGGGAGATTGGCATCCTCAAATCGATCGGATGCAAAAAGCGCGACATCCTGCTCGAATTCCTGCTTGAAGCCAGCTTCATCAGCATCGTCGGTGGCGTACTGGGGGTGCTTGCCAGCATGCTGGTCACCCCGGTCATCCAGTTGCTCAGCGTCCGGGTCGAGCATTCACCTGCCGGATTCGTCCTGGCCCTGGCGTTTGCTATCGTCACCGGTACGGCTTTCGGCTTTTATCCAGCTTTCAAAGCTTCGCGCCTGATTCCGGTCCAAGCCCTGAACACACTCTGAACAAAACATAACCAATTGAGAGGTTGCCATGAAAATCTACAACACTGTGATCAAGAAAAAGACCCTGCCCCTTGTCCTGTCGCTGGCCTTATCAACAGGTATCCTGTCTGCTGGCTGTTCAACCCAGGCCGCAACGATTGCGACGGATATCCTTGTTGGCGAGAACCAGCGCCTGGTCCAGGGCCAGATCGTGGCTATTGCCGGTAACGAACTCACACTGGCCATCTTGGAACTGGCCTCAACAACAGAGCCATCCGGGGATAACACTCGGCCGAGCCGCCAGGCAGGCGAAGTTGGGTCAAGGCCATCTGGCACGCCCGGCCAACCACCGGCCGATGCTCCGGATGTCGCAGAGGGTGAATCCCCCAGCGACAGGCCAACACGCGGTAATCAGACCGCACCCGCTGGGACGTTGCAGCTGAACATCCCAGTGGGCACAAAGATCCTGACAGCGGAGGGGAAAACAACCACATTCTCACGCCTGGCTGCCGGTGACACAGTCCAAGTCCTTCTGGAGCAGTCCTCGGACGGCGAAGTCATCGTCGGCATCTGGATGGTCGAAATCACGGAAACGGAGCAAACCAGCGATGCCACAGCCAACGATTGAGATCCGCAACCTGAACAAAACCTACTATCTGGGCCACGAACCCCTCCATGTCCTGAAAAACATCAACTTCCGCGTCGAGAAAGGCGAGTTCGTCGCCATCCTGGGTCCATCTGGTTCGGGCAAGTCCACGCTGATGAATGTGCTCGGCTGCATCGACGTCGCGGACGATGGCGAATATTTTCTAGACGGTGCGCCGGTGCACAACCTCAAGGACAATCAATTGACCCAGTTGCGCAATCAGCACATCGGGTTCATTTTCCAGAATTACAACCTGATCCCAACCTACACCGTAGTCCAGAACATCGTCGCTCCGCTATTAATGCGCGGTATGAGTTATCGCGAGGCGGAGGCGCAAAGTCAGTCGACCATCGAAATGCTTGGCCTGACCGAGCGCCGGCGCCACAAGCCAACAGAATTATCCGGAGGCCAACAGCAGCGCGTGTCTGTCGCCCGGGCTCTGGTTGGTTCCCCTTCTGTCCTACTGGCAGATGAACCTACGGGCGCGCTCGATTCCCACACGGGCGAGGAAGTCTTGAAACTTTTCCGGAAGCTGAACGATCTGGGTAACACAATCATTATGATTACGCACAGCATCGAGGTTGCCAGCATCGCCAGCCGGATTGTCCATATCATTGATGGTGAACTGAGCGAAGCCTGACCTTTTTCAGGTACGAGCCACCGGCACAAGATGCACAGTCTGACTGTTTCCGTTACAATAAGGGTATGGCTAAGACGAGTGTACTCATCCATTTTTTTATCAAGAATGCCGAACACACCTCCAACCCGGTGGTCCGCGAGCGCTATGGGCGTTTTGCCAGCCTGGTCGGCGTTGCCACGAACTTGATCCTCTTTGGGATCAAGCTGGCTGTCGGCCTTGTGTTCAACAGCTTGGCCATCACTGCGGATGCCATCAATAACCTGTCTGATTCGAGCTCCTCGCTGGTCACCCTGGCCGGCTTTAAAATGTCTGGCAAGCCGGCGGATGAAAAACACCCCTACGGCCATGAACGGATCGAATACATCGCCGGCCTGATTGTATCTTTTTTAATCTTGTCTCTGGGATTCGAGTTGTTGCAGACAGCTTTCGGCAAGATCCTGCATCCCGAGCCCACCGAGTTCAGCTGGTTATCCGTCGGGGTCCTGGCGGTCTCGATTGCAATTAAATTCTGGCAGATGCGCTTTTACCGGTCGATCGGGCACACCATCGATTCAGTCACCCTCCTGGCCACAGCCGCGGACAGTCGCAACGATGTACTGGCCACATCTGCCGTGCTAATGTCGCTGATGATTTCCCGCTTTACAGGCCTCGATCTTGATGGTTACATGGGCGCGGCTGTTGCCCTTTTCATCATGGTCAGCGGCGTTAAATTGATCATGGAAACGGTCAGCCCCCTGCTGGGTGCCGGACCCGACCGGGAACTGGTCAGCCAGATCAGCGAACGGATCCTGAGCTATCCTGGAGTGATCGGTTTGCACGACCTGGCTATCCACAATTATGGCCCGACCAAATGCTATGCCACCGTCCATTGCGAAATCTCAGCTGACATGGATCCGATGCGCAGCCATGACCTGATTGACAACATCGAGCGTGATTTTCTGACCGACTTAGGGATCAATCTGGTCATCCATATGGACCCAGTTCGTCTCAATGATCCAGAGACCCGGAAATTACGCGCCATGGCCGAAGGCGCACTGGCCCAGATCGCGCCAGGTCTGTCTTTGCATGATTTCCGGGTCGTGCACGGGATCAGTCATTCCAACCTGATTTTTGATGTGACTGTCCCCTATTCCTTGACCGATTCCGATGATGAGCTGGTTTTCCAGATTAAATCAGAAATCTCCAGCATCAACCCTCAGTGGCGCTGTGTGATCCAAGTTGATCGCGGCTATGTCCAGACTTGAGCCGGGAACCAGACAGCCGGTCCAGATTGCAGCGGACGGAATCGCGGCCGCCGGTGGCAAAACCCACTCCCGCAGTCGCTTGCGCCTTCTAATTGTCGCAGCAGCCGTCCTGGCCCAGCTGATCCTGATCTGGTTGGTAGTGGTCAATCTACGTCAGCATTTTACGACGCTTTATGTCATCCTGGAAATCATCGCTCTGGTGCAAGTGCTCTATCTGGTCAGCAAAAATGAGTCTTCTGCCTACACGTTTGCCTGGACGGTGATCATCCTGTTGCTGCCCGTTTTTGGTGAAGCCCTCTATCTATTGTGGGGCCGCTCAGGCCAGTCAAGCCGGTCTGGACGGCGGGTCCGGAAAATCTTCCAGCGCAGGCCACATTGGCTGAAGGCCAATCCGGATAGTCTGGACCGCCTGAGCAAGTCTTTCCCCATGCGTCGCCGGATGGTCACCTATCTGGAGAACCAGGGTTTTCCCGTTTACGAAAACACGACCAGTACTTACTATCCCCTCGGTGAGCTCCAGTTTGCCGACCTGCGCCGCGATCTCGAAGCAGCGGAGCGATTCATTTTCCTGGAGTATTTCATCGTTGCTGCCGGGAAAGTCTGGGACGAAATCCATGCAATCCTGCAAAAAAAGGCTGCTGCAGGCGTTGAAGTTCGGCTGCTTTATGATGATGCTGGCAGCATGTCCACTTTACCGGACCACTTCCGTGAAACTCTGGCAGCTGAAAACATTCAAGTCCTGGCGTTCAGTGAGGTCCAGAAGGGGCTGGTCCACCTCTACCTCAATCATCGCAACCACCAGAAGATTGCGGTCATCGATGGCCGGATCGGCTATACGGGTGGTACGAACCTGGCTGATGAATATGCCAATCTATATCCGCGGTTTGGCCATTGGAAGGACACCGCCGTTCGTCTCGAAGGTGAAGCGGTCTGGAGCCTGACCGTCATTTTCCTCGAAATGTGGCAGTCGCAAACGCACAAGAGTGAGGATTTTACCCAATACCGGTCGTCAACATCCGTCTTTGGTGCTGGCTTTTTCCAGCCCTTTTCGGATGGCCCGGTCAACAATCCGGTCAATCCAGCCGAACAAATCTATCGCCAGATCATCGCGGGTGCGAAAGACTATGTCTACATCACGACCCCTTATCTGGTCATCGATGAATTCATGATGGACGCCCTCTGCCAGGCAGCCCAGGGGGGAATCGATGTCCGGATCGCCACGCCCCGGATCTGGGACAAATGGTACGTCCACAAGGTCACACGGTCGAATTATCACCGGCTCGTGGCGGCTGGGGTTCATGTGTTTGAATATTTACCCGGCTTTCTGCATGCCAAGACCATCCTGAGCGATGATGACCTCTGTGTCACCGGAACGATCAACATGGATTACCGCAGTTTCCATCTCCAGTTTGAAGATGGGGTCCTGATCTGCGGCGCTCCTGTTCTGGAAGATATCAAACGGGATCTGCAGGCTATTTTTGCCATCAGCGAACCCGTCACCCTCAGTCAGCTCAAGCACGTGCGTTTGCCGGAACGCCTGCTGCAGGCGTTTTTGCGGCTGTTTGCACCACTTTTTTAATGATCAGCAGAACCAGGAGGAGCCTATGACGCAAAGAGAACCTATCCGCTGGGGTGTACTTGGACTCGGCCAGATCGCCCGGGAATTCGCCATTGCCGTTCCCCTGGCGGGTGGCCGGCTGCTGGCGGCCGGTTCACGCGATCAGGGCAAAGCTGATGCGTTCGCTGCAGCCTGGGGAGCTGAACGGGCCTATGGATCGTATGAGGCTTTGCTCTCTGATCCAGAGATTGATGTGATCTATCTGGCTACCCCGCACAACAGCCATGGCGAGCTTATCCTGGAGTGCCTGAACCATGGTAAGCATGTCTTGTGTGAAAAGGTGATCACGACTGATGCTCACCAGCTGCGCACGGCCCAGGAACTGGCCCAAACACGCGGCTTGCTGGTGGCCGAGGCCATGACCATCTACCACATGCCCTTGTTCCAGGAGTTACGTTCAGTCATCCAATCTGGCCAGCTGGGTATACTCAAGATGATCCAGGCTCCGTTTGGCAGTTACAAGGACGCCGACCCTGCCAATCGATTTTTCAATCCAGAACTGGCAGGGGGTGCGTTACTGGATATTGGCACCTATGCGCTCTCTCTGATGCGGTTCTTTCTTTCCAGCCAACCCCATCGCGTAAAGACACTGGCTCTGCCATTTGCTACAGGGGTTGATGAGTCCGCCTCCATCATCCTTGAAAACAAGCAAGGTGAGCTCGCAACGATTTCTCTTACCTTCCGGGCCAAAATGCCAAAAATTGCCGTTGTAGCCGGGGATCTGGGCTATATCACCATCGACAATTATCCACGTGCTGACCATGCTGCCTTCGTCCCACATGACGGGCCGAGCCAGATCATCACCGCCGGTCAGAGCAGCCAGGCTCTGGTCTATGAAGCCATCGCCATGCAAAAGGCCATACAGAACTTGAAGGCAGATCCTGTCACCTATCGGACAGCCCTTTCGGATTTGTCAGCGGACCTCTCCCTGGACGTTCTCGATCTGATGGATGAGATCCGCCGCCAATGGCGTGAGGCGTGAAGGATTTCAGATACTGCAAAACCCAATGAGCATATTTTTGTTTAGTTTTGATTGTATTATTGAGTTTTTGTCAAAATTCTCATGCACAATTGGTTTGTTTAAGGTATACTGATTCTATCTACGGCTAAGTCGCCATTTATTTCGAGGGGGATACCATGGGAAAAAACAAAGATTGCTTTTACTGCATGAAGGATGAACGCCAGACCGCCCTGATGCTCAAGGTTGCTGATCTGTCGGTCTCGGAACTCTTTTTCTTCAAAGAACAGACTCACCCAGGCCGCTGCATCGTCGCTTTCAAGGACCATGCCAAGGAAATTTTCGATCTGTCAGATGCGGACCAGGCTGCCTACATGGCCGATATTGCCCACGCCGCCAAAGCAATCCAGGCTGTGTACCAACCGGCCAAGATCAATTACGGGGCTTACGGTGACAAGCTGCATCATTTGCATATGCACCTGGTACCCAAGTACGAAGACCAGGCTGCCTGGGGAGCCGTGTTTGAAATGAATCCGGGCAAGGTCTATCTGAGCGATGCGGAATATGCTACCCAGATCGAGGCATTGAAAAAGGCTTTGTAATCATCTAATCGGGCTTAAGATTCATTCAGTCGACTCTCTCCTGCGAGGGGGTCGTCTTTTTTTCTCATTTTCGTAGTCAATGAACTGGAGCTGGGCAAAGCCGCTGTGTTAGAATCGCATTAGTTTGCATGTGAGGTGATCTGACTTATGGCTTCCCCGCAGCCTGTCCCGAAATTGGCTTCGCCGGAACACCAGCGTTCCATCTGGATTTTCTATGCGGTCCTTGCGGCTGCAGCGATCGGCACCGGTTTTTCCGATAGTCTGTTTTCGAATTATTTCAAGGATGCCTACCAGGTTACGGCCCTGCAGCGTGGCCTGATCGAGTTCCCGCGCGAATTACCCGGCGTCTTGTCGATCTTCCTCGTCTCAATCCTGGCGTTTATGGGTGATCTGCGTCTTGCCATGCTGGCCCATTCCCTGGTTGTGATCGGCCTGGCTTTGCTTGGCTTCCTGACCCCGCCGTACTTGATCATGCTGACGATCATTTTCTTTCACTCCATCGGCCAACATCTCTGGTTCCCGCTCCAGAACAGCATCGGTATGAGCCTGATCCATGATGAAGCCAATGCAGGGCGCCTGATTGGCCGTTTCAACGGTGTCAGCACGGCCTTCGGTATGGTGGCTTCGCTGCTGGTCTTCTTTGCCTTTCGCTCTGGCCTTTTCAGTTTCACGGCCGATATCAAGATCACGTTCCTGATCGGGGGCGTGGCCGCACTGACCGTCGTTGGATTGTTGTACTATCTGGACCGCCACCGCAACCACACCGCAGGTGCTTCATCTGCCGGAAAACCGACTGGCCAAGGCTGGCCGCGTATGAAATTTGTCTTTCGCTGGCAGTATCGGAATTACTATGTCCTGGCGATCATCTTCGGCGTGCAGAAGCAGATCATGATGGTCTATGCCCCCTGGGTCCTGATCGACTTGCTGGGCAAAAAGGCCGACACACTCTCGCTGCTCCTGATGTTCGGTTCCTTTGCCGGCATCTTCTTCACTCCGGCACTGGGCCGCTGGCTCGACCGGTATGGCATCCGAAAAATGTTGTTCCTCGATGCCTATTCCTTCATCGGCGTCTACATCGCCTATGGCTTTCTCGCTGCCGGCTTTACTTCTGGGGTCCTGCCCAAAACAGGCTGGGCTGTTCTTGCCGTATATGCCCTGTTCATTCTCGACCGCATGTCGATGCAGATGGGCATGATCCGCAGCCTCTATCTCCGATCAATAGCCGTGACACCGGACGATATTTCGCCGACGCTCGTCACTGGGCAAAGCATGGACCACGTCGTGTCAATCACCATGGCGACCTTGGGCGGGGTCATCTGGACCACCATTGGGCCCAAATACGTCTTCTTCATCGCGGCTGCGCTTTCGTTAGCGAACCTCGTCGTCGCTGTCAGGGTTAAAGACAAAACCTGACTAAGCCGCTGCCTTGTGGGCGCGGAGTCATGCAATATATTCTTTAAAATTACGCAACGTAACCTATGTTAAAGATAACCTATGTTACTAGTATCATAGGTTAAAGTGTGAAAATTTCAAATTTCATTTTGTCCACTTCAAGTCGCGCGCCCTTTAATAACCGGCCAGCGACCAGTGGATCGGCAAAAAGCGGATGTAGATTCAGTTAAATGTGTTTGTTACAGAGGCTGGGTCTCGAACCAGAATCGGATCAGGTGCTCTTGACTTTCGACGCCGTATGCGACGCCGTGCTGCTCGAGAATGCTGCGGACAATGGCCAAGCCCAGGCCAGTGCCGAGACGGCGATCGTCGCGGACTTGGACAGAGCGATGGTAGCGTTCCCAAATTTTGACAAGCTCGTCAGCAGGGATGGTCTCGCCCTGGTTAGTGATCTCGATCCGGCTTTTCGCGCCGATTGACTGGACGTCGATCTGAATGGCACTGTCCGGATCGGCATAGTTGATCGCATTGGCCACCAGATTGGTCAAAACCTGCTCAAACTGGGCAGGATCGAAGCGGATGTCGCCTGCTGAGCCCGTCATATTGAGGGTGAGGCCACGGGTTGCAGCTTCCAGCTCAAAGCGCAGCTGGACCGACGTCAAAATCGGGCCAGCGGCAAACACTTGGCTGTCCGGGGGACGGACCCCGGCCTGGAGCTTGGAATATTCCAGGATATCACCGACCACCCGGGTCAGGCGGGAAGCTTCATCGGCAATCAAAGTCAGCTGCTCGCTGCGTTTCTTTTCATCCGGCCAGGTTACATCGCGCACGGTTTCGGCGTAACCCTGGATCACCGTCAGGGGGGAGCGCAATTCGTGCGAAACATTGGCGATCAGCTCGCGGCGCAAGGTTTCTGTCACCTGCAGCTGCTGGCCTAATTCATTGAGCGCCGTGGACAGGTCGGCGATTTCATCCTGGCCTTTGACAGTCAGGTGTGTCTGGTATTGGCCCGCTGCCAATCTGCGGGCAGCGGCAGTCGCAGCGAGAATAGGCCGGCTCAAGGTCCGAGACAGGATCAGTGCCAGAACGATCGCTGCCAGGGCCAGAACGAGTGTGATCAACGACAGCTGGCTGCGGAGGACCCGGGCGGCTGTATCGACCGCATTCAGGGAGAGCAGGGCAAAAACAGCGCCCCCTGCCGGCAGCGATTGGCCAACCAGGGCATAGCGCTGGGTGCTGTCGCTGCCACTGATGATTTCACTGGCAGAAAAATCGCCCTGCAGGAACATGGTTTGCACATGGCGTAACGCCATGCCCATCATCGGCATCCGGGCCGAGGTGCTGACCAGATTGCCCGAGGCATCGAGCACCAGGATCGTGGCGCCCGTTTGTTCACTCAGGGTGGTGACTTCCAGGGTGCGCGTCTGGGCTGCTTCCGAAACCGCCTGCCGGACATCGGCAATCAGCTGGTTCAGATAGGAATCGCGCATCAGCCCGGCCTGGATCAGCCACAACAGGACAACCGTGAGCATAGCCATGGCCAGAAAATTGGCAAAGAATTTGAACAACAGATAGCGGCGCGGCAGCATCAGGATTCTCCTGTTTCGAAGCGGTAGCCGGTGCCCCAGACGGTGGCCACCAGATGGCGATAGGGAGCGATTTTATCGCGCAGGCTACGGATATGCGTATCCACGGTGCGGGCATCGCCGAAATAATCATAGCCCCAGACATGGTTCAAGAGCTGGTCACGGGTGAAGACCTGGCGTGGCCGTGACATCAGGAAGGCCAGCAAGTCAAACTCCTTGGGCGTCAGGGCCACCACTTGGCCGTCGACCAAAGCCTGGTGCGAGGTCATGTCGACCTTAAGCCCCTCGGCTTCGTAGATCTGGCTGGCAGCGGCCGTGGCGCCGGAGCGCTTGAGCAGCGCTTTCATCCGTGCCACCAGCTCGCGCGGACTGAATGGTTTGCTGACATAGTCATCGACGCCCAGTTCGAAGCCCAGCAGCCGGTCATATTCCTCGCTGCGGGCTGTGAGCATGATCACCGGGACATTGCTGTCTTCGCGAATGCGGCGCAGCGTGCCCCAGCCGTCGAGGCGTGGCATCATGACATCGAGCAGCACCAGATCATAAGCCTTGGTCATGAACGTTTCGATTGCTTCTTCCCCGTCACCGGCTTCCGAAAATTGCCAGTTCTCTGCACGGGAATACTCCATCACCAGGTTGCGGATGCGGGGATCATCGTCGACGAGCAAGATGTTCATGTTCAAGCCCTTCTGGCAAAAAGCCGGTTGATCGTTTCGGTGCTGAACAGCAGCGCCAGGATCAGGAGGATGACGATCGGCATCAGGACATTCAGAGAGACCTGGGTCGCCAGAGAGCCGATGATGGGTGGAAACAGCATGGTGCCTGCATACGCCGAAGCCATCTGGAAACCAATGATGCTCTGGGAATGGTGCTGGCCAAATCGGGCAGGGGTCTCATGGATCATGCCCGGGAAGACCGGGGCGAAACCAAGGCCAACCAGGATAAATCCGATCTGGCCACCTGCCGTGGCACCAGCGAGGAAAATCAGGAGGGCGCCCAACAAGCTGGCGAAAATGCCGAACCGGATCAAGGTGTGTGTCTTGAAGCGGAATGTCAGGAATCCGGTCAGGAACCGCCCCCCCATGATGCCGCCAAAATAGCTGGCCACGAAATTGCCTGCCTGCTCGACGGCCAGGCCATGAACATTGACCATGAAGCTGCCGCCCCACAAGCCCATGGAAATTTCGGCACCACAATAGAAGAAAAAGGAAAGCAACGCCAGCAGCAAGCCTGGGGTCTTGAACAAGTGGAGGCGGGATGGACTGTTTCTATCCTGGGTACCAGGGGTGCTAGTGGACAGGATCTTGTCCTGCTCGGCCAAGGCCAAAGCTTCTCCTGTCGTGGTGGTCTCCGGAATCTCGGCCTTGGCAGGGTGAGACGGGAGCTTTTTCCCAACCGTGTCCCACAGGGGCAGGCTCAGGAACAGCACCCCAGCGAGGGTCAGCTGGATCGTGGCAATGGTTTGATACCCCGTGCGCCAGTTACCAGTCCGGCTGATGATCTGGGCCAGGATCACGGGGCTCAGGGTGGCACCCATGCCCCAGAAGCTGTGCAGCCAATTCATGTGGTGAGCCTTGTAATGCATGGCAACATAGCTGTTCAGGCCAGCATCGACCGAACCAGCTCCCAGGCCAAGCGGAACGGCAAAGACCAGAATCCAGACATACGATGGTGTCAGAGCGTAGCCCAGCAAAGCCAGGCCAGTCAGTAATGTGCTGGCGAAATTGACTTTGCCTGTGCCAAATCGGCCCAGAACGGTACCGCTCATGAGGCTCGATACGATGGTGCCAGCTGTAACGACCAGGGCTATCATACCGGCAGCACCGATGGATACGCCCAGTTCCGGATACATTGCCGGCCAGGCGGTACCCAGTGCTGCATCCGGCAGTCCCAAGCTGATGAAGGATAAGAAAATAATCGTTAACAGGAGTCTGGCCATGGAGATCCTCCAAGTTGATACGGATTGAGTCCAGCCTACTTGTTGCCCAAGCACCTGAAAGTTACACTAATCACGATACACGACCGTACATATGCATTCAAGCAAACAGTGTTTATCGGGAGACAACCATGCAGCGTTTGGATCCAACACAGTCCACCCCCCCATCCGTTCAATCGGACCAGCACGATTCAGACAGGCAACCAGGGATCGTCCTTGTCACAGGCGCCAGTTCCGGAATCGGCTGGGAAACTGTCCTGTTATTAGCCAGACAAGGCGTTACCGTCTTCGCAGCATCTCGCACCATCGGCCAGAAACTGGTACAGGCCCAGCTTGATCCCGAATTGCATCGTGTGATCCATACCGTCGAGTTTGATGTCCTTGATGAGAAAAGTTGTGCAGCGGCTGTTTCCACCGTACTTGACCACAAAGGCCGCTTGGATGCACTGGTTCACTGTGCCGGTGCTGGCCTGGCGGGCAGCATCGAAGAAATCCCACTGGCAGACGCCATCTGGCAATATGACAACCTGCTTTTCGGCACGATCCGCATGCTGCGTGCCGTTTTGCCGCGAATGCGGCATCAGGGACATGGCCGGATCATCCTGGTCACCTCAGTCGCTGCAACCATACCGGTGCCTTTCCAGACATACTACAGCTCTGCGAAAGCAGCGATCCATGCCCTGGCACTTGGACTTTCTGATGAAGTCAGACCTTTTGGGCTCAAGATCACAATCGTCGCTCCGGGAGATACTCGGACGGGATTCACAGAGGCTAGAAAGTTCGCCGGTTCGCTCACCCATTCCCCGTATGCGGAGCGTCTCAACCGGTCTGTCAGCCGTATGGCCCGGGATGAACAGAACGGTATGACATCCCGCAGCATCGCTCAGGCCATCGTCCGGGAATTATCCCGCAAGCATCCGAAAACCATGGTCACACCCGGGTTGCACAACCAAGCCATGACGGTGGCAGCCCGGATTTTGCCTTTACCGCTGGTGCGCTGGATTGTCCGGATGCTATACGGTTGAGGCAAGCTCATTGGATACTGCCTCCATATCCTGACTGGGTGACATTTTTTTCACCTCAATTGTCCTGACAAATGTGCTATGATGAATCTGTTTTTGAACTTCTTTCACAATCTTCACCGGAGGACGTCAGCCCATGGACTTGTTTCAGAAGTGTTATGACTACAACCGCGCCAAATTGGCTATGTCGCTGGATATCTACCCCTATTTCCATTACCTGACCTCCGGTCAGGATACCGAGGTCATGATGGAGGGCAAACGGACCCTGATGTTCGGGTCTAATAATTACCTCGGACTGACCTCGGACCCGAGGGTCAAGGAAGCCGCCATCAAGGCCATTGAGAAATACGGTACTGGTTGTTCCGGATCGCGTTTCCTCAATGGCACCCTGGATATCCATCTCGAACTGGAGCAGGCTCTGGCGGATTTCCTGCAACAGGAAGCAGCCCTGGTCTTCTCGACCGGTTACCAGTCGAACTTGGCGATCATTTCCTCTCTGGTCGGGCGCAACGACTACATCCTGTCGGACGCGCTCAATCATGCCAGCATCATCGATGGTACGCGCCTTGCGATCGGCAAGACCCTCAAATACAAGCACAATGATATGGAAGACCTGCAGCGCCTTTTAGAGAAATGCGCCACAGAGGAAAGCGCCGGCATGCTGATTGTCACCGATGGCGTCTTCAGCATGGAGGGGGATATCTGCAACCTGCCGGAGATCGTCCGCCTGGCGCGTCAGTACGGGGCGCGCATCCTGGTCGATGATGCCCATTCGATCGGTGTTCTCGGCGAACGCGGCCGGGGCACAGCCGAATATTTCGGCCTGGCTGACGAGGTCGACCTGATCATGAACACCTTCTCCAAGACCCTGGCTTCCCTCGGCGGCTGTGTCGCCGGCAAAGAGTCGGTCATCCATTACATCAAGCACAATGCCCGGCCGTTCATTTTCAGCGCCTCGATCCCGCCGGCCCAGATCGGCGCCGCCCGCGAAGCCCTGCGCATCCTCGAGCAGGAACCGCAGCGCGTCCGGCGCCTGAATGAAATTGCCGCCTATATGCGGCGTGGCCTGTCCGCCCTGCCCCATGTCAGGGTCTTCGACAGCGGCAACGACCTCGTGCCAATCATCCCGGTCCTGACCGGCAGCATTGGCCGCACCTTGTTTACAGCCCGCAATCTGTTGGAAGCCGGAGTCTATGTCAATCCAGTCCTGCCACCGGCGGTGCCCAAGGAGTCCTGCCTGCTGCGGACAAGTTACACGGCAACGCACACCAATGCCCAGCTCGATGAGGGTCTGGCGATTTTTGACGCGGTGACCACGGCAATGGCCGCCAATACGGAGGTCGATTTCGATATTGATTTCTAAAGCAAGTTTCAAAAGAGCCATATTAAGCCCAAGCCAGGAACCATCCGGACTTGGGCTTTTTTAATGAGGCTTTGCGGGATTTTGACTCATTCGAAATGGCCCGGATCGTGCACGACACGGTTGGGCTGGTTCTCGATCTCGAAATTTTTGTTCTCCCAGTTGCGGAAGACGGCCTTGTCCTTGCCGATGTAGAGCAGGTAATTGGGCAGGATCGGCGTCTTGCCGAGACCACCGGGGCCATTGACGATATAGGTCGGGATGGCCATACCGGAGGTGTAGCCCCTGAGGTTTTCCATGATCTCGAGGCCTTCTTCGATCCGGACCCAGAAATGGGATGTGCCCTGGACCGTCTTGGGGTGGAAGATGTAATAGGGCTTGACACGCAAGGTCAAGAGCAGCTGGTTCAGACGCCGGACGATGTACTTGTTGTTGTTGACGCCATTCAAGAGCACCATCTGGTTGCCGAGCGGGATACCGGCATCGGCCAGGAGATTGCAGGCGGCTTTGGCTTCAGCGGTGATTTCGGCCGGGGAATTGAAATGGGTGTTGATGTAGAGTGGATGGTAGCGCTTGAGTATCTCGACCAGCTGCGGCGTGATGCGCTGGGGCAAGGTGACAGGCGTGCGCGTACCGAGCCGGATGATCTCGACGTGAGGGATCGAACGCAGGTCCTGGAGCAATCGCTCGAGCGCCTGGTCGGACAGCATCAGGGCGTCGCCGCCGGTGATCAGGACGTCGCGGATCTCCGGCTGCTCGCGCACGTACTGGACGGCTGCGCGCAGGGTGGCCTCATCGACCGAATGGTCGGTCTCACCGATCAGGCGGCGGCGCTGGCAGAAGCGGCAATACATGCCACACTGGTTGGTGACCTTGATGATCAGGCGATCCGGATAACGCCGGGTGACCGACGGAACGGGGCTGGAGTGTTCTTCATCCATCGGGTCGAGGACGCCTTCCGGATTGAGCTCGTCGATGGAGGGAACCGCTTGGCGGCGGATCGGACAATCCGGATCGGCCGGATCGATCAGGGACAGGTAATACGGCGAGATCGCAAAACGGTAGCGCTCGCTGACCTGGATCAACTGATCCAAAGTATTGGGGTCCAGCGGCAAGAGGTCTGCCAGTTTTTCGACCGAGGTGATGCGGTGGGACAGTTGCCAACGGCAGTCAGACCATTGCTCAACCGTGGCACTGAGTTTCTCGCGGATGACTTGCTGACGCTGCTCGATGGCAGTCTGGTCAGAAAGACCGGTGCGGATCTGGGGCAGGACCTGCAAGTAGTCCTCTATCGTTTCATGCAGATGTTGGCTGCGGGGTGTTTGATCCATGGTGAGGTCCTCCTGATGCCAGCTTACCAAAACCGGTTCAAGGATAAATCGACGTTTTGTTAATAAACCTGACAACCAGGCGCCGGTCTGAAAACTTTTTATGAATAACAGGTTGTCAGGACGGTCCAAAGAAGGCAGCCAGCGATTTTACCGGTCTGGCTGCCTGAAAATGACTATTGGTGGTTCTGGACGATCGTGGAGGTGGCTTGAGTGAGCTGGTCTTTGAGGGCGGCCAGCATCTGGTAGCGCACGCTGGGTGAGACTTGGCAGATCTCGTTTTTGGTTTTTTCGATCATGGCCTCGAAATCGAGCCGGATCGCATCGAGCATTTCGACCGCCTCGGTAATCTCGACCGCTGGCAGGCATGGTGCGACGACGGTGGCACGCTGGACAGGCAGGCCAAGTTCGAGCGTTTCGTTGTATTGGGCCGCGACAGCCGTGATGCCAAGCTGGTGACGGATCGTTTTCTGGAAGCTGGCGATGACAGCGGGTTCACCATGGACCAGCATGATTCGCTTGGGTTTCTGCTTCATGGCGGCGACCCATTCGAGCAAACCATCCCTGTCAGCATGGCCGGAGAAGCCCTCGATCATTTCGATCCTGGCTTTGACGGCGATCTCCTCACCAAAAATCCGGACCGTCTTTGCGCCATCAACCAGCGCGCGGCCAAGGGTACCCCGGGCCTGGTACCCGACAAAAATGACCGTGGAATCCTTGCGCCAGAGATTATGCTTGAGATGATGGCGGATCCGGCCGGCTTCGCACATCCCGCTGGCGGAGATGATGATCTTGCTGTCCGGGTCTTCGTTGAGCTGGCGGGATTCGTCGGCGGTCTTCGTGAAATGCAAATTGTCGAAATCCAGCGGATGATCGCCGCTTTCGATGTAGGCACGGGCTTCGTCATCAAAGCAGTCGGTGTTTTTCTGGAACACCTCGGTCGCGGAGATCGCCAGCGGGCTATCGATATAGACAGGGGTGTCATGCAGCAACCGGCGCTGGCGTTCGAATTTTTCATATTCCTTGTTCAGGGAATAGATCAGTTCCTGGGTCCGGCCGACGGCAAAGGACGGGATGATCACATTGCCACCCCTTTGCAGCGTTTCTTCAATCGCATGGACAAAGCGGTCGACTTTGTGATTGGGCCGGTCGTGCAGACGATCACCATAGGTCGATTCGAGGATGAGGTAATCGGCACCATCGATAACGGTCGGATCTCTGAGGATCGGGATGTTCTTATTGCCCAGGTCACCGGAAAAAACGAGTTTGGTTTCGCCGCCGTTTTCTTGGATCCAGATCTCCAGGATCGATGATCCCAGGATATGCCCGGCATCGCGATACCGGACCCGGACGTCCTCGGCAGGATGCAATTCCTGGTCATAGCGGATGGACTGGAACAGTTGCTGGGTATCGATGGCGTCCTGCATGGTGTACAGGGGTTCCTCGACGGGACGGCCGGAGCGGCTGTTCTTGCGCCGGCGCCAATTGTACTCCGTTTCCTGGATGTGGCCAGAATCCGGCAACATGATCGCGCACAGATCGACTGTAGCTTTCGTGGCATAAATCGGGTTGCGGTAGCCCTCGGCGTAAAGCTTGGGCAACCGGCCGCTGTGATCGATGTGGGCATGGGACAGAAGCAGGAAGTCGATCTTATCGATCCGGAAGGGAAAAGGCTGGTAGTTGAGGCGCTCTTCATGCGGCTGGCCCTGGTGCAGGCCACAGTCAATCAGGAAAGAGGTTTTTTCAGTTTCAACCAGATAGCAGGTACCGGTTACAGTCTGGGCAGCGCCCAAAAATGTCACTTTCATATGGATCCCCTTTCTAAATCACCTGGAGCCAGACACTTTTCAGGTAATGCGATTCCGGATAGCCACCCAGGACCGGATGGTCATAATCCTGGCGCCGGATGTCAAGGATGCGAACGGTGCGCCGAGCATCCCGGGCCGCACTGAGGATGGTTTCCAGGAACAAGGCCTCCGGCATGTGGAACGAACAGGAATGGGTCGCCAGAATCCCGCCCGATTCCAGCATCTTGAAGGCGCTCAGGTTGATTTCCTTGTAGCCACGGGCGGCCCCGGCCTGGGCGCTGTGACTTTTGGCAAAGGCTGGTGGATCGAGGACGATCACGTCATATTTGGCTTTGGCCCGGGCCTGCTCGCGCAGGAAGTCAAACGCATTGGCCACAATGGGGGTCAGCCGGTCGGCAAAACCATTTTGCCGGGCGTTGTGCTCGGTCAGGTCCATGGCTGCAGCAGAAACATCGACCGCTGTCACTTCCGTTGCACCGCCGGCCAGGGCATTGAGGGCAAAACCACCGATATAGGTGAAACAATCGAGCACTCGTTTGTCTTGAACGAACGGCCGCAGATAGGCATGATTCGCTTTCTGGTCGAGAAAATAGCCGGTTTTCTGGCCACTGGCCAGGTCAATGGTCAACCGCAGGCCATTCTCCAGGATGGTTTCCTGAGTCTGGTCCTCACCGGCATAGACTCGGCGGTACAGGGGCAGCCCTTCTTTACTCCGGATGGCTTCTTCGTGTTGCAGGATCAATCGTTCGGGCTGGACCTCTGTGATCAGCGTCTCACAGATGGCATCGAGGTAACGTTCCATGCCCAGGGACAGGACCTGGACCACCAGCGTGCGGGCGAACTGGTCGACAATCAGGCCGGGCAGTCGGTCGGCCTCGCCAAACACCAGACGGTAGCTGTCGGTTTCCAGGCGCCAAAACTGGCGCCGGAAAGCGATGGCTGCCCGGATCCGGTTTGCGATCAGGTCGGCAGTGATTGGTTCATGCGTCTGGGTCAGGATCCGGACTGTGATCATGGACTGGGGGTTGTAGAAACCAGCACCGAGATAGCGGCCACGGAAATCAAGGACGGTGACCGCATCACCCGGTGACGGATCGCCTGTGACGGATTCGATCTGGGTGCGGTAAACCCAGGGATGTCCCTGGGCGACAGCCTTGTGCATACCGTTCTTCAAAGACACGCTGGTGGGCGTGTCTTTAGTCAGTGTGGCCTGTGCATCTTTTGTCATGATGGTCAGCGCTCCCGGGTCGCAACTGCCGCCAGTTGCTGGCGTATGCGCCGGAAATACTGGCGCAAATACCAGGGCAGTAAGGTCTGGTCGATCGGATAATAGAGACGGTGGCCGACGCAGTCAAACAACAACGCACCCAGTGTTCCGTCCTCTGTCCGGCCAAGGAAATTGACGACACCGGCAGCAGCTGAAGCAGCTTCCAGCAGTTGAGGTTCCTGGGTCAGAAGCAGCAGGAGGTTGCGGTCAGCAGGCTGTGAGGACTGGGCTACCAGATAACGCAGGGCATCCCGGATGGTGAAGTCAACGATGAAGACATTGAGCGGAGATTTTTCGAGCAAGAAGATGCGGTCATGGCGCGGGCGTCCCAGCAAGGGGATGAGCGGTGGATGGGAACGGATCAGGACAGTGCCCAGCACCGGGTGATTGGCTTCGACCGAGAACCCAGCCGAACGGAGATGCTCGATCAGGGCAGATCCCATCTGCTGCGGTTCCAGTCCTGACACGGGGCAATTGAACCGGCTCATCCGGGCCAGACGCTTGACACTTTCCGGATTGCCCGGGTCGAAGCGCTCAAGGGTGTAGGTGGATAAAATGTGGCGCAAGGTCACATAAGCGAAAAGGGCGAACACAAACAGGCTGGCCAGAAAGACATAGAGCAACCAGCGGAAGGATGGCTGGGCCAGCAGAGGCATCAGCTGCAAGCCAAGCCAGACCAGAGCCACGCTTGCCAGGATGAGCATGCTTGCCGGAATAATGACCTCTCGCTTGATCCAGTGGCGCCAGCCACGCATCAGGCAAGATCCTCGCCCAGGATGACAGAGACGGCCCGTTCGCGGCCATCGCGGATGATGGTCAGGTCAATGCGGTCACCGGGGGCGAACTGGTTCTTGATTTCATTGATTGCGGCTGTCGTCAGGGCTTCCTGGCCGTTGATGGCCACAATCACATCCCCCTGCCTGAGGCCAGCGTCATCGGCGGGGCTGCCGGGTTCCACCTGGGTGATGTAAACGCCCACTGGCAGGTCATATTCTGCGGCCATGCTTTCATCGATGTCCTGGGTGTAAAGGCCGATCCGGGGCTTGCCCGGCAGGGAGCCGCTGCGGATGATTGTTTCGATGATCGGCTTGGCGTGGTCAATCGGGATGGCAAAACCCAGGCCCTCGATGCCGGCGCCGGCATTCTTGGCTGTATTGATCCCGATCACTTCCCCAAAAGAATTGAACAGGGCACCCCCGGAATTGCCGGCATTGATGGCGGCGTCCGTCTGGAGCAGGTAGAGGGTCTGGCCGTCAATGGTGACGGCCCGGTCCAGGGCGCTGATGATACCTGCTGTGACGGTACCACTCAACTCGCCCAGGGGATTGCCAATGGCTACGGCCAGCTCACCCACCTCGAGATCGCTGGACTGGCCGAGGCGGACAGTAGGCAGATCCTGGCCGTCGATTTTGAGCACGGCCAGATCGTTGCCTGGGTCAGATCCCACCCAGGCGGCATCGTAGGTGTCGCCATTGTCGAGGACGACCGAAATGGTGCGGGCGCCTGCTACCACATGGTGGTTGGTGACGATGTAGCCATCACGGGTCAGGATAAACCCAGATCCGGCAGCTGGGACCAGACCCGTGTTACCAAAGGGGGACGAGACGAGTGTTTCAGTATTGATCGCGACGACAGCAGGCTTGCCAATCCGGGCG
Organism: uncultured Mageeibacillus sp.; assembly: GCA_964528645.1. Lineage (GTDB taxonomy): Bacteria > Bacillota > Clostridia > Saccharofermentanales > UBA5734 > UBA5734. The sequence goes on along the minus strand of CAZGSR010000025.1, from coordinate 11,556 downwards.
ATTTCCACGATCGACAGGGCTTTGCCGGCAGAGGGCTGGCCATCAGTGAGATCGGAAATGGAAAATTCCTGGTCAGTCGCACCTGGTTCTGTGGCTTTGGCTGGTGGCTGGACCTGGTCGCTGGGCTGGGTCTGTTCGCGGATTTCAGGACGGGTCGGCAGGGTTGGCAAGACAAACCGGCCTTCAAGGACAGGGCTTTTAAGTACCGCAAAAACGATCACACCAGTCAGGACCGAAAACAGGATGGCCACGACCAGAAAGGCAGCCACCAGGGCGATGGTGCGGCCTGAGCCCCGGCGGGGCGGCTGTGGGCCGCCGGCCGGGCTGCTGCCATAAGTGCCATGGGGATAAAAGTAGTCCGGGTTCGAGCCAGGCTTTGAATCCTGGTTCCAGGGATCGTACGGCATAAGGGCCTCTTTTCAGCTGACAGTACCGCGCTCGACATCGACACTGACGATCGAGCCGGTTTTCAGGATCTTGGTGGCATTTTCGCAGGCGTAAACCACGGGGATGTCCAGGGCCAGGCCGACCGTGGCGGTGTGGCTGCCTGGGTCATCATCTTCAACGATCAGGGCGACGGCCTTTTTCATCAGGTTAACCATGCTATTATCCGTATCGCGCGCAACCAGAACATAATCCGACCGCAAATCAGCCATGCGTACATCATCCGGGTTATCAATGACGAGCACTTCTCCGCTGACATTGCCTTTGCCGATGCCCTTGCCTTCGACCAGCAAGCGGCCGATGGTCTGGACTTTGAGGGTGTTGGTGGTGCCGCTCATGCCGATCGGTGTACCACCGGTGATAACAACGACATCGCCATTGCTGACAAAACCCGATTCGAGGGCCTTGTTCATGCCCAGCTCGAACATCGCGTCGGTCGCAAAGACCTCGCTGACGAGGAAGGGGTAGACACCCCAGGACAGGGACAGCTGGCGCAACGATTCCTGTGAGACGGTGGTGGCGATGATCGGGCATTCCGGGCGGAAACGGGAGATCAGGCGGGCGGTGCGGCCACTGTGGGTGACTGCGACGATGGCCCGGGCTTTGAGGTCCATGGCGGTCATGCAGGTGGCATGGCTGATTGCATTGGCCACACTGGGGATCATCTGGTAATTGGCCTTGTTGAAATTGCCCCAGTAATCGATGGTTTTTTCTGTCTGGAGGGCAATGCTGTCCATCATGGCCAGGCTTTCCACAGGGTATTTACCTGCAGCGGTTTCGCCAGAAAGCATAATCGCGCTGGTACCATCGAGAATGGCGTTGGCCACGTCGGAAACTTCAGCCCGGGTCGGGCGTGGATTGCGCATCATCGAGTCCAGCATCTGGGTAGCGGTGATGGACGGTTTGCCGACCTTATAGCATTTCTCGATCAGGGATTTCTGGATGGTCGGGACTTCCTGAATCGGAATCTCAACTCCGAGGTCGCCGCGGGCCACCATGATGCCGTCTGAGACTTTGAGGATTTCGTCAAAATTGACCACACCTTCACGATTCTCGATCTTAGCGATGATGTGCAGGTGTTCGCCATTATGCTTTTCCAGGATTTTCCGGATCTCGAGCACGTCGGATGCCTTGCGGACAAAAGAGGCGGCAATGAAGTCAAAGCCATGCTCGATTGCGAATTTGATATCGGCGACGTCTTTTTCAGTCAATGCCGGGAGATTGGTCGAAACATTTGGCAAATTGATGCTCTTGTGGTTTGAGACCGGACCTCCATTCTGGACTACACAGCGGAGCAGTTCATTTTCGATGTCCATGACCTCCAGCTCGATCAAGCCATCATCGATCAGGATGCGGTCGCCGACCTTAAGGTCTTTGTGGATGTCCGCATAGGAAACCGGGATGAAGGTTTCGCTGCCCAGCTCCTGGGACGCAGCCACAGTTACCAGGGCACCTTCTTCGAGCTGGATGCGGTTATTGGCAAAATTGCCGGTGCGTATTTCCGGACCCTTGGTGTCCAGCAGCATGGCGATCGGCAAGTTAAGCTGCTCACGCAGCTTCTTGATCCTCTGGACACGGCCAAGGTGCTCCTCATGGGAGCCGTGGGAGAAATTGAGGCGGGCAACATTCATACCGCGTTGCATCAGGGAGAGCAGGACATCGTCCTGGTCAACAGCGGGGCCCATGGTGCAGATGATTTTAGTTTTACGCATGGTGTGTTCTCCTATTCCATTTCAGGTTCGAATTTCAGCTGTTTGCGGATCACATAGTCCAGGAGCCGCTGGATCCAGCGGACGGCAAGCAGGAACAACGTTGGGACCAGCACGCAGACAGCGATGACCAGGGCTGTACGCAACAAGACTAAAAGGCTGCCCAGGATAATGCCGAACATCATGGCGCTGGCATTGTTCAAGGCATGGAACCGGTCGGTCATGTCTGCGATAGACTCGTTGGCCTGGGCGAGCAAGCTCTGGGTCAGATGACTGGTGTCGATCCGGATCAGCGGCATGGCCACTGCAAACAGCGCCAGGATCGCCAGGGCGTATTTGAGTGCCAATACCACCAGGATCAGCACCCGGATGAGCCGGTTGTGCCGGTAGTAATGGCGGCAGAGCAAGGGGTTTGACAGGAGCAGGACCAAGAGGAGCAGGACTGGTACAGGCCAGGGCCAGATCCACTGGGCTGCATGGTCTGGGCTCAGGAACAGAAATCCAAAGGCACTTGCTGCCACCAGGCCCACCAGCAAGTGGAAACCCGCATGGCGATGGGTTTCGTACTCTGTATCGCTCCATTGCGGACCGAGCAAATACCCCTCGAGAAAGTCCATCCCGCACCACCTTCGCGTGTCATTGCGCCCACCGGCATTGGCTGTATTCTAGCATAAATCAGCGCGCATAAAAACAGCCCCGGCACCTCCTGTCCGGGTGCGGCGCTGACTGAAGCCGTGATTATCTGGTTTTGTCCTGAGGGAGTGGCCGGGTTCTGAGTTGTGTGGGCAGGGCTTTAACGGAATGAAAAGGGCAGGCGGCTGACGGTCTCGATTGTCTGGCTCAGCTCCTGCCAGCCCTCTGGCAAAAAGCCGCTGCCGGTGCCCTGGCGATAGCCAGATGGTGTTTTTAACGATAGGGCCCAGGCGATCTTGCCATTTGAATCGTCACAGGCGAGGGCGGCAGGACAGTTGGCAGGTGATTCCTGAGTCATGAGCCGGCTGCTGGCTGTTGGCTGGTGAGCCATGTCCGGCAAGTCAATCCTTTCCAGGGAACACATCAGGCGCTGGCGCAGGGATTCGATCTGCTCCGGTCGCAGGGAGCGCGTGAAATTATTCGTCCAGGTATTGCTTTCCCTCCAGGTCATGTAGCCGCGGGCAAAGTCAATATGGACCGATAAAAATCCTTTGCGATAGACAGCCAGTTCGCAATCCAGTGCCTCAATGTCCCGGATAGACATGTATACCTCGATCTGCTCAGGCCAAGGCCTGTGTTCACAGGAAATTTTCAATATTATAACACAATTTTACTTGACGACCGAATAAATTATTTGATCAGAATTCCCAAGATACACACTCTTTTTTTATGAAAACTGTGGTGATGTCTTTCTGTCTTCAGGTGGACCACCGGTGCCGGTGCCTGAGCCGGTGCCTGAGTCAGAAAGGCGCATCGGACAACGCCAGCAGCAGCATGACGAGATCAGACAGGTCGCCGAGTGCCAGGTTTTCTGCATTGGAATGAACCTGCTGCATGCCGCAGGACAGGACCATGCCGGATAATCCCGCACGGGACAGGATATTCAGATCGCTGCCACCCCCTGTGGCTATCAGGCGGGCTGTTTTCCCGATGGCCATGCATGCATCCTGGAAGCGGCGTGCGACGGGCTGGTCCGGATCGACCCGGTATGGATGGTAGGACTGGTGGGTTTGCACCGTAACGGAAGCACCTGTCGCGGTTGCAGCCAATTCCATGCAGTCCACCATATGCTGGACTTGGGCAGCCAGCCGCTGGGGATCCAGCGAACGGCATTCCGCAGTGACCTTGCAGCTGGCCGCGACGATATTGGTTTCGCCGCCACCTTCGATCCGGCCGATGTTGGCTGTGGTTTCCGGATCGATCCGCCCCAGCTGCATCCGGGCAATCCCCTGTGCGGCGACTGCAATCGCACTGATGCCGGTTTCCGGGGCGATGCCCGCGTGGGCCGGACGGCCGTGCACTTCAAACTGCAGGAGAACATGTCCAGGAGCGGCAATGACTCCGATTCCCGGGGCCCCACTGGTGTCGAGCACATAGCCTTCCTGTGCTTTCAGGGCATGCGTGTCAAATACGGAAATCCCCTGGAGATGGACCTCCTCAGCTACTGAAAAGAGCAGTTCCAGCGGACGATGGGGCATTTTTCGATCACGCAATTCATGGAGCAATGCCAGCACTGCAGAGACCCCGGCCAGATCATCGGCACCAAGGATGGTGGTTCCATCGCTGCGGAAAATCCGGTCAGCGCCAAGTAAAACGTGTTTGCCCCGGCACGGCTGGACGGTGTCCAGGTGGGTGGAGAACAACAGAGGGGCTTGTTCTTGCCGGAATATCACTTCCTGACTGGATGATTTTGCTGCATCCGGCAGATCCTGGAGAGCCCAATTGGCCGGCACCCGGCAGAGCAGATTTCCGGTCGTGCCCCCGATACGGCTGGCTGCATCGTCTTCTGCGACATCAAGCCCCAGAGATGTGAGTTCAGCTATGACCGCATCAGCCACAGTTCGCTCCTCCAGCGATGGCGAGTCCAGCGATGCCAGCTGCAGGAACAGTTCGATCAGGCGTTTTTCATCAATCATGGCAGACTCCATGTGTTCACAAAAAATCACTGGCCAGCTGAAGGCCCGGGAAACCTTGCTGGCGCAAGACCTCATACGAAACAACGGCCACGGCATTGGCCAGGTTCAGGGACCGACTCTCCGACTGCATCGGGATGCGAATGCAGCGTTCCGGATGTGCCTGCAAAAGTGACTCTGGCAGGCCTTTGGTTTCCTTGCCAAAGACCAGGACGGTATCCTCTGGATAGGCGGGTTCAGCATAGGTCCGTGGTGCCTTGGTGGTGGCATAATACAGGTTTTTTCCGGCGAAGGCCCGGAACCAGCTGTCAAAATCCGGCCAGATGGTCAAATCGAGGTCAAACCAGTAGTCCAGGCCGGCCCGCTTGAGCTGGCGGTCACTGATTGAAAAACCCAAGGGTTCGACCAGATGCAGCCTGGAAGCCGTCGCCACACAGGTACGGGCGATATTGCCGGTGTTCTGGGGGATTTCTGGTTCGATCAGGACAATTTCAATCATGGTGGTGTCTTCTTTCCTTCTCCATCTGGTCTTGGGCGAATTGCTCCAGTTTCTTAAGGCGATGGTTCATACCGGATTTGCCAAGCGGCGGTTCAAGGGTCTCCCCCAATTCCTTGAGGGACAAGTCGGGATTCTCGAGCCGGGCCCGGCCGGCGGCGGCAAGCTCCTCTGGCAGTGATCCAAAAAGACCTGACTTCTCCAGGTAATGGAGCAGTTCCAGCTGACGGGCTGCTGTATTGGCAATCCGGGTGCTGTTGGCACTGTCACAGTTGACCACACGGTTGACTGTATTGCGCATTTCTTTCTCCACCCGCAGGGACTCAAATGCCAGAAGCGATTGATGCGCCCCGCAGTGCAGGAGAAAATCGGCAATCTGCTGGCCTTCCTTGATGTAGACGACGGTGTGACCATGGCGTCTGACCAATCCAGAGCGGATATCGAGATCTGCCAGGAACTGTCCCAGCCAGAGGGCGACATCTTCTCGGCGCAAGTCAAATTCGAGGTGATAGGCTTTGAGTGGATCGCGGATGGACCCACTGGCCAGAAACGCAGCGCGCAGGATCGCCCGGGTACAGTGCGGCGCTTTGTCGAGGCCAAACCGAAAGGGGCCTGCGACCACATCGACGCCTAACTGGCCAGAAAGGTCCTGGCGAATCTGCGCAACCAGGTCCTCCGGTGCGAGGACGATGCTGAGGGTTTCCCTGCCTGCTGACAATTCCGGAGCCACATGATAACGCTCCAGGACCAGGCGGGCGACCAGTCCGGCATAGCTGGGATTGGCTGTCGTCAGGACGATTTCCCGGGGGCTTTGGCGATGGGCACAGGCGAGTGCCACCGCCAGCTCCGCCAGTTGACAGTTCCGTTCACTGCCGCTTTGCAGATTGAGCTCATCCTTGATCTGCTGCGAAAAGCTCAGTGGAGGACGGACAGCCGGTCTGGCCGGATGGCCTGATTTTCCAGTCATCGATGCGCCAGCCCCAATCCCAGGACCAGGCGGGCCAGCAGAGTGTGGTCATGGCGAATGACACCCGTGCTGACAATAGCCAGGGGTGCTTCAAACACCTGGACGCCCAAGCTCTGCAAAACGTCCTTATCCGGCTGAACAGGGACGGCGCTTTCCAGCTGGTATTTTTCGATCAGCCGTTCTTCGATCCAGGCATTATTGGTGATGCAATGGTCGATCAAACCGCGGCCACTCGATTGTCCGGCATGTTCCAGGATGGCCCTGACATGGTCTCCGGCAGTATAACCGAGCGTCTCGGCAGGCTGGGTCATGATGTTGCTGACATAGATCTTTGCCACCGGATTTTTCCGGATGGCTGCGACAATCGGGGGGAACAGCAAGTTGGGAATGATGCTGGTGTAGAGGCTGCCCGGTCCGAGCACAATGACTTCGGCCGACTGGATCGCCTGGACGGCTTCCGGCAAAGGCTGGGCATCTTCCGGCAGCATGGACAGTCGAATGATCCGGTTTTCCGGGCTGGGCTTGCGGGCGCCAATCTGGGCTTCGCCCTTGATGGTTGTTCCATCGGCCAGATGGGCGACGAGGTCAATGGTCGACAAGCTCACCGGCAGGACTTTGCCTTCCACAGCCAGAACTTTGGAGACGTTGCGGATCGCATCGGTGAAATTGCCGCAGACTTCGTTCATCGCGGCGATGAACAGGTTGCCAAAGCTCTGACCCTGGAGGCGGCCATCCTTGAAGCGGAAATTGAACAGCTCGGACAGCAACGGTTCCGTATCCGCCAGGGCCAGGATGCAGTTGCGGATATCGCCAGGAGGCAGCATGCCGAGATCTTCGCGGAGCATGCCGGACGAGCCTCCGTTGTCGGCGACCGTGACGATAGCAGTCAGATTGTGCGAGTACAGTTTCAAGCCACGCAGCAACATGGACAATCCGGTGCCACCACCAATGACAACCACGCGCGGCCCTGACTCGGGATTTTTGGCAAACTGGATCAGGCGTTCATCAAAATCCAGCATCATCAGACTCCTGGTGTGCTGCGTTTGCTGAAATAGCGGGAATCTTTCTGCAAATCGCGATGATCGACGACGATTGAAACCTGGCTGTTTTCCAGCCGTTTGGCCAGGGCTTCGGCAAGCGCGACCGAGCGATGGCGTCCACCACTACAGCCAACCGCGATCATCAGGCGGACTTTGCCTTCACGGATATAGAGCGGGATGGTGAAATTGAACAGATCGACCTGCTTGTCCAGATAGGCTTCTGTTTCGGCAAATGAAAACACATAGTCGCGCACGGCAGGATCGAGCCCGCTCTGGGGACGCAGCAGCTCCTGGTAGAAGGGATTGGGCAGGAAGCGGACGTCCAGCACGCAGTCACTGTCGACCGGCACGCCATATTTGAAGCCAAAAGACTGGACGAGGATGGTCATCCGTTTATCCAGGCCCGGTCCGGAAAGCATCGCATAGATCATATCCCGCAGTTCAGCTGGCCCCAGGTTGGATGTTTCGACGATGTCCGAGACGCGGTCTTTCAAGGGGGCCAGGCGTTCGCGCTCAAGGGAAATGGCCTGGGCCAAGCTGCGGCCGTGCGCCAGCGGATGATTTCTGCGACTGAGCTTGTAGCGGTTGATCAGGACCTGGTCCGTCGCATCCAGGAAGACAATGCGCAGGCTGTGTCCCTGCTCACGCAGGAGTTCCAGGACTGGCACGACTTCATTGAAGAGATTGGAGCTGCGAACATCGATGACGATGGCGAGCCGGCTGCCCTTCTGTGCGGCGGGATTGGGGTCCCTGTTTTTGGCCAGATAGGTTTCCTGGTAGGTCCGGATCAGTTCCGGGATCAGGGACGGCGGCAAATTGTCGACACAGAAAAAACCCATGTCTTCCAGGTAATTGGCCGCCAGGCTTTTTCCGGCTCCGGACATGCCTGTCAAAATCAAAATTTCCATAGGGCTCCTTTGCCGCAGCTTGTTGTTGCAGATACCATCTGCCCGGCTGGCTTGGGCGCAGCACCATCACCTAGTCCCAGTCACCGATAAACAGGACCTCCCGTTCGAGCAGAATCCCCGTTTCACGTTCGACCGTTGCCTGGACATGGTTAAAGACGGCTGCAACATCAGAAGCAGTCGCCTGGCCATGATTGACAATAAATCCGGCATGCTTGGTCGATACAGAAGCCCCGCCGACGCTAAATCCCTTGAGACCGCAATCCGCGATCAGCTTGCCGGCATAATGGCCAGGCGGGCGTTTGAAAGCACTCCCGGCACTGGGTAGCTCAAGCGGTTGCGAGGTCCGGCGGCGCACGGCCAGTGCGGCCATTTCGGCCAGGATTTCAGCCGGATCCTGCGGTGTGAGGCAGACGGTTGTCTCGGTCACAATCCGGTCTGTCCCTTTGAAACAACTGGTGCGATAGCCAAAGGCAAGTTCTGGCCCTGCAGCGGTATGCTCAGACCAATCTGAAGCCAGGTACCGCGCCGACCGGACAACTTCGGCCATGCAGTGTTCATAGGCTCCCGCATTCATCATCACAGCACCACCGATCGTGCCGGGGATACCAGACGCAAAAGCCAGGCCGCCCAGTCCTTCCCGGGCTGCAAATGCTGCTACACTGGAGAGCAGGGCTCCAGCCTCGGCGACAAGGCAGTCACCCTTACGCCGGATGGCAGCCATCGGCTGCCCGAGACTGATCACAAGCCCACGAATCCCGCGGTCGGCAACAACGACGTTGGATCCATTGCCCAATACGGTGACAGGCAGGCGGTGCTGACGAGCCATCCTGAGGATGGCGGAAAGTTCGGTCGCCGATGTTGGTTCAATGAAAAAGTCAGCCGGACCACCCACGCGGAATGTGGTGTGGCCTGACATCGGTTCTGCCCGGCGCAACCGGTCGCTGGCCAAGGCCAGCAGGGTGGCTAAATCAGCGGCAAACAGGTCCAGCTGGGCTATCGTCAGCTGGAGGTGTTCCTGGCGATCTGCTAACGTCATCGCGGGTTGGCTCCGGTTTCAGGTCGAGGGACCAAACACGCGGTCGGTCAGGGCTTTGGCTGCATTGTAGCCCATCGATTTCTGGCGGAAGTTGATGGCAGCCACCTCGACAATGATCGCCAGGTTGCGGCCAGGACGGACCGGAATCGTGATGGAAGGCACATCAATCCCCAAGATGGAGGTGGTTTCTTCGTTGATCCCGAGACGCTCATAGGTCTTCTTCTCATCCCAGAGCTCGAGGTTGATGACAAAGTTGATGTTTTCCTGCATCTTGACCGATGAGACGCCATAGAGCTCCTTGACATCGAGGATGCCAATGCCGCGGATCTCGATCAGATGGCGGATGATCTCCGGCGCACGGCCGAGCAGCGTCGTGTCGGAAACGCGGCGGACCTCGACCAGGTCATCGGCAATCAGGCGATGGCCGCGCTTGACCACCTCGAGGGCGGTTTCACTTTTGCCGACGCCGCTCTCACCCAGGATCAGGATGCCTTCACCGTAGACCTCGATCAGGACACCATGCATCGACATGCGCGGGGCTAGCTCAACATTGAGGTATTTGACGATGGCAGATGTGAAATCAGATGTCGGCAGATTGGTTCGAAGGACCGGGGTTGAATATTTTTTTGAACATTCGAGTAATTCCGGGTGGGCCTCATGGTTCCGGGTCAGGACCAGGCAGGGGATGCCACGCGAAAAAAGGGCGTCGATCCGCTCATGGCGCTCTTTGCTCTCCATGCGGTCCAGGAATGCGGTCTCCATATTGCCCAGGACTTGGATCCGGTCCGGGCCAAAATGGTCAAAATAGCCCGCCAGCTGCAGGCCGGGGCGAGTGACGTCAGCGACTGAGATGCGGATCTCCTCGAGGTTGCCGTATTCGGCAATCACCTCGAGTTCAAATTCCTTGACAATGCTCTGAAGGGATACGGGTGCCATAAAAACCTCCGGCTCATAAGCGGCTGCGACTTGTCGTCCGATCTGTACACAAAGATGGCAGCCGTGCTCAGGTTGATTATAAACAAAAAGACGGGGGCAGGAAAGGCGAGAGCGCCAGACAACCCGTGCATGCGATGAAAAAAGGTTGTCCCGGCACAGAAACACATCTGCTTCCAAGACAACCTCTACTCTGGAGCGGGATACGAGATTCGGACTCGCGACTTTCACCTTGGCAAGGTGACACTCTACCACTGAGTTAATCCCGCAACTGCAACAGTGATTATAGGAAAATCACCTGTGCTTGTCAATCGGTTTCTCCGCCAAGCCGCTTGATGGCTGCGATGATTTCGAGCCGCACTGTCCGGCTGGTTTCCGGGTGGCTGTCGAGCCAGGATCTCAGGACTGCGATGCCACGCGGGTCGCCGAAATCGCCGAGGCAGAGCGCTGCCACTTGCTTGTCTTCAGCGCGGCGGAAAGCGGTGCGCATGGCCGTGAAGCTTTCTGGTGCATGACTTGTGCGACCAGCCTCAGAGAGGAAAATCATCAGGGCCTCAATAGGGCCTGTGACCGGAAGTCCGCTGTCAAGAGCTGCCTGCAGCCGCTCTGTCAGCCAGAGGACGGACTGGGGTGCATGCTGGGCAAGGACCTGCTTGATCGCATCTGTGACCAGATCATCGGGCAGGGACGTCGCCATGAAGTGGTCGAGAATGAGGTTGAGCTGAGTCTCGGTGCAGCAAGAACCGACGGCCAGCAGGAGACGGCTCAGTGCCAGGGAACGGGGATCTTCGTAATCCGCCTGCAGGCGGTTGAAATCCTCCTCCAAGATGAATTCAACGACCGCATTGCAATAGGCTGGATCCGCGACCAGAAGCTTGCCGATCGGCCGGGGCAGCTCATCGTCACACAAGGCAGCTGCGTGCCAGGCGAGTTCTACCACCTGATCCGGCTGCGGGTGGTCCGGGAGCCACTCGAGCGGCCGGCCCTTGAACAACACCGTCTGGTCCTGGTCATCGTAAACGACCAATTCGCGGTCAAACCAGGGCAGGCAGTCGATCTGGACTTGCCAGACATCCGATTCAGACTCGAACTGTTCCAGGGCGTGATGGTACTGCTCGCCATACCAGACATTGTATTGCAGCATGATGTCGGACAAGACAGGATCAAATTGCATGGGATTATCCTCCGAATTGGAAAAGCCTCCGGTTTTAGCGGAGGCTTGTTTGTTTTGGAGGCACCACCCAGACTCGAACTGGGGAGTAAAGGTTTTGCAGACCTCTGCCTTACCACTTGGCTATGGTGCCAGATGCGATTGGCCGGTGTTTCCACCGGCCAATCATGATGGAGCGGGATACGAGATTCGGACTCGCGACTTTCACCTTGGCAAGGTGACACTCTACCACTGAGTTAATCCCGC
>CAZGSR010000024.1:0-43894 GCA_964528645.1 uncultured Mageeibacillus sp. | reverse complement strand
GAATCAGCATTTTTGGCGGTTTCCAATTAACGTAATATTTCAAGTTTTAGTGTTACCATGCGCTCGAAGTGGCACGCTGGCTGACAGCAGGGGAGGGGTTATGAACAAACCCTTGACATCGACGGAGTGGTTTGACCGGGCTCAGCACTCGATCCCCGGCGGGGTCAATAGCCCGGTCCGGGCGTTTTTCTCGGTGGGGCAGTCACCCCGTTTTATTGCCCGTGGCCGGGGCAGCCATCTCTGGGATGAAGAAGGCCGCGAATACATCGATTTTGTTGGCTCATGGGGCCCGCTGATTCTCGGCCATGCCCATCCTGTCGTTCAGGAAGCGATCGTGAAAGCTGCCGAAGCAGGCTGGACCTATGGTGCACCTACTACAGGGGAAGTTGAACTGGCCGAGCAGATCTGCCGCCTGGTGCCTTCGGTTGAAAAAGTCCGCCTGGTCAGCTCCGGGACGGAAGCTGTCATGACGGCCATCCGCCTGGCCCGCGCATTTACCGGCCGCGACCGCATCATTAAAATGGACGGCTGCTATCATGGCCACTCCGATGGGCTCCTGGTCCAGGCTGGGTCAGGCCTTCTGACCAATGGTTTGCCGGCTAGTGCCGGTGTGCCGGATGCCTATGCCCGCCTGACTCTGAGTTGCCCGTACAATGACACAGACACTTTGGAAACCTTATTCCAGCAATTTCCAGGCCAGGTTGCAGCCGTCATTGTGGAGCCTGTTGCAGCCAACATGGGCGTGGTTCCTCCGATGCCCGGATATCTGGCAACACTCAGGAGTCTGACCCAGACAAACGGTGCGCTCCTGATTTTCGATGAGGTGATCACAGGCTTTCGCCTGGCGCTGGGTGGTGCCCAGCAGCTTTTTTCGGTCCAGCCAGACCTGACGACTTTCGGCAAAATCATCGGGGGCGGTCTGCCGATGGGTGCTGTCGGTGGCAGACGTGCCATCATGAACCAGCTCGCACCCCTGGGTCCGGTCTACCAGGCAGGCACCTTGTCCGGCAATCCACTCGCCGTTGCCGCCGGCAGAGCGACGCTGACGGTTCTGGAACAAATCCCCGATGTCTATCTTAGTCTGGAACAGCACGCCATCTGGCTGGCAGAACAACTCCGTTCCGCCTCAGTCCAGAATTCCATTGCTGTGACGGTCAATCGCTGTGGATCTTTGCTGAGCCTCTTTTTCTGTCCGGGTCCGGTTCACAATCTGGACCAGGCCAAAACCAGCCGCACAGATCGGTTCAGTCAATTTTTCAGCAGCATGCTGGTGCGGGGTATTTACCTGCCGCCATCCAATTTCGAAGCCTGGTTTCTGTCTGCCCGGCATAGTGAGGCGGACATCGCCCAGACAGCCATGGCCTGTATCGAAAGTCTGCAGGAATTAAGCGGTCAGGAGGTGTGATCATGGCTGCGACGATTTTGCTCATCCACGGCAGTAAAAACGACCAGACCGCTCAGCAGGCCAACAGTCTGCGGGATCGTCTGCGGAAAATCCCTGCTCTTTCCGCCAAACGCCTGGAGATCGCGTATCTTCATTTTGCCCAGCCTGACTTGAGGACCGTGATCAAGTCCTTGTACCATGACGGGATCCATCAGATCCAGATCATTCCCTTGTTCACTTTTGCCGGAAATCACACGATGCAGGACATTCCCGGGATCTGTGCCGAAATGAATGCCCAGCACCCTCACCTGGAGTTTTCCATTGGCCAGCCATTGGCCAGCCAGCCTGGTTTTGTCGATTTGATCAGTCAAATGCTGCTTGAAGCGCACGAAGGGTCTTTGCTAAGCTGAGCGACTGAGTGTGCACCTGGGTGCTATTCCTCACTCAATCACAATCACAGCTGTCTTGCCGATTTCACTCCAGTCCCAGAGATATTTGGCATGGCTGGTGTAGTTGCGCACGCATTTGTGTGAGCGGGGAATCGTGCCGATGGTGGATGAATATTCGATCATGGGCGGGAAATAGGTGACGCGCTGGCCAACAGGGACAGTACGCCTTAAATTGACGGGCACGCCATGGATGTAGGCGCCACCGCCAAAGCGGATGCCATACGGGGCGTAGCCAGCGATTTCCCGGGTGACGTCATCGAGGTAGAGGAATTTGTCGACTTTGTTGATGGCCATGTAGTAGCCCAGATCAGTGGGTTCCTTGTATTTGGCCAGCTCGCCTGTCGTGGCGAAACTGTACGACACCAGGAACCAGTGGCCGCCGGAATATTCAAAGACACCTTCATTCTGGTTCTTGCGATCGATCACGATGACTTTCATCAGCTGGTCGATCGAGTTCTGGAGTGAGACATAGCGTTTAGGCACGTAGTAGTCGCCGGGGAAATTCAAGGTCCGGATTTTATAGAACGAGTCGATCTGTTCCAGGATCGTCACCAGAGTGCCGTCGGCGATGTAGCGGAAGTCTGCGGTTGTGCTGGCCGACAGATAGGCTGGTGCAGACTGGGAGCGTTTGACCCCATAAGGATCAATTGCCAGACCCTGGTGCAGGGGCGCCAGGCCATTCCAGTTTTTGTAATTACTGATGTAGGCTGTGGTCTGGCCATCAACTTCGGCTTTGAGCGCTTGAGCTGCTGCCAGCATTTCTTCGAATTGGAAAATCCGCACTTCACCAAGTGTAGCCAGGATGTAGCCGTGGATGGTCTGATCGTCCACGATTTTTTCAACCTCGTACCAGAGGTCTGTCAGGTAATTGGCCACATAGCTGCCCCGGACCAGCGCCCGGACCGGGACTTTTTCAAAATGAACGGCTTTACCGACGATGGGGGCGCTGGGATCCGGCATGGAGCGGATATTGGCTCCTCCTGCAGTGATCAGCACAGACACAGTCGGGATGAAATACGTGGTGTATTGGAGTGTGACCGTGAGGTGATCCGGCAGGGGTGCAGCATAGGTTGCTACTATTTCATAAGGCGTCATCTCAGCTGCTGCCGGTTGCGGCATATACAGGACTGTGGCCAGGATCAGGACACCAATCAGACTGAACGCCAGAAAACGCGACTTTTTCTGCATGGCCATGAACCTCTTTTCATAGAAAGTTACATGAATATAGTTTCATTATACCATGGTTAAAAGGATCCGATTTTGGGAGTGCGTTGCTTGGCTTTGTAGAAAAGGGATGATCAGTGATGCAATTTGTCTGGTGCTGCAGCTCATCTGACAGGGATGCTGCACGATTCAGAGCAAAGGGTGTTGCGAAGGGTGGCACTGGGTTCGGTAATTGCTGCTCGCATAACCAGACTTGGCGCGAGGAGTGGTTCCATCATCGAAAGATGTACCCAATCTGTACCAAACTCACTTTATCCGGGATGATTTTTATCCTATCATTTAACTAGGATTAACCAAGTCATTCACTGATCTGGACAAGTCATCACGAGTTGGGAAGGTTAAAAGACCATGTTTGATACAGGAACTTTGTTTATCTGGAGTGTGTTTGCTGCCGGGGTGCTGTCCTTTTTCTCACCTTGCATCGTTCCTTTGCTGCCGGTTTATGTTGGGACTTTGTCCCGGGGCCTGGAGGTTGATTCGAGCCGTTCAGGTGCGGGGGAGGGCTTGGATCTTGTCGCTTCGACCGCTTCAGCCGCACCTGCCACAACACCAATTGATGGCAAACCGCGGCTCTGGCAGTTCAACCGGCGACTGTTCGCCCAGACCAGTGTGTTCATTGCCGGCCTGGGAACCGCTTTCATTTCACTCGGCTTTGGCGCCGGGGCTCTGGGTACAGTTTTCAGCAGCCGGTTGTTTCTGGTTCTGGCAGGTGGGATTGTCATCCTGCTCGGCTTGCATCAGACGGGGATCTTCAAGCTGCTGTTTTTGGAGCAGGAGAAGCGTCTATCGGTCGATTCGGCGGGGAGAGGCGGCATTTTTGGCTCGTATGTGCTGGGCTTGACGTTCAGCTTTGGCTGGACACCCTGCATTGGACCTGTTCTGGCAGCTGTCCTGGTCATGGCCTCGAGTGGTAACCAGGCCCTGCAGGGCGGGTTTTTCATGCTCATCTACACGCTGGGCATGGCAGTGCCCTTTTTGCTGGTGGCAGTGTTTACCCAGTCGCTGCTGCGTCTGTTCAAACGCATCAACCGCTATTTGCCCGTAGTCCAGAAAGTGGGTGGCGTCCTGATCATCGCCATGGGCGTCCTCTTGATGACAGACAATCTCAATGTCATCAATTCACTCTTTTTGCCCTGACAACAATAAGAACGTGATCTGAGGTGATCTCGTATGAAACCTGTTTTGTTAAGTTCTGTCTCTCATTTTGCAATTCTTCTGTCCCTGCTACTGGCTTTGTCCCTCGTCCTTGGTGCATGCTCCGCTGCAACCCCGAAGCCCGATGATGGAAAAAACTTCATGTTGCCTGATGTTGAGGGCAAAACCGTCTCGCTGGCAGATTTTGGTGGCCAGAAGGTCTACCTCAAATTCTGGGCGACCTGGTGTCCGATCTGCCTCAGTGGTCTGGCGGATTTTTCGGCCTTGAGCCAGGAAGCCTCTGCGAGCCAGGACTCTGTAGTCCTCTCGATTGTGTCACCTGGCACGAGTGGTGAGATGGACCGGGATGGTTTCATCGCCTGGTACAACGAACAAGGGTACGATTTCCCCGTTTTGTTGGACGAAGGAGGTCAAGTAGCTAAAGCCTACGGTGTGCGCGCCTATCCGACCTCTGTCTTCATCGACCAGGATGGAGCCGTGTTCAAAACCCAGCCTGGCCATCTCGACAATGAGGCCATCCGTGCCACCTTGCAAAACATGACGGCTCAACCGGTCAACAGCAATTTACCATCAAATCCCAACCTTCAGATTGATTACACCGGCCAGGACTTGAAAGAAATCTATCTGGCAGGTGGCTGTTTCTGGGGTGTTGAAGCCTACCTGGCCAGAGTTCCGGGTGTTGCAGATGCCAGTGTCGGTTATGCCAACGGAACGACTGAAAACCCGACCTATCAGGATGTCGTTTACAACGATACCGGTCATGCAGAAACGGTCCGGGTCTTGTACGATCCTGAACGGATCAAGCTTGCAGACCTCCTGCGCGCTTATTTCAAGATCATCGACCCACTGTCGGTCAACCGCCAGGGTAACGATCGCGGCACACAGTACCGGACCGGCATCTACTACCTGGACACTGATGATCTGCCAGCAATTGAAACCGTTGTCGCTGAGACTGAACACCAGTACGGCGCCAAACTTGCAACGGAAGTCCTGCCTTTGGAAAACTATTATCCAGCTGAGGATTATCACCAGGATTATCTGGAAAAGAACCCCGATGGATACTGCCATGTTGATTTTTCCACGCTGGAACCAGCATCGGACGTGACGGTTGATCCGGGGCTCTATCAAAAGCCGGACGACGCGACGCTTCGAGCGACTTTGAGTGAGGAACAATACGCTGTCACTCAGAAAAGTGATACGGAACGTGCCTTCACCAACGCCTACTGGGACCTCTTTGATCCGGGGCTTTATGTGGATGTTGTGACCGGTGAGCCCCTGTTCTCGTCACGCGACAAATTCGAATCTGGCTGCGGCTGGCCCAGTTTCACCCAGCCCATCGTGCCCGAGGTCGTTACCTATCATGAGGATTCGTCTTTTGGCATGGTCCGTACCGAGGTCCGCAGCCGCGTCGGCGACTCCCACCTCGGCCATGTGTTTGAGGATGGACCTGTCGACCGGGGTGGATTGCGCTTCTGTATCAACGGAGCAGCCCTCCGGTTCATCCCGCTGGCGGACATGGAACAACAAGGCTATGGCACATTCATCCCGGCCGTTATCGATCCGTGACAATGGTGATTGTATGATCCCTCAAGCCTCTGTTTGCGGGCCATCCAGTATCTGGTGGTACTTGGCCAGCAGGATAGCCAAACCCATCGCATTGCGATTGACTGAGACGCCGATCCGGTTGCGCACGGCCCAAAGTTCCTGGAATAAGTCAAGAATCTCGCCCAGGTCATCGAGCAGGGCGACCAGCTTGGCCTTGAGCACGGGTTCTTCCAGCACACCCATCTGAAGGGCCAACTGGTAGAATTTCGCTCCGTGCCGGACCAGCTGGAGGGTGTAAACGGCTTCACGGTAAACATGATGGCAATTGACACACTGCATGTCATGCTGTTCCAAACGCTGTTGCAGCTCATCGAGATAGGTCATCAGGCCATCAAAATCATACTCGGACTCCAGCAAGGTTGGCAGACTGTTGAACGTCCCCGCCAGTGCATGCAACAGCTGGAAATAGAGATTCAGTCTGGCGGTGAAATTTTCCCGGGTATCCCAGCGGGTCAGCGGCGAGAGAACCAGGAAGGTCAGTGTCATGTTGTGGATCGTCGCATGCTCGAATTGATAGTAATTGCCCAGATCCTGCCAGAATCGTCCGACGACATTCGCCCGGTCTTTAAACACAAAACGGTCCAGATAGTCCGCTGCATCAAGGTCGCGGTTACCCGCCAGATTCCAGCTCCAGGCAGCCGCGCAGGTGAAAGCGGGAAAACTCACAGGTGGCACCTGCCAATGGCCGTAGTCGCCCCAGTCGGTGACCAGGAGTCCGCGCGCACCGTATCGCAACGCTTGTTCAGCGGCATCGAGGATATTGGCTTTCATGTTGTCCGTCCGCCCAGCCAGGGAATTCCAGCTGCTGGTCCCAGGACAGAGGATGAACTCAATGCCATGCTCGGCCAGTTGTCTGGCATGTGGTTCAAACGGGCTCCTGCTTTCATAATTCCAGTCCAGGACAATCAGGTCCTTGGGTAATGCATAGAGCAGTTCCGGATGACGGAACAGATAATCACTCCAGATCAGGCCTTTTTTTCCATGGGAACGGACAATGGACAAAACCTGGCTGAGGTACTCGAGAAAAATCCGGCTCAGCGAAACACCATCCGGCAGATCCCGGTTTTTACCCAGACCGAACTCGATCGGCTCGTCAAAATTGACATTGACCCAACTTGAAGAGAAATTAGGCAGCAGCTCGTGGAGCAAATTCATAACCAGCTCCAACGACCCGGGGTCCATAGGATCAAGCGTGGTCACTTGCGGCGGCAGACCCGGAACCAGTGGCAGGCCTTCCGGTGCCTCGGCCAGGGCATTGAATTCTGGCAATGCCAGCCAGGCTTCCATGTGTCCAAAGGTGTTCTGGCAGGGAACGAGATCGATGAACCGGTCCCGGGCATAGGCATCAAGCAGGCGGATTTCTTCAGCTGTAATCGGAGCCTCATCCGGAAAAAGCTCGGCATAGCGTTGAAAAGCAAAGGAGTAACCTTCCATGTAGAGCTGCAAATGATTGATCTTAAGGTCAGCGAGCAAGTCGATCAACTCATACAGACTTTTCAAAGTCGGGATTTTGCCGCGGCCAATGTCGATCAGAACACCGCGGATGGTTAGGTCGGGATGGTCTTCAATCGTTATGACAGGCAGTATGCCCGGATTGGCAGCCAGAAGTTGGCGCAGGCTGCCCAGGCCATAGAAGAGCCCGGATCCGGAGGAAGCCCGGAGCGAAACTTCCTGGGCAGAGATTTCTATCCGGTAACCCTGGCCTGGACATATTGGATCATGATAAACCCGGATCAGCGCCGGAGGGGCTTCGGTTACGACACCGTCCCGGGCTGTTTCCAGTCGTTTCAATTGCCAGTCAATCCAGCCGTCAGACAGGCCAGCCAGCAAGGACTGCGCGCTCAGATCGACAAACTCCAGCTGGATGGGGCCAGAAAAATCAATCCATGCAGGTTGCTGCACGTCTGACTTGATTATGAGTTTTTGCGGCTGAGGGTAGATCAGCCACGCTGGCGTTGAGTGTTCCATGGTTTTAGTATAGGATAATTTGGAACTGGATTCAGTAAGACAGGCAACGGAGCACCGATTGGATAAAAATCACACCCCCGTCATTCCCCTTGTGGACAAAATTGGCTATGGCCTGGGTAATCTGGGCGTTGGCATTGCCATGCAAGTCATTGGAGCCTATTTCGTCTTTTTTGCCACAGCCATCCTTGGCATCCCCGGGAGTCTGGCCGGCCTGGCGGTTGGCATCAGTGTCTTCTGGGATGCCGTGACCGATCCATTGATGGGCTACCTTTCCGACCAGACCCGTACGCGCAAACTGGGTCGGCGACATCCCTACCTGATTGCTGGCAGCCTGGGCATCGCAGCCACCGTCTACCTGATCTGGATCATTCAGCCCGGCTGGCAGACCGGGGCCAAATTTGCCCTGATGTTCATCATCCTCATCATCTTCAAGTCCGCCATGACCGTCTACATCACACCGTACACCGCACTGGGTGCGGAGCTCTCGACCGACTACAATGAGCGGACCCAGATCCAGGGCATCAAGACGATTTTTTTCCTGTCAGGCCTGGCCTTGGTTTCTGTCGCCGGCATGTATTTCTTTTTCCAGCCTTCGGCAGACTTTCCTGTCGGCCAACTCAATCCCCGGTCCTACCGCAACATCGGCCTGGCTGCAGCCATCCTGACGGTAGCCTCAGCCGGGATTTGTTTCGGCCTGACTGCCAAATACATACCGCGACTCAGGCTCAGCATGCCTGCAGCAGACAGCAGACCGAGACATGCTTTGCTCAAGTCGATCCAGGACACGGTCAAAAACCGGCCCTTTCGAGCCACGGCCTTCAGTTATCTGTTCAACAACCTGGCGTCAGCTCTTTTAAGCAGCATTGGACTGCATGTTTTTACCTACACTTTTCATCTTTCAAGTCAGCAGATCGCCCTGGTCCTTGGCCTGCAATTTCTCATCAGCATCATATCGCAGCCAATGTGGGCCGCTGTATCGCGCCGGATGGACAAAAAACCAGCCCTGCATCTTGGCCTGGCATTTGCCAGTGCCGGCAGCCTTATCTTTATCCTTCTCGTCCTGTTCCGCCATCAGCTCCAGGCCAATCCTTACGCGTTCATTCCCTTTTCCCTGCTGACAGGAGTGGGTACCGGAGCCCTTTTCACATTACCGCTGTCCATGGTGGCCGATACGATTGATTTCGATGAATTACGGTCAGGTCAACGGGCAGAAGGCCTCTATTACGGCAGCCTGACTCTGTACTACAAGGCCTCCCAGGCAATCGCCATTTTCCTGATCGGGATCCTGCTCGACTTGATCCGGTTCGATGCCAGCCTGCCCGTGCAAAGTGACATCACCACCCTTAGTCTGGGACTGGTCCTGGCGGTCGGATCGTTGCTCAGTTTTGGCTTGTCCTATCTGAGTTTGCGTGGCTATGACCTCGATGAAGCAAAAGTCCAGGCGATCCAGGCCAGGATCGGGGTGAAGAAGGCAGGTACTTGAGATGGCAATCCAACAGGAAGAAAAACCAGAGCGTAGCCCAGCGTATTCGCACAACAATCTAGCCCAGGCACCGTCGCCCTATTTGCGCCAGCACCTGGACAATCTTGTCTGGTGGCAAGACTGGAGCGAGGAGATCCTGACCGAGGCAGTCCGTCTTGACGTGCCCTTGTTCGTATCATCCGGCTATGCCACCTGCCACTGGTGCCATGTCATGGCCAGCCAGGCATTCTCCGATCCGGCGGTCGCCACAGTCCTCAATGAGTCCTTTGTCTGCATCAAAATCGACCGCGAGCTGCGCCCCGATATCGACCAGTTCCTGATGCAGTATCTGGTCGAAATGAGTGGTCAGGGGGGGTGGCCCTTGAATGCTTTCCTGACCCCGGACCTCAAGCCGATTTTTGCCCTGACCCATGCTGCATACCTGAAGGGCGATGACGTTTCACCCCTGCCCTGGCGCCAGCCCTATGGCGCTGACTTTGCCAATCTGGCTGCCATGCTGGCCAAAGGGGGATTTCACGTCTGGACCAGCCCGCAGACTCTGCCCTGGACCAGCCTGCCTGCCAACAGCATCCAGCAGCGCGGAACGCCTGCGGCTGACTGCTACCGCGGGACTTGCCGTCCTTACTGAACTTTCACCGCATGAACCACAAATCGGGCATTGTCGACCTCGTACGAACAGGTTAGCAGAGTCAGGATTTGCTGCTCTGCCGTTACGTCGATGCCATAGTCAAAGTCTGATTTTTCGATCAGGGTGTCGATGAACTTCTGATACTCCGCATCACCGGAAAAGATAGTCTGGATGACATAGAAATCCGCGGTCATGACATAGCTGGCAAAAACCTGCCATTCGGTCATGCCGTCCAATGTTTCCAAAATAATCCGATCGTTTTCCCGGGCAAAATCTTCCTCTTTGAAATACCGCAAGTTGTGGAACATCGTGCCGTTTTTCATGTTGTGCCCGTACAGGATGCTGTGACGGTCGGAAAACGAACCGGCATTGCGGAAATCCTGGTAGATCGCCCCGGCGATATCCTTGTTGCCCAGATAATCATGCTTGAGGTAGAAGTCATTATCAGTGCCGCAGACGACGGGATCATCAATCCGGGTGCCCGGGATCGTCAGCCAGGCAACGGCTTCCGGATTTTTTGCCCGTACTTCGGCCAGCTGGTCTGAGATCACATAGGGAACTGGTGTGGGGGTGGGAGGGGGCGTTGGGGTCGGTGCAGGCGTTGGAGTGATGGTCGCTGGTGTCTGGGTCGCAACAGTTGTGGCAGCAGTATCCTGGACTGGATCATTGCGCTGGACCAGGATGCGGATGAACAAGCCGATCGTGACGGCGACAACGACCGCGACAAGAATGAATTCGATCCGGATGGCCCGGACAATCCAGCGCTGGATTTTGATGGGGTCGAACATGGTTACCTCTCTAGTACATGCGAACTGGACGGTCTGTAACGCCAGGGTGCTGCACTGTGTACAAATCCTGTTGTCTATTACACCACAAGAGGTGATGAAAAGGGACCCCCCTTGCGGGAGTCCTTTCCACTGAAAAAGGACCCCCTTCAAGGGAGTCCTTTCCACTGTGAATCTAAAAGCGGGGATCGGTCGCCGAGTGTCGCTTCTTTTCAGTAGACCGGCCTTTAGACTTTGAACAGCAAATCAGAGTAGGTCGGCAGCGGCCAGTAGTCAGCATCGACCAGCGTTTCCAGCACGTCGGCATCGGCGCGCAGCTCATTCATGGCAGCAAAGACGAGGTCGCGATACGCTTCGGCCTGGGCTTTGGATTCGCCGTGCAGGTTGGTGGCCGTATCGAGCGCTTTTTCCAATTGACCGATGTTGGCATACAGAGATTTCATGGCGACATTGACTTTGCCAAACAGTTCTTTTTCGACGGAGATATCTCCACCAACAGCTTCAATGCTGGCCATGGACGCAGCCAGGTCGGCCTTGAAATTGATGACGGCTGGCAGGATCTGGCGTTTGGCGATTTCCACTGCGGTCAGACCTTCGATGTTGATCGTCTTAACATAGATTTCATACTGGATCTCGGTCCGGGATTCCATCTCGACCCAGGAGAGAACACCATGCTTGGCCATCAGGGCTTTGTTCTTTTCGGCATTGATTGCAGCAATGGCATCGACTGTGGTGCGGATATTGGCCAAGCCTCTGCGAGCTGCTTCCTCGACCCATTCGTCGGAGTAGCCATTGCCATTGAAGATGATGCGCTTGTGGTTTTTGATGACTTCCAGGATGATCGCATTGGCTTCTGCTTCAACATTTTCAGCTTTTTCCAGTCGGTCAGCGACCTGGCTGAAAATTTCAGCGACGGCTGCGTTGAGGGTGAAATTGCACTGGGCCACGGACTGGGACGATCCGACCATGCGGAATTCGAATTTGTTGCCGGTAAAGGCGAAAGGCGACGTCCGGTTGCGGTCGGTGGTGTCTTTGAACAAGGACGGCAGGGAAGAGGTGCCAAGCTCGAGCAGGCCACCGACTTTGCTGGAGGTTGCGCCGCCGCTTTTTTCAATCTGTTCGAGGATGTCGGTCAGCTGGTCGCCGAGGAAGATCGAGATGATCGCCGGCGGGGCTTCGTTGGCGCCGAGGCGGTGGTCGTTGCCCGGGCTGGCGGCGGAGGCGCGCAGCAGATCGGCATAGACATCGACAGCTCGGATGACGGAAGTCAGGACTAGAAGGAACTGCAGGTTTTCGTGCGGGGTTTTGCCCGGCTCAAGCAGATTCTGGCCATCATCGGTACCCATGGACCAGTTGTTGTGCTTGCCCGATCCATTGACACCAGCAAACGGTTTTTCGTGCAGCAGGCAGACCAGGCCATGGCGCAGGGCGACCTTTTTCATAGTTTCCATCGTCAGCTGATTATGGTCGGTTGCGATGTTGGTGGTGGTGAAGATCGGGGCCAGCTCATGCTGGGCCGGCGCGACTTCGTTGTGCTTGGTCTTGGCAGAAACGCCCAGCTTCCACAGCTCAGAGTCCAGGTCGGACATGTAGGCGGCAATGCGGTCCTTGATCTGGCCGAAATAGTGATCTTCCAGGTCCTGGCCTTTCGGCGGCTTGGCACCAAACAGCGTGCGGCCGGTAAGCATCAGGTCGAGGCGCTGATCAAACAATTTCTTGTCGATCAGGAAATATTCCTGCTCGGGACCGACGGTGGTGGTGACTTTGCTGGTGGTGGTGTTGCCCAGGGCGCGCAGGACACGCAGAGCCTGGCGGTTGAGAGCATCCATCGAACGCAGCAGAGGTGTTTTCTTGTCGAGCGCTTCGCCGGTGTAGGACGCAAAGGCGGTCGGGATGTACAGGCTGCCGTCCTTGACGAAAGCTGGCGAGGTGCAGTCCCAGGCGGTGTAGCCGCGGGCTTCAAAGGTGGCACGCAAGCCGCCGGAAGGGAAAGAAGAGGCATCCGGTTCACCTTTGATCAGTTCTTTGCCGGAAAATTCCATGATCACGCGGCCATCGAGGGTCGGTGAAATAAAGGAATCGTGTTTTTCAGCGGTGACGCCAGTCAGCGGCTGGAACCAGTGGGTGAAATGGGTGGCGCCTTTGGAAATAGCCCAGTCTTTCATCGCCGAGGCGACCACTTCAGCGACTTGAGGATCCAGCGGGATGCCTTCCTCAATGGTCTTGCGCAAGGACTTGTAAATTGCCTTGGGCAGGACAGTTCTCATGACGGAATCATTGAAGACATTGCTGCCAAAGATCTCGGCCATATTGATCACATTGGTTTCGGTGGTCATGCTCATCGTGAAATCCCCTTTCATTGCTACGAGCGCCCCGGTCATTGGACCGGTTGGAACGGTTCGTCTGTGGCTACCAGGCGCCAACCTTCAGCAGACATTCGCCAGCTGTTGGCAGACAATCGCTTAAATAAAAAAAGAGAGTGAAACAAATCCCGCGCGAGATTCATAAACACCCTTGTTTATCCAAGCTATGCTATCGGATCGTAATAGCATCTGTAGCCGTCACTATTCGTTTGATGGAATTTAGTGTAACACAAATCCTTCATTCTGCAAGTCCATTGCATTCAAATTTCATATTATAAAATGAACAAAATTACACCGGTCTATCCCGCCAGCCATTTATGCAACGTGATAGAATGAAGGTAGAAATGCTGCACAAGGCTGCTTTGTGACGCTGGCCGCAGGTCTGGTGTAACACATGAATGGAGGCTTTTTGCCATGCAAGTAGGTATCCCCAGGGAAATCAAGAACAACGAAAACCGGGTGGCTATGACGCCTGCTTGCGTCCATGACCTGACTGCCCAGGGAGCTCAGGTGATCGTCGAGACGGGTGCGGGCCTGGGCAGCGGTTTTTCCGATGAGGACTACCGGGCTGCCGGAGCCGTGATCGGAACAGCAGCGGACGCCTGGTCCTGTCGTCTGGTGGTCAAGGTCAAAGAGCCCCAGCCATCCGAATATAGCTACTTTCGGCCCGATTTGATTTTGTTCACGTTTTTGCATCTGGCGGCCAATGAGGCGCTGGAAATCAAGCTGCGCGAATCAGGGGTGAAAGCCATCGCCTATGAGCTCGTCCAGCTGCCGGATGGCTCGCTGCCTTTGCTGGCGCCGATGTCGGAAATTGCCGGACGCCTGGGAGCCATGATGGCCGAATATTATCTGCAAAAAACCCAGAGCGGTCGCGGTCTTCTGGCTGGCGGGGTGCCAGGCGTGGAAAAAGCCCGTTTCACCATCATCGGTGCCGGAACTGCTGGCCGGGCTGCGCTGCAGGCGGTTGTCGGCATGGGTGCGGATGTCACCATCCTCGACAACCAGATCGCCAAGCTGGCCCGGCTGGAGGAACAATACCAGTCCAGAGTCCGGACATTGTTCTCCAATCGCAAAAACCTGGACGACGCTGTCACCGCTTCGGATGCAGTCATTTCCACCGTGCTGGTGCCAGGAGCCCGGGCACCACACCTGGTCACGGCGGACATGGTCCGGCGCATGCCCCAGGGCAGCGTCATCGTGGATATTGCGATCGACCAGGGCGGATCCGTTGAGACCATCCCCCACAGCACCACGCACGATGATCCCATTTTGCTGATCGACGGGGTGACCCACTATGCGGTCGCCAACATGCCTGGGGCTGTGCCTCGGACGGCCACGACTGCGCTGTCCAATGCCACCTTGCCGTATGTGCTGCTACTGGCCGAGCACGGACTGGAAGCACTGGACATCCGGCCGGAACTGGCCCGGGCTATCTTGCACAATGAATAGAGGTGACTGCATGTCAAATCCTGATACTCGACCGGATCTTCTGTTGCTGGCGGAACAGGCGCGCCAGTTTTTCCAGCACCAGATCCAGACTGTCCGGACCTGTCTGAACCGCCTGGAGGCAGGAGAAGACGATCCGGAACTGATCCATGACCTGCGTGTGGCCGCCCGGCGGATTACCAGCCTGACCGGTCAAACTGAACCTTATCTTGATCCCGCCTGGTGCCGTCAAACGGCAAAACTCCTGCGTCCGGTGCGCAAAGCAACCAACCGCCTGCGCGATACGTCGGTCCTGATCGCCCGCATGGTAACCGTGACGCCCGGACAGGCGCCAGGCCAGACCTGGACGGACCTGATTGACTGGCTGCAGCGTGAGCAGCGCAAACAGCTGGAAAAAGCCCAGCGCAAGCTGTTGGACCAAAAATTTCGCCAGCAGCTGGACCAGCTGGACGCTTTTCTCGGCGACCAGGCTTCCACGGCCAGATTGCTGCGTACAGAATCTTCCAAAAGTGATCTATACGCTCTGTACAGTCTGGAAGGCGTCCGGTCGACCCTGTTGTTCCGCCAAACGGCCACCCTTCTGGCACAGCGTCAGTGGATCGTCGCGGAATCCGAGTTACCGGTAGAAGTCCTCGCCGATCCAGTCCTGGCGTCCGGTTTTCTTGCGATCGAACCGGAAGTCATCCACCGGATCCGACTCGCAGCCAAGGATTTCCGTTATGCCCTCGAATTCCTGGCTCCCGTGCTGCAACCAGAGCCACTGGCTGCCTGGTTGAGCTCCTTCCGGACCTTGCAGGACCAGTTGGGCACCATCCATGACCTCGACCTCGCCCTGGCGCACATCGCCAGACTGGAAAAGCATGGCCCGGACAGCAAGCCGGATCAAGACTGGCTTGGGCTGTGCTCGACATTGAAAAGAGCCTGGCGCGAAGAACGCCAGACTCTGGTGGATCAATTGCAGACTCAGTGGTCAGATTGGACTGCTGAACGGTATGAATGCAAGATTTATGATCTGATCTTTCAAAAACCGGGCGCGCCGGATCCTGTAAAATCGGACGCGACAAAGATTTGAAAAGATTCCTTGGCCGGTCGCGGTGACCTCAGGCAGAGGTGCCGACACCAGGCACTACAGGTGCAACAAAGGTCCGTGTTGCCAGTTCGCTATCGATCATGAGCAGGGCATTCGGATTGCCATTGGCCAGTTTGAGTTTGTCGAGCAAGTCATTGACATTGCCTTCTTCTTCGACTTGCTCGGTGACGTACCATTGCAGGAAAATGTAGGCGGCATGGTCATTGGACTGCATGGCCAGGGTTGCCAGGTTGCCGATCGACTCGGTGACCAATTTCTCGTGTTCCAGGACGGCTTCGAATACTTCCAGTGGGCTGGACCAGGCACCGCTGGGATCTGCCAGCGTGGCAAATGAGACAGATTCGTTTCTGGCGTGCAGGTAGTGGACCAGATTCTGGGCGTGCGCGAGTTCTTCCTGATACTGGACATAGGTCCAGTTGGCAGCGCCTTTGAGTCCATTGTTGGCGAAATAATTGGACATGGCCAGATACAAGAAGGCGCTGAAATATTCCTTGTTGATCTGCTCGCTGAATGCCTTGGATAGTTCTTTTTTCATTTTGTTTTTTCCTCCTTGCAGTCAATCCTGCCTTCCCGGCTAATCCTGTGCGGCAGCCTGGACGAAAGGTTGAAGGGTTGCTTTGAATAAAGTCATTATAAAGGAACGATTCTGAATAAAGAAGCATCAACGTTACTCTTTCGGGCAAATGAACATATCTTGTGGCCAGAAGTTGCCGGGGCAACATTGCAGCTGTCCAAAGGATCGCTATAATGGAAACATTGAAGTGCCTTCAGTTGGATGGCACAAGAAGGAGGCCTGTTCTGTGTATCCCATCGTCCACAAGCAAATTCTCAATCCAACCGTTGTCCGGCTGGATGTGTCTGCCCCTTTGATCGCCCGCAAAGCCAAGCCTGGCCAGTTCATCATGTTGCGTGTCGATGAGGAAGGGGAGCGCATTCCCCTGACGATTGCTGACTTCGACCGAGAAAAAGGTACTGTCTCGATCATTTTCCAGCTCGTCGGCAAAACAACCCAGGCCCTGTCGGAAATGAACGAAGGCGACAGCATCCTTGATTTTGTCGGGCCTCTGGGCACGGCTTCCCATTTGGATGGATACAAGCGCGTAGCCGTCATCGGTGGCGGCCTCGGTACAGCGATCGCCTATCCCCAGGCCAAGGCCTTGCACCAGATGGGCGCTGTCGTGGACATCATCGCCGGTTTTCGCAACCAGGACCTGGTAATCCTCGAAGAGGAGATGCGGGCGGCCTGCACCCATCTCTACCTGACCACCGATGACGGGTCCTATGTCCGCAAAGGCTTTGTCACCGACGTGCTCAAGGAGCAGATCGAATCCGGCGCCGGCTATGACCTGGTGATCGCGATCGGCCCGCTGATCATGATGAAAATGATCGCCAACCTGACCCGCAGCTACGGCATCCACACCATTGTCAGCATGAACTCGATCATGGTCGACGGCACTGGCATGTGCGGTGGCTGTCGCCTGACCGTCGGTGGTGAGACAAAATTCGCCTGTGTCGACGGTCCGGATTTTGATGGCCATCTGGTTGATTTCGACGAGGCCATGCGCCGCAGCCAGATCTACAAAAACAACGAAAAAGAATCGATGGACAAGCACATCTGCCGTCTGACCGGAAAGGAGTCCTGAAAACCAATGCCAAACATGTCTTTGAAAAAGGTCCCGATTCCGGAACAAGACCCCCAGATCAGAAACCGCAATTTTGCTGAGGTCGCCTTTGGCTATACGCCGGAAATGGCGATGGAAGAAGCCACCCGCTGCCTGCAGTGCAAGCACAAGCCCTGTGTCGCCGGCTGCCCGGTCCGGGTGCGGATTCCGGAATTCATCGAAAAAGTCGCTGCTGGCGATTTTGAACAAGCGTATCACATCATCACCTCGACCAACTTCCTGCCCGCAGTCTGCGGCCGGGTCTGCCCCCAGGAAACCCAGTGCGAACAGGTCTGTGTCCGGGCGATCAAGGGCGAATCGGTCGCCATCGGCCGCCTGGAGAGATTTGTCGCCGACTGGTACATGGAGAACCGCAAGCCGCGTCTGGAAAAGGCACCCGCCAAGAACAAGAAAGTCGCCATCGTCGGTTCCGGCCCGGCCGGCCTGACCTGCGCCAGTGACCTGGCCCAGCTGGGCTACGATGTCACGATCTTTGAAGCCTTCCATGTGCCTGGCGGCGTCCTGATGTACGGCATCCCGGAATTCCGTCTGCCCAAGGTCATTGTCCAGGAGGAAATTGACAACCTGCGCAAGCTCGGTGTCAAGATCGAGACCAATATGGTCATCGGCAAGATCCTGACCCTCGATGAGTTGCACGACATGGGCTTTGAGGCCATTTTCATCGGTACGGGCGCTGGTTTGCCCAGCTTCATGAAAATCCCGGGCGAAAACCTCAACGGCGTCTATTCGTCCAATGAATTCCTGACCCGGATCAACCTGATGAAGGCCTACAAGTTCCCGGAATGGGACACCCCGATCAAGGTCGGCAAGCGCGTCGCAGTCGTCGGCGGTGGCAATGTCGCAATGGACGCGGCCAGAAGCGCCAAGCGTCTCGGCGCCGAGGAGGTCTACATCGTCTACCGCCGCTCGGAAGCGGAGCTGCCCGCCCGCCTCGAGGAAGTCCACCATGCCCAGGAAGAAGGCATTATTTTCAAGCTCCTGACCAATCCAGTCGAAATCCTCGGCAATGAACAGGGCTGGGTGACTGGCCTGGCCTGTGTCGAAATGGAGCTTGGTGAACCGGATAGTTCCGGACGCCGCCGCCCGATTGAGAAAAAGGACTCGCGCTTTGAGTTGCCAATGGATACGGTGATCATTGCCATTGGCCAGTCACCCAATCCATTGATCAAGATGACAACCCCCGGACTGGAAACTCAGAAATGGGGCGGCATTGTGGTCGATGAAAGCACCATGGCCACCAGCAAATCCGGTGTCTATGCTGGCGGTGACGCCGTCACGGGTGCCGCCACGGTCATCCTGGCCATGGGCGCGGGTAAAACAGCCGCTGAAGCCATCGATACCTACCTGACATCCGGCGTCAATCCCGTCTCGCCGGAAGATGAAGCTTGTGTCCTCGGCTCACAGAAAGAAGAATATTAAGCATCAAGGCAGGTCGTTATGAAGTACGTACGCATCAAGTTCAATGGACAACCCAGCTGGGGCGAACTGTCCCATGAGTCTGTCCATCTTCTGGACCAGGCGCCTTATGAAGGTGGCCAGAAAACAGGCAAAGTACTGGCTCTGTCAGACTGTGAGTTGCTGGCACCCTGCCAGCCGAGCAAGATCGTCGCGGTGGGCAAGAACTACCATGACCACATCAAGGAATTCGATGCCCAGGTCCCGGAACGACCGATCCTGTTCATCAAGCCATCTACCGCGATCCAGGATCCAGGCAAACCAATCGTCCTGCCAACCCAGACGCTGAGCAGCCGCGTCGACTATGAAGGGGAACTGGCCCTGGTGATTGGGAAAAAGGCGTCCCATGTTTCGGTCGCCGATGCCACCCAATACATTCTCGGCTATACGATCCTCAATGACGTGACTGCCCGTGACCTGCAGAAGCTGGACGGTCAGTGGACTCGGGCCAAAGGTTTTGACACCTTTGCCCCGGTTGGACCGATTCTGACCGATGAAGTCGATCCGGCCCATCTCCAGATCACGACGACACTCAACGGCCACGTGCGCCAACAAGAGTCGACCGCACAGCTGATCTGGTCGATCCCCGAGCTTTTGGCTTTCATCACCCAGGCCATGACCCTGCTGCCTGGTGATGTCGTGACGACTGGCACGCCGGCCGGAGTTGGCCCGATGCTGGCCACCGACACCGTAGCCGTGACCATCGAGGGTATCGGTACCTTGCAAAATCCGGTCATCGCCAGTTCGTATTCGCAAGACTGATCTGCAGGTGCCTGCGGGATGTTGTTGCTCCTCGACCATTACGATTCGTTCACACACAACCTGGCCCGGTATTTTAAACGGCTCGGGGCATCAATCGACCTCAGAGAAGAGGACCGCGTCGTCCCCGCGGACTTGAATCCAGCACATTACAGTGGTCTGATCCTGTCGCCGGGTCCCGGCCGGCCGGAACAGGCCACTGCTTCTCTCCAGTTGCTCGACCGCTGGGCTGGCCGCCTGCCGATCCTGGGCATTTGCCTGGGTCACCAGATCATCGCCCATTATTTCCAGGCAACCGTGGTCCAGACACCCCGGCCGCGCCATGGGTACAATTCGCTGATCCAGCACGATGGTGCCGGCCTTTTTGCAGGTCTGCCATCGCCTTTTTCTGCCACGCGCTACCATTCGCTGGCGGTAGATCCGGCAACCGTGCCATCCGATCTGATCACCAGTGCCTGGTCCCTGGATGACCAGGTTGTCATGGCGTTACGCCACCAGACCCTGGCGATCGAGAGCGTCCAGTTCCACCCTGAGGCGCTTCTGACGGAGCACGGCCTGGCCCTGCTACAGAATTTTGTGGTCACGTGCCAGGGGCAGGACGCTGGTAGCCGCCAAAAAGGTGGTGCCAGATGAATCCGACAGGCATGGCCGTGTTTCCCTGCTCGTGCCAGCCGGTACAAGTCGCAATGTTTCTGCAGGCCAGACTTGACTCGGCTCACATAGATGGCTTTGTCTTCCTCGATTCCGGAGCCATGCCGGAATCGGACCGGCACACATCAGCGGAGCGCTATTCTATCCTGGCGCTGGACCCCTGGCTGGATCTCCGTTTTCAAGACCAGCAAACCTGGCTTAATGGCGAACCTGCTCCTGAGGATCTTTTCACCACCATCCGGACCTTCCTCCGGCAGCACGCCAAAGATTTCCCAGAAATCTTGCCGCTCGATCTCCCTTTCCAAGGGGGGCTGATCGGTTATTTTGCCTATGATCTGGCCGCCGCGCTGGATCCGGAGCATCTGCCCTTGCCAGTGGCATCCGATCATGATGTGCCTCTGGCCTGGCTCAGGGCCTATGACCGGATGATTGTCTTCGACCATGAGGAAGAAAAGGCCTGGCTATTCGCCTGGGGCCAACTGCAGCCAGCCCAGCATGCTCTGGACAGCCTGCAGGCTGCCGTGCTGGCAGCACATTCTGAACAGGCTGAACGTTTAGCGGCCGATGCAGACCAGGCAGCTGGGCAACGGGGGATTACCAACCACGCGACAGCAAACAAAATGCCAGCCTTGGATCTGGATGCTGCTTTGGTCGAATCGAATTTCACCCGTTCAGACTATCTGGATCGTGTCAGTCAGGTTCGCGGCGCGATCGGGGCCGGGGAAGTCTACATCCTCAACCTGGCCCAGCGCATGCTACTGCCACCGCCATCCGATCCGTTCCAGACGTACCTGAAACTGCGCCAACAATCACCGACCCCCTATGCCGCCTATCTCTCGCATCCTGACCTGGCAATCCTGTCTTTTTCGCCTGAGCTTTTTTTGAAAATTTCTGGCCGCCAGGCGATTACGCGACCGATCAAAGGGACGCGGCCGCGCGGCCTGACACCCGAGCGCGATGCAAAGAACCGGCAGGCTTTGCTCCAGAGCGAGAAGGACCGGGCTGAACTTTTGATGATCGTCGATCTCGAGCGCAACGACCTCAGCCGCGTCTGTACACCGGAGTCAGTGACCGTCCAGGATCTCTATGGCCTGGAAAGCTATGCCACGGTACACCACCTGGTTGCGACGGTCAGCGGAGAACTGGCTCCGGAGCAGGATGCAGTCAGCTGCCTGGCGGCCCTTTTCCCAGGTGGCTCGATCACCGGTGCCCCGAAAATGCGCGCCATGCAGCTGATCAGCAGCTTCGAGACGGTCCGCCGGGGCTTATACACCGGCTGTCTGGGCTTTTTCTCGCTCGATGGCCAGGCCGAGTTCAATATCCTGATCCGCACCATCCTCCACAGTGACAAGGCTACGACTTACCACGCTGGTGGCGGAATCACCTGGGATTCCGATCCATCTGCCGAATACCAGGAAACCCTGGACAAAACAGTCGCCATCGCGGAGGCTTTGACATGCTGATCATCAATGGCCGGAAAATCGACTCCGATCAATCCCCCAGCCTTATCTTCGATGAAGGCGTGGCTTTTGGCCGCGGTGCATTTGAAACGCTGCCTGTTTTTGAGCAGCCGCTGTGGCTGGATGCGCATGTCGAGCGATTGAACCGGACCTTGCCCCAGCTGGGTATCATGCGCCCGGTTGCTGCCACCGAGATCCTGGACCTGATCCGCGAAAACGGGATCCGGAACCTGACCTTGAAGATCATCGTCACGCCGCAGAACCTGGTCCTTGTCACCCGACCTATGCCTGTGCCTGCCCCGGAAGGCCTGCGCCTGCTGCTCCATCCGCAAGGCCATCCACTCCGGGCGCCCTTGGCCGGTCTGAAAACCCTCAACTACCTCGGCCTGCTCCTGGCGAAGGAACAGGCACAGGCCAATGGCTGTCAGGACGCACTGCTGGTTTCAGACCAGGGCCAGGTTCTGGAAACGACGACGGCGAATGTGTTTATCATTCAGGGCAGCCAGGTCCGCACCCCGCTGGCTGAGGGCAATCTGCTGCCCGGGATCGTGCGCCAGTTTGTCCTTGGCCTAGGCCACCTGCAGGAATGTTCCATCGCGGCAGGTCCTGTCACGCTGGACGATCTCTGGGCAGCCGATGCCGTTTTTGTCACCAACAGTCTGATCGGTGTCCAGCCCGTGCGTGAGATCGTTGGAACTGGTGCAGCTAAAAGCTACCCGGATCCTGCAGATGTTGCGGCCTTCAGAGCCATATACGCTGCCTGTCAGGCGGTAAAAAAAGAGGTGGAATAGCATGTTTGATGTGGTGATCATCGGCGCCGGTGTGATCGGTTGCGCCATTGCCCGCGAATTGTCCCGTTACCAGCTCAGTCTGGCGGTTCTCGACCAGGCCAGCGATGTCTGCGAAGGGACGAGCAAGGCCAATAGTGGCATCGTCCACGCCGGCTACGACGCCACGCCCGGGACAAACAAGGCGCATTACAATGTTCGCGGTAATCCGCTCGTCTATCAGTGGGCGCAGGAGCTGGCGGTCCCCTGCAAAAACAACACCTCGCTGGTTCTGGCTTTCTCAGAATCGGACCTGCCCAGG
The DNA here is from genome assembly GCA_964528645.1 of uncultured Mageeibacillus sp. GTDB lineage: Bacteria > Bacillota > Clostridia > Saccharofermentanales > UBA5734 > UBA5734. The sequence goes on along the minus strand of CAZGSR010000024.1, from coordinate 21,215 downwards.
ATCGACGCCCTGATCGCACGCGGCCAGCAAAACGGCGTCAGAGGCCTGTCCCGGATCAGCAGGGAAGAGGTGCTCAGGCGTGAACCCCAGGTCAATCCTGCTGTGGCCGGTGCCTTGCTGGCCGAAACCGGGGGCATTGTCAGCCCCTATGGCCTGACCATCGCCCTGGCCGAACACGCTGCAGTCAATGGCGTCGAATTCAGGCTCGAATGCCGGGTCTTGTCGCTTTGCCATCATCCGGCCGGATCTTCTGAAGACTCCCATTTTTCGATCCAGACATCCCGGGGTCTGATCCAGGCCCGGGCAGTGGTCAATGCTGCGGGCGTATTCGCTGACGGCCTCCACAACCTGCTCAGCGAGGAGAAGCTGACCATCACAGCGCGCCGAGGCGAATACTACATGCTGGACAAACGGATCGGCGCCCAGTTTAACGCCACGCTGTTCCAGCTACCAACCGACAAAGGCAAGGGCATCCTGGTCACGCCGACGGTGGAACAGACCCTGATCCTGGGTCCGACCAGCGACACCATCCCGGACAAAACAGACACCCGGACGACCGCCGCCAAACTGGAAGAGATTCTGGCCACGGCTGCGCTGACCTGGCCGGGTCTGCGCCAGGATTCTTTCATCACATCCTTTGCCGGGCTGCGGGCGCATCTGGCCGAAGGCGATTTCCGGATCGGCCGCTCACTGGATGTGCCGGGCTATTACCTGGCCGCCGGGATCGAGTCGCCAGGGCTGACAGCAGCGCCGGCCATTGCCATCGACCTGGCAGAGCAAATCGCTTCTGATTCTGGCCTCGAGCTCAAACCGGATTTCCAGGCGCCGCCACCACCCCTGCCTGATTTCTCGCTCCATCTGCTGGCTGACCCAGCCCATCTGGCTCAGCTGACGGCTGCGATCGCCCTTGATCCGGCTATGGGCCGGATGGTCTGCCGCTGCGAACAGGTCACGGAAGCCCAGATCCGGGCTGCAATCCGCCGCCCGGTCGGAGCTCGGACGCTCGACGGCATCAAGCGCCGGACGCGGGCCAACATGGGCCGCTGCCAGGGTGGCTTTTGCACGCCGCGTATCCTCGAGATCCTGGCTGAAGAACTGGCCTGCGACATCACCGAGTTGACAAAAGCAGGCGGCCAGTCCCGGATTTTGACGGGTCAGCTGGAGGTGAAAGCATGAGCGCACCTCCAGTTGTTTTGGAAAAGGTCAGTCTGGTCATCGTCGGTGGTGGCCCGGCCGGCCTTGCAGCTGCGCTGGAGGCCCAGCGCCAGGGCTTGTCGGATATTCTGCTGATCGAGCGCGACCAGCTGCTCGGCGGGATCCTCAACCAGTGTATCCACACTGGTTTTGGCCTGCACTATTTCGGCGCCGAACTCAGTGGTCCGGAATACGCCGACCGTTTCAGCACGGCTTTTGCCGCCGCCGGAATCGCCTGCTTGCTCGACACCCATGTCCTTGAAATCACGCCGGACAGAACCTTGACGATCCTCTCGCCAGCAGGCATCCGGAAAATTGCCGCCGGTGCGATTATTCTGGCCATGGGTTGCCGGGAACGGCCGCGTGGCGCCCTTGGCATCCCAGGCACGCGCTGCGCTGGCATCCTGACCGCAGGCATGGCGCAAAAACTCCTGAACGTGCAGGGCCTGATGCCCGGACAATCGGTCGTGATCCTCGGTTCGGGGGATATAGGCCTGATCATGGCCCGCCGCCTGACCCTCGAAGGCGCCAAAGTCGAGGCGGTTGTGGAGTTGATGCCGTATTCCAGCGGGCTGACCCGCAATGTCGTCCAATGCCTGCAGGATTATGAGATTCCACTGCTGTTGTCGCATACCGTCGTCGAGACGCATGGCCGTGAGCGCCTGACAGGTGTGACCATCGCACCTGTCCATCCCCAGACGCAAAAGCCGGATCTCGAGCAGGCACGCTTTATCGCCTGTGACACGCTCTTGCTGTCAGTCGGCCTGATTCCGGAAAACGAATTGTCGCTCGGGGCGGGTGTGCTGCTCGATCCTGCCACCCGGGGACCGAGGGTCGACCAGAGTCTGGCGACCAGCCAGCCGGGTATCTTTGCCTGCGGCAATGTCCTGCACGTGCATGACCTGGTGGACGATGTCTCGCGAGAAGCCGAACAGGCCGCCCGTTCAGCCGTGGCATTTTTAAAACAGGCACCCAGGCCTGCCCCACAGGATGATGGAGATCGTTACCAAGTACCAGTCCACGTGCCAGTGATCGCCCCAGGTTCGTCGACCGGGCTGGCTGCCATGTTGCCGGTCCTGGCTGGCCCTGGCATCCGCAGCGTGGTGCCCCAGCTGGTCCAGCGCGATCTGGCCCCGGAAGCGATCCGGCTGGCCTTCCGTCCGGCCCGGGTCTACCGTTCCGCCAGCATCTGCCTGCGCGACGACCACGGGCGGCTTGTGCTGAAAAGCCAGCGCCGGATCCTCACCCCAGGTGAAGAAGCCCGGCTCGAGATTCCAGCCAGCCACTGGCCGGATCCTGTAACCAGCCATTGGCAACTGTCGATCGAGGTGTAACATGATACAACGCCCGCAAGATGATTCGAAATTCCAGGATCCCACGAAATCAAGTGACACGCTCACAACCGTGACCTGCACTGGCTGCCCGATGGGCTGCCAGGTCACCGTTTCCCGCGGTCCCGGGGGTGACTGGCTGTTTAACGGGGCCCAGTGTCCGCGCGGTGAACACCACGCCCGCCAGGAGATGACCAACCCGGTCCGCCCCCTGACTACACTGGTCCCCGTCCGCGGCAGCAAAATCCCCCTCTGTGTCAAGACCAGCGAGCCCGTCCCCAAGTCCCTTTTCTGGGACGCAATCAATCACATCCACCAACTCGACCTTGCATGCCCCATCCACATTGGCGACATTCTGGTCGAAAACCTCCTGGGCACTGGTATTGCGGTGATTGCGACGAGAAATTTATAAAAGGGACCCGGTCCGTTATGCGGCGTTTATGCAATAATTGGCACTTTTCTGCATAATTGCCGCATAACGGACCGGGTCCCAAATTGTCAACTTTACCATCCGGAGGCGATATGTCCCGTCCTTTGACGTTTGTCCAGACCGGCGACCTGCATCTTGGCAGTCCGTTTGCTTTTGCCGGGGATAAGGCTCCCTGGCTCGTGCGCGCGCAGCTGGATGCTTTTGTTGCGATCATTCAGCTGTGCCAGCAGGTCCAGGTCGACTGCCTTCTGATTGCCGGAGACTTGTTTGATCAGCCAGTCCCAGACCTGGCTCTGGTTCGCACCGTCCAGGAGCTATTGGGCAGCCTCGAGCAGACCCAGGTCCTGATCGCACCTGGCAACCATGACCCTGCTGCCTTCGATTCCCCTTACCGGTGCGAAGCCTGGCCAGCCAATGTCCGGATTTTCCTGGATACCTTGGAAAAGGTTGAGTGGCCGGAGGCAGGCGTGCGTGTGTTTGGCTGCGGCTTCACCTCAACCGTCGCTCCAATCCCATTGCCACTCGTACCGCCGGATGGCCTTGACCCGGATTGGTTCAATCTTTGCCTCGTTCACGGCGATCTCGTTGGAGCTGGATCATCGCCCTACAATCCGATCAGCGCAGCCAGCCTGGCTGAAATGGGCTATGACTATGTCGCACTCGGCCATGTTCATGCATTTTCCGGATTTCTGAAAGAACGGCAAACGACCTACGCATACGCCGGTTGCCCGTTCGGCCGCGGATTTGACGAAACCGGGACCAAGGGCGTTATCATCGGCACCCTGCAAACACAACAAGGCTTGGGCCACAAGATGGCACTGGATCTGCGCTTTTCGCCGATCGGTGGTCGCCGGTTTCTCGCACAATCCGTAAACTTGGCGGGTTGCCAGGACCACCGGCAGGCTGCGGATGCAATTCTGATTGCCTTGCAGACTGCGGCAGGGAATACGTGGCCGGACCATGTTTATAAAATCACACTCACTGGCGACCTGGCACCAGATTTCAGACTGTCCCTTGCCGTCCTCGAGCCGCTTCTCCATGGCCAGCTCTTCTGGTACCGCCTGGTGGATGAAACGCGCCAGCCGGTTGATCTGAACGAATTGGCCCGGGAACATTCCCTGCGCGGTGCCTTTGTCCGCCAGGCCCAACTGGACCTGCAACAGGCCGCTGACCAAGGCCAGCAACAGGATCTGCTGATCCTGACCCGGGCGCTTGAACTTGGTCTTGCAGCCCTGCGCGGGGAGGAGGTCGGCTATGAAACTGATCCAGCTTAATGTCCAGGCCTTCGGCACACTCAAAAACCGCCAGTTCCTTTTTCCCGCCGGCCTGACCGTGTTTTACGGCGAAAATGAGCAAGGCAAAACCACTCTGCTGGCCTGCCTGAAAGCCATGTTCTATGGCTTGTCCGGCCGGAGCCGGTCCCCGCTCGAGAATGAGCGTCTGCGCAGCCAGCCATGGGATGGTACCCGGCCCAGTGCCAGCCTGGTTTTTGAGCAGGCTGGTGTGCGCTACCGCCTGCAGCGTGCTTTTGGCAAGACCAAATCCCAAGATGAGACGATACTCATGAATGACATCAGTGGCACACGCATCGATCTGCCTGTCCAGCAGGAAATCGGGCCTTTCCTGTTCCAAGTCTCAGCCGAGGAATTTACCCAGACCGTTTTCATCAGCCAGATGAACAGTGTCATCGACCATCCGGCGCCGCCCATTCTGACCAAACTGGCCAATTTGACCAGCAGTTACAACGAAACGCTTTCCTTTCAGGCCATCGACAGCCGGCTGCAGAAAGCCCAGGCCAGATTACGAGCCGAACGCGGCAAAGGTGGCTTAATTCCAGAACTAGAGCAACAGATTGAAAACCTGGTGCTGATCCGTGAGACGTCCCTGGAAACAGAAAACAAAAGGCAGCTGCTCAACCACCAACTGCAGGAGCTCGGCCGGCAAAGGGAAAACCTGCAGCTGCAACTGGCGGCCTTGTCAGGCCAGCAGGCTGCCCAGCAGATCGCCCGCAAGACTTCGAGACTGGAATTGCTGGCTGCGCGTCACCAGGAGATCCTGGCTCTGCACCAGAGCGAGATGGAAAAGTCCAGGCATCTGGAGCGCCATGGACTGGATGAAGCGATCCTGTCAGCCTGGCAGCAGACTTTCAATGAGCTTTTGCAGGAAAGCCAGCGGATACAGCAGCAGATCGAAGACTGGCAGGATCTGGCCAAAGCAGATTTAGCGGGACAGGCCGCACATCATTGGCGAGTCCTGGCTGATTGCCAGCAGCAAATCCAAGCCCTGACCGGACAGATCCAGTCCATCGGCCAGGAACAGGAAAAGCAGGAGCCACGGCCACAAGCCCGATCTGTGCCGTTTTGGCTGACCGGTCTCGCTGCGTTCCTGATAGCCACCGGACTCGTGCTGGGCGCTTGGATCGATCCGATGTATGCTACCCTGGCAGGAGTTGCTGCGCTCATTTGGATCTTCACTTTTTTCAGGCGCAGGCATGAATACCATGTCCTGAGCTGTCAGACAGAGACTCTGAATCGTCAAATATCCCAAGGAATGGACAATCCGATCAGCTTCTTGCAAGCACAATTGGAACAAACCCGGCGAGAAGCCACCGCAGCCCAGACTGCTGCCGAAGCGGCACAAGCTGCCCTGGAGGATTGGTCTGCTGCGTCCAGGGAAGATACCCGCTTGCCGCGTGGACTGATCCAGCAGACGGACGTCTTGCTCGATCGCTGGCAGCATCTGCAGCAGTCTATCACCCAGGCGATTCCAAGGCCAGACACGGATCGTGAGGCTGACTGGCCAGCGGCCATCCAGGAACAGGATCTCCCGGCAACAGCAAGGGAAGCCCTCCTGGCACTCGATCCGGCAGCCCTGCAGCAGGGGCTCGACCAGCTGGCGGCTTTGTTGGCCGAAGTAAGCCAGATCCGGGCCTTGAGACATCAGGCGGAAGCAGCCTTGCATCAAGAGCTGGACGGCCTGTCCTGGGAGCAGTACCGATCTATCCAGCAAAAGGACCTGATCGTTTTGCGGCAAAAAATCCTGCACCCGGATGAGACTGTTCCAATCGAAGACCCAGAAAAGCTGGAATTGCACAGGGGAGAAGCAGCCAGTCGTCTGGCTGTCGTCGAGCGTGAATTGGCAACAACCGAGTCTGCGCTGTTACATTCGCCCCGGCCACCAAAACTGGTCGCAGACTGTGACCGCGAACTCAGTGAAATCAAAACCCGCCTCACGGATGCCAGAAGCCACTATGAGAGCCTGGTCATCGCCCGGTCCTGGATGCAGAAGGCTTATGACGAGCTTCAGGCAACCTTCGGCCCGCGCCTGAACCAGGAAGCAGCCCGGATTCTCGAGCACTTGACCCGCTCGCGCTACGATTCCCTCAAGATCGATCCGTCATTTGCCATCCAGGTCGCCACGCCGGAAGACGAAAACTTCCATGACTGGCGCTTTTTCAGCGGCGGGACCATCGACCAGGTCTATCTGGCCCTGAGATTGGCTATTGCCGGTATCCTCCAGGGGGGATCAGAACCGTTGCCCTTGCTGCTTGATGATGCCCTGGTCCAATACGATGATGGCAGAGCCACTGCGGCCTTGGACTACCTGGCGCGACAGTGCCAGGAGACCGGAGCCCAAGTCCTCCTCATGACCAGCCAGGCCCGGATCAAAGCAATAGCCGGGCAGATCAGCCCGGCTATTGCCATCATCGATTTATAAACGTAACCGCGATTAATTCAAATCATGCTGGGGATTGCTGCCAACCAAGACACAAGCCTTTGTAATGGCAGCATAAAGATCAGCCTGGTTTTGCGGCAGCGTCTGGTCGATGCTGGTCATCATTTCGCCTTTCTCTGTGACCACGTAATGGCTGGGCAAACTGTTGAGGACCAGCGCTTGGATATCGAGCTGGCATTTCTCACAGGTACAGACTTCCATCTGGGGCAGCAATTCAGCCAGATGTTGCCTGACAATGGTTTCCATTTGATTCCTTAAAACATGCATCCTTTGACGACTCTCTTTCTAAATATTCAAAACTGTTAAAAATAATCGTATCAGATGTCATTTTCAAAGGCCAGATGTCGTTTGTGGCAGAATTCACAACAATCACTGCACGGCTGTCATTTCACCACTTCATACGGCCAGCTGGTGATACCACCCAGATCATAGATCGTGGTGTAGCCGAGTCCTGCCAGTTGTTCTGCAGCCAGGGCTGAACGCCGGCCACTGCGGCAATAGACGACGATTGGGGTCGACTTGTCAGCCGGCAGTTCGTCGGTGCGATCCAGCAGTTCCTCGACTGCCAGCTGCTGGGCCCCTGCGATGTGGCCTTCGGCAAATTCAGCTTCAGTCCTGACATCGAGCAGAACGGCATTGGGCTGGTCCTTGAGAATGGCCAGCGCTTCATCTGCTGTGACTTTCCTGATCTCAGCAGTCGGTTCAGACTCGCCTGAAACGGATGTGGCAGCCGTCATGGGTGCTGTGGATGCCGATGCAACAGTGGCAGGGCTTTGGGTGCAACCAGCCAAAAGGCCTATAGCCAGCGACAGGATCAGAACGATCAGCCAGTTCGATCGGTTATTTGCAAATGCCATGGGTGTCCTCCTTGAATTCTGGCCTTCAGTATAGCCCGGCTCAGCGCAAAAACCTGTGACAGGATCACACATGGCCAGATCCTGACATGTGATATAATGCATTCTATTATGCCATTTAACCGATGTCGCCTACAGATGACAGCAGGAGTGAACGGATGCTGAGCAAAGACCAAATCCAGCGCCTGGACCGGCATTTTCCGGTCCTGACCAAATTGAACACCAAAGACCGGGATATTTTGTTTTCGGCCGGTCAGATCGTTGAACTGCCCGAAGAACAGATGCTGATGCAGCAGAGCCAACAGTGCCAGTTTGTCCCCTTTGTCCTCAGCGGTGTGCTGCGCATCTACAAATTATCGCCTAACGGCCGGGAGATGACGTTGTACCGGACTCTGACAGGTGAGACCTGCCTGGCTTCGATTGCCTGCCAGCTGACCGGAGATGAATTCCCGGCCATGGCCCAGGTTGAGGAGACTGCCGAGCTGTTCATGGTCCCATCCAAGGTCTACCATGAGGTTCTCGACAAACAGCTGGCCTGGAAAGATTTTCTGATCAATTCGATGTATTCACACTTGATCGAGACCATGCAGACCTTGGAGGCGGTGGCCTTTGACCGGACTGACAATCGACTGGTCCACTGGCTTTTGGAACAAACCCATGACAAGCCAGGCACGATCCGCTACACCCACGAGGCGATTGCCGTCGAGCTCGGTACAGCCCGCGAGGTTGTCTCGCGCCTGCTGGGTGAACTGAAAGCTGCGGGGGCCGTTCAGCTGGGCCGTGGTCGGATTGAGGTCGTCAGCCCGGCTCTCTTGAGGCAGATGCTCGAATAATGTCCGGGAGTCGCCCGGAGATTGGGAATTTACAGCTCCAGGACTATGGACACACCCCATTTATGCTATAATCCGTTTGCATCTTTTTACGGACAGGAGTGATGCCATATGGCAGAGGTACGCGCCCGCCGCGGCACAATGAAAAGCAGGCATGCCAGAGCGCCCCTTTATGAGGCTCTGGAACAATATTCGCAGAAGGACATCGTCCATTTCGATGTCCCCGGGCATAAAAAGCGCCTGCGCTCCGGTCTCGGTGAGTATTTTGGTGAAAAGATTATCCGGCTCGATGCCAATTCGACCCGTGAACTCGACATGCTATCCAATCCGGACGGTATCATATTTGAAGCGGAACAGCTGCTGGCTGAGGCCTATGATGCCGATTATGCCTTCATGCTGGTCAATGGATCGACCTTTGGCATCCAGGCCATGATCATGACAGCCTGTGGTCCCAAAGATAAGATCATCATGCCGCGAAATGTCCACAAATCAGCGATCAACGCCGTCATTCTGAGCGGTGCAATCCCGATTTTCATCGAACCGGAAGTCAACCTCGAATACGGTATCGCCAATGGTGTTTCCTATGAGCGGGTCAAGAAAGCGGTGTTTGACAATCCGGACGCCAAGGCTCTGTTCATGATCAATCCGACTTATTACGGGGTCGTTTCCGATCTGCAGGCGATCATCAAGCTCTGCCGCCGCCACCACATCATGGTTCTGGTGGATGAGGCCCATGGTGCCCATTTCCCGTTCCATCCTGATTTTCCTGACAATGCCTCGACTCTCTATGCCGATATGGCGACAGTCAGCCTGCACAAGACAGGCGGATCGCTGACCCAGAGCTCCGTCCTGCTCCTGAACGAGCGCGAGATCAGCTACAGCCAGGTCCGCACGACGATCAACCTGATGCAGACGACGAGCGCATCATACCTGTTGATGGCCAGCCTGGACCTGGCCCGGCGCAACCTCGTGCTCAATGGGCAGGAGATCTATGAGGACATCCTCAATATTGTCGAGAAGGCCAAGGTCGAAATTGCCGCCATGCCGGGCCTGCATGTGATCACCAGCGACGATGTCGATGGCCACGGCATTTATGATTACGATGAAACGAAAATTGTCATCCGGGTCAATGACCTCGGCCTGACCGGTTTTGAAGTGTATGACGTCATGAAGAATGAGTTTGGCATCCAGCTCGAGCTGGCCGAGACTTACGTCGTTCTGGCGGTGGTCGGCATCGGCGATGACCAGCAGACGGTCAACCAGCTGGTCGCCGGCCTGCGCACCATATCCCACCGCTATGCCGGTCAGAACAAACCGCTCAAACTGGAGCAGATCGAATGGATGACCGAGCGCCCGATGTCGGTCGTTTCACCGCGCGATGCCTACTACAGCCCGAAGCGGATCATCCCGATCAAGGATGCAGTCGGTGAAATCTGCGCCGAGTCCCTGATGATCTACCCCCCGGGTATCCCGCTGGTCATTCCGGGCGAGAAGCTGACCCAGCGCATCATCGACCACTACATGTTCTACCGCGAACAAAAGTGCAACATCGTCAACAATGCCGAGGATCCAGACCTGATCCAGGTCCTGGGTGAAGCAAACGACTGATGAACCTTTCAGTTTCCGAACTGACCTGGCTTTTGAAATGGATCGTCCGCACGCTCTCCGTGCTGGCGGTCCTTTACCTTGTCACCTGGCTGTTGCTGCGCCAGATGACGCGCCTGGCCCAGCGCAAGGCTGCCCAGACCGACCTTGATTTGATCGGCCAGGAAGCCCGCGTCATCCGGACCATCCGGCCCGGCCATACCGGCCGGATCCTGTGCACGGCTGAGGGCAAGGCAGTCCAGCTCCCTGCCAGCAGCACCCAGCGCCTGGAAACTGGCTCCCTGGTCCTGATCACCGCGCTGGATCGTGGTGTCGCCCGGACCATCGCCAAGGAAACACCTGGACCATCCACAGATGCGAGCGCCTCGTGATGCAGCCTCAACAAACCCCATCATCAGAAGATCGCTCCCGTCCGCTTGTCGTCCTGGTCACCCTCAACGCCCAGTTCGCCCATTCCAGCCTGGCCCTGCGCCAGCTGCGCCAGTGGGCCCTCTCCCAGGATTTTCCAGCAGACCGGCTGCTTCTCCAGGAATGGACGATCAATGACCAGCCGTCCCAGTTGCTCCAGCGCCTCTATGAGCTCGATGCCGATCTGTACGCATTTTCCTGCTCGATCTGGAATCGCCGCCTGACCGAACGTCTGTCGGACGAATTAGCCCAGATCCGGCCTCGTGCCACCATCCTCTGGGGGGGTCCCGAAGCCAGCCAGGACGCCACAGCCATCCTGCAGGAACATCCTTCTGTCCATGCCATCCTGGCCGGGGAAGGCGAACAGGCGTTTGCTGCCTATCTGGCTGCTTTTTCCAATTCTGAGAATGACCCAGAAACCATCCCCGGACTGGTCTACCGGGATGCGACAGGCAGCATCCGGCACAATCCGCCCGGCCCACTGCTGGCTGCAAACGACTGGCTGTTTCCGTACACTGACGATGAACTGCGCCAGCTCAAAGAACGCCTGCTCTATTTTGAGACGTCACGTGGCTGTCCCTATGGCTGCACCTACTGCCTGTCTTCGCTCGACAAAACGGTCCGCCTGACCTCGCTCGAATGGGTTGAGGCAGCTTTTGACCGCCTGATCGCTGCTGACCTGCGCCAAGTCAAACTGGTTGACCGCACCTTCAATATCCAGCCCGACCGGGCGCGGGCGATCTGGCGCTTTCTGATCGACCGACACCGTCAGCAGCCCTTCCGGACGAATTTCCATTTTGAAATCATGGCCGACCGGCTTGAGCCAGAAGACCTCGAGCTGCTCAAAGAAGCTCCGCCAGGCCTGATCCAGTTTGAAATCGGCGTCCAGACCACGACCCCCGCGGTCTTGAAAGCGATCCACCGCCCTTGCGACTGGCCTCGTCTCCAGGAAACGGTCCGGCAGCTGCGCGATCAGGCAGCGATCCACCTCCACCTGGATTTGATTGCCGGCCTGCCTTCAGAAACCCCACAGCAGTTTGCCCGCTCCTTCAACGACGTTTTCGCGCTAAAACCCCATGACCTGCAGCTGGGCTTTCTCAAAGTCCTGCCCGGCAGTCCGATGGCACGTCAGGCTGCAGAACTGGGATTCAAGTGGTCCCAGGAACCGCCTTACGAAATCCTGGCTTCCGATGCCCTGGCATACGGCGACCTGGCTCAGCTCAAAGACATCGAAACCGTTCTCGACCTGTACTACAACAGCGGCAAATTCACTGCCAGTCTGCCCTGGCTGGTGACCCATTGCCAGAGCGACGGACTTTCCCCCTATGAGTTTTTCCAGGCCTTGGCTGCAGCCTTCCGCTCGGCCGGCTGGTTCGGTCTCAAGTCCAGCCCAGTCACGCGCGCCAGATTCTTGCTCGATTTCGGCCTGGCGCACTTGGCTGCGCCAGAGCAGGCTATTTTATTATCCCGCCTCAGGCTCGATTACCTGCTCCAGGGTGCCAAGGACCAGCCGGGTTTTCTCGAGATGCTGGAAAACAGCACGGAGGTGGACAACCGCCAGTTGCTTGCCAGGGTGCGAAGCCAGGTCCGGACCTTGTTTCCGCGCCTGAACCGTTTCCGGTGCGAACAATTTGTGCTCGACGAGCCGACCCAGATCCCTGCCCTGGGCAGTCCCTGCCAAGCCTGGAAATTGGAAAATCATCCGGCCCAGATCCTGCCATCAGGAGCCAGCGTGGGGGCCTTCGATCTCACTGGTTCGCACCCAATCCTCATTTATGTGCAAAAACTGGACTAAATAGCCCGTTTTTCTTGCGTCAAACGGCAATTTTACATTATACTGGTCATGCAAGAGCCGCGGTCTGACTTGCCAGCCGCGGCGATTTTTTAAGGAGGATCCCCATGCTTCGTTTTGATTACAGCAATGCCCTGAGCTTTCTGCGCCAGGAAGAATTGGATTACATCACCCCCCAGGTCACGGTCGCCCACGTGCAGCTGCACCAGAAAAGCGGCCCCGGGAATGACTACCTCGGCTGGGTTGACCTGCCGGCCAAGTATGACAAGGCCGAATTCGCCCGCATCCGCAAAGCCGCGGCCAAGATCCGTAAGGATTCCGACGTCCTGATCGTCATCGGTATCGGCGGCTCCTATCTCGGCGCCCGGGCTGCGATCGAGCTTCTGACCCACTCGTTCAATAACTTACTCCCCAAACGCCTGCGCAAAGGACCGCAGATCATTTTTGCCGGCAATTCGATCAGCTCGACCTATCTGGCCGACCTGTTCGACTTGCTCGAGGGCAAGGACGTTTCGGTCAATGTCATTTCCAAGTCTGGTACCACCACCGAGCCGGCGATCGCTTTCCGGATTTTCAAATCCTACATGGAAGAGAAATACGGCAAGGAAGGCGCCCGTTCCCGCATCTACGCCACAACCGACCAGGCCCGCGGCGCACTCAAAGGCTTGGCAGATGGTGAAGGTTACGAGACCTTTGTTGTGCCGGATGATGTCGGTGGCCGTTATTCGATCCTGACTGCCGTCGGTTTGCTGCCGATTGCTGTCGCCGGAGTCGACATCCGTGAGCTCATGCGCGGAGCCAAGGACGCCATGAAGGAGTTCCGCAATCCGGAACTGTCTGAGAACGCCTGCTACCAGTATGCGGCTGCCCGCAATGTCCTGCTCCGCAAGGGCTACAACATCGAAATCATGGTCAACTACGAACCCAGCCTGCATTTCTTCACGGAATGGTGGAAGCAGCTGTTCGGCGAGAGTGAAGGAAAAGACGGCAAGGGCATTTTCCCGGCCGGTGTCGACAATTCGACCGACCTGCACTCGATGGGCCAGTACGTCCAGGATGGCCAGCGCCAGCTGTTCGAGACCTTGATCGATGTCGAAAAGCCCCGCCGCAGCGTCGAAATTCCCACAGATCCGCAAAACCTTGACGGCCTCAATTTCCTCGCCGGCCTCGACATGGACGAGGTCAACCACAAGGCCGCCCAGGGTACGGTCTTGGCTCATGTCGACGGTGGCGTGCCCAATTTCCGCATCGTCGTGCCGGAACTGGACGCCTATAACCTCGGCCAGCTGGTCTATTTCTTCGAAAAAGCCTGCGGCATCAGTGGCTACCTCCTGGCGGTCAATCCCTTCGACCAGCCTGGTGTCGAAGATTACAAAAAGAACATGTATGCCCTGCTCGGAAAGCCGGGCTTTGAAGCGCGCAAGGCTGAACTCGAAGCGCGCCTGAAAGGATAAGTACCACCTGCATGACAACTGTCAACCTGCCCCGTCATCTGCTCGCGTCAGTCGAAAAGCCGGCGCGCTACACTGGTGGGGAATGGAACAGCATCACCAAGACCGTGCCGGAGGCAGCCGAACAGGCGCTCCGGCCTTTCTTGCGCTATGCCTTCTGTTTCCCGGATACCTACGAAATCGGCATGTCCAACCTCGCCTTGCGCATCCTCTACCACCTGCTCAATGAGCGGCCGGATGTCTGGTGTGAGCGCGTCTTCGCGCCCTGGACCGACATGGCCGACCGCATGCGCAGCGAAGGTCTGCCCCTGTTTTCGCTCGAATCCCGCACGCCCCTGAAAGAATTCGACCTTCTCGGATTCACTTTGCAGTATGAGCTCGCTTTCACGACGGTGCTCGAGATGCTCGACCTCGGTCGTGTGCCCTTGCGGACCGCCGAACGGACCTTGGCGGATCCCTTTGTCATGGCCGGTGGCCCTGTCGTCTACAACATCGAGCCCATGGCTGACTTTTTTGACCTGGTCATCATTGGCGAAGGCGAAGAAGTCCTGGGTGAACTCGTGGAGTGCTATCTGCAGTGGAAAGCCAGCGGTGAAACCCGCACCCGCGCGGGCTTTTTGCAGGCGGCCGCCCAGATCGAAGGCGTCTATGTGCCCTCGTTCTACACGGTCACCTACCAGCCAGACGGCTCCATCCAGGCGATCCAGCCTAATCAGCCCGGCATCCCGGCGACCATCCGCAAGCGCATCGTCCTCGATCTCGACCAGGCCTATTTCCCGACGAAAAGCATTGTACCGAACACCGAAATCGTCCATGATCGCATTTTCCTCGAGCTGTTCCGCGGCTGCACGCGCGGCTGCCGCTTTTGCCAGGCCGGCATGATCTACCGCCCGGTGCGCGAGAAAAAAACCGCTGCCCTGGTCAACCAGGCCCTGGAGATGGAGAAGACCACCGGCTATGATGAGGTCGGCATGTTGTCCCTGTCCACCTCGGACTACAGCGCCTTGTCGGAGCTGACCGATGGTCTGCTCTGCGAGCTGACACCGCACCACACGAGCCTGTCCCTGCCCTCGCTTCGCCTCGACAATTTTTCGCTCGAATTGATGGAAAAGGCCTCCAGCACCCGCAAGGGCGGCCTGACTTTTGCCCCGGAGGCTGGCACCCAGCGCTTGCGCGATGTCATCAACAAGAACATCACCGAGGAGGATCTCCTCAAGGCGATGGAACTGGCCCTGCGTGGTGGCTGGAGCGGCGCCAAGCTCTATTTCATGCTCGGCTTGCCGACCGAGACGATCGAAGATGTCGAGGGCATCGCCCATCTGGCCCAGGCGATCGAAAAGCTCTACCAGTCCCTGCCGCGTTTCGAACGGCCCAAGCGGCTGGAACTGTCCCTGAGCACGGCCATGTTCATCCCCAAACCGTTTACTCCGTTCCAGTGGTCGCCCCAGGCGGACACCGAGACGATGAAAAGCCACCAGATGCACTTGAGGGACCTGTTGCGCCACAGCCGCTCGGTCCGCTACAAATGGCATGAACCGAGACAGTCCTATATCGAGGGTGTTCTCGCCCGTGGCGACCGTCGCCTGGGTGATGTCATCGAGGCAGCCTTCAAGGGCGGCGCCCGGTTCGACGCCTGGGATGAGCAGTTCAAATACGATCTCTGGCTCGAATGCCTCGAGCAGGCCGGACTTGATCCCAACTTCTATGCCCGCCGCGAGCGGAAACGCCAGGAGGTTTTCCCCTGGTCCCATATCGACTGCGGCGTGACCGAGGAGTTCCTCTGGTCCGAATACCAAAAGGCCATTGCTGCCCAGACGACCCCCGAATGCCGTGAGCAATGCTCCGCCTGTGGTGCCCAGTGTTTCGGCGGAGGTGTCTGCTATGAGTGAGACCTTCATCATCCGTCTGCGTTTTTCTCGCCAGGAACCGGCGATCTGGCTGGCCCATCTTGACATGATGCGTACCTTTGAACGCTCGATCCGCCGGGCGGATCTGCCGATCTGCTGGTCCCAGGGCTACAATCCGCGCCCGCAGATGACTTTTGCCCTGCCGATCAGCGCCGGCCTGGCGACCACAGGCGATTACCTCGACATTTCACTGACGGAGGACCTCGATCCTGCCCTGGTGATGGCGCGGCTCAATCATTCCCTGCCGACCGGATTTGCCATCCTGGACGCCAGCCGGACAGCCCCATCCAAGGCAAGCCTGATGAGTCTCGTCCGGGCAGCCGATTATCGGTTGGAAACACCAGGGCTTGCTGAAGCGGTCGCCCGGATCGCCAATACCCAGCCCCTGGTCGTCGAAAAATTCAGCAAAGGTAAAATGGTGGATGTCGATATCCGCCCCCTGATCGAACAGATTCAGCTCAAAGGTCCTGACTGCCTTGAGATGCGGGTCAAAGCCGGCAGCTCGGCCAATCTGCGCCCGGACCTGTTCCTCAAGGCTCTGGAAACCTATGGCGATTTGCCAGCCGCGGCTGCGGCCGATTGTGCGGTCACCCGCCTCGCCCTGATTCTCGACACTGACAGTCTGGTTTCGACCAGATCCTAAGACGTGATGGCGCAGGACCTGGTGATTTTTTCTGATCCCGCGGGATGGCCCCAGGCCGTCCTGGTCGAGGACGGACAGCCGGTCGAATGGATCCGGCCTGCACCGGAGTCGGCTGCCCAGCGCCAGGACATCCTCCTCGGTCGGATCGAATCGCTCGATCCTGCGCTGGGTGCTTTCATAGCCATCGGCGAGGTCGAAAACGCGCTGCTGCCGATCCGGGAGGTCCCACCAGGCAGCAAGCCTGGCCAGACCATTCTGGTCCAGATCCGGCGCCTGATCGCGCCCCAGAGTCCGGTCGGATCCGCCGCCAAAGGCCATCTCGTGACGACCCGGCTCCAGTACCCAGGCCTCTTTGCTGTTTATGAGCCAGATCCGGATCGGATCATCCGGCGCAGTAAACTGGGTCTCGTCCCCGATACAGATCGAGAGATATTGCTGGGCCAGGAAACCACCGTGCTAAAAAATGCGCATACTGCTGTCGTGTCTGCAGCCAGATCAGGCGGACCCGTCCCGCGCCTGATCTGGCGTCCACGGACGGTCTGTGCTGCAGCCCTGGCAGACTGGGCCCGGCCTGACCTCAGGTCCATCCAATGCAATGAGCTTGATTTGTTCAATCAGCTGGATGCTCTGGCCCGGGAGCGTTGGCCAGCCCTGCGCCCGATCCTGACCCTGCGTCCGGAATCTTTCGACCTGCCTGCAGCTTTTCGCCTGAGCCACCTGGCGCAAGAGGTGACCCGCCGCCAGGTGCACTTGAAGAATGGTGCCAGTCTGGTTTTTGACCAGACCGAGGCCCTGCTGGTGATCGATGTCAACTCACAAAAGGCCCAGGCCCGCGACCCCGAAGCCCTGCGTGTGAAAACCAACTTGCTCGCTGCCGCGGAGATCGCCCGCCAGCTGCGCCTGAGAAATACCGCGGGCATCGTTGTGGTTGATTTCATCCGCTTGCATCAGGCAGAAGACCGGGCCGAGCTGGAACGTACTTTCACTGCGGAATTTAAAAAAGACCGGGGCAAGATCACCATCGGCGGCCTGACCAGACTGGGCTTGTTTGAACTTGTACGCCAGGTGCCGTGAACAGGTAACAGGATTCAAGTTGACGCTCCCGGCAAAGACCGCTACATTGAAAGAAGACCGGGCATGAACTTTTTTGGACAATGGAAAATCAGCGGCAAGGAGAAGCGCCATGATCACCAGAGTCATCAAACGGGATGGACGCGAAGTCGTTTTCAACATTGAAAAAATCGCCAGTGCCATCCACAAGGCGCTCGATGCCTCCACCGAAACCAACATCAAGGACCCGGCCCAGCCCAGAAGCCAGACCAGCATGGAACTGGCCACGGTGGTGGCCGAGCGGATTGACCAGACGGGCCAGCGCTGTCCATCGATCGAACAGATCCAGGACACGGTCGAGCAGGTCCTGATGGAATCGGGTTTTCCCGAAACTGCCAAGCGCTACATCCTGTACCGGTCCCAGCGGACCCGTGTACGCGAGATGAAAACGCATCTGATGCAGACGTTTCATGCCATGAACCCCCTGTCAACGCCAGGGACTGATCCTGCCGCAGCTGGCAGGTTGCAGACGGCCAGCCAGACGTCACGGACCGCCAGCGACCATCTGAAAAATTATGGCCAGACCGGTGCCTGTTCCTACAATCTGCTCTATGTCCTGTCGCCGGAACTGAGCCAGGCACACCAGAATCTGGACCTCTTCGTCCACCACCTCGAAACCTATGCCCTGACCTTCGCCGACTTCCCCCTGGATTTGCGGCCCTTGTTTGCCGGCGGTTTCCGCAGTGGCCTGGCCAGCATCCGCCAGCCCTCCGACATCAGGAGCTATGCTGCCCTGGCCGGCGTCGCAGCCGCCAGCATCCGGCAGGAAATCAGTGGCCATGTGTACCTTGTGCATTTCGACCGGGCGATGGCGGATGGCGTCCGGGCAACCCAACAACGGCTTCTGGCCCGGTACGGCAATTGGCTGGCGCCCCAGCAAGCCAGTGAGCTGGCACAGGAAGACACGGCCCTGGCAACCTACCAGGCGATGGATGCCATATTGAACCAGTTCAAGACCCAGAGCTTCCAGTCCCTGTACGGAAATAGCCAGACCTGCATCCTGTTTGGACTGGAAACTGACCCTGAAGGCAGGCTGGTTACTGAGAAACTGCTTGAGGCTGCGGGCAAAGTGCTACCGGAAGATCCGGTCCATGCGCAGCAGAACAGGCAGCCTCGCCTGATTTTCCGTCTGGCTGCAGGGGTCAACTTGCAGCCGCAAGATCCGAATTACGACCTCTTCCAGCGGGCTTGCCGCTGCTGCGCCCAGACAGGGCAACCAGAATTTGCCTTCGCTGATCCACCCATGGCCAATCTGGCCACCGTGACGATCAATTTGCCCCGCTGCGCCATCCTGGCTCGCAATGATCTCAATTTGTTCTACCATCGTCTGGAGCATTTGCTCAGCCTGGCCATTGGTGCCCTGCTCGAGCGGTACAAGATCTTGCAGTCGCTTGGCACTGGCAGTTTCCCCTTCCTCAGTGGCCTGTCAGGAAAAGGAGAGGACCTTGCCAGGGCAGATGCCGGAAAGCTCGCGAACCATCTGGCCAAAGGCAGCCTGGCCATTGGCCTGACTGGACTTGCCGAAACACTGGTATCGCTGGTCGGTCGCCACCATGGCCAGAGCCGCGAAGCTGAAAGATTGGGTTTGGAAATGGTACAGATGATGCAGCGGGTCTGCTCTGATGCTTCGGACCAGCATGGCCTGTCCTTCCAGTTGCTGGCCGATTGCGATCCACTCGTGGCCAAGGCCTTTGCTGCATCCGACCGCAGAACCTACGGCCAGATTGCCGGTGTGACCAGCCATCAGGCTTATACGCCTGGGATCAGCCTGCCCTGCCGGCCCGTCATCAAGAACCTGGACCGCATCCGGCTGGAATCACCGTATCATCAGTTGGTAGATGCCGGTCGTGTGCTGCGAATCTGCCGCAGCAGCGAGACTGCCGCCACACCAGACTCCATCGCGACATTTGTTCAGCAGGCGTCCGGATCGGGTGTGGGACAAATGATTTTTGACAGCTTAGGGGAATGATCATGACTTCCTGGATCACTTTGCCGCACTTTTTCCAGACAGGCATGGTCTGGCAACAAAAGGCCAGAATCCAACTGGCCGGACATGCCGGACCCAACAGCACCCTCACGGTTGAATGGACGCGGTTTCCACTCGACCCACAGTCCGTCTCACCGCACGATCCCCGCTATGGCACTCTTTTCACGGTTGCAGTCGATTGTGACAACAAAGGTGCATTCAGTGTCGAGCTGCCAGCTTTTGATGCTTCTTTCGACCCGTGTGAGCTGATGATCAGCGATGGAACACACAAGCTCTGCCTGCGTGATATCCTGGTGGGGGAGGTCTATTTGTTTGTGGGTGAACTCATGTGGCCCGGGCAAACTGCGATCACAGATCCAGAGCCTGTGCATTCCGGAACAGTTCCGGCCGTACAACCCTATTTACGACAGCTGGATCTTCTGGCGTCCGGTGCAGCGATGGCCTGGACCAGCCAGGCGCATTTTGAACCAGCCGGACCAGAACAGGGCTGGCGCCTCTCAGCCCTGGCCCAGCATTTTGGCCGGGAAATCCTGCCCGAGATCCATGTCCCGGTCGGCTTGCTTCTTGTTGACGCGCCAGGCCACCGGCTGCGTGAATTTTTGCCGGACAATCACAAGGGCTTGTTCCGCCGGCTGGCTGTCCTGAAGGGGTTCGGAGTCTGTGCCATTGTCTGGTCTGGACATCCCAAGGACCTCGAGCGGCCAGACAAGCTGCAGGAAGGCCTGATGAAGCTCGCGACCGCTCTGCGCTCGCAGCTGAAGGCTGGACATGGTTCGGTGCCGGCATTCATTTTGTTCCATTTGCCAACTCATGCTGCTGGCCAACAGCATTTTTATGCGCAGACCCTGGGGAACGAAGCGCTGACCTACGTCCGCCATCATCTGACAGCACCGACCGCCCTGGTGCCCGTCTCTGGCCTCCACGCGTCCCATCCCCTGGCAACGCTGGCCGAGCGGCTGCGCCTGGTCTGCCTTGGCTTGCTGTACCAGCGCAAGGCCCCCCGTTCTGCGCCTGAATGCGAAAGTATTGAACTGGTGGGCGGCAAGCTGATGCTTACTTTCTCGAACATCGGTGAGGGCTTGCGACTGACCCGGGACGACGGCCGGGTGCGCGGCTTTACCATCTGTGGCCCGGACCGGGTCTTCCGCGAAGCCCAGGCCAAGGTCCTCTATGGCGTCCGGGTCATGGTCTGGCACGATGCGATCCCCAATCCCGTGGCGGTGACGTATGGCTTTTATGACCTCCTGGACCGTGCCAACCTGATCAGCAAAGACCATCTGCCCATCGTGCCGTTCCGTTCCGACCAGGAAGCATCGGTTTACGCCTTGCCCCGGGAGTGGATGCACTGTGATGACGCAGCTGAATGGCAAGTCTTTACCGGTTCAGTCAAAATGCGCCTGGAAAAGGCGAACAAGTCTGAGGGCGAAGGGTCTTTGAGCCTGACTTACCAGACCGACCCCGGCCAGAGCATCCTGTTTGGGCCCTGGATAGACCGACCTGCTGACTTTCCGCCGCTGGATCTCTCATCGGCCCCCAAGCTGGTTCTCGATGTCTTCAATCCGGATCTGAAGGAGAAAAGCCTTTCCCTGAAAGTCATGGCCATCGTCGCTCCAGGCGCCAGGGAAATCGAGACATCTACCCAGAAAATCATTCCTGCCCTGCGCTGGCAGACCCTCACATTTGACTTGCAGCCCTTCACCCAGGAGATCGACCTGACCCAAGTGATCCGGATCCAGCTCGTGCTGCAGGACAAATCCGGCCGCGGCCAACTCTATCTCGACAACATCCGCCAGATCTGAACTTGGAGCTGCGGGCTCTTTGCTTGTTTCCGTGAAAAATAGCAAATTGATGCAGCCTTACTACCAACAATGAAGACCAACCTGGAACCGCTGGTGATGGTAGCAGATTTGGAGTCAGCCTCATTCTGAGGCGTGACAC
>CAZGSR010000023.1:0-46202 GCA_964528645.1 uncultured Mageeibacillus sp. | reverse complement strand
GACAGCGGCTATAATTATCCTCAATTCAGTTCATTTTGGGTGCGGAATGTGGGTTGCATGATAGACGTGTTATTTCACCGCAAAGATCGATTATACTTAAGGCAGTAAACCATCAGCAGCGCACACGCACCGGAGGAAGCAAACATGAACTGGCTGATCTTCTTGGCCGCCTATCTCCTGATTGTCGGAGCGATTGGACTTCTGACGTATATCTTGAACAGCATCGGGCTGATGACCATAGCCCGGCATCGCGACATCCAGCTGGCTGGCCTCGCCTGGGTGCCTTTCATCGGCCAGGCTTACATCACGGGTGCTGTGGCGGATGCCCATGACCAACGCCATAAAGGGACGGATGGTAAACTCAGGTACTGGCTTTTGGGCCTGAGCCTGTTCCTGATGGCTCTGACACCGACTCTGACAGTCATGATGATGGCCCTGGATGGCGGTTACCCGGACAACAGCACCCGCCTGGCATTTCTCATTCCACTGATCCTGACATCACTGGCTGGCCTGCCGTTCACCATCATCTGGTATATCGCCCATTACAAACTGTACAAATCCTGCCAGCCCGCGAACAGTGTCCTGTTTCTGGTTCTTTCCATTCTCTTCAGTCTGTCTCCGTTTTTTGTCTTTGCCATCCGCCATTATGAAGATGGCCAGCGGATCATGCTGGACCGTCAAACGGTTTAGGGAGGAATTGATCATGAAAAATCGCATGACAAAACGTTTGCTCATCGTACTGATTGGATCGCTGCTGCTGACGATGGCTGCCTGTGGTTCAGATAAAACACCCGAAGCAACATCTGCAGCTCAACAAACAACAGTTGCAGCCGAACCAGCCCCGACAGAAGCAGTCGAGAAAATGACAGAAACGGAGACTGATGAAGACGACTCTGCCGGAGAATCCGTCGACATGGACATCAGTACCGATGACAAAAGTGTCGAATTGCCGGCAGATTATCCGTCAGACGTTCTGCCGGTCTACCCCGACAGTTATGTCGAAAGTGTCGTCAGTATGGACAAGGGCTTCACGATCATAGCCCATTCCAAAGATGACCCGGAAAAACTGGTTGAGTTTTATAAAGAAATCATGGCTGATGGCCAAATCACGGCTGAATCAACCATTGATCAAGCCTATACGGTTTTTGGCACACTGGGGAAATATACGGTCCAACTCACCGTAGCACCTGAAGAAGAACGGGATGACTACCAAACGACTTTTGCCCTGATGCTGTTCCCTGCCTGATGACCCCAGACTGCCTGATAAAAGGCAACTGATGGCACTTTGAAGCAGGTTGGTAACCATTTGCCTCGACAGGGCGCAGGATCTGCTTTATCCTTTATTTCATGATAAAGCAAGATAAAACCTCCATGAGTCGTCTGAAACGCATCCTTTTCCTGGTTTTGGGCAGTGTTTCGGTTCTGTTGGGTTCCATCGGGATTCTGGTTCCTATACTACCCACCACTCCGTTTTTGCTCCTGGCAGCCTTTTTTTTCCTCAGGAGTTCCCGGCGTCTCTATGAGTGGCTCATTAACCATCGCATCCTGGGTAAGTACATCTACCATTACCTGATGCATAAAGCTGTACCGCTCCAGACCAAAATGGGTGCGGTTGTGATTCTGTGGGCCTCCCTGATTGTATCGATGGTCCTTGTCGATCAATTATTTGTCAGGATCATCCTGGCTGTAATCGGTAGTGCAGTTACAGTGCATATCCTTTCGTTGAAGACATTACATTCAAAACAGGCTGGAGCGGAGATGACTGCCATAGGACAAGCAGATGCAGAGAAACAGTTGACAGATAACTCATCTGGGGATCCTCTGCTATAATCAAGGCCAGACCAAATCCTTTTTTGCAACCAAAGGAGCCCTTATGGAAGAAATTCGGATTGTTTGCCCGGCCTGTGGCCAGCCTTTTCAGGCCGATGCAGCTAAAAAGCACGTCTTTTGTGTCAATTGTGGCACCATGGTCGACCGTACTGCAGACATTGAAGCTCTGTCTGGCCAGCCAGCCGCATCGCCTTCAGACCAGCGTTATGAAACAGTCAAAGCAGCATTTGAAGGGGTCCGATTCCCTGTCATCGATAAAAAATCTGGCCAGAAAGGGGACCGCCTGGTCGAGTTGTGGACGACATTGATCTTTCATGGTCAAAACAGCCGATCGCGCTGGGCTACCCAGACCGCAACCAAGGACATCGGCCAGTTTTTTGAGCGCAAGATCTGGCAGGAGGTGCTTGAACAGGCTGGTCCGGACCGGTCTCGCCTGCTGATTGATGAATTGCTGGATTCTGCTGTGGTGTACCTTACGGCTTGCCGCGATGATTCGCGTTATGGCAGCAAACTGCTTGGCATGGTCCGGATGAGCAGTGAGGCTGTTGTGGCAAAAACTGCCGGGGATATCTGCCAGAACATCATCGCTTTTTTGCTCAGGATCAATCAACCGGGCGAGTCAGCGGCGATCATTCACGCCATCGTGATGGCTTTCCCGCGGGTTTTTCCAGCTCAACGCCAGGTCCTGTCGGATGTCATGGCCGAACTGCTGACTCCGGAGGAACAGACCACTGCCCTAACGATCGTTGCCCGGGTGGCCGAGCAGAGCCGCCGCAGCTGACTGTCCTGCCAGATAGCCAGTCGAGCAGGCTGCCTGCAGGTTGAATCCGCCGGTATCGCCATCGAGGTCAAGAATCTCTCCAGCAAAATAGAACCCAGGCACGAGTTTGGACTCCAGTGTGGCGGGATTTATTTCGCGCAGGGCGACACCACCAGCAGTCACCATCGCGATGTGGACCCCTTGTGTGCCTGTAACGGTCAGTGTCCAATCTGAAATCGCCTGGGCAATCTGTTCTGCGTTGCGCCGTCCTGCCTGGGCAGCCATCCGGTCTGCCTCGATACCGGCAGCGGCCAGAAGCGGCGCGACCAGCCGGTGGGGCAGGAAGTCGTCGAGGCAATTCTTGATGTGCTGGCGCCCGCCCTGTGCGAGCTGTTCCAGGATGGCGGAAGCAAGTTCCGGCCTGGTCATGGATGGCTGGAGATTGATGTGAAGGCTGGCCGTGCCTTTGAGCTCGCGTGACAGGCGCAAGATGACAGGGCCGGATACACCTTTGTGCGTGAGCAGCAAATCCCCGCGCCGGGTGATTGGTTTCTGGCCTGGCTGGACCAGACGGACCTCGACATCCGGTAATGACAATCCAGCCAGTTCCCTGATGTACGATTGTTCTGTGATGAGAGGCGCAAGGGCTGGCCGGGGTGGAACGATCGTATGGCCGAGGTGAGTGGCCAGGCGATACCCATCACCTGTTGAGCCGGTTACAGGGTAAGTCATGCCGCCTGTTGTCAGTATGACGGCCCCGGCCAGGACTGTTCCCTGACTGGTTGTGACTTCGAAATGATCCTGCTTCTTCTCGACAGACTGAACTTCACTGTCTGTCACCAGGTGAGTCCCCTGCTTCTGGCCGTAGCGGAGCAGCGCAGAGAGGACATCGCCAGCCTGGTTGGTGACAGGGAAATACTTGCCCTGATGATCGACCTGGCAGCGGACGCCGGATTTGGCCAGCAAATCGAGCAGTTCCTCCCGGTACATCGTCTGCAACGCAGGGTAGAGGAACCGGCCCTGGCCGAAAAATTGTCCGATAAAGGTGTCCTGGTCGACGGCGCTGGTGATGTTGCAACGACCAGCACCCGTGATCAGGAGCTTGCGCCCGGGCTGATGATTTTTCTCCAGCAGGCGGACCGGAGCACCGCATTCGGCAGCACGACCGGCTGCGAGCAGTCCGGCCGGCCCCGCTCCGATGACAACAATAGGCAGCATGGCTTAACTCTTTCTTGTTTGATCGGCCTAATTATAGCACGATACACGGATGTCAACTTTTTTTATCGAGTGTGCCCAGTCGTCCTTCGCGGATGTGTGCCTGCAGCCAGCGCTGGGCAGTCAGAGGATCTTGTGGGTCACATGTGCCGGAGCAGATCAGGTCGGAATTGAGATAGCTCTCCTCCAGCATGCTGGCCAGGACGAATAAATCGGCTGGAGCCAATTGCAAGGCTTGGCAGAGTTCGACAAAAGTCCGTATACTGAGTTGTGCCTTGCCATTTTCGATGATGCTCAGGTACGAGGCATGGCAACCAGCTAGCTCGGCGACCCTTTCTTGGGTCAGGCTGCGGTTTTCCCGGAACAGACGCAGGAGCAGCCCGATGAATATATTGGAAAGATAAGCTGGACGGGAATCAGGTCGTCTGGAACGTGGGGATCGGGGTGTCTCTTTCATAAGCTTCTCCACCTTTCTTTATCTGGGGTTGGCGATGATCAAGGCAAGCCAGATCAATTGAATTGATATGATTCATTTATATCAGGATATTCATCCATTTCAGACTGGGTTGTGATGTTAAATTTCACAATTCAAGCATTAATTGTATACGATGTTGCGAAGTGCAACAAAGGAGGGGACAGCATGTCAGAGGCAGACCGGGAGAAGGCGATCATCGCCGGACTTACAGCTGAATCAGGGGAGGCGGCGCTGGATTTTGCCGATCGGTCTCTCGATGAGCTGGCGGAACTGGCCGAAGCTGCCGGGGCGATGGTTGTAGGCCGGGCTTTGCAGCATCGCCAGGCGCCAGATCCGGCAACGTTCCTGGGTAAAGGCAAGCTGGAGGAAATCACCCGCTCAGCTGATGCATTGGGGGCGACGACGCTGATCTGCGATGATGAGCTGTCCGGATCCCAGATCCGAAATATTGAGAATTTGACTGGACTGAAAGTGGTCGACCGGACTTTTTTGATCCTGGATATTTTTGCCCAGCGCGCTAAATCCAGGGAAGGCCAGCTCCAGGTCGAACTCGCCCAGCAGCAATATCGCCTCAGCCGCCTGATCGGCCTGGGCCAGGCTCTGTCGCGCCTCGGAGGTGGCATTGGGACGCGCGGCCCTGGTGAATCCCAGCTCGAATCAGACCGCCGCCACATCAACCGGCGCATCAGCACTCTGAAACGGGCACTGGCTGAGGTCGCCACCCGGCGCGACCAGACCCGCAAGCAGCGTCAGAGCCAGGACATCCTGACCCTGGCAGTAGTCGGCTATACCAATGCCGGCAAGTCGACCTTGATCAATGCCCTGTGCCAGTCCGACCTGCTCACTCTGGACCAGGTTTTCGCCACCTTGGATCCTGCGGCCCGGCGTTTGGTGTTGCCGGACCAGCAACCGGTCATCCTGATCGATACGGTCGGATTCATCCGCAAACTCCCGCATCAGCTGGTGGATGCTTTTCGTTCGACACTGGAAGAAGTGACTCAGGCCGATGCGATCATTCATGTCCTGGATGCTTCGGATCCGCAGGCAGAGATCCAGCGCGACGTGGTAGACCTGCTTCTGAACGAGCTGGGTGCTGGGGGCAAGCCGCGCCTGACCGTCCTGAACAAGGTCGATCTGCTCGGCCCCTTTGAACGGTCGGGCCTGCATGGACTCACAGGCAAGGAAGAGCCCCAGATGGTCAGCGCCCGGACAGGTGAAGGTCTTCCGGACCTTATCACAGCGATCGCCCGGCTGGCAGCAGAGCAGTTCATCCCGGTGGACCTGGTCTTGCCCTACGACAAGACGGGCTGGATCAGCCGGATCGAGCAGCAGGGCAAGATCGAATCGATTGAATACACCGAAGCCGGCATCCAGGTTAAGGCCCGGGTCCGTCCAGCGCTGTTCCACCCCTTGCAGCGGGAAATCAACAAGCGGTAAAATGGAAACCTAATGAAGCAGGAGGTGCCAGGCGTCAGGCCAACATGTGATGAACGAATTTGACCAGACAATCAATGACCTGCTGCTGGATATTTTTGACAAGATCCTGGTTACAGAAGAAAAAGCCCTGCGCCGGGGTAATTTCAGCGATATTTCCGTGGCCGAAATGCATGCCCTGGAAAGCATCGGACCCTATGACCGGCGCACCATGAGCGAGACAGCAGCGACACTGGGTGTGACAACCGGCACCTTGACGGTGGCGATTGACCGCCTGGTCCGCAAGGGCTATGTGGAACGGCACCGTGATCCCAATGACCGGCGCGTCGTCCGGGTCGGTCTGACCCGCAAGGGCAAGCTGGCCTTCCGCATGCACAACAAGTTCCACAAATTGCTGGTAGACCGCCTCGTTGGCCCGCTGGATCCGGATGGGCGCGAGATTCTGCTCACAACATTGCGCCAGATCGATCTAATCGTCAAGGAACAGTACAAACGCTACGTCCTATCAGATGGTACGGAGGATGAGCCATGACTGCCACTCACCCGGAACTGGTTTTTTCTCAAGTTGCTGAAACGGTCGCGACCATCGCCGGGGTCCCCATGGACCAGATAGCCGGTGAAACAGAATTGATCCGCGACCTCAACCTGGACTCCCTGGCCATGTATGAAATTGTCATCGACCTCGAGGAAGCATTTGATCTCAAAATATCCGACTCCGACCTGGACAAGATCCGCACCGTAAATGACGCTGTCCACTATATTCTGGCAGCCAGTTCGGCCGAGTGACGATGTGGTGTCCGGTTATCACTTCCTGTTTCTGATCAATCCGGCTGCAGGCCAACCAAAGCGTGCAGGCCTGGAAGAAAAACTGGCAGCTGCCGTTTCCTATGCCGGCAGCCCGCACACCTGCGAGATCCGCAGGACGGAACGGGCCGGCCACGGCGCCGAACTGGCTGTAGCGTTTGGCCTACGCCACGGTATACAGGCCGTCGTAGTAGCCTGTGGTGGTGATGGGACCGCCCATGAAATCGCCCAGGCCCTGCTGGGTACAGATGCTGCCCTGGCCATTTTGCCCCTCGGTACCGGGAATGATTTTGCCCGTGCCTTTCTCTCCAGTCTCGATCTCGATCAGTTGCTTGGCCGGATGGCCCAGCCAGAGATCCGACCGATCGACCTTCTGGAGGTTAATGGCCGGATGTGCCTCAATATCACGTCTTTCGGCTTTGATACCCGGGTCCAGAGCCTGATGATGGCCATCAACCGCAGACTGCGCTGGCTAGGGCGGCTGAGCTACCCGCTCGCCATTGTCATTGGCCTCCTGGGGCACCGGACTTTTTCTTTCGGTTGTGCCCTGGACGGTGGTCCGCGACAGGATGTCCGCTACATCCTGGCCGCTCTGTGCAACGGCCGCTTCTATGGCGGTGGATTCAATCCAGCCCCCAGGGCCAGTGTAGAGGACGGCATGATCGAATGGGTCCAGGTGGATCCTCTGTCCTTGCCACGCGTACTGGGCCTGATCCCGAAATACAAACAGGGCCGCCACTTGGGCGACCCTGCGGTTCATAGCCAAAAAATCCGGTCGGGACAGCTCTGGGCCAGACCCGGCCAGGTCCTGCTGGGCAATGTCGATGGAGAGCTGTTTGAAGCAACGGACATCACCTTCAACGTGCTACCTGCCGCGATCCGGTTTGCCTTTTTCTAGTCTCTGGTTCTATGGCTCAGGTCGTTGCCAGCCCGCGCATGCGGCGGTAGGCCAGTGCCTGGGTCTCCATCCATAAAACCAGTGCCTGAGTCATTTCCTTGGCATTTTTGAATTCCCTGGGATCGAGCGGTTTGCCAAAGACGACGGTCACTTCCCGGCGCTTGCCGGTTTTGCGGTCGATCGGGTTGGGCCATTTCATGTGGCGGCTGAAAACCTCATAGCCACCCTCGATGAAGACCGGCAGCAGGGGGACTTTGCTTTTGATCGCGATGTAGGCGGCGCCGTCTTTCATTTCACCGAGCTCGCCGGTAGGCGAACGGGTGCCTTCCGGATGAACGAGCAGGATATTGCCCTCCTCGACCTTTTTCTTGGCAATAATCAGGCCGCGGATGGGGTTGCCAAAGCGATCGACGGCAATGCCGCGGCCGACCCGGACAATCAGCTTGCCGAAGAGGCCGTGCTGGTCTTCAAGGTCCTTGGCAGTCAGGCTGGCCAGCTTTTTAAAGTGGGCCTTAGGCAGAAAAGCGCTGATCAGCATCCCGTCGACGTAGGTCTGGTGGTTGGCTGCGATAACGTACGGGATCTGGGTGGGGATGTTCTCGGTGCCTCTGGCCCGCAAACGGACGATCAGGCGGGTGACGAAAAGGCCGCCGTAAAAGCCGAGGTTGCCGATCACACCACGGCGGATCGGATAACGGCTCTCCTCAGACTCGGGAATCACTGCTGCAGGTGCAGGATGGGCAGGCATTCCAGTCTGTTTGTCTGATGGCGAATGGTTTGTGTTCAACGTGTAAACCTCCGGTAAAAGGCCCTGTTATCAAGGCTCCTTCGTTTGCAGGATACCACAGATATTGGTAAAATTGTAGAATTCCAGTCACACAAAAGAGGCACAGCGATGGAAAAACATGTTGACTCCCGGTTGCCCGGTCACACCGTAACACTCAAGGTCCGCTACTATGAGACGGATGCCATGGGTATTGTCCACCACTCCAATTACATCCGCTGGTTTGAGGTGGCCCGGACCGACTACCTGAGGGCGGTCGGATTGCCCTACCGCGAACTGGAACAGAGTGGAACCATGAGTCCTGTGATTGGCATCCAGTGTGACTACCTGCAAAGTGCCCGCTACGATGATACGATCGCGGTCCGGGCCTGGGTTGCGGCCTACAACGGGGTCCGCCTGACCATTGCCTACCAGGTTATGCGGGATAGCCAGTTGCTATGCCGTGGCGAGTCCCATCATGCTTTCCTGCACGATGGCCGCCCGGTGGCGCCGAAGCGCAGCCTGCCGCATGTGCACCAGGTGCTCAGCGACTGTTTGCAGCGCGACAGCCAGATTCAGCCTGATTCATGACCGTACGCCTCCTCTACGGCATCCAGTCGAGTGCGCTGAGGACTCAGTGTCTGCGCGAGGTGTTCGACTTTACGGGGCAATGGCCGGATAAACGGGCGATCATCCTGGTGCCTGAGCAGGCCAAGCTGGATTTCGAGCAAGCCTACCTTCAACAGTCTGGATCCACCAGTTTGCTCATGGCGGAGGTTTTGAGTTTCCGCCGCCTGTCAGCCCGCTTGAAGGGTGAGGCTGGCCAGATGGCTGGGCCGTTGCTGGACAAGACCGGCCAGGCCATGCTCCTGTACCGTTTGCTGACCGAATCCCGCAGCGAACTGCGTTCCTATGCCCGGCTGGCTGACAAACCGGGCTTTATCCGCCAGATCATGGCAGTCCTGGGCGATCTGCGCCGATACCAGATTGACGCCGATGCGCTCTCTGCCCTGGTTGAACAGATCGGGGACACGTCCCTGCAGGGGAAAGTCAGTGATCTGGCCCTGCTTTTGGACCGCTATGGCCAGGCTGTCCAGGATATGGGATTCCATGATCCGGAAACCGAGCTGGACCGTCTCGAAGCGCTGCTCTCCCAGGCACAGGGACCAGCCAGGGTCCGGCTGGGCTGGCTGAGCCGTACGTCGGTCTGGGTCGCCGGATTTGGTGAACTGAGAAATTTCACACCGCAGGAAATGGCTGTCCTCGATCAGCTGGTCCGGCTTTGCGAACAGGTCACTGTCACGGTGCTCAGTGATTGTATGCCTGCCGACGAGTGGGCGGTAGAGCAGGGTCCGGATCTGTTCCTGCCCGGACGGCGCACCGCGTATCAGCTGCAGCAGCGCTACCGGACCGGACGCGCGGTCCGGATCGAACCGGATTGGTCACCTGATGTTGCCAGCCTGGCCCATTACCTGGGGGCGCCTGCTGATTGGAAAGCACCAGACGGTTCCGCCAGCTCGAATCCTCTGGCCAGCCAGACAGGGCAATCAGAAGAATCGGTCGCTCCCTACGCAGCACCCGATTTGACGGGGAAAGCATTTCTCAGAGTGGTCCTTGCCCCACAGCCTGATGACCAGGCGACCTGGCTGGCTGGAGAAATCCGCCGGCTGGTCAGGGAAGAAGGTTACCGCTACCGTGACCTGGTCGTTGCAGTCTGTGATCCCATACAGGACTTGCCACGCCTCAAGGCTGCGTTTTCTGCCTGCAAAATCCCTTTGTTCCTGGATCAGGTCCGGTCGCTGGCCGGAACGGCCCTGATGCGCACCCTCCTGGCTGTGCTCGACCTGTCCAGCCAGGGATTTGGCCGTCTCCCGGTCATGCGCGCGCTGCGGGCCGGGCTATTGATTGAAGACCAGAGGCAAGTGGATGAATTCGAAAACCATGTCCTGGCCCGGGGCCTGTTTCACCTCGAACGATTGCTCGAGCCCCAGACCGAAGAACCTCCGGTCGTGGGTGTTTTCCGCCAGACGATCCTGCAGCCGGTCCGGGACTTGGCAGACCAGATGCGAATGGCCCAGTCAGGTCTGGAACGGGTATCGGCACTGACAGGCTATCTCGAGGCGACAGACCTGAAACAACGCACATCCCGGCTGGTCTTGCGCCTGCACCAGGAAAATGACAGCGAAGGTGCCCTGGCCATTGCCAAATCCTGGAATGCCCTGGTCGATGTCCTGGCCCAGCTGGTCCGGTTTGCCGGCCAGGCACCCATGGACCTGAAAACGTTTCGGGACCTGATTGCAGCGGGACTGGACAATGCCGACAGTGGCGTCCTGCCGACGGCGCTCGACCAGGTTGCGATTGGCAATCTGGCCCATGCACGCCAGCGCAGTGGCCGGATCTTGTTTCTGTACAATGTCCGTGCCAGTCTTTTCCCCCCGGCGACTCCCCCGGAAGGCCTGCTCAAGGACAGCGACCGGCAAAATCTGTCCAATCTGCTGGGACAAGTCCTGCCCAGCAATGCCCGCGACCAGGTTTTTGCCGATGCAGCCCTGATATTTAGTCTGTTGACCTTGCCAACGGACCACCTGGTCATCGTAGCCCCGGCCCAGGATCCTTCGCCTTATATCCAGCGCCTGAGCGAGTGGAGCGGTCTGCCCCCGCTTCTGCTGTCTGACCAGATGGACGCAGCGGATGTCCGATTGTCTTCACCCGAGATGGCGCAAAATGCCCTGATCCTGCTGATGCACCAGTCGCTGGCTACATGGCCCCGAACCCTGGCGCCCTTTCAGCCTCTGGTTCTGGCTTTGCATCGATTGGGATACCCCCTGGATCTGGCATTGGCTCGCCTGGGTCAGCCGGATGCGCGCCAGCTCCAGATCGAACCACAGCTGGTTGAGGCACGCTTTGGGCCCACCTTGCAACTGAGTGTCTCCCAGCTGGAAAAATACGCCGCCTGTCCCTTTTCCCATCTGGCGGCGCATGGAATGATGCTGCGTGAACGGGATATCTACGAACCACAGGTGACCGACAGTGGGATCTTCCTGCATACCCTGGCGGAAAGAAGCCTGAAGGTGCTGCAACAAGAGCTGAAAAGCCTGCCCGATGAGATGTCCAGGAAAGAACGGATCGAGGCGTGGCTTGCGGGCGGACTGGAGGGCACTCTGCGCCAGATCATGGCGGAGCTGCGCGGTGACAAACGCGTGGACTTGTTTTTTGCGCCTGGGCTTCGGGCTTCGGTGGGGCGGCGCCTTGAGGGTGTCGCTCGTACGTCGCTTGCTGCCCTGTTGCGCCAGATGCTCAGTGAACGTTTCACTCCAGCTTTGTTTGAGTGGGTGTTCGAACCTGGCCGCGGTAATGCACTCAGCCTGGATCTCCCAAATAGCCGTTCCATCCAACTCAACGGCAAAGTCGACCGCGTCGACTGGCAGGAGAGCGATGGGCAGCGCCAGTTTCGCATCATCGACTACAAATCTGGCAACCAGAAGATCGAGTATGATGCCCTGTATCACGGCCTGCACCTGCAATTGCCTGCTTATCTGGCTGCTTTCCAGCAGAGCCATCCGGAGCAGCTGGCAGCTGATGCCTGCTACTTCCGGTTCGACCAGCCGATTCTGCGCCTGGTACCTGAAGAACAGCTGGACCCTGGTGACGTCATCCGTGAACTGGACCGGCGTTTCGCGCTGCAAGGCCTGGATCTGCCGGTAGACCACCTCATCCGTCTCCAGGCCCATGTGCAGGAAAAGATCCGGCACTGGGCATCCGGCATGGTCCGGGGTGAATTTTCAGCCCGGCCGAGCCAGCTCCCCAAAACAGACCTGCCCTGTGTCTGGTGTGCTTTCCAGAGTGTCTGCGGCTTTGACCAGAAAAGGGATCCTTGCCAGCGCTTTGCACCGCTGGGACGCGCCAGGACAAATGATCAGGCCAGACTGAGCAGCAAAGAGGATTTCATGGCTCGCCTGACCAGGCAGTACCCCGACGATGCTGGAGGTGGACATGCAGCTGACTGAAGACCAACAAGCGGTTGTCCAGGCCCCTGTGTCCGATTTGCTGGTATCAGCCGCTGCTGGTTCGGGCAAGACGGCTGTCATGACGGAACGGATTGTGCAGCGGATTGTCCGGGGAGAGCTGGACATCCAGTCTGTGCTGGTCATGACCTTTACGGAAGCCGCAGCACGCCAGATGAAAGAAAAGATCGCTGCCAAGCTCGAGCAAGCCCGGGCTTCCCAGCCGGATCTTCAGAAGCGGCGCTATCTGGGCCGCCAGCAGACGCTGCTGTCCAGCGCCGCCATTTCGACGATCCATGCGTTTTGTCTGACGGTGATCCGCAATTTCAGCCATCTCGCCGTCGATGGTGCGGGCCAGCTCCAGGTCGAACCGGGCTTCTCGGTCTCGGATCCGCAGGTTGCAGACTTGCTGCTCAGGGAAACCCTCGACGATGTCCTGAGCCATCGGTATGAAACCATCGATTTGGTGCCAGAGGGTGAAACACCTGCCTGGCAGGAGGCGTTCTACCATCTCGTCGACAGCTACAGCACCAGCCGCAGTGACGATCCTCTGCGCCAGCAGGTGATCCGACTCTACCAGTATGTGCGCAGCCTGCCGGACTACCGGTCTGAGATGGCGCAGTATCAAGAGGACCTGGCAGAGGCTGCCCGCGATTTTTCTGCCAGCCGCCATGCGGCAGTGCTGGTGGCACAGGTGCGTGTGCTGTTGGGCCAGGCAGTTCAGGTTTTGCCGGAATTGCGCGAGCTCCTTGCCAGTGGTGTGTCCCTGATCAAGGATCCGGCGCGCAACCAGGCCTATCATGACCAGTTCCGGCGGATCGATGCAGGTCTTTTGCAGATTGCGGCCAAACTGGCACACGATCAGCCGGACTGGGATGAACTGGTCGGACTGGCCCGGGAACTGGATGACCTTGACCTGCCCCGCGCGGGGGGCAAGGACCCCGGTAAGGCCAGGATTCTTGAGCTCCTGCGCCAGAATCTGGCAGAATCGATCCACTGCCTGACTGGACAGTGCCGGACGGATACCTACCGCCAGCACTTCCTGTTTGACACCATCTGCCTGTTCAATCGCACCACAAGCCAGATCGAGCAGGAGATCCGTTCCATGCTACCCGCTATCGGACAGTTGTTTGACCTGGTCCTGGAGCTCGATGAACGCTACCGGGAACGCAAGCGGGAGCAGCGGCTGGTCGATTTTGGCGATTTTGAACATCTGGCCCTGGGCATCCTGCGTCAGCCGGAGGCTGCTGAATATTACCGCCAGCGCTACCAGGAGATCTACATCGATGAATACCAGGATACGAGCAGCATCCAGGAGGCGATCCTTCTGGCCATCGCCCGGGACAATGTGTTCATGGTCGGTGACGTCAAGCAGAGCATCTACCGCTTCCGCCATGCCCGCCCTGGCATTTTCATCAGCCGCTTTGACCGGTATCGTCAGGCTGGCACGGGCAGCCTGATCACACTCAATCGAAACTTCCGCAGCGTCCCTGGCGTGCTAGGCGCAGTTAATGAAGTCTTTGCCCAGCTGATGTCGCCCGAGGCAGGAGAGATCGATTATTCGGATGGTCATGGACTTGTGCCGCACCGTGATGATCCTTTGGAGACGGTACCGGTCGAACTCTGCCTGGTGCAGCAGGGGGAGGTCCTCGAGGTTGGGCCATCCGGAGATGAAGGCGATGTTTCCATACAGGGTGACGGTACTCCCTGGAACGATTCTTCGGCCGAAGGGTCTGCAGATCTCGAACCTCTTGGCCTGGACGCAGCCGAGCTTGGCCTGTACGAACGAGAGGCGCGGGTGGTCAGCCAACGGATCGCCCAGATGATGGCGGATCAGGCTGTGGAACCGCGCGACATCGTCATCCTGGCGCGCACGCGGGCGATCGTCCGGCTCCATGCTGCAGCCCTGCGCGATCGCGCCATTGCTGTCATCGAAGACACCGGACGGGCCCTGTTTGATCACCCGGACTTGCGCCTGCTCAAGGCTCTGTTGATGACCATGGACAATCCGCGCCAGGACATCCCGCTGGCTGCCGTCCTCAAATCCGGCCTTCTTGGCTCTGCTTTCGCGCCGCGCGAACTGCTGGCTATCCGGGTTTCGGCCCAGCAGGCAGAAGCAAACTGCCGGTTTTTCCATGAGGCAGTCGACTGGTATTCGGTGCAAGGACCTGATCCTGACCTCAAAGCGCGTCTGAATCTGTTTCAAAAGGAGCTGGAACGGTGGCGCGACCGGGAAAAATTCCGTAAAACAGGAGAATGGCTCGAGTGGCTGCTGGAGACGACCGGGTTTTTCCATCAGGTGGCTGCCCATGAAAATGGGGCTGAGCGATTGCGGGAGGTCCGGGCTTTTGTCGGTTGGGTACATCAATTTGAAACCAACCGCGGCCGTGGTCTGTTCGATCTGGTCCGCCATATGGAAAACCTGGAACAAAGAGGCCTTGGCCAGGCCCCCTATGATCTGGCCGAATCAGAACAGAATGCGGTCCGCGTCATGACCATCCATAGCAGCAAAGGACTCGAATTCCCGGTCGTGTTTGTGGTCGGATTATCAGGGAATATCACGCCAAAAGACCAGCAGGAGATCCTGATGGTCAGTGAAAGCCTGGGCGTCGGATTTGACTGGGTCGATCCCAGTGCCCATCTGCGCCGGACCACGCATCTGAAACTGGCTATGCTGGCTGAACACAAGGCCCAGACGCTGGCCGAAGAACTCCGCCTGCTGTATGTTGCCATGACCCGGGCCCGCGACCGCCTGATCCTTGTCGCCATGCTGCCCAAAGGCAGCCAGAAAGCCTTGCTGGCACGTTTTGACAAGGCTCTGTCCTGGCCAGACCCTGTCCTGCCTGCCTACCTCGTCCTGTCCGGACGCAGCTATCTGGACTGGCTGCTCATGGCCCTGGCCCGTCACCCAGACATCGACTGGAGCCAGCTTGGGGGCAAAGCGGTAGAGGAATCGGTGGGCGAACCGGATACAGATACTGAGTTCGAAACACCCCCTGATTCCAGGCTGCCGGAGCCGACACAAGGGGTCTGGGCGGTGCAGTTTTTAAATTTGAAGGATTATCTGGCACCTGCACAGGGGCTTTCCGATCCGGAGGTGGTCCAGGAACAAGAGGCGGTTTGTGATGCAAGTCCAGCAGATGTTGGAGATCTTGCGCAAGCTGTGCGATCTTTTCTGGCAGCGAAACCTGTCCCTGAGGCTGACATCCAGAAGGCCATCCACCGCATCAGCCTGGATTACCCGTTTTCCAGTGCTGCAACAAGCCCAGTCAAACTGTCGGTCAGTGAACTCAAGCGCCGCGAACAGGATGAATCTCTTTTCGGGGAGGAGCAGACGATCGAACTGCCGAGGCAAAATCGTGCGCTGGGGATCAATCTGGACCTGCATGACCTGTCAGTCCTGACTGAAATCAGCCAGGTGCCTGTCCAAGGAGCACGGCTGGGCACAGCACTGCATCTGTTCCTGCGTTATCTGGACCTGCCCCGGGCCCGGAGCGAAGCCAGCCATACCGAACTGGAGCGCCAGCTGCGGCATCTGGAGCAAGACCAGGTTGTGTCGGCTGACGAGACGGCTGCCCTGGCTGGCTGGCTGGACGCGATCCAGGCCTTTGTCCGATCGGACCTGGCTGGCCGGATGGTGGCTGCCGAGCAAGACCGCCACCAGCTGTATCGCGAAATGCCATTCACCCTGGCTGTGCCTGCGCATTCTATCTGGCCGGATGAAACGGCCTTTGCACCTGACGACCGGGCACTGGTCCAGGGCATCATAGACTGCTGGTTCCAGGAAAACGGCCAGGCCATCCTGGTCGATTATAAAACGGACCGCATCTCAGGCCAGCCGGACCAGATCCGGCAGCTGCTTTGTGAACGCTATGGCCGGCAGCTAGAATATTATGCCCAGGCGATTACGGCTGGCACCGGGCTTTGTGTGGCCGAGCGCCTCATCGTCCATGTGCCAAGCCGCCAGATTTTTGCCTGCCCGGCCCAGGAGAAGAAACCATGACAGGAACTGAAGTGGAATCCAATGCGACACGCCGCGACCGGCCGCTGGTGCAAAATGCGCTGGCACTGTCACATCAGTATGCCCGCCGTCTGATCCTGCCAGGCGACACAGTGATCGATGCTACCTGTGGCAATGGTGGAGACACGGAATTTCTGGCCGGCCTGGTCGGGCCGGACGGCCACGTGATCGGGTTTGATATCCAGGCAGAAGCCATCGCACGGACAACCGAACGCTTGCAAAAGGCGGGATTGCTCGAGCGTTGCCAGCTCCATGTCGCCAGCCACGACCAGATGCTGGAACGTGTAAAGTCTGGCGTACGGTGTGTCCTGTTCAACCTGGGCTATCTGCCACGCGGGGATCATGCCATCGGCACCCGGGCCGAGACGACTTTGCCCGCCCTGGCCCAGGCACTGGCGCTCCTTAGTGTGGGTGGCGCGGTCCTGATCTGCCTCTATTATGGTGGGGACAGCGGGTTTGACGAACATCGGGCGGTGTTGGATTACATCCGGACATTGCCGGTCCGGCAGTTTGCCGTGCAAAAAATCGAGATGGCCAATGCCATCAATTGTGCGCCGATTTTCATCTGCTGCGAGAAGCTGAAAAATTAGCCCTGCTTGTCAGGATCCGATGGGTCGGGGGGCAAACCTTGTCGTCTGGCCTGCTCGGCTTGGGCGTGCGCACGGCGCGTGGCCCGGCTGCCTGCCGCTTTGTCAGCTGCACGGCGCTGGGCAAAAAAGTCCTTGAGGATCTGGCTGCAGGCCTCCTGCAGGAGCAAACCTTGCCAGGCAACGCGATGATTGTGCTTCAAATCGAATATATTGATGATCGAACCGACGGCCCCGGCCTTCGGATCGGTGGCGCCATAATAGACGGTGCGGATACGGGCCTGGACGATGGCTCCAGCACACATGACACACGGTTCGAGCGTGACGTAGAGATCGCAGCCATCGAGCCGCCAAGACTTCAGGCGCCGGCACGCCTGGCGGATTGCGACCAGTTCCGCGTGCAAGGTGACATCCTGCAAGGTCTCGCGCCTGTTATGACCGCGGGCGATGATCCGGCCCTCGTGCACGATGACTGCTCCAATCGGCACCTCGCCGATCAGCTCCGCCTTGTGCGCTTCTTTCAGGGCTGCCTGCATGAAATAGGCATCATCGTGCAGCCTGGTTGGCTCGTGTGTCACGGGTGTTCTGCGCTCCTTGCGGTCCAGTCTCTTTGACCCTATAATAGCATAATGTCCATAGATCCCAAGGCCGGCGCGGTTTTGAATCATCCGCTGCCGTGATACCATGACTAGCGAAAGAGGTACGCCATGACGCTCAAAGAAGGAAGATGCCCCAATTGTGGCTCGCTGCTGCAGCTGGATGACAAGAATACGCAGGGCCACTGCCTGTTTTGTGACGCCGTGTTCGACAGCGAAGTCGCCTATTCCATAGCCGCTGATTCGACCGGTGTGACCTTTCCCAATCTGCCCCAGCCCAAATACGAAGGGCCCAATCTCAATCCGCAGCTGAACAACGCCCAGTTTGCAGCTCGCGCCACCCAGGTGGAAACGACGAAGAAGCAGAAGGCGAAAGTCGAAACCAAACCAGCCCAGCCCACCTATGTGCCCAAAAGCGACATCAAGATCCCGGACTTGCGCCTGACGGTCAAGATGCGCCTGCTGTTGACCGGGGCGGCTGTCCTGGCTCTGGCCATCATCGTCGCACTCTCTGCACCGCCGATCATGAAACGCAACGATGTCCGGGCCCAGCTGATGGCTGCGATCCCCCAGATCAGCCCGGCCATCACGGATGTTGACAAAACCGTTGTCATCCACGGAGTTGCCAACCAGCGCCTCGAACTGGCACTGCCGGCTGCCATTACGGCAGAGGAGGCCGTCGCCATTTTCGACCGTTATGCCGACCAGCGTGCTGCCATCATAGGTGCAGACGCAGCCGATTTTTCTGCTTCGCGCAGTGGCTTGTTCGTCAAGATTGTGACGCCTGAGGGCGGTTTCCTGATCGAGCAACCGAAAAGCCAATCAGCCCTCGAGGATGGTTCTGCCATCCAGGTTCTCAGCTGATCCTGTCCGAATCCAGAGCCCATCCTGGAGGTTCGCTCGGCTAGCTGAACGGTGAAATCATCAAATGTGACGAAACAAATGATTAATGTTCACAGTTATTCACATTTGCGATTTATATTCTTAAAACTTAATTGCTAAACTGAATTCAGAGCAAGAGCAAGAGCGACGAACCTCCTTCTTTCATACTTTCTCCTCCAAACGAAACGGCCTCGGGTGTGGTGTCCCGGGGCCGTTTTGCTGTGGGCTGATTGCATCCTCTGGGAACCGCTGGTTCCCGCACTCACTCACTGTAGTGCCTGAGGAACTGGCGGGTCCGTTCGTGGGTGGAGTTGAAGACCTGCTCGGGCGTGCCTTCCTCGATGATCACGCCCTGGTCCATGAAAATGATCCGGTCAGCAAGTTCGCGGGCAAAGGCCATTTCGTGGGTGACCACGACCATGGTCATGTGCTCGGCGGCAAGCTGGCGGATGACCTTGAGGACTTCGCCGGTCAGTTCCGGATCGAGGGCTGAGGTCGGTTCGTCAAAGAAGAGGACCTCCGGCTCGAGGGCGAGGGCCCGGGCGATGGCAGCGCGCTGCTGCTGGCCACCGGAGAGCTGGAAGGGATAGTTCTGGGCTTTTTCGGCCAGTCCGAGTTTCTGGAGCAAGGCTGCAGCTTTGGCTTTGGCTTCAGTTACCTGCTGGCCGAGGACGTGGACGGGTGCCTCGGTGATGTTGCGCTCGATCGTGAAATGGGGAAAGAGATTGAAACTCTGGAACACCAGGCCGATCTTGAGCTGGATCGTTTTCAGGTCCGGTTTGGCTGCGTAGATGGAACGACCGTGAGGATCGTTTTTGCACAGGACCTGGCCACCGACCGTGATGTTGCCGCTGTCCGCCTGCTCGAGCTGGTTGATCAGGCGCAAGAGGGTCGATTTGCCAGATCCCGAAGGACCGATGATGACAACGACTTCGCCGCGGTGTACGGTGAGGTGGATCGATTTGAGGACCTCGAGAGTACCGAATTTTTTGGCGAGATTTTCTACAGAGAGGACTATATCGGAAGGCATGGCCGGATCTCCTTTGTCAGATGCCGCATCAGTGGCGATAGTAGCTCAGCTTCTTCTCAAAACGGGAGAAAACCAGGGCGACGAGGCTGTTCAGGATCAGGTAGATCGCACCGGCAGCGATGATCGGCTCAATCGAAACCAGGCGGGAGGTCGAATTCTGGGCGGCACGGAACAGTTCGGCCACACCGATGATCTGGGCCAGGGCGGTGTCCTTGACCAGAGTCATGGCCTCACTGGCCGAGGGCGGGAGGATGCGCTTGATGACCTGGGGCAGGACGATGCGGGTGAAGGTCTGGCCGCTGGTGAAGCCCAGGACATGGCCAGCCTCGAATTGGCCGCGCGGGATCGATTCGAGCCCGCCCCGGAAAATTTCTGCAAAATAGGCGGCGTAATTGAGGCTGAAAGCCAGGATGACGGCAGAAAAGCGTCCGATCGGGATGCCGAGGACAAAAGGCGGGAAATACATGAAAAAGATCAGCTGCAGGATCAGAGGCGTACCGCGCATTATCAGGAGATAGAACCGGACGGGCAGCTGGATGATCCGCACGGTGGACTGGCGCAACCGGGCGACCACAATGCCGAGTGGAATGGAGAAGACAAGGGTCAGGACAAAAATCTGCAGGGCACGCCAGGTGCCTTCGAGCAGGTAGGGGAGAATCTGGAATGTGACCATGCGAGCATCTCCTTCGTGAAAACCGGGAACAGGCGTGGATGAGGCTGGAAGAAAAAGTGGGCGGACAGTTGAAAAGCCTGTCCGCCCGTGTGTGTGACTTGTGACTGTGATTCTCAGGCTGCGGCTTGAAAACCAGCGACGATTACTTGCCGATGGTGGTGATGTCTTTGCTGAACCATTCCGTCGAAATCTTGGCCAGGGTACCATCTTTGGCCATGGCTTCGAGCTGTTTCTGGACTTCGTCGCGCAGGGCCTGGTCGGCTTTGCGGAAACCGACGCCGTATTCTTCTTCGGCGAGGGCTTCATCGAGGATGCGGTATTGCTTGCCTTCGCGGGCGATGTAGTAGCCGGCGACAATTTCATCGACGAGCAGGGCATCACTGCCGCTGGCTTTGAGATCGAGCAGAGCGGTGACATTGTCCTTGAGCTCGATGACTTCACCCAGGGAGGACTTGAAATCGGGCTTGGATGCGAGCGCTTCAGCTGCACTGGACTCAGCCTGCAAAGCCAGTTTTTTGCCAGCAAGGTCGGCCAGGGACTGGACGGGTGAATCAGCCAGTACGATGACGATCTGGCGGTTCTTCATGTAGGCCTCGGTCACATTGGTTTCCTTGAGGCGTTCATCGGTGATAGTGTAGCCATTCCAGATGCAGTCAATGGTGCCGGCGTTGAGTTCGTTGAATTTCTGGGACCAGTCGATTGGCTGGAGCTTGAGTTCAACACCCATGCGTTTGGCGACTTCCTTGGCGACATCGACATCAAAACCGACAATTTCATTGGATTCATTCCGATAGCCCATGGGCGGGAAGGCGTCGTCCAGACCCAGCACCAGGGTTTTGGCATCCTGGACCTTTTTCAGCGACTGGTCACCGCTGGCAGCCTTGGCACAGCCGGTGGTGAGCACGGCCAGGACCAGGATAAGGGAAATCAAAGTCAAGAAAATGCGTTTGTTCACGTTTCTCCTCCTGTCATGTGAAAAAATGGGTTAAAATCAACATTTCAATCCCTT
Source organism: uncultured Mageeibacillus sp. (assembly GCA_964528645.1). GTDB lineage: Bacteria > Bacillota > Clostridia > Saccharofermentanales > UBA5734 > UBA5734. The sequence goes on along the minus strand of CAZGSR010000023.1, from coordinate 25,221 downwards.
GCATTGTAGAAGAAACGCGTCGTGAGAGCAATAGTTTAGCGTGATAAAGTGATGCAGTGAAACGCAAGAAAGTGCAAAAAGTTGACCAGAGCTTTCCTTGCTCCGGTATCCAAGTCCCGCTAGACTTAAATCGAACCGGGCATGGAAATCTAGCCCTGGGTTCAGATACATGGAGGAGAACCAGACACATGCTCAAGCAAAAAGCCCTCTTGATCCTCGTCCTGGCTTTGTCAGCTCTGCTACTTTTGCCGCTGACTGCATGCCAGTCAACCGCAGCGACATCTGCCACCACCGCTGCAACCGCAGCCGAAACCACTGCGGCTGCAACGACCACAACAGAAGCGACCACCGGCTTCCCGGTTGAACTGGTCGATGCCACAGGCACCAAAGTTACATTGGCAGCCGCGCCCCAGTCGATCATTTCAACCACTGTCTGGGCGGGCGAAATGCTCCTTGACCTGGTCGATGCCAGCCGGATCACGGCCCTGTCTGCCTGGGGTGATGACCCGGTCCTGTCCATGACCGCTGACAAGGCTGCTGCAGTCAAGAACCGAGTCGATATTTCATCTCCGGAATCCATTGTGGCCCTCAATCCCGACCTCGTCATCATCGATACCTTCTCCAATCCGGATGGTTCCCTGAGCAAGACTCTGACTGAAGCAGGCATCCCCGTCGTCCAAATGGAATCACCCACCAATTTCACCATGATTGCCGATGCGATCCTGACCCTGGCCCAGGCTACTGGTGAAGTCGAACGTGGCCAGGCCATAGTCGCTGAAATGAACCAGACTCTGGAAACCGTCGCCAGCAAGGTCGCCTCCGTTCCTGCCGATGAACGGGTCACGGTCATGTTCTATGAAGACTATTATGATCCAACCGGTAACAGCGCCAATATGCTCGCTGCCTACGGAGTTGGATCTCCGTTCCACGCCATTGCCGAGGCAGCTGGCACCGTCAATGTCTGCAATGTGGCAAACTATAGCCCGGTTGCCAAAGAGAAGGTCGTCGGTGAATGGCAGCCGCAATTGCTGGTCATCCCTTCCTCGACCTTCGACGAAAATTTCAAAGCGGTGGAGGATAGCGGCGAGATGCTGAAATCTGCCATGATGCTGGATCCGATTCTGCAGACCCTGCCTGCGGTCCAGAATGGCAAGATCCTGGCCATTCCGGACAAGTACCGCAGTTCGACCTCGCACTACATGGCTGTGGCTGTGGAGTTGCTGGCCCAGGCAGCGTATCCGGACCTTGTCCAGTAAGCTGTCGCCCCGCAAATCCCTGAAAAACTGGAAGCTCGGCCACCTGGCGGTGGCCGGGCTATTTGCCTTGCTGACGACTACCATCCTTTCGGTTGCGCTGGGTACGGTCTATGTCCCGCCTTTGACCATCCTGAAAAGCATGGTCCAGGCGCTTGGCCTGGCCGTGGGACAGCCGGCTGACCAGACCAGCCAGATCCTGATTATCCTGATCCGTCTGCCGCGTGTTTTTGCGGCGATTTTTGCCGGAGCTGGTCTGGCGATTGCTGGTACTGCGATGCAGGGTTTGTTCCGCAATCCGCTGGCGGAACCAGGCATTCTCGGCGTCTCTGCCGGTGCCAGCCTGGGTGCACTCATCGCCATTGCCTTTGGCACATATACGTTCCTGGCCCTGCCGGCCTTTGCCTTTGCCGGTGCGCTGGCAGCTGTCCTGATCATCCTTGGCTTATCCTCGTTTTCCGGCAGTTCGGGCCAGACGACGGTCTTGATTCTGGCCGGCATGGCCGTGGCAGCCTTTTTCTCGGCCCTGACTTCGCTGCTGCTGGTCATGGCCAGTGAATATCAGGTGTCCAGCTACATTTTCTGGACTCTGGGCGGCCTTTCCAACCGGCGCTGGGAACATGTCCAGCTGATGGCCGTCCCGGTTCTTCTGGCCGGGACGCTGCTCTTTCTGCGCGGCCGTGACCTCGACATCCTGCTGCTCGGCGACGAGACCGCCCGGACGCTGGGCGTCGCTGCCAGAAGAACACGCATCCTGACCGTGCTATTAGCCTCGCTGCTGACGGCGATCATTGTCTCAGTTACGGGACCAATCGGCTTTGTCGGCCTGATCGTGCCGCACATCATGCGCCTGCTCGTCGGGCCCTCCCACCGTCGCCTGCTGCTGGCCTCTGCCTTTGGCGGGGCGATTTTTCTTCTGCTGTGCGACCTGGCAACCCGGTTGATTGCGATGCCGCGCGGGATTGAGTTATCGGTGGGTGTCACCACTGCACTGGTAGGAGCGCCCTATTTCATGATCTTGTTGATCCGCTCACTGCGGACCCATGCTTAAGGAGGTGGACTGGATGCCAGAACCGATCCTGGAGTGCCAGGGAATCACCTTTGAGGTCCGTCTGCCCCGGCCACGCACGATCCTGGACCAGATCAGTTTTTCCGCCCGACCCGGTGAAATCATCGGTATTTGTGGACCCAATGGAGTCGGCAAGTCGACATTTCTGCGTGTGCTGGCTGGCCTGGTCAAGCCGACCGCCGGAGAGGTCAGGATCCAAGGCAGGAATCTGCATCAAATCAAGCCGCGCCAGCTCGCTCGCCAGCTGTCGTTCTTGCCCCAGGATACGGTCGTGCCCTTCGATTTCAAGGCCAAAGAGATCGTCCTGATGGGCCGCCACCCTTATGCGTCCAGTCTGGCTGCCTGGACAGATGAAGATCTGGCTTTGGCCCAGGCCTGCATGGTCCGGGCTGAATGCGACGCTGAGGCGGAACAATTTGTCACAACCTTATCTGGTGGCGAACGACAACGGGTGATGATCGCCCGGCTACTGGCCCAGGACACACCGATTGTCCTGCTCGATGAAATGACCGCCAGCCAGGATATCCGCCATGCCAGCCAGCTGCTGCACCTGGCCCGTCAGCTGGCGGATGCCGGTAAACTGGTGATCCTGGTGCTGCATGATCTTAGAGCTGCAGCCCGGATCTGCAGCCGCGTCTGCCTGATGCACCAGGGCCGCATTGTTGCTGACGGCGATCCGGTAGATGTCCTACATGAGGGGCACATCGCTTATGTGTATGGTGTCCGGGCCAGGACCTTCACGAATCCGCTCGGGCAATGGGATTTCGACCTCGAGGAAAACCAGACCGAATCGTCATGAACACGTAACCCTTAAGCCTTGTCTTTTCCCAGGTAACGTCCCCTATAATGAAGCTGTAGCCTAGGCTTGCTGCCTGAAGCTGCAGTTTTTTAAATGACAGGGGGGAACTGGCATGAATACTTTTACCCGGTCGATTGTCCAGATTTTCAAAGGTGCAGCCCGGGCTTTCCAGACGTTCCCGGCGACGATCGCCAGTGCGCTGGCTTTTGCTGTGGTAACCATGGTCCGGATCCAGCTCGACTATCCGATCCAGGATGCGTATCAGGAGATCATCACCAGTTTGCAGTGGTCGCTGGCGCTGTCAGGGGTCTTGAGCATGGCCGCCATCACAGGCGTCCAGAGTCGCCTCAACCAGCGAAAAGCGTTTCTTGGCGCCAATTTGCTCGGTGCGGTAGCCTTTGCCGGGACCTTCCTGGCGCTGTATCTGCCATCAGACCTTGTCACGGGACTTGCCTTGTCCCGTGTTGGCGTGGCCATTCTGGTCAGCCTGTTTGCGTTCATCGTCCTATCTGCCTATCCACCCGGCCAGTCCGACTTTGCCCGCGCCTTTTTCATGACCCACAAGGCCTTTTTCATTGCCCTGATCTATGGGCTGGTCATCATGGGCGGCACATCTGGTGTGGCGGGCGCGATCAAAGCCCTGATTTACCGTGACCTGAGCGAAAAAGTCTTCATGCACATTGCCACCTTGTCCGGGGTCCTGGCTTTTACCCTGTTTGTGGGGTATTTCCCGGATTTCCGTAAAGGCGTGGTTGATGAACGACGTGAAACAGCCCAGAAGCAACCGCGTTTCATCGAAATCCTGTTCGGATACATTGTGATTCCGATTGCCCTGGCTCTGACGGCTGTCTTGCTGATCTGGGCCGGACGCGTGGTGATCACCGGCAGCTGGCCCCAGTTTGCCCAGCTGGCCAGCATTGCCACAGCCTACACCATCGGCGGCATCTGGCTCCACATCATGGTGACCGCGTATGAAACTGGCCTGGCTCGCTTCTACCGGCGTGTCTATCCGATTGCCGCGCTGGTGATCCTGGTCTTTGAAGCCTGGGCATTGGTCGCACGCCTGCGCCAGGCTGGCCTGAAAATGACCGAATATTCCTTTGCCCTGATCTGGTTGATCGCACTCGTCGCTGCCGTGCTCCTGATTGTCAAAAAAGCCAGGTCCCATGTGCCGATCGTGGCCCTGATCTGCCTCGTGGCGGTGATTTCGGTTTTGCCGGGCCTCGGCTACCATGCCTTGCCGGTGACTGCCCAGGCCAGCCGCCTGGAGAATCTCCTGGCAGCTCAGGGGATGCTGGCAGATGGCCAGATCCAGCCTGCCACCGCAGAACCAGACCGAGCTACCCGGGAAGCGATCACGGATGCGGTCCTATACCTGGCCTATGCCGAGGATGCCAGACTGCCAGAGTGGTTCGATCCGGCTCTGCGCAATACAGAGAACTTCAGATCCATCCTGGGTTTTGAACAGGTCTGGGCTGACTATGACCCCGGCATGCCATTCAACTACTCGACGACTTTCCTGACCTTGCCTGAGGGTGTCATCCCGATCGAAGGCTATCAATGGGCGATCAGCCTGCAGAACCAATTTGATTACGGAGTCGCCCCGATTCCAGTCACTTTGGCTGGTCAGAAAGGTCAGTACACCATCCATTGGTCGGTCAAGAGCAACAATAATTTGCCAGTGATCAAGATTTTGCTCGGTGATCAGGTTCTGGTTGACCAGACCTTGGCCGATTACGCCGAAGACCTGATTGCCAAATACCCATTAAGCTCGGGTGGCAAGCAAACGGCTGCCTCCCTCGATGATATGACTTACGAACTCTCAGCCCCTGGTTTTGAGGCGGTCATCGTGTTCAACTCCATTGAGCTGACTAATGACAATGGCCAGATGCGGTACTTTTTCTATCCGGCCATGCTGTTTGTCAAAGAGACATGAAAGGCTTGACATGCCCATCGCTAGAGACCGGATGCTTTCGGATACCCGGCTGACTGTCCACTATCTTGCCCACAGCGCCTGGCTGGTCGAAACAGCCAGGCGATTCCTCGTTCTGGATTATGGAGTCTTGCCGGCCCGCGATGAAACTGCTGCTGGTTCGCTTGCTGCAGGCTGCCTGGGCATTCACTCACAGCAACCGGACTGGCTGGGTCAGAGCGGCAAGCCGGTTTTCGTCTTTGCCTCCCACCGGCATCGCGACCACTATCATCCGGGCCTGCACCAGTGGCTGGCAAACTTGCCCGGACAGGGTCATCTCTTTGTCCTGGGCATCGATCCGGCTGATCCGGGCCCTGTAATTCCTGATCCGCCAGAGCGAACGCTCCTGGTCCGGCCTGATGAGGTCCTTGATGCTGGAGATGCGAAACTCGCGACGTTTGCCTCGACCGACCAAGGCGTAGCCCTTGTGGTGCAATTCCCTGAGCTGACGGTCTACCACGGGGGAGATCTGGCCTGCTGGACAGATGAAGCGATCTATGCCAACCGGCACGCCCAGTCGCTGAACGACATCCGCAGCTACCTGGCAGCCAGTGGCCAGCGGGTAGACGTAGCCTTCTGTCCTGTCTGCACCAGCGATGGCTGGCAGGAACCTCCAGTCGCCAATGGCGCCCTGGCCCTGCTGGACATCTTGCGCCCGAACCTGTTTTTCCCCATGCATGGGCATACGTTCGAACCCCTCTACGTTCGTTTTGCCGGACTTTGCAAGCAGCGACTGCCGGGGTATACTGGGCAGATCCGCTGTGCAAGTCAACCGGGTGAACGTTTCGAGGAGGTCCTTGATGTCTGATCATGCTGCGCTCAACATGATGGAGGGTAGCCCCTACCGTCTGCTGGTGCGCTTTTCCATTCCGATGCTCCTGGGCAATCTGCTCCAGCAGCTTTACAACATGGTCGACAGTGCGGTCGTCGGCCGCTTTGTCGGCACTGAAGCGCTGGCTGCGGTCGGGACGACCTTTCCGATCGTTTTCATGATTATTTCCCTGTTCATTGGGCTGGGCATGGGTGCGAGTGTCATCATTGCCCAATATTTCGGTGCAGGCGACCTGGATGGTGTCCGGCGTACCGTAGACACGCTGTATGTGGCCATGTTTGTCATGGCTGTCGTGATCGGAGGCATCGGACTCCTGGTCAGCCGGCCGATTTTGCTCCTGATCCAGACGCCGCCAGACACGATCGACCTGGCAACGACTTACATGCAGATTACTTTCATCGGCACCTTGGCGGTTTTCGGTTTCAATGTCAATGGCGGCATCCTGCAGGGACTGGGCGACAGCCGTTCGCCTCTGATCTATGTTGGCATCGCCACGGCCATCAACATCGTGCTCGACTTGCTCTTTGTCGTTGTTTTTGGTTGGGGTGTGGCTGGTGTGGCCTGGGCAACCGTCATCGCCCAGGGATTCTCGTTTGTGTATGGTATTCTCCACATCAACAAGGTTAACCCGCACATCAACATTAACCTGAAAAACCTGGTCTTTGACCGGCGCCTGCTCTCCGATAGCTTGCGTATTGGCCTGCCGGTCAGCCTGCAGAACATGTCATTTGCCATCGGAGCCATCGTGCTCCAGGCTCTGATCAATAGCTTCCAGTCTGACTTCATGGCCGGCTACAATGCCGCCAACAAAATCGATGCTTTCGCTTTTCTGCCGATGATGACATTCTCCAACGCGATTACGACCTATGTCGGCCAGAACGTCGGCGCTGGGCGCTGGGACCGGGTGAAATCGGGTATCCATGCGACGCTCAAGCTGTCCGTCGGCCTGAGCCTGGTGATCTGTGTCCTGCTGCTTTTGTTTTCCGGCACCTTGCTCGAGCTGTTCACCACCAGTCCAGCTGTCATCGAAGCCGGCCAGGTCTATCTGGTCACCGTGGTTCCGTTCTATTTCCTGCTCGCGATCCTGTTTGTCCTGAATGGGGCCATGCGCGGGGCCGGGAGCACGTTCATCCCCCTGATTGCCACACTCCTGTCCCTGTGGCTGGTGCGTGTCCCGTTTGCCTACCTGTTCGTCCACTGGTTTGGCCGTGACACCATGTTCTACAGCTACGGCGCCGGCTGGCTGGTGGGCCTTCTGGCCGTCTTGCCTTTTTATCTCAGTGGCCGTTGGAAAAAAGCAGCGCTGGCAGGCGCTGGGACCGGGATTGTTACGGAGTGAAATACGCCAGCGCCTCCCGGGGCTGGTTGGTGATGATCGCATCAACTGCCAGCTGACGGCACAGCTCCCACTGCCGGGGCTCATCGACCGTCCAGATATGGACAGCCAAACCCCGACGGTGGGTTCCCTGAACCAGCTCGGGCACGCGTAAATTGTCCATTGAAGGGTGGAGTGCCGTAACTTTGGCCAGAAATGCTGGCAGCCAGGGTCTGGTTCGGACCTCGCTGTACAGGTATCCGGTCGCGGCAGCGGGTGCGATCTGGTGCAGGCGCCAGAGACTGATCGGATTGAAACTGGAATAGATCACCTGATCCTGAAGGCCGAAGGCACGGACCCGGTCGACCACTTGTTTTTCCATGCCCCGGTAAGGGACTTCACTGTTTTTCAGCTCGATGTTGATCCGAAGGCTGGTGGAGCGGCACAGATCAAGCACCTCATCCAGCGTGGGCAAGGTGACCGCTGGCCACTGAGGCCAGGATGCGGCAAAATTGAGTTGGCGCAGCTGACTAAGTGTCCGCTGGGCAATCTGTCCCGGCTGGCCGGCCAGCCGGCCGGTTGTTTCATCATGCGTGACCACCAGAATACCATCTGCTGTGCGCTGGACATCGAGTTCGATCCCGTCGGCACCGATGGCAATCGCCCGCGTAAAAGCAGCCAGGGAGTTCTCTGGTGCCTCGGAGCTGGCTCCGCGATGGGCCCAGACCTGTGGCCGCGGACTCATCCGGGATGTCCCGGACAGCTGACCAGGTGGTCGTTGACCAGACCGGCCGCCTGCAGATAGGCATAGCAGATCGTCGAGCCGACAAATTTAAAACCGCGACGGGTGAGATCCTTGCTCAGGCGATCGGACAGTTCAGTCCGTGCCGGTACATCAGCCAGGGAGACCGGGGTGTTGATAACCGGCTGGCCGCCAACAAAAGACCATAAATAGGCGTCAAAACTGCCCCATTCGGACTGGATCTGGAGAAAGGCACGGGCATTGGCGATTGCAGCCCGGATTTTCAGTCGGTTGCGGATGATGCCTGGATCGCCCAGTAGTGCAGCCACTTTTTCCTCATCAAATTCAGCAACCAGGTTGGGATCAAACTCAGAAAATGCGCGGCGGAAATTTTCCCGTTTGCGCAGGATCGTCAACCAGCTCAGGCCGGCTTGCATGCCTTCGAGGGTCAAAAGCTCGAACAACGCCCGGTCATCATGCAGGGGCTGGCCCCATTCCAGATCGTGGTACTGGCGGTAAAGCGGGTCTGAAACCGCCCAGGGGCAGATGGCTGCTTCCTGGGCGGTGCTGTCCTTGATATGTGGTTGGTCACTGGTCGTGCTGGTCATGGGACAGACTCCTGGCGGGTATTTCGCAGGTCAGTTGCGCTCCAGGATCCGGTCAAGGAAGACCCGGGTCCGTTCCTGGCGGGGTGCGTTAAAAATAACGTCGGGTCGGTCATCCTCGACGATAACACCCTTGTCCATGAACACAACCCGATTGCTGACTTCACGGGCAAATTGCATTTCATGCGTGACGACGAGCATGGTCAGGCCGGAATTGGCCAGGTCGCGCATGACCTTGAGCACTTCACCGACCATTTCGGGATCGAGAGCTGAGGTCGGTTCGTCAAAGAGCAGGATTTCCGGCTCCATGGCCAGGGCACGGGCAATGGCAGCCCGCTGTTTCTGGCCACCGGAAAGCTGGCGCGGCTTGGCATTCATGAACTGGGCCATGCCGACCTTTTCCAGATAGGCCAGGGCTTTCTGGCGTGCTTCATCCGGTTTGCGGCCCAGCACGCGGATCTGGCCCACCAGGCAGTTGTCGAGCACGTTCATGTTGTTGAAGAGATTGAATTGCTGGAAAACCATGCCGACATGAGTGTGATATTCCGACACCCGGTGACTGCCGCGCAGGATGCTCTCGCCATGGTGCAGGATGTCGCCGGAGGTGGGTGTTTCAAGGAGATTGATGCAGCGCAGCAGAGTCGACTTGCCGGAGCCAGAGGAACCGATGATCGAAACGACTTCGCCTTTCTGGACTTTGAAATCAATATCGCGCAGCACGGGATTGGTGCCAAACGTTTTGCCCAGGTGGACGACTTCGATGATGTTGCCAGCGTCACCTGTAAGCGGGGTGGCAGCGGGTGCGTGATTCATGCTTGTCCCCCCCACTTTCCGCGGATGGCCAGGTTGCCATCGCCATGATGGACGTGGATCATGCCATCCGGTGTGGTCTGCGAGCCCATGATGGTGTAATTGTCTGGCCCGTCGAGTTTTTTCTCCAGCAGGCGGAGCAGGCGGGTGACGGTGAAAGTCAGGATCAGGTAGATCACACTGGTGACAAAAAACACTTCGAAATAGCGCATGTAGGTGCCGGCCGCAGATTTGCTCATGAAGAAGAGTTCCGTGACGGATATGACATTAAGCACGGAGGTGTCCTTGATGTTGACAACCAGCTCATTGCCGGTCGCTGGCAGGATGTTGCGGATCGCCTGAGGCAGGATCACATAGACCATGGTCTTGACATGGTTCATGCCGATTGCCTGAGCAGCTTCGGTCTGGCCGCGGTCGATCGAATCGATGCCGCCGCGGATGATTTCGGCCATGTAGGCACCGGTATTGATCGAGACGATCAGGATACCGGCCAGAATGGCGGAGAGATCCCAGCCCAAAAGCTGCGATGAGCCATAGTAAAGGACCATGGCCTGGACAATCATTGGGGTACCGCGAAAGACCTCGATGTAGACAGTCAGGAGGAACTGGGCACATCTGACCAGCCCGCGGACGGTTAGAGGTGTGGAGGGTTTGAGCGGGATGGTGCGCACGATGGCGACCAGTAGCCCGATCAAAAAGCCGGCAGCTGTGCCAGTGATGGCAATCAGCAGCGTATTTCTGGCACCGGTCAGAAAGAGCGGGCCGTATTGCCGGATGACAAACAGGACCCAGCCCCAGAAATTTTCCGGCAGGGTGGCCAATACGAATCCTGTGGCTGAGAATCCCATGGTGCTTACTGGGCGACCGGCTGGGTCTTGATCGCGGTTTCCATCATCGTGTCCCGCTGGTCCTGCCCAATTTCGGCCAGGGCTTCGTTGATTGTTTTGACCAGTTCAGCACTGCCCTTTCTGACCGCAACCGCGACAGCGACATTTTCATCGGCATAGCTAAAGCCCTGGCCAGCGGCAAATTCGACAGAGGTCAGATCTGGATTGGCTGCGACTGCTGAGATGGCGCCGGGCTTTTCCGAGACGTAGCCATCGATCTTGCCCGATGCAACGGCGACGATCATGGCCGGGAAATTGTCCATGGCGGTCTGTTTGGCGACGCCAGCGATCTGGTCGACTACTTCGTAATGGAAGGTGTTGAGCTGGGCTGTGATTTTCGCGCCGTTCAGGTCGGCCAGTGACTTGGCAGCGGCAAACGGACTGTCCTTTTTAACAACAATGACCAGGTCGGAACGATAGTAAGAGTCAGAAAAATCGACAGTGGCTTTGCGTTCCTCGGTTGGTGACATACCGGCGATGATGGCGTCGATCTTGCCGGAGGTCAGGGCTGGAATCAGACCGTCCCATTCGGTTTTGACAATGACGAGCTCTTTACCGAGCTTGGCCGCGATCTTCCTGGCCACCTCGACATCATAGCCACCGGCGTATTCGCTCGGGCTGTTGCTGATCGAGACTGCGCCATTACTGGTGTCCGTTTGAGTCCAGTTGAAAGGGGCATAGTTGCATTCCAGACCGACTTTGAATTCGTTGCTTTCCTTTTTGGCGCAGCCAGCCAGGAGGCTCAGGGACAGGACGCTGGCCAGAGCCAGGGCGATCATTTTTTGGGCGTGACGCATAACAGTTCTCCTCTAAAAAATTGGGTGAGAATTGAAACTGGAAAGTGGTGTTGTGACAAAAAAGACCTGGACCGGCAAGGCCAAGTCTTGATTGATTATTTTGAACTGATCCTGAAAATCCGTCAACAAAAACTGGCAAAAATCCAACAAAAATTGGCTTAAAATGGCCAGATCGACTGGAAAACTGCAAAGAGGACCGGGACAAACACCGCCGGAAGCAAATTGCCGATGGCGATTTTCTTCTCGAGCAGGAAATTCAAGCCGATACCGGCGATCAGGACCGATCCGACCAGGGACAGCTGGCCGACCAGACTATCACTCATGTAGGGCTGCAAGGACTGGGCCATCAGGGTGATGGCACCCTGGTACAAACCTACAGACAACGCAGACAAAAAGACGCCGCTGCCGAGGGTGGCTGTGAAGAAGATCGCGACCGTTCCGTCGAGGATGGACTTGGCATACAGTGTCGTGGCGTTACCGGTCAGGCCGTCCTCCAGGGCGCCGAGGATGGCCATGGCCCCAACACAATAAAGGATGGTAGCCGAGACAAAGCCTTCGACAAAAGTCGAATTTTGGCCATTGGCCCGGAAAAGGCGCTGCAACAGGCCCCCCAGGTTTTCCAGGCGCTGTTCGAGATTGAGAGCCGCGCCGACCAGACTGCCGATGACCAGGGACAGGATCATCAGCATGCCCTGGGTGCTGGTCAGGATGTCGCCTTCGACTTTAAACATCTGGACCAGCGTCCCGCTGATGCCGACAAAAAGGACGGCCAGGCCAATCCCCTGCAGTGTGGTGCGCCGGATCCTTTCCGGCAAGCCGCCCCGGGCTATCAAGCCCAGCCCAGCTCCTGCAACGATTGCAGCCATATTGACAAGTGTACCTGATCCGATCATATCCAAAACTCCTCTGAGTCCACCAATTTGTGCGTCACCGGGCTTACAGACAAAACATCAAAATTGATGATACCATAGGAAAAAGTGTTCCACACGCTGGAATAACTTGATTTTTGACGATATCGCTGGACTGGAGGCGACTTGGATGGCGCAATTGGTGCATATGAGAATTCTCAGCATTGAGGATCTGGAAGAATCTCTTGGCGTTTCCCGGTTCAGGGACTTCATCGTGCATTCTGAAGAGCGCTTTCAAAAGCAGCTGGCCAAAGTGGTCCGCCGCGTGACAGAGGATCTGGCGATCCAAGCTGTCTTTGTATCCGGACCTACATCCTCAGGCAAAACGACCTTCAGCCGCCGACTGGCTGAGGCGGTCAGGGCTTCAGGACGTCTGGCCAGAGTGGTCTCCCTGGATGATTACTACAAGGTGGACAGTGTCCGCTACGATGCCTGGGGCCGTCCAGATTTCGAAAGCCTCGACACGCTCGAGACTGATCTGATGGCCAGCCAGCTGGCGGATTTGCTGCAGGGTAAGACCGTCATCCTGCCCCAGTTTGACTTTGTCACCCGGACTCGATCAATGCCAGTGGAAAACGAGTTGACACTCGGGGCCGGTGACCTCCTGATTGTAGAAGGATTGCATGGCCTGCATGATTCCATCGTTGGCCATTTGCCGCGGCTGGCCTGGCTGGGGGTGTTTATCATGCCCTGGTGCTCACTGCTGGATGGGCGCCAATTGCTGGGATCGCGTGACTTGCGCATGTTGCGACGCATCAGCCGCGACGTGGTTCATCGCGGATCGACCGCCCTGTCGACCATTGACTATTGGCCGATGATCGACCAGACTGAGCAGCAATTCTTTCCACAGTATTTGAAACAGGCGGATGTCTACATCAACTCGTGCCTGGATTACGAATTCTGTATTGTCGCTCCCAAAGCCTACCATCACATTCTCAGCTCTCTGCAGGAATATGAAGATGAAACCTTGCCGTCCTCGATCTACATCAGCCCGACCCATGCCTTGGGCTACGCGGATCTTGATTCAGCTGTCGCAGAAGCGCGGCACCTTGTTGCGGCCTGTGAACACATCCCGATGGTCGACCATTTCGAGATACCGGACCAGTCCATCCTGCACGAATTCATCTGACCTGCTTGACAAGTCCAGCGGGTTGGCTACTATTTTTACAGACAGCGGGTCAGACTGGCTTGGTCGCCTGACCTGGGACATTTCACCGATGGAGGTACGCCATGCCGATCAAGATCCCCAATGACCTGCCGGCAGCAGAGATTCTCGAACAGGAGAGCGTCTTTGTCATGCGTGATGACCGCGCGTACAGCCAGGACATCCGCCCCCTGAGAATCCTCCTCCTCAACCTGATGCCCACCAAAGTGGTCACCGAAACCCAACTGCTGCGGCTCCTGAGTAACACCCCACTCCAGATCGACGTTGATTTCCTCTACACCGCCAGTTACAGCCCGAAAAACACGTCTACAGACCACCTGATCAAGTTCTATGAAACGTTTGACCAGGTCCGCCACCGCCATTATGACGGCATGATCATTACCGGTGCTCCCGTTGAGCAGATGCCATTCGAGGAGGTTGCCTATTGGCCGGAGCTGTGTGAAATCATGGAGTGGAGCAAGTCCCACGTCTACTCGACCATGCACATCTGCTGGGGTGCCCAGGCTGGCCTGTATTATCATTACGGGGTCCCCAAATATGACCTCCCTGCCAAAATGTTCGGCATTTTTCCCCACAGCCGCAGCTGGACACGCCCGGTCAAGCTGTTCCGCGGTCTGGATGATGTTTTCTATGTCCCGCACTCCCGGCACACCGAAATCCGTCGCAGTGACATCGAGAAGGTCAGCGACCTGCGCATCCTGTCCGAATCAGAAGAATCGGGTGTCTACGCCGTCTCGGACATGAGCGGTCGGCAGATCTTCCTGACCGGCCATGTCGAGTATGACCCCATGACCCTGAAATCCGAATACGAACGTGATGTGAGCCGCGGCCTGTCAATCGACCTGCCCAGGAACTATTTCCAGAACGACGATCCAGCCCGGCCGCCGATTATGCGCTGGCGCAGTTCAGCCTACCTGCTCTTTGCCAACTGGCTCAATTATTACGTCTACCAGGAGACCCCGTTCGACCTCGACTCCATCCACGCTGAACACTGAGCCAGGCTCCCGGAAGGCATGTAACTTCAGTTACTGTAGAAATTATGGGCATGCTCTACTATCGAGACAAACAAGCAACGCCGGATTTATTAAACAACTGGAACCGGCTTTTGAGGAGGAACCCAATGACTGTTACCGTTCAGGCTAGTAATTTTGACGAAGTCGTCATGAAAAGCGACAAGCCCGTGCTACTCGATTTCTGGGCTGTCTGGTGCGGGCCGTGCCGCATGGTCGCTCCGACCGTTGATAAGCTTGCTCAGGAATATGCTGGCCGTGCCGTCATTGGTAAGGTTAATGTCGATGAGCAGACCGAACTCGCAGAGAAATTCCGTGTTATGAGCATCCCGACCCTCTACATCCTGAAGAATGGCCAGGTTGTCGAGCGTCTGATTGGTGCCCGTCCGTATGCTGAGCTCGCCGCCGCTTTGGAAAAGCACATCTGAGAAACGGCGTTTCCAGTTTCTCCTGACTGGAGAAACACACCTTTCTATTTACCAAAAAGAAAATGGCTGTCATGAATCTCTTGAAGAATCATGACAGCCTCTTTTCGTGGCAAGCTGCTGTGGCTGTGATCAAGATGGCGGGGCAGGCGGTCTGGACTGGACCGGACTGGGGGGGTCAGATCTTGCTGTATTCGACTGCGATCTGGGCGCCGACTTTGACGTTATTGAAGACGAGCTGGATGTTGGACTCGAGGCTGGCGCCGCCAGTCAGTTCCTTGACCCGGGCGAGCAGGAACGGGGTGCTGTCCTTGCCCTTGATGCCCTTCTCCTCAGCTTCCCTGACGGCCTGCTCGATGGCGCCATTGATGACAGTTGGATCCATTTCGTAGTCTGCAGGGATGGGATTGGCTACGACGATGCCGCCATTGAGACCGAGATCCCATTTGGCTTTCATGGCAGCTGCCATTTCACTGGCCGTGTCGACTTGATAATCAACTGCAAACCCACTTCTGGATGTGTAGAAGGCAGGCAGCTCGCTGGTGCCAAAACCAACGACCGGAACGCCTTGGGTTTCCAAGTACTCGAGTGTCAGGCCAATATCGAGAATAGACTTGGCACCGGCGCAGACCACGGTCACATTCGTGTGAGCCAGTTCCTGCAGGTCGGCGGAAATGTCCAGTGTGGTCTGGGCGCCTCTGTGGACACCACCGATGCCGCCCGTCGCGAAAACCCGGATACCAGCCAGATTGGCGATGATCATGGTGGAAGCGACGGTTGTGGCGCCGTCCAGGCCTTTGGCCAAGATGAAGGGGATGTCGCGGCGGCTGGCCTTGATGACATCGTGGCTGGAACCGAGGTATTCGATTTCTTCCCGGGTCAGGCCGACCTTGAGCTTGCCTTTGATGATGGCGATGGTCGCCGGGATCGCGCCATTGTCACGGACAATCTGTTCCACCGCCAGGGCAGTCTCGACGTTTTTCGGATAGGGCATGCCATGGGAGATGATTGTTGATTCCAGGGCAACCACTGGTCTGCCATACTCCAGTGCTTTCTCGACCTCGGGATTGATTTCAAGGTATTTCTCGTACATGCTTTTTCTCCTCGAATTTTTTATGCCAAACGTCTGATTTCATGGGCTCCAGATCGCGGATTTTACTTGTCTAGTCCGAACTCTTTCAAGGTGAGCAGGACATTGTCGCTGGACATGCCGGGATTGATGGTTTCCAGATGCTTCAACGCCAGAATGGATGCAGCCATCGCAAACTTGGCAGACTCAGCCATGCCAAGCTGGTGGAATCGGGCATACACCAGGGCCGAGAGAAAGGCATCACCGGCTCCGGTCGCATTGACGACAGTGACTTTGGGGCTGGGAATCCACGCGTGCTCGGAACCATCGCTGTAGAAAACACCTGCTTCGGCCATCGTGATGAAGACTCGCCGGACGCCCTTTTCCAGGAAAAAATCAGATACACGAACCAGATCCTGTTCAGTTTTGATCGCCAGACCGGAAAGCAGCTCGGCTTCGATCTTGTTCGGCTTGATCGTGTGGAAGGCACCAATTTTATCCTTGATCTTCATGGCTTTGGTGGATGAGACTGTGTCCAGGAATAATTCAGTGTTTTTAAAATTGTCCACGACATAACCGATCGTTTCGTTCGGGATATTGGTATCGACGACGCAGATTTTTGAATCCTCGATGATCTGGCGCTTGGTCTGGATGTAATCAATCGAGAGATCTTCGAAAATGTCCATCTGGGAAATGGCCACATTCATGTCGCCCGTTTCGTCGAGAATGGCCAGGTAGGTTGAAGTGGAGCGACTGCTGGATATCAGGGTATGCCTGATATCCAGGCCAATGGCACTGGCATGATCCACGATCTTATGTCCGTAAACATCATCCCCAACGGCACTGATCAGCTTGGTTGGTAAACCGAGGTGGACGAGATTCTCGGCAATATTGCGTCCGACGCCCCCCAAGCTGATCTTGACCCTGCCGGGATTAGAATCCTGGGGGACCAGTTTCCAGTCAGGAAAGCCGCTGATGTCGATATTGGAACCACCCAGCACACAGACATAATCCTCTTGCTTGAGGATGTAGCCTTTGCCCAGGATCAATCCCTTTTTCATCAGGTTGGTGATGTGGACCGCAACCGAAGATCGCGTGATGCCGAGTGCTGCTGCGAGCTCATTCTGAGAGATCGCAGGATTCTTGCGGATGAGTGCAAGCAATTCTTCTTCGCGATTCGTCATGATCAGCTCCTTAATGATAGCTTATATAATAAGCATATGCTTATAGCGACAGGATATCACGCGAGACGGACCTATGCAACCCCCAAAGCTATTCGGCTCTTTATCTGATTCCGTTAAAAGCCTGTAAAAAGTGCAGCGGATTCCAGTAAGAGTGTGGCCATGGGGTTTGGAAGATTTGAGAAGTGCCAGTTTTGACTGCAGGTCTGGTTTGCTTTCACATAATTGAAGCTCCCTGGCCGGCAGGTTTGGCACCTTGGATGGAAAATTCCTCTTTTGGGGTCGGCCCACCAAAACGGTACTAATCAAATGGGTCTCGAAGCCCCTGCAGCAGAGGCTTTTCCAGATCATACCTGGATCTTCCCCAAAAGTGCTCCAACATAGGAAGGGAAGTTTCCGCCGCTAGGTCGGAGTACTTTTTCGGAACATTTTCGATGAGGCGTCAACCTGCTGCGGCTGTAAGCTTCACAAGCGCATTCCAAATTTTCCCAATAAGTGGACCGACCCCAAATCGTGAACATTCCGCATAAAGGTCCAGACTTGGTCGTAAGTCTGGCCCCGTTTCGTGAATAATCCTTAAAAAGGGCCACCCCTCGCGCCGCCTCCGACCCCAATTCGTGAATATTCCGCATACAGGACCAACCCTGTTCGCAGGTCTGGCACCTTTGATGGAACATTTCCTCCGAAAGTATCCCGCTTCACAGAATCATCTGACAACAAACCATGCCACTGACATCCTCGGGTCCAGGACGGTCAATAATGGGAAGTCAGGTTGCATATTTTATTGCTTTTCACGGTAACATCACGGAAATAAGCAATCAACCAGCCATTCAAGCAAAGAGCCTGGCAAAGAGACCACTTGACAAGGGAGGAATCGCGCGCTATCATGAAGACATGAAACCGGTTTCAAGCCGAGTTCGCCAAACATCAGACACCAGTCCTTCTGACGCTGCACACCGGTTATAAACAATACACCCACGCGCGGCTATTTTTTTACCGGATGTGAAACCGGTTTCACGAAACGGACTAACAATCAACAGAGCTTTTGCACTAAGACCAGACGAGGAGCCACTTATGAAAATCGCAGTTGTAGGCAGCCTGAACATGGACATGGTCGTGACCGCACCACGGATTCCGCTCAAAGGCGAGACGATCGCTGGCCAGGAGCTGCATTTTGTCCCCGGTGGCAAGGGTGCCAACCAAGCTGTTGCCCTGGGACGCCTCGGCGCAGATGTGAGCATGTTCGGCTGTGTCGGTGAAGATGATTTCGGTCGTCAGCTGATTCACACTCTGGCAGCAAACGGGGTCAAGGCTGACCAAGTCCGCACGCTTCAGGGGCAGACCACCGGTGTCGCCATGATCACGGTTGGCGATGGAGACAACTCGATTGTTGTCGTACCCGGTGCCAATGGTCTGGTTGATCGCACCTACATCGAATCGATCCAGGATGAACTGCTCCAATCCCAGATGGTCATCCTGCAGCTGGAAATCCCACTCGACACTGCCGTCTATGTGATTGATCTTTGCCATCGGGCCGGCATTGCTGTCCTGTTGAATCCAGCACCGGCCCAAGAATTATCCCCAGACTTGATTGAAAAATTGACGTTCATCACGCCCAACGAACATGAAGCGGCCATCGTCTTTGCTGACCAGGGTGATTACCGTGAGCTGCTGCGCCGATACCCGGAAAAACTGATCATCACCCAGGGTTCGGCAGGGGCAAGCTTTGCCAGCCAAAACGGAGAGGTCTACCAGATTCCTGCCAGTCCAGCGACTGTAGTCGATACGACGGGTGCGGGAGATACCTTTAATGCAGCCCTGGCGTACGCCTGGTCGCAGGCCATGACCTTGGAAACCGCGCTGGTCTTTGCTAATTGTGCCGCCGGTCTGAGCACGGAAAAATTTGGTGCCCAGGGTGGCATGCCGACTTTGGCTGAGGTCACAGCAAGGCTGTCCTGATCTACGAGTTTGTTATTAACCAATATCGCCCCCCCATTTTGACCCTGTTTCAAATCTGAGGAGTATCTGCTGTGAAAAAAACCGGTCCCTTAAACAGTTCCATCAACCGCGTCCTGGGTGAGCTTCGCCACACGGATAGCCTTTGCATCGCCGACTGCGGCTTGCCCTCGCCACTGGGTATCGAAACCATCGATCTGGCCTTGAAACTGGGCAGCCCTTCTTTTCGTGAGACCTTGACGACTCTTCTGGCAGACATGGAGATAGAAAAAATCACCCTGGCCCGGGAGATCGAATCCGCCAATCCAGTGGTCCTGAGCCAGATCCGCCAGTTGCTGCCCGATGTCCCGGTTGAATGGACCAGCCATGAACAGTTCAAGCATCAGACGCGATCCTGCCGGGCGATCATCCGCACGGGTGAAGCCACCCCCTACGCCAACATCATCCTCCATGCCGGGGTCATCTTCTAAAGACAATACGCACAAGTCCGGACCACAGCTCACCGCCGATCCAGTTGCATCCGCCGTCTTCACAGACAAGCCCCAAACAAGCAAACCAACAATCGAAATCCAAAAAAGGAGAGAGTCCCATGAAAAAACTGCTCGCAATCGTTCTCATGCTCACCCTCGTCATCGGTCTTGGCGCCTGCGCAGCCAGCCAGACCACCGCAACCCCGACCCAGGCCCCGACCACAGCCGCCAGCTCGGCTGCTGAAACATCAGCCCCTGCCACCGGATCCTTCAAAATCGGCTTCTCGGTTTCGACCTTGAACAATCCGTTCTTTGTCACGATGACGGAAGCTGCGACCGCCAAGGCCCAGGCCCTGGGTGCCGAACTGCTGGTCGTTGATGCCAGTGATGACACGGCCAAGCAGGCTTCGACCATCGAAAACTTCCTCGTCCAGGGTGTCGACCTGATCATCATCAATCCGGTCGATTCCAAGGCCGCTGCAGCATCGGTCAAGACCGCCAGCGATGCAGGCATCCCGGTTATTTCCGTAGACCGCAGCGTCGATGGTGCCACCGTGGTTTCCCACATTGCCTCTGACAATGTCCTCGGAGCCAAGCTGGCAGGTGAATACCTGATCAGCCTGGTCGGAGAAGGTGCCAAAGTTGCTGAGCTGGAAGGTGTTCCCGGTGCTTCAGCGACCAATGACCGTGGTGCTGGTTTCCATCTGGCCGTCGACGGCAAACTCGATGTCGCCGCCAAGCAGACTGCCAATTTTAACCGCGCTGAAGGTGTGACCGTTATGGAAAACATGCTTCAGGCCACCCCGGATCTCAAGGGCGTCTTCGCCCACAACGATGAAATGGCCCTGGGTGCCGTCGTTGCTGCCGAAAACCGCAAGACCGCTATGGTTGTGATCGGCTTTGACGCCACGGACGATGCCCTCAAAGCCGTCGAGGAAGGCAAAATGGCCGCAACCGTTGCCCAGCAGCCCGGACTCATGGGTGAGATGGCCGTCGAATATGCCATCAAGCACCTCTCCGGCGAAGCCATCGCAGCCAGCATTCCGGTTCCGGTTGAACTGGTGACCAAATAAGCAATTGCTGAGAGTCATCTGACTTTTGTCTCCATGCTGAAAAGAGCGTCCGACACAAACGGGCGCTCTTTTGCGCGGATGAACTTTTTTGCCCGTATGAATTGACAGTTGGCTATCTGGCCAGACACAATGGAAATTGAAATCGGTTTCAGCCAGCCTCAGTAAGGAGCACGATACTCATATGGCAACCATCAGGGAAATTGCCCGCCAGGCCAAAGTCTCACCCGCGACTGTCTCGCGTGTTCTCAACGGGACGGCAGCTGTTGATCCACAGACAGAAGCACGCGTGCTCAAGGTCATCCAGGAAACCGGCTACCGACCCAATGAAGTCGCCCGCTCCCTGAGCAAACGGTCTTCGCGCATCATTGGCTGCATCGTTCCGACGATCGCCAATCCTTTTTTTACAGAACTGGCCCGGGCCATCGAGGACGAATCATTCCGGCGTGGGTACAAACTGATTTTGTGCAACTCAGATGAGGACCCCTCCAAGGAGGAAGCCTACATCGATATGCTGGAGCGGATGAATGCTGATGGCATCATCATCACGACGACGCATGAAGAGATGGATGCCCTGATCCAGGCCTGCCCGGTGCCGATGGTGATTCTGGACCGGGCTCCCAGCAAGGAAACAAACGCCTATAGCGTGCGGGCTGACCATTACCAGGGCGGAAGGCTGGCGACCGAACACCTCATTCAGTGCGGTTGTCGGCGGATCGTGATGATGTGCGGTCCGCAGAAGTACACCTCTGCTGCCAAGCGCTTGCAAGGCTATCGCGATGTCTGCCGGGAACAGGGTCTGGAGCCTCGTGAAGTCTCCTGCGATTTTGATTTTGCCGATGGTCTTTTGAAAACCCAGCAGCTACTTGAGCATTTCCCTGAGGTGGATGGCATCCTGGCTGCCAACGATGTTGTCGCCCTTTCAGTGGTCAAAGTCCTGGCGGCACAGAAAATTCCGATACCGGACCAGATCCAAGTCATCGGATTTGACAACATCTATCTAAGCCAATTGATGACCCCGGCTTTGACCACAATCGGCCAGCCGATCACCGCGATTGGCACGATGGCGGCTGCCATCGTGGCAGATCTGGTCGAGGGCAAGGACCAACCTCTGAAGGCCAGGATTCTGCCAGTGGAGCTCGTGATTCGTGAGACCAGCCATCTGCAAAGCAACCGGTGAAATTAATAGGAGGCAGACGCATGGCGCAAGAAATCCTGACGATTTCCGGTATCCGTTTCAATCCATTCCAAGCACGTTATTCCGATATCCAAATCGTCGACATTGCCCATGCCCTGTCTCTCATGACGCGGGCCAATGGCCATATCCGGACTTTTTATTCGATCGCGCAGCATTCGGTCAACTGCTGCCTGGAGGCCAGGGCCAGAGAATATTCCCGGCGAGTTCAGCTGGCTTGCCTGCTCCATGATGGCAGCGAGAGTTATCTGTCAGACCTGACCCGGCCGGTGAAAAAGCAGCTGGGGGGGTATGCGGTTGTCGAAGCTGCCCTGCAGGGATTGATCTATGCCAAATACGGTCTCGCCGATCTCAGTGAGCTGGAAAAAGAGCAGGTTCGAACGATCGACGATGCCTTGCTGCATCATGAATTCATGGCCCTGCGCGGCATCCAGTTTTTTGCCAGTCCACCTGTGGTTGAACGGGACCATGATTTCTCCCAGAAAGACTTTGCAACCGTTGAGATGGAGTTCCTGGACCTGTTTTCAGATCTGGAACTGGTTCACCCTGCCTGGCAGGTTGTCGGCGTGGATGGCTGTCGTACGGGCTGGGTGTCAGTCTGTCTGACCGACCGGTTGGCTGATGTCAGCTGGTCGGTGTCGATTGCTGAGGTCTGGGCGCGCGGCCAGACAGCGGACAGACTGCTTGTGGACATGCCGATTGGTTTGCCGTCTGCTCCTGCTGACAATCGTCCTGAGCCAGACGCCCGGTTGCATTTGCCCGGCCGGACCGCGACCCTGTTTTCTGTGCCCTGCCGTCAAGCTGTCTACGCCAGTGATTACGCGACGGCACATGCGATCAATCGGGAGATCCTGGGACGGGGGATAAGTCGCCAGTCTTATGCGCTGTGCGCTGCCATCCGTGAGGTGGACGGCTTTTTGGAAATACAGCCGCAAGCCCGCGATAAAATCTGGGAAAGCCACCCGGAGTTGTGTTTCGCCTATCTGAACGGCCAGGGCCGGTCTTTCATTCCCCTTGCGAGCAAACACACAGCCAGTGGACGGCAGGAACGGATCAAGCTTCTCTTGGCTTGTGAACCACAGACACGGGACATTCTGGCCCAGGCAGAGGCCAATTCCCGCCTCAATCGTCTGACTGCTGATGTACTGGATGCCCTGGCCCTCGCTGTCTGCGCCAAACTAGGCCTGCATCGAGGCTTCCGCAGCATTCCCGAACACCCCAGCCAAGACGAGAAAGGTCTTTTGATGTCAATTCGCATGCCCCAGATTATTCATGACGAGTTTACGCAATATTCATAAAAAGGGTTTGACTATTTGTCGCAGAGTGCTATAATTAAATCAAGCTCCAGGGAATTCCAAAGAAGACTCTCACCCAACGGAGTACCGCCAAATCGAAAGATTTGGAAAGCGAAAAGTGATTCAGGGAATACGAAAGTATTTACAAGTCACAACCTGATCTAAAAAATACGATCAGTGATGATTAAAAAGAAGCCAGATGGGCAACTGAGTCAATCAGAACGACGTATAACAAATATCAGGCCAAGGCTCGCGAAAAGGGTACACGACGTGAAATGAGAAATCTGACAGGTTCGCTGGAGCTCTTTTTATACCTTTCCCAAGTGACTGGAGGGAGCACGAACCTCTCGTCACAGATGAGGAGGCCACCTGCCACGGGTGACCTCCTTTTTTATGGTTTTGCGCGTCCAGATGAAAAAGCAAATCCTTTCAACGAGTAGTGTCATAGTCCTTAAGCAAAGCATCCATGACCCGGCTTGTGCGCGCGGCGGTGATACCCGTACTGGGACAGGGAGGACCGCCGTTCAACTGATTGACAATGGTCTGGATCAGGGGCTGCTGGATATGGACAGGATTCTCGATTTGGAATGACTGTGTCCCGTGGGTTGTTTCCAGCACGATCGGACCATCGCCAAATGTCGCAAAGCTGAGCTTGCCCTGGCTGCCGATGATTTCATTGCGATCCTCGGCTGTGGCGGCGGCAAAACACCAGCTGGCAACCCCATGGACGCCAGAGTCATAGGTGAACAGGCTGGTGACCGTGTCTTCTGCAGGATATAGGTGGCCCAGACTGCTGGCCTGGCCTTGCACACTGCGCACGGGACCAATTAGAAAGTCCAGAATGTCCAAAGTGTGGCTGCCGACATCAAGCAGGAGACCGCCGCCGGAAAGCTTGGGATCGATGCGCCAGTTGTGCTGTGGATCGCGCTTTTCGCCGGTCAGGGCAGGGCGCAGATACTGGGTCGTGACCAGGCGGACTTCGCCGATCGCTCCGCTTTCCAGCAACTCCTTGATTTTCAGGAACCGGGGCAAGGCGCGCCTGTAATAGGCAACGAAAAGGGGGACACCAGCTGTCTGGCAGGCCTGGATCATATCATCGCATTCTGGTCCGTTCAGGGCCATTGGTTTTTCGACATAAACTGGTTTACCGGCAGCTGCGGCCTTCAGCACGTAAGGCTTGTGGAATGCTGGTGGTGTTGCTATGTAAATGGCGTCGACATCCGGATCTTGGATCACGTCGTCAGCTTGACCGTACCAGCGCGGTACACCATGGCGCTCAGCGTAGTCCTGGGCGAGTGTCCCATTCCGGCGCATGACGGCGACAAGCTCAGAGTGGTCTGCTTTCCGAAAGGCAGGGCCGCTCTTGACCTCGGTGACAGCACCGCAGCCGATGATGCCCCAGCGGATAATCCGTGCTTCAGGCAAGGTGGAATGCTCTGGCTTGTTTGATTGTTCCATCAAAGCACATTTCCATGAAACGCTTGCTTTAATACAGCCAGATCGATTTTTTTCATCGGGTACATGGCTTTGAGCACCCGTTCGCGGCGGTCGCCGTCGTCACAATTGATCAGGGCAAACAGGGCTTCGGGCACGATCTGCCAGGTGATACCGAAGCGGTCTGTGACCCAACCGCACTGCGGATCGGTCGTTTCGTCGGTGAATGAGGTCCAGATCGACTCGAATTCGGCTTCGGTTTCACAGCTGAGCAGGAAAGAGATGGCTGGTGAAAAATCAAAGCCATGGTCGAGGCTGCTTTCCGTGGCGGCAAAGGTCTGGCCATTAAGTGTGAAGGTCGCATACTGGACCAGGCCGTCAGGACCTTTTTCAAGCGCCTGCGGGTTTGAATGGGGAATCGTGGCGATATAGTGCCGAATGGCAGATTCAGCCTGCCCGATATGCGGCCCGGTGAACAGGAAACCGGGCACAATCTGTGTTGGCTGGTCTGACTGCATGACCTGCCAGTTGACGCCAAACGGATCTTGGACCCAGGCATAACGTGGGCTGAATGGATATTGCCCCAGTTCCATCAGGACCTCGCCGCCGGCTGACAGCTTTTCATAAATCCGGTCGACTTCCTCGGCGAAAGCACAGTGGACATAAAAAGAATTGGCCGGCGTGAACGCGTAAACAGGACCACCATTGAGGGCGACCATCGGCTGCCCCGCGATCACAAATTCAATGGAAAGTAGCGAGTCTTCCGGCCGGCCCGAGATTTCAGCTCCCGACGCCGTGTACAAACTGTTCGACACCACATGCGAGTGCAGGAACGTATGTGTATAAAGATCCACGGCCGCTTCAGCCTGATGGTCAAACCAGAGATAGGGGACAATCGGTTTCATAGAAACCTCCATGCCGGCGCATTCGCGGCGGCTCAAAAATGAATTAAAAACGACTGT
>CAZGSR010000022.1:0-49277 GCA_964528645.1 uncultured Mageeibacillus sp. | reverse complement strand
ATCGCCTTATATTCTTCTTCTAGTATTTGAGGACTAAACTGTAAAAGTCAGGTCAGCAGTTCCCTAAAAAATAGTTAATTAGTACGTATATCTAGCAATAGTGAATGGATCACCTATAATAAAAATGACTATGCATTGATTCAGGGAGGGCCTCTGCCATGCTAGGTACGGTCTATCGTTTGGAACGGAACATGGCGATGATCTGGACGGCTGACAACTATCTGGTCCGGGTCAGAAAGCAACCCCATTTCGCTGTGGGAGACACGATTCTTTTCACACCGGGTGACCTCCTGCAAGCCCCCAGCGGACGCAGGTCCGTACTTTCCTACCGACAGATCGGGACGATTCTGGCCAGTGCGCTTCTAGGCTTGGCGATTCTTATTTACTCCCTGCAGAGTGTTCTGACCGGATTTTTCCTGCCCCCTCCAGTGGTCCTCGTCACCGTTGATATCAATCCGAGTGTCCTGTTTGCCGTCGCTGCAGACGGAACCATCGTCTCAGCCAAAGCACAGAACGTGGACGCCCAGACACTGAGACTCAACTCCCTGACAGGTCAGCCCTTCGCAGTTGCGCTGGCATCTGTAGTCAACCAGGTGACTGATGCTGGTATCTTCGATCCAGCTGATGGGATCATGGATTATGTTGTTGTGACCACCGTGGACCTGGGCGAACATGGCGATACCACGGAGGATTTGGCGGAGGCGCTTGACCAGGCAGCGATCCAGAACCGTACCCTGTCAGCTGTCAATCTGATTCTGGTCCATGCAGATGAAACAAAACTGGACCAGGCCAGAACTCATGCGGTTCCTCTGGGCTTGGTCGCTCTGGCGGACCAGACAGGTCTGGATACCACCGGCGAGACGGTCAGTTCTTTCTTTGCCGATCCCGAACACGTTCAAGCGCTCGAAGTCAAAACAGCTGGCGGCCAACTCCTGCAGGTTAAGGCTAAAGAACGTCAATCGGTCCAATTGCGCACAGTTGATCCTGGCGAAATAACCGATACCCTCTCGCAAGAGGCCGTGTCCGGTCCACCTGAAAATGATGGCAAGAAAGCCGAGACGCCGGCTGCCGAGAAGAAGCCGGAGACACCGGCCGCAACCAGCCCGGCTGCCGAGAAGAAGCCCGAGACACCGGCCGCAACCAGCCCGGCCGTCGAGAAGAAGCCCGAGACACCGGCCGCAACCAGCCCGGCTGCCGAGAAGAAGGCCGAGACGCCGGCCGTAACCAGCCCGGCTGCCGAGAAGAAGGCCGAGACACCGGCCGCAACCAGCCCCGCTGCCGAGAAGAAAGATGAGACGCCAGCCGCAACCAGTCCCGCTGTCGAGAAGAAAGATGAGACGCCAGCAATCAAATCGGCTGCTGCAGACAAGAAGCCTGACAATCAACAGGCACCAGGCCAAGCTAAAAAGCAAAACTGATAATCCTAAAAAATGAACAAATCACGCAAAATCGCGTATTTGCTCTGCCATGGCCAAGGGATCAATGGAAAAATGGAGCCGTTTGCGGGATGATCTCACCTGCATCTGATTGGATAACATCATCCAATACTTGGCTACAGGCAAGAGGCTGTTGCCATGGGTACGATCCTGGAACAGGCCACATCCATGTGGAAAGATATTTACGACGACATGGAAAATGTCCTCGACGCCTGCGAAGATGTGGCCAATATCATCGAAGGTGTCGTGATGAAGAACACCTGACCAACAGGCTGGCATGGATGAGCGTTCCACTGAAGGGATGTGCCTGCCAAGTTTTATGGTTTTTTCAACCAGCCTTCACATTTTCATCACATCGATTGGTTTAAATAAAGATAGTCATCATTCACTGAAAAAAGAGTGAGACCAACTTGATTTTTTGTTGCCACACCTTTGATGAAGGAAGGGATCCATATGTCAGAAACCAATGAAACTAACAAAGCAGGCAAGCGCCGGACCGGGCTGATCGCAGCTTTTGTCACCATCGCCCTGATCCTGACTGTCGCTACAGGCGCGGCTGTCTATTACGGCATCAACAGCCTGACACCGGAGCGACTCGGCTTGGCGATCACAGAATCCACATCGACTGACGATTCGCTTACTTCTGAAACCGGCGAAACAGGCAAGGATATTTCCAGTGGGCGTTCTGGCAAATCGTTCAGTCTCGAATCTTCGGCGGCCAGGACCGACACAGACCGGGAAGCGTTGTCCATCACGCAAATCGTAGCCCAGGGCAAACCGGCCGTCGTTGCCATCGACACAGAAACAACCGTGGCGACACCATTTGGCCGTAACAGCATCATCCCGTCTGCCGGTTCGGGTTTCATCATTTCGGCAGACGGCTATGTCGTGACCAATCACCACGTCATCAGTGGAGCACAGAGCATCCAGGTGACACTTGATAATGGGGATACCTACAAAGCGTCCCTGGTCGGCTCTGATCCGGCCAACGACATCGCGGTCCTGAAAATTGATGGCGCGGATTTGCCTTCCGTCCAATTGGGCGACTCTTCTGATCTCGAAGTCGGCGAGCTGGCAGTGGCAATCGGCAATCCTCTGGGCCAGCTCAGCGGCACCGTGACCGCTGGTATCATCAGTGCACTCGACCGGACGATCACCGTCGATGGACAGGATATGACGCTGCTCCAGACGGATGCCGCGATCAATGCCGGCAACTCCGGTGGTGCGCTGTTCAATTCCTTTGGGGAAGTGATCGGCATCAACACGGCGAAAAATTCAGGCTCCGGGATCGAAGGCCTTGGTTTCGCGATTCCGATCGATCACGCTGAACCGATCATCGAACAATTGATCGAAAAAGGATCAGTACCCGAACCACCCCGGATCGGCATCTACACCCAGGACGTCACAGCCGAGATGGCCCAGCAATACGATCTGCCCGAAGGGGTCTATGTTGTCCAGGTTGGCGAAGGTAGCCCGGCAGCTGCAGCAGGTATCCAGCGGGGCGACGTGATCATTGCCATCAATGGCCAGGAAACCCTGACCACCTCTGCCATCAATGCTGTGAAAAACACGCTCCAGGCAGGTGACACCATGACCCTGACCATCATCCGCGACGGGGAGAAACTGGAGATTCCAGTTGTCCTGGCTGAAGCGACGACTTAGGGCTGTCAATGTTCCGAATTTGAAAACGTTGAAAAATGGCTGCTTGACAGCCATTTTTCATGCCGGGAAATCAGTCAGGTTATCGTCCTGGGGTGAGGGGCTTTGACGACCAGCAGCTCGAGGCATCCCTCACCGCCATTTTCAAGTTTGACCATCGTCTGACGATCCACTTCGATGATTTTTCCCGGGCCATGCAGAACCGCACCGGTTACCTCTGATGTGATCGAGAGTATCCCGCGCAAGATCTGGATGCAGACCGTAGCATCGGTTGGATGAGCCGGAAAACCACCGCCTGCCGGGACGACTACATGGTTGATCATGACCTCATCCCGGTCGACGAGTGTTTCAAACAGCGATGCATCGGTTCTGGTCCAGACGTGTTCGGTGATCATTTTCTCAGACATGCGTTTTCCTCCTTTGGTGGGGCTATCTTATCGCGAAAACGCAAGAAGTTACAGGCCCATGGCTACGATCAGACTCGTCATAATGATGAGCCCTGACACAACGGTCAGCGAAGCCAGCAGGCTCGCCTGGCCGGCATCGCCGCCCAGCTTCTGGGTAAAAACGGGTGTCAGGCCGGACAGAGGTGAGAAGAGGAGCAGAACCAGGATTTGCCGGACCGCCAGAGGATAGGGCAAGAGAAAATAGACCCCCAAGGCTAAAAGTGATGAACCGAGAAGGCGCAACAGCAGGATTGCAGACACTTCCCGTACCTGTTGTCTCCCGCCTCGTACCTCCAACATCAGACCGACCATCAGCATCGCCATAAAAGGGTTGGCCGCTCCGATCGGCGCTGTGAAAGTCGTCACGATGGGTGGAATGGGGATTTGGACGAAGGACAGGATCATCATGGTCATGTAGGTGACAAAAGGCGCTGATGCCAGCAAAACCTTGAGCACCGGCAATAGCCCAGATGATTCTTTCCGCTTCAAGAGCTGGGAAGCGATGGCGTATGTACCTCCGGTGACCAGAGCTGCATTGCCGATGTCAAACAAGCTCAGGATTCCCGCCCCGAAAGCACCGAGAAAATTCTGGATGAAGGGCAGTGAGAACAGTCCGATGTTGAATCCAGAGACGCAGAGCATGTAGAGCCCCCGCGTGCCATCTGGCTTGCCGCGGGAAAAGAACCAACCGAGAGCGATCAGCCCGAAATTCAGGACTACACCGAGCACGATGATTGAATAGAGCGAGCGATCAAGCTTTAACGCAGCAAAATTCGTGATGATCGCGGCGGGAAAGGTGATGTTCATGACGATGTTGGAAACGACACGTTGGTCACCGGGGGCAAAAAAACCTTTGACCTTGAGGATATAACCGAGCAGGATGATGAAAACATAGGCCAGGGCCTTGAGCAGAATCTCTGTCATCAGTCGTGACCCCAGCCGTATTTGCCATGGAGTTCGACGAAACGGACATTCTCGATCGGATGCTGATGGATCAGACCCTGGGCGTCTTTGGTGACAAGAAGCAGCTGTTGCCAGGATGGCGGTCCGACCGGGATGACCATCCGGCCGCCGGGCTTGAGTTGGTTTAAAAGCTCGTCCGGGATCCTGCCTGCGGCGGCTGTGACCATGATCCGGTCATAAGGGGAATGCTCGGACCAGCCGAGGCTGCCATCGCCGATTTTAAACAGGATATTGGAGAAACCGAGTCGCTCCAAGCGGGTTTGCGCTGCGACCGACAGTTCAGCGATGCGTTCGACGGTGCAAACCAGGCGGGCGAAATGGGCCAGCAACGCGGTCTGGTAGCCGGATCCGGTGCCGATTTCCAATACCGTGCAATCCGGTCCGATGTCAAGGATCCGGGTCATCTCGACCACCAGGCTGGGCTGGGAGATGGTCTGGCCATAACCGATCGGCAGTGGCCCATCGACCGATGCCATAGGCTTGTATTCATCATCGAGGAACAAGGAACGATCCAGCTTGCGGAAAAAGGACCATAGGGATTCGTTATCCATCGGTTTCACCCCTTCCTGTCAGGAGAATTTCTCTTCAAGATAAGATGCAAATTTGTTCTTGGGCAGTGGACATCCGTACAAATACCCTTGGATTTCATCGCAGCCAAGCTGGATCAAGAGCTGGGCTTGTTCTTGATGTTCAACGCCTTCTGCCGTTGTCTTGATCTGCAAGGCCCTGGCCATGTCGATGATGGCTTGGATGATCTGGGCGTCGCGTGTGTCGGTTGCTATTGTATCGATCAATCGTTTGTCGATTTTGAGATGATCAACCCTGAATTGCTTGAGGTAGGCATAGGTTGAATATCCTGAACCAAAATCATCGATGGCAATGGAGAGACCGATATCTTTGAGTTTCTGGAAAATCTCGCTGGACGTTTCTGGATCGAGCATGGCTAGACCTTCCGTGATTTCAAAAATGATCCAATCGGGTTTGACCTTGGACAAATGGATCGCCTCGCGCACATGGGACATAAAATCACCGTTTTCCAGCTGCAAAGGGGAGATGTTGATCCCCATGCGCAAGTCAAGTCCCAGTTTAATATTCCATTCGGATATCTGCCACATGGCTTCCCGCATGACGAATTGTCCCAGTTTAAGAATTTCCCCTGTTTTTTCGGCAGCCGGAATGAATTCTCCCGGACTGACGGTTCCAAGCAGCGGTGAATTCCAGCGCAGCAAGGCTTCCATGCCCTTGAGGATCTGCCCGTCTGCTGAAAACAGCGGCTGGTAGTGCAGGGAAAATTCCCTCGGAATGTCCGCACGGCGCAGGGCCATTTCGATATCGTTGCGACGGCGAACAGCCGCATGGGTTTTCTGGTCATAGAATGAATAGGAATTGGATCGCTTGCCCTTGGCTTGTTCAACGGCGGTTTTGGCACATTTGAGTAAATTGGTCCGATCTGAGGCATTTTCTGGATAGGCGGCTATGCCAATGTGGACTCCGATTTGCAAAGAGAATGGGTCAATTCGCAGCGGGCTTGCAAACAGGCCCAACAAATGGTCCATTTTGTTGCGGATGATGTCAAGATCAGGACTGCAACTGCATAGGAGTGCAAATTCGTCCCCGCCCAGACGGGCAGCCAGTGTGTTTTGATCGGCTTGAAACTGGTCCATCAAGAGGGCGACTTCCTGCAAGACCTGGTCACCGACCTCCTGGGTGTACAAATCATTGATCATCCTGAAGCGAGCTAAATCGATGATCGCCAGATAGACAGGTCTCTCGGCAGTGGCCTTAAGAATCTCTCGGTCAACCAGGGAGAGAAAGAAATTCCGGCTGTAAAGACCTGTTAGTCCATCGTGACACAGGGCATGGCTGAGATCGTCATTAAGGTCCTGGAGTTGACTGGTTCTCTCCAGGACACGCTGCTGCAGCGTGTCATTATGTTCAGTCCGCTCCGCGAGGCTTTTTTCCAGGGCAAGGCGATTCTGGTTTCCCAGGCTGGCCAGCAGGTAAATGACCAGAATCGCGCTGAAATAGAGCAATTCGGCGGCCTTGATTCCCCGCACGACCAGGACCAGGATCGGCAGGGATAGGATCAGCAGAACCAGGACAGTTGTCTGGGAAGTGGTAATCCCTTTCAGAACCAGTCCTGGCCGTTTGATGACAAGATTGCGGTAGCGAGTAACCAGGCTAATAGCCAGAAGCAGCAGGGCCGCCACATATAGCCAGTCCGCCAGGCCATTGGGCACATACAGATCATTGAGGTCTTGGAAAACATACAGCAGGTCAGCGGTGTAATATTGAATCAGGGCCAGAAGTGCCAGCCAATAGCCACTGTCATTTTCCAGCGGCAAGGCAAAAGCCACGATGGCCAGCATGACGGACAGGGAAATCATGTCAATGATCAGGTATGCCAAGGCTACCATCTGGTCGAAATCGACTGATAGTTGCCAGTCAAAAAACAGATAGGTGACCACACCGACAGTGATCAGGCTGGCTGTGACCAGATTGGTCATGAACTGGTAGGACGAACCGCGGGAACGGTTGAATTTGGCAAACAGGATGATAGCAGAGAAGAACAGCAGATTGGGCACCAGATAGAAAAGGGTCAGGACTGGATTGTCCGTGGGATCACTGACAAAGGAATGATCCAAGATGGCCCAAGCAATTTCCAGTCCGGTAAACACGGCAATACCCAAGTAGAACAATATCGCAATGACATGCTGTTCCTGCCTGAGCCGGAGGACAGGGATCAGGTTGACGAGCATCCATCCGAGCACCAGAGGGGTCCCGATGTCAGCGACAAGGCCAAGACCTGCGATCGCCTGAACCGTAAAAAACGCCATGTAGAGTGCAGGAACGCCCCATAGGATCCAAGGATTGACGATAGGCCGGCTCGCTGAAGGGCTCGAAAACATGACGCAGCTCCTGTGAAACATTCTCATACTCTTGTTATATCGCATTTCATACTTTTTTGTCGCGCGCAGAGCTCAAATCAGCTATTTTTTGCTACGATAAAGATAAATGAGCAAAACAACCGGAACTGGAAGAAGCCTATGGAATTCAATTCGCCTTTCGCCGCTCTGAGGCACAAGAATTTCCGCTATTATTCATTTGGTATGCTGGTTTCGACGACCGGAACCTGGATGCAGAATGTTGCCCAGCCCTGGCTGGCCTACGATCTGACCGGATCACCTTTCCTGCTTAGCCTGGTCGGGGCGATGCAATTCCTACCTGTCACGTTCTTTTCACTTTTTGCTGGAGTTGTGATCGATCGCTTCCATAAAAAGAAGCTCCTGTTGCTGACTCAAGCTCTGGCATTCGCCGTCACGCTGGTACTGGCCATCCTGGTCTGGACGGATCACGTCGTCTTCTGGCACTTGTTGTTGCTGTCGTTTCTACTCGGTCTGGTCACGACACTCGACATGCCAGCCCGGCATGCGTTTGTCGTGGAAATGGTCGGACCATCCGACCTGATGAATGCGATCGCACTCAATTCGACTGTATTCAACTTGGCAAGGGTCATCGGACCCGCTCTGGCTGGTATCCTGATGGGCAGCATTGGCATGGCTGCCTGTTTTTTTCTCAACGCCATCAGCTATGCCGTTGTATTCATTAGCCTGCTCTTTGTCCGGCCGTTGTCCCCCGTGAATCAGCAGAGTAACCGGCAGGGTGTCATGGCCACGATCCAGGATGGCCTACGGTACATTGGCGCCAATCGCGCCCTGCTCCGGACCTTGGTCCTGATTGCCATCGTCGGGACATTCGCTCCTAATTTCGGCGTTCTGGTACCTGTCTTCGCCCGTGAGATCCTCGGTCTCCAGGAAAGTGGCTTCGGCTTTCTGATGTCAGCGCTCGGGGTTGGATCCCTGGCTGGTGCCTTGACCATCGCTTCGCTGAGTCGCTCTGGACCCAGTCGCAGCATCCTGGCCTGGGGCCCGGTTGCGACAGGGATTCTGATCGTCCTGACCGGTGCAACCGGCTGGCCGGCCTGGACCGCTGTTGGACTGGCCCTGGCGGGATTCGGTTTTATCTTGTTCAATACCAGCGGCAGTTCCAACCTGCAAATGATCACACGCGACGAATACCGCGGCCGGGTGATGAGTGTCTATGCCCTGGTCCTCGGTGGCACATCGCCCCTGGGCAACCTGTATGCCGGACTATTCGCCGACCAACTGGGGGCCAGGGCAGGTTTTTATGCCTGCGGCCTGGCCATCCTGATCCTGGTTGGCCTGAAAGCCCTGGTCATGGACCGCCTGGCTGCTAGCGCTGCTGCATCCCGCGCCAGATGTCTTCCGGTCGCATCGGCAGACGAGTCAGGCGAACCCCGCTAGCCTGGTAGATAGCCTCGGCAATCGCCGGGGCTGGTGTATTGATGACGACCTCGCCGATCGATTTGGCACCAAAAGGTCCAGTTGGCTCACTCGATTCTTCAAAAGCGATCTGGATGCGCCCGATATCGGCCCGGGTCGGAATCTTGTACTGCAGGAATGAATTCGTGTCGATCTGGCCGTTTTTGCCATAACGGACTTCTTCATAAAGCGCCAGACCGATACCCTGGACGATGCCGCCTTCCGCCTGGATCCGCGCCAGATTGGGGTTGATGACCTTGCCGCAGTCGACGACGCCGGCATAGTCAAGGACCCGGACCTGGCCGGTAGCTGGGTCGAGTTCAATCCGGGCAAAGCCGGCCATATAGGGCGGTGGGCTGGTCGGACCACCAAAGCTGCCGATTCCGATCAGCGTTTTGCCCGTGGGACCGGACGATAACTTCTCCGCCAAGTCGCGCAACTCGATCGTATCGCCGTCCAGGACCAGGATCGCGCCATCACCCAGATCCACGTTCTTGCGCTCCAGCTGATATCTGCTGGCCGCTTCGTCGAGAATCTGGCGTTTGAGGTCTTCACAGGCGGCAACGACCGCACGGCCGGTGACATAGGTGCCACTGGAGGCATAGGAGCCGGGATCATAAGGCGTGATGTCGGTGTCAGCCACGATGGTGACGATGTTAGAGAGGCTCGTGCCCAGGATTTCTGCCGCCATCTGGGTCAGGATCGTGTCGGCTCCGGTGCCGACATCGGTCGGGCTCATCAACAGGGAGAAATCGCCGCTCTCGTTAAACTGGACTTTGACAGTCGAGACGTCAACGTGGGCAATACCGGATCCTTGCATGGTGATCGCCATGCCGGTGGCGCGGATTTTGCCATCTGGCAGCATTTCGCGACGCGGGGTTTGATCCCAGCCGATCAGTTCTTTGCCTTTGACAATACAGCGGTCCAATGCACTGCTCAGGATGTGCTTGTTGTAGGCCACCGTCTGCTCCCCTTCGCGGACGATGTTTTGCAGGCGCAACTCAGTCGGATCGATACCGAGTGTATCAGCCAGTTCGTTAACGATGGATTCGACAAAGAACGCGCCCTGTGTCGCGCCATAGCCACGGAAAGCGCCAGCCGGCATTTTGTGGGTGTAGATGACCTTTGCTGAAAAACGGGCGTGCTCGAGCTTGTTGTACAGAGGCAGCGACTTTTCGCCGACCAGGCCGAGGGTGGTCCAGCCATGCAGGCTGTAGGCGCCCTGGTCCGAGAGGGCATCGACGGTCAGGGCCCGGATCGTGCCGTCACGGCTGGCCCCGATCTTGACCGTGGCCCGGATCGCATGGCGGCTGTTCGAGGCCATGTAGGTTTCCTGGCGCGTGTAGACGACCTTCGCCGGCTTGCCGGTTTTCAAGGTGACGATCGCCGGGAAGATTTCTGTGACCGAGGTTTGCTTGGCACCGAAACCGCCGCCGACTCGGGGCTTGATCACACGGATCCGGCCGGAGGGCAGGCCGAGGGCGAGGGCGAGCTGGCGTTTGATGTGGAAGGGGACCTGGGTCGAGGAAATGACCACCAGGCGATTCCACTGGTCGAGGTAGGAGTAGCTGCGGAAAGTCTCCATCATCGACTGGGCCTGGGCCTGAGTCTGGTAGGTCCGTTCCAGCACGACCTCGCATTCGTCGAATACCGAGGCGTCGCGAGATCCAAAGGTGTAGTCATGAGCACCCATGATGTTGTGGGCGATATCCGGTTTGCCGACGCTGTCCGGCAAATGGAAGACCATATGGTCCGGCTCGTGGACGAGTGTTTCCCCTTTCAGAGCCTCGTCAATGGTCAGGACGGCGGGCAAGATCTCGTAATCGACCTTGATCAGGCGCAGCGCCATCAGGGCGGCCCTTTCGGTTTCGGCAGCGATGATTGCGACTTCGTCGCCGGCATAGCGCACCTCGCGGTCGAGGATCAGGCGGTCATAGGGCGACGGCTCAGGATAGGACTGGCCGGCCAGGGTGAAACGGGTCTGGGGAACGTCCTCCCAAGTCAGGATCAGTTCG
This sequence comes from uncultured Mageeibacillus sp., assembly GCA_964528645.1. Taxonomy (GTDB): domain Bacteria; phylum Bacillota; class Clostridia; order Saccharofermentanales; family UBA5734; genus UBA5734. The sequence continues at coordinate 38,415 of CAZGSR010000022.1, read as the reverse complement.
ACGCCGGCCACTTTTTTCGCCTTGCTGGTGTCGATGCTGCGGATGCGGGCATGGGCGTGGGGCGAGCGCAGGATCTTGATCACCAGTGCGTCCGGGGCTGCGAGATCGTCAGTATAGACCGCCTTGCCATGCAGGATCGCACGGCTGTCGAGCTTTTCGACGGCTCGGCCGACAGAGGTGCCTCTGGCTTGTCCAGGTAATGCGGCGATGAATTCGGGTGCTTTGACCGGACCAGGATTGATTGCCACAGCCTCGACAGGCGTTGACTCAGGACCGGCCAGGTAGCGGCGGATCGCGCGCAACTGGCCGACATAGCCGGTGCAGCGGCAGAGGTTGCCTAAAAGATATTGGTTGATCTCATCATCACTGACCGTCCGGACGGCATCGGCGGAGCGTGCCAGCAGCTTGTTTTTCAGGGCGATGGTAGAGAGGATCAAGCCGGGACTGCAATAGCCGCACTGGTCAGAGCCTTCACCAGCCAGGCAGCTGGCCACCCGCTCGACTTCGCCATGCAAGCCCTCGATTGTCTGGAGCAATTTGCCTTCGGCCTGCCAGGCCAGGGTGGAACAGGAGAGAACCGGCTCGCCATCGGCGAGGACAGAACAGAGGCCGCAGTTGCTGGTGTCACAGCCGCGCTGGACGGACTTGTAGCCGAGATTGCGCAGGACATCGAGCAGCACGTCCGCCGGATCGACCTCCACCGCATGTTTTTTGTGGTTGACCGTCAATTGGATCAGCATGATGCCACCTCCTCGACCGCCCGTTGGACCAGGACTTTGGCCATGGCCAGGCGGTAGTCTGCGCTGGCCCGGGCATTGCTGCCAAAGGTCAGCTGGTCGATGGCGTCGGTGACTTGCTCGATCGCCGCCTCGGATGGCGTTTTTTCGGTCAGGATGCTGCTGGCTTCCGTGATGAGCTTGGCGCGCCCTGGCCGGGACCCAATGGCGACCCGCCAGGTGCCACTTGATGCATCGCGCACGACAGCACAATTGACAACCGGCAGATCGCTGGCCGTGTAGCGCAGGCTCTGGCAGGCTGCCGTCTGCGGACGGTCCGGAAGATGGACAGCGATCAGGATATCGCGAGACAGGGGCTGGGCCAGGAAGGATTCAAGGGTCATGCGTCCTGCCTGGTGCAGCGTGACTTCAGCGCCCAGTGCTAAAAGAACAGGGAGGAAATCAGAGAAACCATAGCGGGAAAAAACCGATGCACCCACCTGGACCCGGTTTCGCAGCTGGACACCGACGATCGGCTGCAGCGCTTTGACAATGACGCCACTGGCATAGAACTGGATCAAGGGATTGGCTGATAACTGGCCATAGGTGCAGGTGGCACCGATGTCGACCCAACCGTCCTGCTGGCGGATAAAATCCAGTCCAAGTTTTTCCAGGCTGATCCCCTGGTTGATCAGCTTTTTGCCCATCTTGAGGAAAGCACAACCACCCAGAAGGCGGTTGTTGCGATTGGCCGTCAGAGCGGCATAGGCCTCGGTTAAAGTTTCAGGTGTCACCACCTGGCGAATTTCAAACATCCAGAACACCTCTTCTCCAGCCCGGAACATTCGGAACCGGCAAGATCTTTCATCTTTACTTTATCATAGCGCGGCCTATAAAATCATTAGGATGAGGACGCAAATGCGTCACTGGACAGATAAAAGGAGACCGTGCCCGCGTGAGAAAATACGTAATTTTGTTGCTATCTCTGATCTTGATCCTTGCTCTTTTATCAGCCTGTACCACCGGATCTGCCAGCTCGTTGGCTCCAACGAGCGCCACTCCGCCTGCGGAAAGTGCGAAGACACCTGCAGAATCAGTTGCGACACCTGCAGCACCCCAGCCAGCCGCCTTCCCCGTCACCGTCACCGACCAGCTCGGCCGAAGTGTAACCCTGGAACAAAGGCCGCAGCGCCTGGTCAGCGGCTACTACATCTCATCCTCGCTCTTGATCGCCCTCGGCCTTGAGGATCAGCTGGTTGGCATCGAAGCCAAGGCCAGCCAGCGCCCAATCTATGCCAAGAGCGCACCAGAGCTTTTGGACCTGCCCAATGTTGGTACGGCGAAGGACTTTTCGATTGAAGGCACGCTTGCTCTTGAGCCTGATCTGGTTATCCTGCCAGCCCGGCTCAAAGACGCAATTGAGACGTTGTCCGGTATGGGGCTGACTGTCCTGGCGGTTAATCCGGAAAATGGCGACCTGCTCGCTGAAACCATCCGCCTGGTTGGCCAGGCGACCGGTACCACTGAACGTGCAGAGGCACTTCTGGCCCAAAGTGACGTGCTGGCGCAAAAAGCCCAGTCGTTTGCGGCTGCCGCCGAAAGCCCGGCCAAGCGCGTATATCTGGCCGGTAACAGTGCCCTGCTATCCACCGCTGGACCTGCGATGTACCAGTCCACGCTGTTGGCCTCAGTCGGTGCGGACAATGTCGCTACCGAGCTCAAGGACACTTATTGGGCTGAAATTTCCTACGAACAGCTGCTTGCCTGGCAGCCGGACCTGATCGTGCTGGTGCCGGAGGCTGTCTATTCAGTCGAAGATGTTCTTGTTGATCCTGCCTTGGCCGATCTGACTGCTGTGAAAAACAAGCAGGTCTACCAGATACCGAGAGATTACGAAGCCTGGGACTCTCCTGTCCCGTCCGGTGTCCTCGGCCAACTCTACCTGGCCAGCATCCTCTATCCGGACCAGTATAGCCAAGCTGATTTTGAGCAAGACGTGTCTGATTTTTATCAGGAATTCTATGGATTCTGATTTTGACAGAGCGAAATAAACCATTAAATTCAAGAAATCTTTTGTTTGAGCGAAATAAAAGTGATAAAATAATAATTATTTCGATGAAACAAAATAAAATGAAAAGCATAACAGAGATCGATTGAAATGAAAGGGGCTGAATCATGATCATCAGGGAACTGTATTTGAATCGGATTCGCCCTTTCTATGATTCTGATTTGATCAAGGTCGTCGTCGGCATTCGCCGGTGTGGGAAATCGGTCCTGCTCAGGCAGATTCAAGCGGAATTACTCTCGCGTGGTGTGGCGCAATCGCAGATCATCGAGTTGAACTTTGAAGATCTTGCCTTCTCATTCATCAAAAATGAAATCGACTTGTACCAGTACATTCAACAGCAGATCAATCATAACCAAAAATCCTATTTGTTTTTTGATGAGATTCAAAATGTGGATGGCTTTGAAAAGGCGGTCAATTCTTTCCGGGCAACTTTTAATAGCAGCATTTTTTTAACGGGATCGAACGGCAAACTGTTGTCGGGCGAATTGGCTACCCACTTATCCGGACGATATGTCAGCTTCCGCCTGATGCCGTTTTCATTCAAGGAGATGTGTGAGGTCAAAGGTCTGGCCAGGGAAACTTTGCGAGATGAAGATTTTTTCGATTTCCTGAATTTTGGCGGCATGCCCCAGCGTTTCCTCATGCCATCGGAAGATGAAACAAAAGTCTACTTGCGTGATCTGTATCATTCGATTGTCCTCAAAGACATCATCCAGCGCAGCAAGGCCAAGGATGTCGATCTTCTTAACCGCATCGTCGAATACATGGTCATGACCACGTCGCAAACCTTTTCTGCCCAATCCATTTCACGGTATTTCACAAGTGAAAACAGGAAAGTGTCAACCGAGACGATTTACGGTTATCTGGATCTCATCACCACTTCCCTGATCTTGAATAAAGCCGTCCGTTATGATGTACGAGGCAAGCGGATCCTGACTCGCCAGGACAAATACTATTTGACGGATCTGGGCCTGAGCAAAATCAATCAGACAGGATTCAAAACAGACATCGGTCCGCTGATCGAAACGGTCGTTTATAATGAACTGATCTTGCGCGGTTTCGATGTGTTTGTCGGAAAAACGACCAAGGGTGAAATTGATTTCATGGCCATGGATGGTGAGTCTCGCAGTTATTACCAGGTGGCTTACCTGATGCCCGATGAAAACGTCGTGCAAAGAGAGTTTGGTGCCTATGCAGGGATCGCTGATCATTACCCGAAATATGTGATCTCCATGGACAAATTCGATTTTTCCAGAGATGGTATCCGGCATGTAAACCTGATTGATTTCCTGTTGGAAAGATAACACCATGACCAGGCCTGTGCAAAAATGGGTTCAACCCGCTACCTTGCGATCCCACTGGAGCTTGCTCCTCGTTTTGCTTGTGCTGCTGGTGCTCCTTTCCCTGCTGGCCGGGCGTTTTCCGATCGACTGGAGACTCCTGCTGCCCGGTCGTGCGATGCCAGATGGATTGCCTGCTGATGGCCAGGCTGCCATGGCCCGCTCCGTCTTGTTCAACCTGCGCATGCCCCGGACCTTTGTCGCCCTCTACGGTGGCTTTGGCCTGGCGCTGGTAGGCTCTGTCCTGCAAACCATTTTCAAGAATCCTCTGGCCTCACCCGACATCATGGGTGTCTCCAGCGGGGCCAGTGTCGGGGCTGCCGCTGCGATCTTGTTTCTCGGCAGCGGTGTCCTGCCGGTGACCCTGGGCGCTTTTACCGGTGGCCTTCTGGCCGTTGCCCTGGCGGTCTTCCTGGCTCAGAGTGGCAGCCAGCGCCAACTGGCCACCTTTGTCGTCTCCGGATTGGCCGTCAATGCGCTGGCCCAGGCGTTGCTGATGCTTCTGAAACGAGTCGCTGATCCACACAACACCCTCGCGGCGATCGAGTTCTGGATCATGGGTGGTCTGGGCACGATCACACTGGTCAAAGCCGCCGGACTCATGCTCGCCACGCTCCCGGCCCTCATCCTTCTCATTCTTTTGAGCCGCCAAATCTCACTCCTGGCTCTGTCCGACTCTGAAGCCATGGCTCTGGGCGTCAATCTGCATCTTGTCCGCCCCTTGCTTCTGGGCCTGTCCACCCTGGTCGTAGCTGGAACAGTGGCAGTGACCGGGCTGATTTCCTTTATTGGCCTGATCGCGCCGCACATCGCCCGGCTCGTGTACCGGCGCAATGATCGCACCGTCTGGCTGTTTGGCGGACTCGTCGGCGCCGTTTTGTTGCTGACAGCGGACATCCTGGCCCGTTCCGTGGCCACCTCGGAGATACCCGTCAGCATCCTGACCTCCCTGATCGGGGTGCCGGTCTTGATCTCCCTGGTCCATCGTGGAGGTCGACTGCCATGAGCCTGATCATCCGGGATTTCCAGGCTGGGTATGATGCAGAAACCCTGCTGACTTCGGATCTGCCTGCTCGCCGCAAATCTTTCGCCACCACGCCTGTTTCACTGGACGTTCCTGCTGGTAGGCTGGCCGCTTTGCTCGGCCCCAATGGCTCCGGCAAAAGCACCCTGCTCAAGGGTTTGATGGCTCTGATCCCCCATCGCGGGCTGGTCCAGGTCAATCACATCGACCTGACGCAGACCACGAGCAGGGAGAGGGCTCGCCACCTGGCCTATCTGCCGCAGCGCCAGCAATTTGCTTTCCCGATCCAGGTCGAAGAAATCGTCCTGATGGGTTTCAATCCGCTGATGGGCCTGTTTAGCGCCTACTCCAGAAACCAGCGCAAGAAAGCTCAGGCAGTGCTGGATCGTCTCGGCCTGGCTGGCTTCGCTTCAGCGGATTACACCCATCTCTCCGAAGGCCAGCGCCAGCGCGTTCTTCTGGCCCGTAGCCTGGTCCAGCAGGCAGATGTCCTGCTTCTCGATGAGCCGGATACGGCATTGGATCTTCGTGTCCGCTATGAAACCCTCCGGACCATTCGCACCATCCTGCAGGAAGACCAGCGCAGCGGCCTTCTGATCCTGCATGATCCAAGCCTGGCCCTTGACCTGTGTGACCACATCGAGCTGATGCAAAACGGCCAGATCGTTGCTCAGATTGACCCGTCCCAAGAGTCGCCGGACCAGATCGCCGCAAAGCTCAGCCTGCTTTATGGCCCGTTGACGGTCCATGAGTTGCCAGATGGACGTCGCCTGGTCAGCCTGGAGCCCAGTCATTCTGGACCGGGGGACGTTGATCCTGGCGTTTGTGCTGCAGCAGCCAGAAGGGGGGAGGACGCCTGATGCACATCACCCTCACCGGCAGGCGCGGCAGCGGCAAGTCGACCCTGGCCCAACGGTTGCTGGCGGACCTGCATGTGAAGCCATCCGGCTTTGTCACCTTGCCCTACACCATCGCAGGGCAGCGCCGTGGCCACTATCTGCACAGCCTGGTGGACTGCCCGGACCAGCTCAATGATCTGCCGATTTCGGCCCTGCAGGCACCCGGTCTGAGTGTCGGTATTCCGGACACATTCGCGACCCTTGGGGTAACCTGCCTGAACCAGTCATTGACTGCCTCATCCGACTGCATGTTGCTCGACGAAATTGGCCGTTTTGAAGCGTCGGTCGAACCTTTTCATGCTGCGGTCCGGGCTGTCTTTGCCCAGTCGAAGAAGCCTGTCCTGGCGGTGGTCCAGAAGGCACCGGTGCCTTTCCTCGCTGAATTGCGAGCCTGGCCTGGCTGCCTGCACCTCGATCTGGACGAGATCGAGCGTGAGGCGGCCTATCACAAGATGCTTGATGCCTGGAGGTGAACCATGGACCGTTACCTGGATCTGATCTATCTTGCTGCTGGTCTGAGCACGCGCTATGGCAGTAATAAATTGCTGGCCCTGGTGAATGGCCAGCCGCTCTATCAGCACGGGCTTGCTATTTTGGCGGATTACCAGCACAACCATCCGGACCAGTGCCAGATCATCGTGGTAACCCGTTTCCCGGAGATCATCGCCAGTGCCCGTGCGATCGGCGCTCAGGTTGTGGAAAACGATCAACCGGAAGCCGGGATTTCCCACAGCATCCGGCTCGGACTGGCGGCTGTGGGGGAATCGGACAGCGTGTGCCCGGACCGGAGGGCGGCCGTTTTTCTCGTTGCGGATCAGCCCTGGTTGAAAAATGAAACGCTGGCTGCTTTTCTGGACCGGGCTCGCGTGACCCCGTCCGGGATCCTGACCGTGGGTCATGCCGGTATTCCAGGCAATCCCGTCTCGTTTGACCAGGTGTACTTCCCTGAGCTGATGACACTCGAAGGTGATCACGGCGGCCGCGTCGTTTGTGTCCGCCACGCTGATGACACGGCGTGGTATGATATAGCCGCACGTGAGCAAATCGATATCGATCACATGGAAAGGCAGGATCAACCATGACCCAGAAAGAAAGCTCTTCTAACCCAGCCCTGTACAGCTGGCGGGGGAAACTGCCCTTGCTGCAGTTGCTGCCCCTCGCCTTGCAGCATGTCCTGGCCATGGTGGTCGGTTGTGTCACTCCGGCGATTGTCGTGTCTGGCGTCGCGGGCTTGTCCCAGGCGGACAGCGTCCTCCTGATCCAGTCTTCTCTCCTGATGGCAGCGATTGCCACGGTCATCCAGATTTTTCCCGCCTTCCGCTGGTTTGGCTCCGGGCTGCCCGTCATCATCGGCGTCAGCTTTTCCTATTTGCCGGCCCTGACAGCCATCGCTGGGCAATACCCCCTGAGCACGGTCTTTGGCGCCCAGATCATCGGTGGTATCGCTGCCATTCTGGTCGGTGCCTTCATGAAGCCCTTGCGCCAGTTTTTCCCGCCGCTCGTCTCTGGCATCGTCGTATTCACCATCGGACTGTCCCTCTATCCGACGGCGATCAACTACATGGCGGGTGGTGTCGGAGCCAAAGACTATGGGTCCTGGCAAAACTGGCTGGTTGCCTTCTTCACCCTGACCATCGTGACCGTGCTCAACCATTATGGCAAGGGCATCGTCAAAACCGCTTCGATCCTGTTTGGCATGATCATCGGCTATCTCTTTGCCTCCCTTTTCGGGATGACCTCCCTGCAGTCGGTTGCCAGCGCCAGTTTCATCCAGCTGCCCCAGCCACTCCATTTTGGCATCCAGTTCGAAGCCTCCAGTGCGATCATCATTTCCGTGCTGTTTGTGATCAATGCCATCCAGGCCATCGGCGACTTTTCCGCCGTGACGATCGGAGGCTACGACCGTGAACCTGTGGACCAGGAACTCCAGGGTGGTGTCATTGCCAATGGCGCAGCCGGCCTGATCGGCGCGCTGATCGGTGGACTGCCGACCGCGACGTACAGCCAGAATGTCGGCATCGTCAGCACGACCAAGGTCGTCAACCGAAGCGTGTTTGGCCTGGCCAGCGCGATCATTTTGCTCGCCGCCCTGATGCCGAAATTCTCCGCTCTGCTGACTACGATCCCGAAAAGCGTCCTCGGCGGCGCGACGATCTCGGTCTTTGCGATCATCGCCATGAATGGCCTCAAACTGATCCACGCCCACCCGATCGATGTGCGCGGCACCTCCGTCGTCGGTCTCTCCGTCGCCCTCGGCGTCGGCATCACCTCCGCCTCTGCCGCCCTGGCCTCCTTTCCGCCCTGGGTCACGACCGTTTTTGGCAAATCCCCCGTCGTCGTCGCTACCCTCGTCGCGATCTTTTTGAATGAGACTTTGCCGGGGCAAAAGAGCCGGTAGCGGAAATTGCAACCGCCCCATCCCCGTTTCGGTGTATAATAAAACTGACAACGAATCACGATCGTTGACGGTTCCGGTCTGACGATCGTCCAGAAACCACGGATCGTGGTGAAGGGAGGGACTTTGAATGAAACAGGAACTCGAGCAGAAGATCCAGAAAATCCTGGCCAGCAATTTCGAGACCCCCAGCATTTTCAAAACCGTCCTGAAAAAAGAACTGGCAATCACGGAAAAGGAAGAAATCCTCGACATTGTCAACATCCAGCGTGAATATACCGATGCGGTCAAGAAAACCCAGATCTATGCCCCGGCGGTTCTTTTGATCGCCACCACGTATGGCCTGATCGCTGTCGAGGAAGGCCAGACCGCTCTCGAACTCGACTATGGCGGCTATCGCATCCGCCACATCATGTATTCCAAGATCCAGTGCCTCGAATTCGACACCTGTCTGCTGCTGGGCGTTTTCAAACTGGTGCTCGGCACGAGCAATGAGCCCGATCTGGTGATCGAGTTCAACACCGCCAGGAACTATTATGAATTCGAAGCTCTGGTGGATATTGTGCGCCGGAAAATGGTTGAAAACGAACGGGCCTTGCATGGCTGATGCAAGCGAACGGCTGGCATGGAAGCGACAGAACTGACCCGAAAGCTACAAGATAATATTGGCCAGGTGCTGGTCGGCAAACAAGAGGCGATCCAATTGCTTATGATCGCCTTGCTTTGCCGGGGCCACTGCCTGGTCGAGGATGTTCCTGGCGTGGGCAAGACAACCTTGGCCCACGCCTTTGCGCGTTCACTGGGCCTTATGTTCCAGCGCATCCAGTTCACACCGGATGTGCTGCCGTCTGACATCACCGGCTACACTGTGTACGACTTGAAACAGGGTGCGATGACGTTTCACACCGGTGCGATCATGAGCCAGATCATCCTGGCGGACGAAATCAACCGCAGCAGTCCGAAAACGCAGTCCAGCCTTTTGGAGGCGATGCAGGAAGGACAGGTCACCGTCGATGGCCAGACTTACCCGCTGCCACAGCCATTCATGGTCCTGGCCACCCAGAATCCAATCGAATTTTCCGGGACCTTTCCCTTGCCGGAAGCCCAGCTCGACCGGTTCCTGCTGCGGATCCACCTTGGTTACCCCACCCAAGACGAAGAAATCGCCATTTTGCAGCAGCACCTGAAAACACACCTGGTCCAGTCCTTGCCGGCTGTGGTGACGCAGCCGGAGATCGAAGCGCTGCAGCAGGCGTGTGAAGCCGTGCGGGTGTCTGACCCGATCCTCGAATACATCAGCCGCCTCGTGGCCTGGACCCGCGTCCAGGAAGCGATCGCGCTGGGCATCAGTCCGCGCGGCGGGATCGCCCTGATGCAGGCTGCCCGGGCACAGGCTTTTCTTGCTGGACGGACTTTTGTCATCCCTGACGATGTCCAGTCACTGCTGGAACCGGTCTGGTCGCATCGCCTGGTCCTGCGGCCGGAAGCGGCCCTGGACCGTACGGCGCTGGTGAAACTGTTCGGCCGCCTGATCCGGGAAACCAAGATCCCAGTTCTGTCATGATTCCGGCCTTGAAAGGCTGGCGTCCGATCTATTACAGCCTGGCTGGGTTTTTCCTGATCGCTGGACTGGCCAGCGGGGAACGCCCGTTTTTTGTCTTGTTCCTGGCCCAGATCCTGCTGTCTCTTTTGGCTTTGCTGGTCAACCTCTATGCGGCCTGGACCTTTTCTTTCCTCCAGCAGACCAGCGCCAGCCAAGTCCAGCATGGCGATCGCGTCCATCTGCAGCTCCAGATTCACAATGAAAAGGTCCTGCCCTATCCTTTGCTAAGGATCCGGATCAACCAGGCTGAAGATCCCGAACCTGCCCGCCTGGAATTCAACCTGGCTCCGCACAGCCAGAGAGACTTCGATGTGCCGCTCCATTGCCCCTACCGGGGCCGCTACCCCGTCGGAATGACCGTGATCGATTTCATCGATTGTTTCAACCTGGTACGCCTGCCTTTTGACCTGCGCCATCTGCCGTATTACCGGATGCCGGAACTCCTGGTTCTGCCCGGTTTTGAGACAGGGGTCACCCTGGAAGGACAGGCCCAGGCCCGTCAAGCGGCGGCCCATCTGGCCCGGCCCAGTGATGACAATTCCGAGCCTTATGCCACGGTGCGCCCTACCAGCCTGGTGACTCCCGGCGCGAGATCCATTGGAAAGCCTCGCTGCGCCAGCAAACGTTGCTGACCCGACAGTATGGCCAGGCGATCGAGCCGCAGGTGCTCCTGATCCTCGATTTTTCCCAGCCGGCATGGTCCGGACGTCTTGCCTGGCAGGCTGCTGACGCTCTCTGCAGTGCCGCCTGCACCCTGTTGCATGCCTACCTGAGCCAGCAAATCCCTGTCCGCCTGATCAGCAACCAGGGTCCTCATCTGGTCGAATCCCGCACGGCCCAGTCCCTGCAGGATTTTGAATCCCTGCGCACTTGGCTGGGAGGCATGTCCTTTTCTGCCCCGGTGCCGCTGGCAGACCTGCTGCGCAAAGGCCACGCCCTGTTTGAGTCCGCCCGGACGATTTATCTGCTCACCACCGCCCATGAAAAAGCCAGCATCGACCCCATCCTGCCCTTGCTCGCCCGCCAAAACCGGCCCGACCGACCCTGCCACGTCATCCTCGCCCTGCCGGAGACTGCTGAAAAAGGAGCTGCCGTTTTTGCTGCGAACCCCAACTTTGACAGCAAAGTAGGGGGCTCCCTTTTTCGGCAAAATGGCCTCAAAGTCCTGGTGTACCGTTATGGCCAGCCTTGGGCGGAGCAGGTGAAAGCATGAGTGGAGGGGATAAAAGCGGGCGCTCTGGGGTTCTTTCTGGCCGGCCGGGCCAGCCGCAGGAGCATCTGGAGCCATGGGTCGATGCGGTGGTTTCAGTTCTTCTTGCCAGCGGTCTGCTCCAGTTTGTCTGGATCTGGCGCGGGTATCCGGCGACATTACTGAGTACGGTTCTCATCTGCGCCGGCCTGGCCGCGCTGTCGACGGCCCTGACTCGTTTGCGCGGTTGGCTGGCTCTTTTGATCCCGCTCATCCTGCTGCCAGCGGCCTTGCTCCTGATCCGGCTGAGTGTGGGGGCAGAGGCTTTCTCGCAGCAAATAACTGGATTTTATGGCTGGCTTGCCAGCTTTTTCCAATGGGACACACCTGCCCCGGTGATCCGCTATCTGCCCCAGACCCTGTTGAGCTTGCCTGTGAGCGTCGCGATGTATGGGCTGGCGCGGAGAAACCACCTCTTGCTGCCCTACCTGTTTCTGGCCACACTGGGTCTGGGCCTGGTCTTGTTTCTTTGGCCTCAGGCCTGGCCGGCGAACCTTCTGCTGGTGGCTGCATGCCTGGTCCAGATACCGCGCCGCCTGGTCCTCCTGATCGCACGGGAACATCCGGGAGAGCCCGTTTTACCGCGCGGCGCGATGCAGATTCTCGCCATTGCCCTGGCTGCCCTTGTCTTACTGTCAGCCAACTATCTGATCCCGGACAATACGAAAAAGTGGCGCCTGCCAGCCCTGGCCTACTGGGTCCAGGACGTCCAGGACCTCTGGCAATACCTGGGACGTTCTGGACGCGGCTGGCCGACCTATAACCTGGTCTATTATGGCTACGACAATCCGGATACCCAGCTGGGCGGGCCAGTGAACCCCAGCCGCCAGCCGATCCTGATGGCTGTAAGCACCCGCTCGCTGCTCTTGAAAGGCAGCACGCGATCGATTTACACCGGCTCCAGCTGGCAGCGCCCCCTGCAGGATAGCTACCGGTTCGACAGTCCTGTCTGGCGGATCCAGCAGCGGGCGTCCTTTGCTGATCCACTGGCCAGAAGCCAGGCTGGGCGTCAGTTCGCCAGCTATTGGCGCGGAGATATCGAAGTCAAAATCCAGCACCGCAGCACACAAATGACCCTGTTCCAGACAGGGCTCGTACAAAAAGTCAGGCTCGGCGATCCGGTCCAGACGGTGCCTTTTTTCACTCGGGATGGCGATCTCTTCACAGTTGCAACCTTGGCCCAAGGGGAGGCCTATACCATCCAGAGCCTTTACCTCGACCGGCGGCGCGAAGGCTTCGAACAAGCACTTTTAAATTATGAACGCACCCTTGAGCCTCAAGATGACCCTTACTACACGGATATCCAGTCCCACTATCTGCAACTGCCTGTGTCCCTGCCGCCAACAGTCCTGGAACTGGCCCGGTCCCTGACAGATGACATGGATTCCGACTATGCCAAAGCGACAGCGATCGAACGCTATCTGCAGACGTTTGGCACCTATGCCCAAGATACGGCTGTGCCTCCGGCGGGCAGCGATTTTGTCGCTGATTTTATCGCAACCCGGCGCGGCTATTGCGTTCACTATGCCTCGGCCATGGTCATACTGGCCCGTTCGTCCGGCATCCCGGCCCGCTTTGTCGAAGGTGTCGCCATTTCACCAGGCAGCGACTCCGCCCAATTCCTGGCGACCGGCCAGGCCGCCCATGCCTGGGCCGAGCTCTATTTCGCCGGCATTGGCTGGCTGCCTTTTGACGCGACCCCCGCTGCCCCCGAAGCGCCACCGCGTGACCTGGAAACCTTGCCTGAAAAACCAGAACCACTGCCTGATGAGACGGCAAATGCAGGAGCAGATCTTGCCGGCCAGGACATCCGGTCATCGTACCGCTGGCTCTGGAGCCTCCTGATCATCCCCTTGTTGCTTCTCATCGGCAGTGTGGCCTTGACATTTGCCAAGTATCGACATCAGACAAGATTGGCATCTGCCTGGCTGGTGCGGCATTTCCCGGACCCGTCGAACCGGTTGCGTTTCCTCTACCAAGACATCCTCACACAACTGGCCTTGATCGGCGTGGCGCCTGAAGCGGGTGAAACCCTGGTCCAGTTTGCATCACGTGCTCAGGATTATGTCCGGCTGGAGCAGCTGCCTTTGCCAGAGGTGTTGTGGCCCATCAGCCGCCTGCTCTACGGCCAGATAGAACCTTCCGACGACGAGCTGGAAAAGCTGGTTGATCTGCGCCAGCTGCTGGAGCAACGCTTGCAGGCCGATTTGGCATACTGGACTTACCGGTTCAGGCGGGTCCTGGCCTGAGCATCAAATTTTCTCTCGGTGTAGGTATACATCGCGCTGATGACAAAGCAAATGACGCCGCCGCCGATCAGGGCAACCACGCGCAGGGCTGTGTTGAGGTTGTTGACATCGATCGTCACCAGCTTGAGCACACAGGCCAGCGTGAGCAGCAGGCCATAGAAACGCAGCGCTTTTTGCTGGCCGGAAAACCCCAGGACGATGCTCGCCAGAGCCGTCAACATGCTGATCACACTCAGGAGATAAGCCTGGTCAAACCAATCCGTCTGGCCATGAACCGTTGCCAGGATCAGGATGGTCAGCTTGACGCCGATCAGAATACTGGACAGACCATTGTTCCGCTGCACAGACAAGTCCTCGCGAATCCGGCCGAACGCTAGCACGAAAGAAAGCAGGGAGAGCAAAGCGTAGAGCAGCGCAGCAGTGTTGTCCTTCTCACTGAAGGCGATGGTGATGGATGAGACGGCCAGCAACAGGTGATTGGCCACGGATATGCTGACGGGCAAAAAAGCATGACCAGATTGCAGCCGGTCATAGTGAGCATATTGGAGCACGATGGCCAGGCCCGTCAGGACGAGCAGTAAAACGGGCATTTTCTGCGTCCAATTTGTCGCCAGTACGATGGAGATCAGGGAAAAATCCAACCCCAGCCAGACGGACAGGCGGACCCAAGCTTCAGATCGGCGCGCAGAAGGGCGGTCAAATTGAAGCCATTGGACCCAGACCAGTCCAATCAGGGCCGCCAGATACGTCAAAGCCCAGACGATGTGAGCATGCCGGACCAAGCCCGGAAAACCATCGAACAGCATGAAAACCAGGTCCAACCCCAGGAGAGCGTTGGCCCCGGCCTGGTAAACCTTGCGTCCACTGGCATGCCGAGCGCCATACAGCAGCACCGCCAGAACTGCCAGCCATGTCAATCGTACTGGGACGAGACCAGAAGCAACCTCAGCAGTCCAGTAGATGATGAGCAGCAGGGCAGCCGCTCCGATCAGGAAAAGAACGGAATAGCTGGACAGGTCACCCTCCAGGGTCTGGTGGCGGCTCCTGATGAAAAACCAGGCGGCAAAGGCTAGCAAGGCCAGGATTCCGGCCAGGATCGCAGCGCCCAGAGCTATCAGCTGGATTTCGCTTGGCAAGACCAGCCAGCCAGTCAGTTCAGCAGCGCTCCGGTGATAGACTGCCAACCGGTAGACTGGCACCATGACGTCTGTCGCCAACAGCGCCAGCCACAGCACCTGACCGGCGAACATCTGGACCGCCCGGAAGATTTCATTTTCCGCCAGCTGCCTGTAGCGTAAGATCAGGAGGGTCAATCCTGTTGCTCCAATGAACTGGAAGAGAAACGCCGCAGCGATGGCTCCAGTTGGCAAGGTCGTCGCAAAAGGCGCCTGTGAGCCGGCAAGTGGTGACGCCATGAACGTGCCCGCCATGATTGTGCTGGTCACCAGAACCAGAAGCAGGGAAGCGAGCAGGCTGGCTTTTTGTGTCAAAGGGAAGACCAGTAGATTTCCCACCAGCACAACAGCCATGGCCACGGTCTGGTAGATGAGGAGCAGGAGCAGTTTCTGGTCGGATAATCCCCAGCCATAGGCCATGATGATTGACACCGCCATGCCGAGATGAGCGACGATGCTCAGCGTGAAAGCCCGGTAGCGCCGGGCCAGGAACAGGCAGCCTGCCAGCCAGATGACCAGCAACGAATAGGCTCCGATATCGCTGAGCCGGTCAAAATACAGATGTGTGAGTACGATCGAAATGAAAAAGGAGCCGCAGCCAGTTCCGAGCATGCTCTGGGAAAAGGCGCTCAGGCGTCTTTCAATCAAAGCCAGGCCGAGCCCTGTCAAAGCTGTGCTGATTGTGAACAGGGCAACGATTTTCAAAGCGTCCGTCAGATAACGGTAAACGAGTGTGCCGAGAAAAATGAGCCCGGCGAAAATCAGCAGTGCAGCAGCCAGGCTGAGGACACTCTTGCCCAGGAGCGTTTCCAGATTGTGAATTGGAACGGTTCTGCCAGGTTGCGGTTTGGGTTGAGGAACCGGCTCTATCTGTGCTGCTCCAAGGTCCTGTTCCTGAGCGGATTGTGCTGCGGTCAATCCCTCAGGTGTGTGCAGGATTTGCTTCAGTTCAGCAACTTCCTGGTGCAGCGATTCCGTCAACGCTGCCAGGGACTGAAGCGATGCTTTCAGCGCATCCATCTCGTGCCGCCGCGCTTGGGCCCGGCTGACCATCAGGACAATCAGTCCGACGACGAGGGCCAGAACAAAGAAGAAAACACCCATGCTGCACCTCCGCAGGTCTATCTTTGGCAAAAACGAGGCAAAACAGTCGGACTTTTAGTCTTCTGGTGCCATGCAAGTCAGTAATCGTTGGGTTTTCCACGTGTCCTTTGACTTGCCGGAAAATGGGGCCGAACCTATAATTTTAGAATGTATCAATCAAAAAACGATTGCAACCGCGACAAGCCTGTTTTGCAAAAAAACGGCAACATCCGATCAGCAAGGAGATCCCCTTATGCCAGGAAAAACACTTTATGAAAAAATCTGGGACCTGCACCTGGTTGACTCCAGTGAAGGTCAGAACCTGATCTACATCGACCTGCACCTGCTGCACGAGGTCACCTCGCCGCAGGCCTTCGAAGGTCTCAAGCTGGCTGGCCGCAAGGTCCGCCGCCCAGACTTGTCCTACGCGACCATGGACCACAACATCCCGACGCTCGACCGCAACAACGTCAAGGACCCGATTTCCAAGCTCCAGATGGAGACTCTGGCCAACAATTGTGCCGAAACCGGCGTCACCTTGTTCGGCATTGACAGTGAATACCAGGGTGTCGTCCACGTCATGGGCCCGGAACTCGGCCTGACCCTGCCCGGCAACACGATCGTCTGTGGCGACAGCCACACCGCCACCCATGGCGCTTTTGGTGCCCTGGCCTTTGGCATCGGCACCAGCGAAGTCGAACACGTCCTGGCCACCCAGTGCCTGCCACAGAAAAAGTCCAAGACGATGAACATCAAGGTCAACGGGGCCCTCGGTACAGGCGTCACCGCCAAGGACATCATCCTCGGCGTCATCAGCCAGAATGGCACCGATTTTGGCACCGGCTATGTCATGGAATTCACCGGCGAAGCCATCCGTAAGCTGACCATGGAAGAACGCATGACCGTCTGCAACATGGCGATCGAAGCCGGCGCCCGTTCCGGCCTGATCGCCCCCGACCAGACGACCTTTGACTACCTGAAGGGACGCCTCTATGCACCGCAGGGTGATGCCTTCGCGGCCGCCGTTACCGAATGGAAAAAGCTCTACACCGATGCCGATGCCGTTTTTGACAAGGTTGTCGAATTCGACGCCGCTGCCCTCGCGCCGCAAGTCACCTGGGGCACCAGCCCCAGCATGGGCGCCTCGATCGAGGACGTCGTCCCCTATCCGGAGAACTTTTCTGATCCGGACAAGCAAAAGGCTGCCCAGCGCGCCCTCGACTACATGGGTCTGGTCGCTGGTACCCCGATGAAAGACATCGCGATCGACTACGCGTTCATCGGTTCCTGCACCAATGGCCGCATCGAAGACCTGCGTGCCGCCGCTGCGATCGCCAAGGGCCGCAAAGTCAGCCCCAACGTCACTGCCCTGGTTGTCCCAGGCTCCGTCCAGGTCAAGAAACAGGCCGAAGCTGAAGGCCTCGACCAGATCTTCATCGAAGCTGGTTTTGAATGGCGCCAGCCTGGCTGCAGCATGTGCCTGGCCATGAACCCCGATGTCCTCCAGCCTGGCCAGCGCTGCGCTTCGACTTCAAACCGCAACTTTGAAGGCCGCCAGGGCCGCGGTGGCCGCACCCACCTCGTTTCCCCGGAAATGGCTGCCGCCGCTGCCATCGCCGGCCATTTCGTCGACGTGCGGACATTCTAAGCGAAAAGAAGAAGAGGAGGAACATCCATGGAACCTTTCGTCAAACTCAATGGCCTGGTCGCCCCGCTTGACCAGAACAATGTCGATACCGATGCCATCATCCCCAAGCAATTCTTGAAGCGCATCGAGCGCAGTGGATTTGGCCAGTACGTCTTTTTCGAACTGCGCTTCGATGACGACGGCAACCTCAAGCCTGACTTCGAGATGAACAAGCCCCGCTACCAGGGTGCCAGCATCCTCGTCTCCCGCGCCAACTTCGGCTGCGGCTCCTCCCGCGAGCACGCCCCCTGGGCCCTGCTCGACTACGGCTTCCGCGCCATCATCGCCCCCAGCTACGCCGACATTTTCTACAACAACTGCTTCAATAACGGCATCCTGCCGATCCGCCTCAGCGCCGAGCAAGTCGATGAGATCTTCCAGCGCGTCGCTGCCAAGCCCGGCTACACGCTCGAAATCGACCTCGCCGCCAAGACCGTGAGCGATGCCGACGGCCTGTCCTACACCTTCGAGCTCGATGAGTTTAACACCACCAAGCTCCTGAACGGCTACGACGACATCAGCCTGACCCTCTTGAAAGAAGACAAGATCACCGCCTACGAAGCTGCCCACCCGGTCGTGAAAAAAGCCGCGAAAGTGTCCTGAGTCCTGTTTTGACTGGTGAAAAACTTGCGAAGTACCTGTGATGGCTGCAGGTCAGACCCATTTTCCGGAAACAAGGCCACCTTTGGCCGAATGTCTGGCACCTTGGATGGAATGTTCCACGATTGGGGTCGGTGCACCAAAACGGCAACAACTCCGTGAGGCGCGAGGACGACTGCGGCTGTAGGTTTCTCTAGATCAAGCAAAGATCTTCCCAAGAAGTGCTCCGACCTAGCAAAGGAAATTTCCGCCGCTAGGTCGGAGCTCTTTTTTGGAACATTTTCGACGAGGCGTCAATCTGCTGCGGCTGTATGCTTCACAAGAGCCTTTCGGATTTTCCCAATAAGTGGACCGACCCCAAATCGTGAACATTCCGCACACAGTGCCACCCCTGCCCAAGCGCCGCACCCGCACCGATCTGCTCTGGACAGGTGCAGGCAAAAAGGCTAGGATGACCGTTAGACAATCGACTAGCCTGGCATGCAATCACAATCCAGCAAGCAAAACGATGACAAAAAGGGGCTGCACACCATGTCTGAAATCACCACCAAACAACCGGCACCCACGAAAACGCTCCCAGCCAAGGCCGGGCCGTTCCTGATTCTGGCCGCGGCGCTGCTTTGGAGTCTGGCGGGGCTGCTGGTCAAATACATCCCCTGGCATCCGCTGGCGATCGCTTCGGCCAGGAGCTTGATTGCTGCCCTGGTCTTTGTGGCTGCCTACCGTCAGCGTCTGCTGCGCCGTTTCAACTGGACCACGCTCATCTCCGGACTGGCCCTGATGTTGACCCAGACGGGATTCATCATTGCCAACAAGATGACGACTGCCGCCAATGCGATCATGCTCCAGTATGCCTCGCCGCTGTTTGTGGTCATATTTGGCGCAATTTTCTACCACTACCGGCCGACGCGGCGGGAAACCATCGCCCTCGGCCTTGCGTTGGCAGGCATCATTTTGTTTTTCCTCGATGATCTTTCGCCCGGCAGTTTATTAGGCAATCTGATTGCCACGGGTACGGGCGTGACGTTTGGCCTGGTTTTCCTGTTGAACAGTCGGCCGGAATGTGACACGCCTCTGTCGATTTTTATCGGCCAGGTGACAACCTTTCTGATCGGCCTGCCCATGCTGCTGCAAGTCCGCGATGTAACGGCCCCTTCGATCCTGGCCATTCTCATCCTGGGATTTTTCCAGCTCGGCCTGGCCTATTTCCTGTTCGGGATCGGCATTCGCCTGACCCGACCGCTCTCGGCCAATCTGCTGGCACTGCTCGAACCGATAGCCAATCCGGTCTGGGTTTTCCTGGTTCTGGGTGAAGTCCCTGGCTATCTGGCTGGACTGGGGGCGGTAATAGTCCTCGGCTCGATCCTGTACCTTAACCTTGAACGCTTGCGCCAGCCGGTCAGCCCTTGACAGCTGCTTAGCTGGATAAAAGTGCATAAAAAAGGCCGTTTCCGATTGTCTTCGGAAACGGCCTTTGTCTTTTAAAGCGGCAGGATCTTAATATTCGATGACGCGAGGCAGTTCCTTGGCCTGGGCGACCCAGCCTTCGACTTGGTTTTCAGTTGGCAGCTTGCGGACCAGTTTCTTCTCTTCGTTGACCTCGTGGAGTTTGGCAGCGAGATTGGCAGGTTTACGGGTTGCCAGTTCGGGCACCGTGTCGACCCCAGCCGCTTCGAGAAGATCGGCATATTCACCACCGATGCCTTTGACACGAGCCAGGTCAGCCCGGTTGGTCCATTTCAGAATCAACTTGCCCGAAATGCCAGATTTCTCAGCCAGATTATCACGGCCTTTTCTTGATTTGCAGGTGTCCAGGAGGTTTTCAATCGACGAGATCCCGTTGGCCTCCAGTGTGGCCGCATAAGATTCGCCAATCCCTTCGATTTCGGTTAATTTTGTCATATTCAAACTCCTTTCATGTAAAAAAATAAGGGTTCTACTTTCAGGTTAGTCCTCTTGTGGTTCAACGTCAATTCATTCGTTGTGACATTTGCTGTCACCTGGCGACTGTGGAATACTAGAGGGTGCAAGGCAAATCAACCCTCTAAAACGATCCGCCGGAGGCTTTAGATTCGCACATGGAACGTAAGAAACCAGACATTCATCGCGAGCACCTCTGCCCGGGTCTGCTGGCTGGCTATGTCCTGGCAAGGCCGGATGAATCTTGCTTCAATGCCCGCTTGGGGGGCAAATGGCAGCTGGTTCGTGAAGTGAACCTGCTAGCCAACGATCGCCCTCTCCTGATGAATGATTTTCGCCCCGGTATCGGTTGCTGCACGATCACAGCCTTGACGACTGTGTTTCGCCACATCAGGCAACAAGCTGAACCATCGCCAATCCCGGATGACACCCGCAACCTATTCGACCAGGTCGAATCAATCGCCGCCCGTCATGGCTACCGGCCCAAACGTGGCCGGACCAATCCTTTGCGCATAGGCAGCATCGTCCGGCACTTGTTTCACCTGTATCAGCTGCAAGGTCAGGCTGGTTCGACGCTCTTTCTATCAGCACATCAAATCAGCCGCGAACTGGACGCAGGACGACCGGTGCTGATGAATCTTGCCTTCGGCCATTATCGCCGCCACACAGTTACGGTGATGGGGTACCAGCTCTGGCAGGACTCGACGCAGCAGACCAATCATCGTCAACGCCACCTCTGGCAGGTGCATGACGGCTGGAGTGAGAATGTCCGTTTCATCGACCACTGGGCCCTGACCCGGCCCTGGTCTGGCCACTGGTCGATCTACAGTGTGACCCGGATCCGATTCAAACCGACCGCAGCCAACAACTGAAACCCAATTGAAACCTTTTAAAATCAAGCTTGACAAAAGAGTCCGACCGATTTATTATGCCCTTATAACCTATATAAATAGTAGGATTTAAACGAAGCACGCATACAAACCCAGCACAGGAGGAAAAACCATGGCCAAGATCGCCCAGTCGATGACCGAACTGATCGGCAACACCCCGCTCGTCGAGCTGACCCACTACAATCAGAAAAACGGCATTGCAGCCCGTCTGATCGCCAAAGTTGAATATTTCAACCCATCCGGCAGCGTCAAATGCCGCATCGGCAATGCCATGATCGTCGCGGGCGAAAAGGCCGGCCTGATCAAGGAGGGTACTACGATCATCGAACCGACCAGTGGCAACACCGGCATCGCCCTCGCCTTTGCCGCCGCAGCCAAAGGGTACCGCCTGATCCTGGTCATGCCCGACACCATGAGCATCGAACGCAGAAACCTGCTCAAAGCCTACGGCGCCGAGCTCGTCCTCACCCCCGGCAGTGAAGGCATGAGCGGCGCGATCCGGAAAGCCCAGGAGCTGTCTGCAGAGATCCCCGGTTCCTATGTGCCGCAGCAGTTTGAAAATCCGGCCAATCCGGACATCCACCGCCGCACCACCGCTGAGGAAATCTGGCGCGATACCGACGGTGCAGTCGACATCTTTATCGGCGGCGTCGGTACCGGCGGCACCATCTCCGGCGTCGGCGAAGTCCTCAAGGCCAAAAAGCCCAATGTCCAAGTCATCGCCGTCGAACCGACTGATTCCCCCGTTCTCTCCGGTGGGCCCAAAGGTCCGCACAAAATCCAGGGCATTGGCGCCGGTTTTGTGCCGAAAAACTACAACGGTAACTTTGTCGACGAGGTCTTCCAGGTCAGTAACGACCAGGCTTTTGAGACTTCCCGCGCCCTGGCCCGCACCGAGGGCCTGCTCGTTGGCATCTCCTCCGGCGCCGCCGCCTACGCCGCCACCCAGATCGCCCTGCGTCCCGAAAATGCCGGCAAGACCATCGTCGTCCTGCTGCCCGATAACGGCGAGCGCTATCTGTCGACGCCGCTGTTTCAGGAGGGATGAGGGGAGCTAGCTGAAGATCCAGCCGGATATTCAACCCAATCCTGCTTGAACCAAACCAGGTACTCCTTTCTGAGGCAGTACCTGGTTTTTTATGCGGACCACTTTTTTCTATGTCAATGAAAATGCTATGATCATTTGAAACAGTAGCAGCCTTGACAGATTGTATCACTCGTTATGACAGGGCAATGGGCAGAACGGTATCCAAAGCACATGAAAAAGTTGCAAACCATTATTTTCCAATGGAATTACCTATTGACTTTCCTGCTCTTCCTGCTGGTTGTTGTGGGTCTGGTTGCCTTCTCCCTGAACGTCTTTATCAACGTTCTGGGTGAGTCCCGGATTGACTTGCTCAACCAAGTCGCTGAGCGGGGCAAAATCATCAACAAGGCCGCGATTTCGATGGCCGATGCCATTTATAACAATGCTTCAGCAGACCTTCTCGACTCGGATGAGACAACCTCCCAGCAGACCTACAATAAAGTGGACGCCATCGTGGCTGATTTCAACCAATATTTTGATAACATCGATGTTGAATTGTCGGCTCTGATCCTGATGCGCAATGGATTTCAGTATGCCTCCACCAATGAACTGACCAGTGATATTCAGAATGTGAAAAGCAATTACTGGTATGTCGACAACTTTTACAATAACAAGATCGAATTCTGGATCATGCGGTTTGGCGACACCTTGAACCGTTCCAATGTCATGCTATCCTATGGCAAAGTGATCCGGAATTCGAATGGCGAATACGAAGGATTGATCCTGATCAATTCATCTGAAAGAACGTTCTTCAAAGTCTATTCCGATATCGTCAAAGAAGGGAACAGTGTCTATATTCTCGATCAGAATGGCTATGCGATCAGCCACCCGACCAAGGATCTGATCGGCTCCCAGCTGACATATATGCCAGCGTTTTTCAAACAGTATGGCTACAGCAGCTTCCGGACCGATTTCAACAAGCAGATGTTGATCACGCACTACTACGATGCTGAGACTCAATGGACCATGGTCCAGGAATCGGACTTTTCCCTGGTTTTTGGCCGGTATTATCCAGTTCTGTTTGTTCTGGCGGCGGTCCTGGCCTTGTTCCTGATCATCGGTTTTGCCACTTCACTGGCAATTTCCCGCGCCGTGTCACGACCTTTGAATCTTTTGGCCCAAAAACTGAGCCGCGTCTCTTCCGCTCAGTTCGAAAAAGTCGAAGAGCAGCAGGCTTTCGTCGAGGTTCATACCTTCAGCCAAGTCTATAATGAAATGGTCGACAAGATCCGTGAACTTTTCCTGCGCATCAAGCAGGAGGAGGAAATCAAACGCAGGCACGAGCTGGATTTCCTCCAGCTGCAAATCAACCCCCATTTCTTGCATAATACGTTATTTTCGATCAAATGCCTGGTTGAAATGAACCAAAATACGCGAGCGGCAAAAATGCTGGCCAGTTTCATGCAGCTCTTGCGCTCACCGATCGCATCGGAAAACGAAATGATTCCCATCCGGGTGGAACTCGACAATTTGCAAAACTACATCAACCTGATGAGCTTTCGTTATGAAGGGGTCGAGCTGGAAATATTCATTGAAGACGGTCTGGAATCTTGTCTGATCCCGCGCCTGCTGCTCCAGCCGATCGTCGAAAATTCCATTTTCCATGGACTCAAGGACGACGGTAGCGCCCTGAAGATCGAGGTGTTTGTCTATTCCAGTGAAACCGGCGTGACGGTGAAAATTCGCGACAACGGCATTGGCATGACGCGCCAGGAGCAACAGTCTGTCTGGGAACCTTCTGGTAAGAAGAGCAGTGGCATAGGGCTAGCCAATGTCCGTGACCGGGTACGCCAGATTTATGGCGAAAATCACGATGTGACGTTGACCAGCGCCAGGGGAGAAGGAACGGAAGTGGAACTGTTGATCAAAAAGCAAGTCCCGGGGGAGGCCGAACATTGAAATCACAAAACAAGTCCCTGTTGATTGTTGACGATGAGACGCCTATCCGGGAGTGGATTGCTGCCTGCATGACGAACTATCAGAAAATCAGCCAGGTTGAAACAGCCCGCACTGGCGAAGAAGCACTGAAATTGCTGCATGACCATCCAGTAGACATCGTCCTGACCGATATCACCATGCCGCGGATGGACGGACTCTCCTTGCTCAAGCAGATCAAACAGGAGATGCCGGATATCGCTGTTGTCATCATGAGCGTGCACAATGAATTTGAATATGCCCGCACTGCCCTTAAAATGGGTGCCTTCGACTACATCCTGAAAAACGAAATCACTCCCGACGATCTGTATGCCATTCTGGACCGAATCATCCAGAACCATTCACAGCTACAAGAATCGAAAGAATCGGCCCCTGCTGCTGTCGATCCGATCATCCGTTCGCAGTATATCCAGAATCTGCTGGCCGACCCCAATCAGACGATCCAGCCGGAGGAGCTGCATCGTTACAAAATCGACCTCCAGGACAGTCCCCTGATCGCCATGGCGCTGCCCATGGTACCGGAGTCATTGCCCCAAATCGATCGCGAACTCAACACTCATTTGAACCAGATGACTTTTATGACATACGGCAAGAATCGGTTGCTGATCCTGGCCAATTGCGATGCCGATCAGGACTGGGTTGACCGACTGACCCAGGTCGTCAGCCTGGTGGTCGGCAGCCCGATCGGCTGCAGTCGACTGTGCCCGGGACTGCAATGTTTATTACCTGCTATAAAGGATGCACTGACCCAATGCGACCGGCTCTTTTATGGCGCCGCCGGTCGCAAAACGTTTCCTGAACGCAGTCGTGAGGAGGAAAAAGTTCTCAAGCAAGATCTGGAGCGACTGTTGAACCAGGTGGTCGACCATTACCGCCAGCATCGTTGTGACAAAGCCATCCATTTGTTCCAGGCCGCGCTTGAGCAATTGGAACAGCTTCTGATCCAGGATGTGGAATACATCAAGGATATGCTGGCCCTGACCATCCATCGCCTGTTTATTGGCTCGAAAACTTTGGATATCGACAGCAAATCTTATGAGAATCATATCCGGTCCGCCCGAAGCCTGGATGAACTCAAGCAGACCCTCCAGCCACTGTTTGAAAAAATGGCTGCTTGTGAAACTTTTTCCAAAACGGTGTCGGAAGCGATCACATATATCAGCCAGCATTACATGAATCCGATCTCACTCGTCGATGTGGCCGAGTCAGTGCACTTGAATGAAGAATATTTCAGCCGCCTGTTCAAAAAAGAAGTGGGGATCAATTTTACGGATTACCTGCTCAATCTGCGCATGGAAAAGGCGCATAGCCTCCTGATGACAACTGACCTGAAAATCGCATCGGTTGCAGAGAAAGTCGGAATCAGCGACAGCAAATACTTCTCTCTCTTGTTCAAAAAAACCTTTGATCAGACACCCTCACAAGTTCGTGATCGTCAATAATGTCAAAAATATGGTACTTGATGTCAAAATAATCCTGCTCTTTCAATGACTGTGTCAAAAATCTAGACACAGGAGTCTGGATTTTCAGTTTTGCGCCAGGGGATGTTACGGGACAATTGAGACAACAACAATCCAACCCCACATCAACCAGTCGAAGGAGAGAAATGGATGAACATGCGCAAATGGCTCAGTCTGACCCTTATCCTCGCACTTGCTGTCACAATCCTTGCGGCCTGCACACCACCGCCGGCCACCACACAAGCTCCGACCACCACCGCTCCCAAGGAAACTGCCGCTGGTGAAACAACCCCGGCTGAGACGAAGTACCAGTCCAATGTCACGATCCGGATTGGCACCCAGCCGACCACCATGGGCACGCCCCTCGATTATGCCATGAAAAAGGGCTGGATCGAAGAAGCCGGCCTGAAGATCGAACGCATCCTGTTCCCGACCGGCGCCCCGATCAACGAAGCGCTGGCCGCAGAGCAAATTGATTTTTCGCTCAATGGACTGGCGACCGTCTATGCCGTTGCGGCTGGCGATGTTACTTGGATCGGTGAGATCAACACCGCCTCAGGTCTGGCGGTTTATGTCCGCCCGGACAGCCCTGTCGTCAAGGAAAAAGGGAACGTAGAAGGCTATCCCAATATTTATGGCAGCACCGATACGCTCAAAGGACTGACTGTATTAGGTCCGCTTGGTACCTCTGCCCAGTTCAATGTCATCACGTGGATGGAGAAATTTGGTCTGACGGCCTCCGACTACAAAATGCTGTCGATGGACCACGGTCCTGCCGCCCAGGCCTTCCTGTCCGGTGAAGGGGATGCGATCGCCTCCTCGCCCCCTTACACCTATCAGCTGGAAGAAGCTGGCATGATCAAAGTCGCTACGCTCGAAGACACCTCTGGTATTACCCTGATCGACGGCGTCTGTGTGCGCAAGAAATTCCTGGCTGAACACCGTGAAGACGTCAAGCGCCTGATGGAAGTCATCTACCGGGCTCAGGAAGACCTGGCCAGCGACGACAAATTGTTCTTTGATGTCTGCATGGAATACTACAATGAAAACGGCCGCGAATACGATGCGACCAAGATGAACAATGAAATCAAGGAACGCGACTTCATCGGCAAAGACTTCATGACCAAACCTGATTACAAGTTCGGTGCTGTACTCTTCGGCATGGGCAAGTTCTATGTCGACGACGGCAAGATCCCGGCTGAGGATTACCCGAATATTGCCAATGGTGTGGATCCCTCCATCCTGGAAGAGATCTACGGCTTCAAGCTCACTGTCTACCAGGACCAATAACGACTGAAAGATCGCAAAGGAAAAGGGACTTTAACCGGTCCCTTTTCCATTAAAGCCCCAGGTGAGGCAGACTATGCAAAAAAACAAAACTCTTTTCTACTTCTTCCTCAGTGTCTTGTCGCTGGCACTTTTTATCGGGATCTGGTATTACTTCACGGCAGTGCTCAAGGTCGTTTCACCCAAAACGTTGCCCAGCCCACTGCGAGTTTTTACATCTTTCATCGACAAGTTCACCAATCCCAATCCGGATGGCGCGACGTTGCTGGTCCATGCCATGTCCAGCCTGAAAATCACGCTGACCGGCTACCTCAGCGCCATCGTCATTGGTGTGCCACTGGGTATCGCCATGGCCTGGTATCCCAAAGTGGACTTGTATGTGCGTCCGATCTTCGATCTGCTGAAACCGATCCCCGGCGTCGCCTGGGTCCCGCTGATGATCATCATGATGGGCATCGGATTCGCGTCCAAGGTCACCGTCATTTTCATCTCGGCGATCGTGCCAGTCCTTCTGAACAGCTATTCCGGGATCAAGCAAACCCGTGACGTTCATATCTGGGTGGCCCGTACCTTTGGTGCCTCCGACTGGCAGATGCTGACCCGGATCGCTGTGCCCACCTCACTGCCTTACATCATGACTGGGATCCGAGTCGCCCTCGGTGCTGCCTGGACAACGATCGTTGCAGCCGAGCTGATCGCCTCCACCGAAGGCCTGGGCTTCATGATCCAGCAAAGCCGTGGCATTTACCGCCCGGACATCATCATCGTTGGTATGGTGACCATCGGCATCATCGGCGCTGTCTTGGCGACTTTCCTGATGCTGATCGAATCCGTCCTGGTCAAAGGCAGGTCAAAAGTATGATTGATAACACCAGAAGATCCCGAAAACATGGCGCCAGAGCTGCGGCAATCTCTATCTTTGTCTTTCTCCTGATCTGGCAGGCCGCAACAACCTTCACCTCACTGGGCATCCTGATGCCCTCACCGATCGTTTCACTCACTGCGTTCTTCAAAAGCTTTGTCCAGCCAATCGGGCCCTATCCAATTTTCATCCACATCTACTGGAGTCTGATGCGCGTGGTGCCCTTTTATATCGTTGGCGCGATTGCCGGAATCATCCTCGGCATTTCCATGGGCTGGTACAAGCCAGTTGCCGCGATTTTCCGCCCGATTTTCGAGATCCTGCGTCCGATCCCGCCGATCGCCTGGATCCCGATCGCCATCGTCTGGTTTGGCCTCGGCGAAGGATCCAAATGGTTCCTGATTTTCCTGGCTTCGTTCATGAATGTCACGATCAACTCCTTTGCCGGTGCCAGAAGTACCGATCCTGTCCTGGTCGGTTGCTCGAAAATGCTCGGTGCCTCGGACTGGCAAATCTTTACCACGGTCGTGCTACCCGGATCTGTGCCCTATATCTTTGCCGGCCTGCAGGTCGCTTTGTCTTCCAGCTGGGCCACGGTCGTAGCCGCTGAAATGATCCGTTCCTCGGAAGGGGTCGGCTGGATCATCATCAGCAGCCAGGAGACCAATAACTCAGTCAACACCCTGGTCGGGGTGGTCGCCATCGGTATCGTCGGATTCATCCTGGCTGTCATCATGCGAGAAGTGGAGGCCGTCCTGGTCAAATGGACGAAGCGAGACATATGAGTACAATGAACAACAACATCATCATCGCCAAGGGCATCAGCAAGACCTTCACCAACAAGCGCGGCTCGACCAAGGTCATCGAGAAAATCGACCTCGAAGTCCGCGAGAACGAGTTCCTCTGCCTGGTTGGCCCCGGCCAGTGCGGCAAGACCACAACCGTCAATGTGCTCTCCGGTCTCGAACCGGCGACCACAGGCACCGTCACAATCAACGGCAAAACCATCACCCGTCCTGGCCCTGATCGCGGCTTTGTCTTCCAAAGTACAGCGCTCTATCCTTGGCTGACCGTCATGGGCAATGTCGAATACGGTCCCAAAGTTCGCGGCATCAAGAAAAAAGAGCGCCGGGAAAAGGCCCAATACTACATCAATCTGGTCGGTCTGGAAGGCTTTGAGCATTCCTATCCCAACCAGCTCTCCGGCGGCATGCAGCAGCGTGTCGGCATCGCCCGGGCCTATTGTAACGAGCCCGTCGTCCTGTTCATGGACCAGCCCTTTGGCGCCCTCGATGCCCAGACCCGGTACCTGATGCAGGAAGAAATCATCCGCATCTGGGAAACAGCCAAGCGCACGATCGTCTTTGTCACCAACAACATCGAAGAAGCGATCTATCTGGCTGACCGCATCGTCCTTCTGACCAATACGCCGACCCAGATCAAAAAGGAATACAAAATCGACTTTCCTCGTCCGCGTGATTATACCGATCCGGCCTTCCTGGCTTTGCGCGAAGAGATCACCAACGAAATGGACAAGACTCTGTAGGAGGGCTTAAGAAGTGGACAATCCCAAAGTCAAAGTCATCAACCTGACCAAGAAATTTGGCGACTTGCTCGTCCTCGACGATGTCTCCTTTGAAGTCGCCGAAAAGGAATTCATGTGTGTCGTCGGACCGACCGGCTGTGGCAAGACAACCTTTCTCAACAGTCTGACCAAACTCTATCTGCCTACATCGGGCGAGATCCTGGTCAATGGTGAACCCGTTGATATGAAAAAAAACAACATCTCCTACATTTTCCAGGAGCAGTCGACCATGCCTTGGCTCAATGTCGAGGAAAATGTTGGCTTTGGCCTGACCATCAAAGGGGTCGATGGCAAGACCAAAAAAGAAGCGGTCGATGAAGTGCTTGAGATTGTCGGCCTGAATGATTTCCGCAGATACTACCCCAATGAGTTGTCGGCCAGCATGCTCCAGCGCGTCGTCATTGCCCGGGCTTTTGCCACCAAGCCGGAACTGCTCCTGATGGATGAACCCTACGGCCAGCTCGACATCGAACTGCGCTTCAAGCTCGAAGACGAGCTGATCAAGCTCTGGCAGAAAACACAGACCACCGTCCTTTTCATCACGCATAACATCGAAGAAGCGGTCTACCTGAGTGAGAAAATCCTCGTCCTGACCAATAAGCCGACCAAGATCAAGAAGATCATCGACAATCACCTGCCCCGACCCAGAAATGTCGTCGATCCGGAGTTCATCAAACTGAGAAACGAAGTGACCGAACTGATCAAATGGTGGTAAATGCATGAAAACGATCTTCATCCTGTGCGATACCCTAAACCTGCGGATGCTGTCGGCCTATCATGCGACGGATCCTGCCCTGACCCCCAATATCGACCGGCTGGCTCGCCGCGGCGTTGTTTTTGACAGCCATTGGTGTGGATCAGCTCCCTGCATGCCTGCCCGGCGAGATATCATGACCGGACGGCTTAGCCTGCTGGAAAAGCCCTGGGGCGGGATCGAGCCCTTTGACCAGACCCTGCAGACCATCCTTTCGACAACCAACAATACCCATACCCAGATGTTCAGTGACCATGCGCACTACCTCATCCCGGGTGGTGAGAATTACACCAAGGGCTTTACGGCCTGGGATGTGCAGCGCGGCCAGGAAGGCGATCCTGTCTGGGTGCGGCCCGGCAAGGATGGCATCCGTCCGGATATCCGGCCGGATGGCTACAAAGGGGCCTATTCTGAGGCCGAACGCGAAAACCGCAGCCGGTTTCGCACCGAATACGATTATCCGAGTGTGAAAACGATGTGGAATGCCGCCCAGTGGCTGGATGACAATGCCGCGGCGGATAACTTTTTCCTGTGGGTCGAGGCCTTTGATCCGCACGAGCCCTATGACTGCCCCAAATATTACCTGGACCTGTATGAAAAAGAAGGGGACTATGACGGGCCGGATTTCACCCATCCATCCTATGCCCCCAATGAGTTTGACGCGGCCGAATCACAGCATCTGCGCCGCCGCTGCAAAGCCTTGATGACCATGACGGACCGTCATCTGGGCGAAATTCTGGATATGCTCGACAAGCATGACCTGTGGCGGGACACCCTGGTGATCTTTACGACCGACCATGGCTTCCACCTCGGTGAGCATGGCTATATGGCCAAGAATTATATGCCGCCGTATAACGAGGTCTTCCATATACCGCTGATCGTGGTGGCGCCGGGGATCGAACCTGGCCGCTGTCAGGCGGTGACCCAGAACGTCGATGTCTTGCCGACGGTCCTGGAATTTTTCGGGATTGGGCAGGAAGTCCTGCAGTATCCGATCCACGGGAAAAGCCTGTTCGGACTGTTGCGCCGCGAGACTGAAAGCATTCGGGATGGTGTGATCTATGGCTATTTCGGCAAAGAAGTGGCCTATACCGATGGCCGCTACACCTATATCCGTGCGGCCCAGGACGAATCAAACGAACCCCTTTTCATGTATAGCTCGGTCAACTCCGTGCTGCGCCAATATCTCGGGGCCAATGATGCGGTACGCGTCGAAGATTACGACAAAATCGAAATGGGCCGTTTCTTTGAATGGACAAATTATCCCTTGTACCGTTTCCCTTCATCCATTGTCAACTTTGCGAACTGGACCCAGAATTTCCAGGGCCGCAAAGCGTACAATACCCAGACGCTGCTCTTTGACCTGAAAGATGACTATACTCAGGAAAATCCGCTGGCAGATGATGCGCTGGAATCAGACATGATCTCGAAACTCCGCGCCTGTATGGAGGCCCATCAGAGCCCGAAAGAGCAGTTTGTGCGACTGGGAATCTGACTTACAAATAATCTCAAGGAGATTTGCTATGAGAAAACAACCCAATATCATCCTGTTCAATTGTGATGACCTCGGCTATGGCGACCTCGGCTGCTTTGGCTCGACCAAAAACGACACCCCCTACCTCGACCGTCTGGCTGCTGAAGGCCGCCAGTTCAACTCATTCTATGTAGCGTCGCCCGTCTGCACCCCGTCACGGGGCGCCTTGATGACTGGTTGCTATCCGCCGCGGATCGGCTTTGGCGCTTTCCATGGCGACTGGGTCTTGTTTCCGGGTGATGACATTGGCCTCAATCCGAGCGAAGTCACGATCGCCCGGCTGCTGAAAAATGCCGGGTATTCGACCATGCATATTGGCAAATGGCATTGCGGTGACCAGCCGGATTTCCTGCCGACGCACCATGGCTTCGATGACTATTATGGCTTGCCCTACAGCAATGACATGGCTCCATCGGAAACCCGACCGACCCAGCCACCTCTGCCTCTGCTCCATGGTGACACCGTCATCGAACAGCAGCCGGACCAATGCTCCCTGACCGAGCGCTATGTCGAAAAGAGCATCGATTTCATCCGCCAGAACCAGGACCAGCCGTTTTTCCTCTATTTCGCCCATATGCATGTCCATCTGCCGCTCTATGCACCGCAGCACTTCGTGAAAAAATCCAGGAATGGCGACTATGGCGCCTGTGTGTTGGCCATCGACTGGGCCGCTGGAGCAGTCGTCCATGCCCTCGAGCAAATGGACCTGAGGGAAAATACCATCGTCATCTTCACCTCAGACAATGGCTCGCGCAATGATTTTGGCGAGAGTAACGGTCCCCTGCGCGGTTCGAAAGCGACCACTTGGGAGGGCGGTCAACGGGTCCCATTCATCATCAATTGGCCCGGACACATCGAGCCTGGTGTCAGTGATGCCTTGCTCAGCTCGCTCGAGCTTTATCCGAGCCTGGCCCGGATCGGTGGCGCCACACTCCCGGCCGACCGGGTCATCGACGGCCTCGATGCAACCGACCTGCTGCTCGGCAGGACGGAGCAGTCGCCGCGTGAGACATTCTTCTACTACATGTGCAACAATCTCGAAGCCGTGCGCCAGGGCCCCTGGAAACTGCACGTCTCGCGCCGTCCCGCGGCAGGCAAACCGTCGAGCACCCACGATGGCACCGCCAGCTCCAAGCCCGTCATCGACCAGAACGAAGCGGTTCACGAGCTCTACAATCTGGATGACGACATTGGCGAGACCACCAATGTTTACGATCAGCATCCCGATATCGTGGCCCGCCTGATGGTCGAAGTGGAAGCCTGCCGCCAGGATCTGGGCGACGAATTCACTAAGACCCTGCCCAGACGCAGCCGGCCGATCGGCAAGGTCGAGAACGCCAAGCCGCTGACGGCATACGATCCAAACCATCCGTACATCATCGCGCTGTACGATCGCAACGAAGTGGGGTAAACGATTCGAGCAAATTTACCTAAAATCAATGAAAGACTTCCAGTCCTGATGGTGGTTGGGGCTGGAAGATCAGCAATCGCCTGGATTGATCCTCCTCGCCAGGCCAGTTTTTCAAAAAAGTGACCACTTGACATCAGGTGGTCACTTTTTTGTTGCGCTCCGTTTGATAACACCCATCCACATGAAAGCGGATTTTTCATATCGCAATATCTGAATTACAACAATGGACTTTCACCGCAGAATGTTTTGATTCAATTGGCACGATGAACTTTTGTTTCGGAAATCAGGAACTGGCAGCAGCTTAGAAATGCCCTAATCAGTGGCAATATTCCTGACGCTATCCCGTTCGATCAATTTGGATTCGATCGTTAACTGGAAATCATAAGGTGATTTCAATTTTCCGTTGATGTAATCCATCAACAACTGGATGGCCGCCTGGCCCATTTCAAAAACGGGCACGTAGACATTTGTTATTTTTGGATAAAAATTGACTCCGGCGTCCTTGAAATGTTCAACCGAAATAATCGACACATCCTCAGGAATCGAGAGGTGCAGCTGATTCAAACTGCTGATGATCGGCTGGATATCAGACAGGTTTTCACAAAATATGGCAGACGGTCTATTTTGGCTGGAAAAACGGTCAGTGATCATCTGGCAAAGTTGTTCCTTGTCAAAAACAGCCTCGACAAAATCAATAGACAAGGTTTTATGGATTGTTACATTCATATCTTCCCACTCGGATTGAATGGAATCCGGTTTGCGAGCACCGATAAATAATATTTTGTGATGTCCGTTGCTTTGGAAATAAGTTAAAACCGACAACAAATATTGAGTGTACTGCGCATAGACATGGAGCCCTTTGTCAAAGTGATGCAAATGGCCGATATAGACAATCGGTGCCTTTTTTTCGATCAGTGTCCGCAAGGCTGGAGAAATCTGGGTGAAATGCCCGATGATCAAACCGTCGATTTTTCTTTGGTCAAACAGCACATTCAAAGCTTCGTTGCTGGTTTCTCTGGTATTGATGATCAGCAAGCTGAATCCTTTGGTCTCCAGAATACTGTTGATTCCCCTGAAAAGTTCCGTCTGGTAGTAGGATGCCATCGACGGATCTTGCGATGTAGGCTGCTGATTGCCATCCAATGAAAGCACCAAGCCAATCGTGAAGCTTTTATTGCTGGCAAAACTCTGCGCCAAAAAGCTGGGGGTAAATTCCAGGGCATCCATAGCAGCCTTGACCTTTTCCTCGGTTCCAGGTTTTACATTGCCCAATTTATTGATCACTCTGGATACAGTTGCCGTCGAAACCCCGGCTAATTTTGCAACATCATAGATTGTATGCGACATTTTATCACCCCGATCAGTATATCATAAAAATTTTGATTCAAAACACTTGACAAAGTTGTCAATGTGATTAAAATGTAACTAGTTTCATTTTAAAATTGTTGTGCGTCTTGCACAAAGGTATTTGTGTAAGTTGTCTGGCGAAGCATTTAAAAATAAAAAGCGAAAAATTTTTTATCAAAAAATGTAACCAGTTACATTGTGGAGGGAGTTTGAATCAATGAAAGCAATTATGGTGATGTTCGATTCGCTTAATCGACACATGCTGCCCAATTATGGCTGCGATTGGACCATTGCACCTAATTTCAAGCGATTGGGTGAAATGGCAGTCACTTTTAATCAGAGTTATGTTGGCAGCTTGCCTTGCATGCCAGCGAGAAGAGAATTGCATACTGGTCGATTGAATTTTTTGCATAGAAGTTGGGGTCCCATAGAACCATTTGATGTATCGATGCCAGAGATACTCAAAAAGAATGGCGTTTACAGCCATCTGGTTTCAGATCATCAGCACTATTGGGAAGACGGTGGGGCGACCTATCATACGCGCTACAATACCTGGGAAATAATACGTGGCCAGGAAGGCGATCCTTGGAAGGCACGTGTTGAAAAATCTGAATTACCGCAGACACCGTTCATGTCCATGGCAGTGTTTGAGAAAATGTCAGGCCTGAATATGTATCGGCAGGATCAAATCAATCGCGAGTTCATGGCAGACGAACACAAAATGCCACAAGCCCAGACATTCAAAAATGGCTTGGAATTTATTGACACAAACAAAGATTCGGATCAGTGGTTTTTGCAGATTGAGACCTTTGATCCACATGAGCCATTCTTTGCCTCGAAACGCTTTCAAGATTTATATCCTGATGTGGACTATGCAGATTTCGATTTCGATTGGCCCCCTTATTCACCTGTTATGGAAAGTGAGGCAGTCGTATCCCACAGCAAGAAGAAATACGCCGCGTTGTTGAGCATGTGCGACTATTACCTCGGCACAGTTCTCGACAAAATGGACGAATATGATCTGTGGAAAGACACCATGCTAATTGTTAATACGGATCACGGATTCCTGTTGGGTGAGCATGGCTGGTGGGCAAAATCTGTCATGCCAACTTATAACGAAATTGCCCGCACCCCCTTCTTTATCTGGGATCCTCGTACGAACATCCGAAATGTGCAAAGGGACTCCATTGTTCAGACGATCGATATCGCCCCGACCATTCTGGAGTTTTTCAATTTGCCCATCCCGGAAAGCATGCAGGGAAAACCTTTAGTCAATGTGATCAGGCAGGATACCCCGGTCAGAAAGGCAGCCTTGTTTGGCTATCATGGTGGTCACGTCAATATCACAGATGGAAAGTATGTGTACATGCGAGCCCCCCGGGATCGGTCAAACAAGCCCTTGTTTGAATACACCCTGATGCCCACCCACATGCGGAATCGATTTCCAGTCAGTGAATTGCAGGATATCCAGTTGGCAGAGCCGTTTGCGTTTACCGAAGGTTGCCGCACGATGAAAATTGATGCTGCCAAAGGATTTGGTGATGCCAGCCAATTTGGCTCCAAGCTGTTTGATGTCAGCAAAGATCCAGGTCAAATAGAAGAAATTGAAGACTTGGCTGTTGAAGCCAGACTGCTCAACGAAATGAAAGATTTGATGAAAGAAAATGATTCGCCCAAAGAACAATATGAACGTTTGGGGCTTGCCAGCGATTTAATCACAGAGGATCACATTTTGAGGGAAAAGCAACAGGGAATAGATTCAGATACGGGATTTGAGGCATGGGGGATCAACCTGGAAAGGGGTGTAAATAATCAAATTCAAACACTAATGCAATTTTCAGAATCAGAGAAACAAGCGGAACTCAAACAAGCGCTACAAACATATGGCCACAGTTTTGGGGATCAGCAACTGACGAAGGAGAGGATGAAGGCGTTTATCAATAAAATGGCAGTCGATGACGATAAAAAACAGATGATTTTGTACTTTACTGAACTGACTGGAAGAACTATATAAAAAATAAGGAGAAAGATGAAGATGAACCAGGTAATGCAAAGAGCCAAAATGAAAGACGTTCTCTTGTATGCGATGGGTGGAATCGGCTCCAATATCGCATTCATGCTCGTCATGATGTACCTGATGTTTTTTTACACCGACTTTTTTGGCATCAATGCCGCAGCAGTCGGTGGCTTGTTTCTGGTTTCCAGATTTATCGATGCGATCACAGACCCGATCATGGGCATGATTGCCGACCGTACTCACAGCAAATTAGGTAAATATCGTGTCTGGGTTATCTTGGGTGCGCCATTTCTGGGGCTTCTGGTCGTGATGATGTTTACAGCTCCCAATCTCTCGCCTGCCGGAAAACTCGCCTATGTATATTTTACGTACATTTTATATTCACTGGTTTCGACTGTTGTAAACATTCCCTATCACTCTCTGACACCTGTAATAAGTGAGGATCCTGACCAGAGGACAACCATTGCTACAGCCAAGCAATTGTTGGGGCAAGTTGGCATGCTGTTTGTCACCGTCGGCGCCATCCCGATCACGACGGCATTGGGATCCGACCAGAGAGCCTGGCAGATCTATGCCATCATCGCCGGGGTTCTTATGACCATTAGCTTCTTCTTTTGCGGTTACGGGGCCAAGGACTATGATAAAGGCAGCGTTGGTCAATCAGCTTCTGCAAAGGAACCATTCAATCTGAAAGAGCAGCTTTCATTGATCTACAAAAACAAAGCGCTGTTGATGCTGATGATTGCATTTGGCACGGATATGGTCGCTTTTGCTGCAGCCAACGCCGTCAATGCCTATTATTTCATCTATGCACTGAAAAGACCTGATTTAATTGCAGTTGTAGGCATGTTCGGTATCTTTATTGGTGTCCCGGTCACCATGACCATACCTTTCCTTTCGCAGAGGTTTGGTAAGAAAAATCTGTTCATGTTTGGCAGTACCATCCTGATGCTGATCAGCACTTCGCTTGTTTTCATTCCGTTTGAAGCTTTCAATCTTGTACTGTTACAGGCTGCCCTTGTTGCAGGTTTCGGCCCCTTCACTGGTGTTGTCGGATGGGCAATCCTGGCTGACTGTGTCGATTATGGTGAATGGAAAACCGGTAAAAGAGGTGCTGGAACGGTTTCCTCACAATTGACATTCATCAATAAATTGGGCATGGCTCTGGGTGGCATGATGGTTGGGGTATTGGTTGCAAGAATTGGTTATGTGCCGAACCAAGAGCAAACCGCCTCCACACTCAAAGGAATCGTCTATATCAAAGCCTTGTTCCCCGCCGTTGGCTACCTGTGCTCCATTATCTCCATGTCTTTCTATCCTATTACAAAAGAGTTTTATCAGAAAATGCTGACTGATAATGAATCCAGACGTCTAAAAGCTCAGGTTCAGGTATCAACAGGCGTCTGATACAGATCAATTTTCATCTCAACTCAATCATCACCAACTTGAATATTGAACTATGACTGTTTTCAGATTCTAGGGGAATCGCCAAAAGATGGATGTGTTTTGGGTCGAATACTCAAATGCTGTTCGTCTCAGGCGATTCCCTGTTCAAATTGAATTTGCCGGTTTGACTAATTACTTTACTGGAGAGAACACTCATGCCCGATTTTGCATCCCTGAAGCTAAAACCTTTCAACCTCAGTGCTGCTGACCTCGACTGGATCCGCACCACCCTCGCCAAGCTCTGCGGCCGCGAAGGTGCCGCGGTGGGGGCCAACTGGGCCTTCGCCCCGATCATCGACATCGACTACAATTTTAGAAACCCGATCACCAACCGACCGAGGCCTGTGTCGTGGTCGAGGATTCTATCGCCGGCGTCGAAGCTGCCCATCGTGCCAGCATGATCGAATCAAATAAAGTGATTGAACAAGTGGCAAATTACATCGAGACACATTTGGGAAGTAAGCTTCGATGTGATGATCTGGCAGACCATGTTCATTATAATGTGGCTTACCTGACACGCATGTTCAAAAAAGAACGAAAAATATCCATTAAAGAATACATTATCCAAAAAAGAATGTTAAAAGCACAGACGTTGTTACATTTTACCAATCTGCCTGTTTCACACATTGCACTCAGAGTTGGTTACCATAATCTAAGTCACTTTTCATTTTCCTATAAAAAAGTCATGGGACGACCCCCTCAGGAAGACCGGCAAATTTCACGGATACAAATTCATCTAAGGAACCGCTGATTAAAGCAGGTTTTTCTGGCTCTACTCCCTGATTTGGCAGA
>CAZGSR010000021.1:0-50656 GCA_964528645.1 uncultured Mageeibacillus sp. | reverse complement strand
ATGGCATTGACCTTGATCCGGTCATCCACGAGTTCCTTGGCAAAGCTCTGGACCAAACCGATGCCGCCAAATTTGCCACCGGCATAGGCAAAATTTTTGTTCGAACCCTCGAGGCCGGATTTGGAATTGATCTGGACGATATCGGCAGAATAATCGGGATCTACCGCGGCTTGTTGCTTCATCATCCGCGAGCCATATTTGGTGACCAGGAAGAAGGCTGTGTAATTGATTTTGGTGACGAAGTCAAAATTGGCCAGGGTCATTTCCTCAAGGCCGCCAGCTCGCAGAACGCCGGCATTGCTGACCAGAAGGTCCAGGCCGCCAAGCTCGACGGCAATGGTCTCCATCAGGGTCTGGACGGATTCTTCACTGCCGACATCGACTTTCATCGCACGGGCAGCCGAATCGCCAAACTCGGTGTTCAGGGAGTCGACGACGATCTGGGCTTGTTCCAGATTCAAATCAGCGATGATCAGATGCGCACCAGCGGCAGCCAGTTCGCGGGCGATGCCTTCGCCAAAGCCTTGGGCGGCACCGGTCACAAGAGCGATTTTGCCATGCAGGCGCTTGCCTTGGCTCTTTGTACCAGCAGATCTGGCAATAAAGGTACCGATGCCATTGACCATGACACTGTTGACCGGCCGGTCTGACGGCTTTGCTGTTTTCAGTTGGCTGACCAATTCGACATAGCTGGCTGTTTGTTCGGCATCCACACTGAACGATGCTGCGGCTGCTGTTTCGCCAGCTGGAATGTAGCGAATCAAGGGGTAGTCTGTTTCTTTGAGCAGTGAACGGATCACTGGCGCAAGTCGTGTTGCGACACTGTTCTGGCCACCGGCTTCTTTAATCCAATCAATCATGGGATATTGTTCCTCCTTGCCCTGTAGAGGGCGCCGGCCAGATGCCCAGAGGAGGGTGGGCAGCTGGGCCGGCTATCTGAATGCAGTAAATCTCAGGATTCAAGGGTTGGCGCATGGGCCAGGAGGTATTTTTCCGCCTCCGGATTCCACAGGCCATTGTTGCGGGCCACGATCTCGGCCAGATCCTTGAACATTGGATCCTGTTTGCCAAGCTCGGCGAAATCAGCGATCGCGGTCAGCGGCAAGTTGACATGGGTATAGATCAGTTTCTTGCCACCGGGGATTTTCGGCAGGTTGAGGGTGGTTTCAGCGACAGCGTTGAGGCCGCCGACATGGGTGATCATGGCTGAGGGATTGATCAGGCCGCGAGACATCAGGCCGATTGACTCGATCAGATCGTCCGTGTTGCCACCGCTGTTGCCCGCAACGTGTGTTGCATTGTAATGGACATTGTAGAAATTGTACTGGGCGGAGAATTCTGGATTGGTCGGGCCGGCAAAAAAGTTCAGGCAGCCGTCAAAGGCCAGGATCTTGTCAGCCTGCTCAACTACGGCTGAGACAGGGGCATAGACATAGACATCGTTATAACCGGTGTTGTTTTCAGTCAGGCTCATCAGGTAAGCCGGGACATCCGCGACACCGCTTGTGTTGACATAGACCAGCTTGACGCCGTTTTTCGCGGCTTCTTCGACGGTCAGGATCGAGGCGGCACGGGCCAGGCGGGCATCATCAATGTCTGTGACGACGAGCAGTTTCGGCTTTCTGGGGTTGTGGATGGCGTAGTCGATCGCACCCAGGC
This sequence comes from uncultured Mageeibacillus sp., assembly GCA_964528645.1. Classification (GTDB taxonomy): domain Bacteria; phylum Bacillota; class Clostridia; order Saccharofermentanales; family UBA5734; genus UBA5734. The sequence goes on along the minus strand of CAZGSR010000021.1, from coordinate 48,997 downwards.
CCATCGGACCGACACCGGCGAGCAGGGCCATGTTGCCGCCCTCGACAATGCCCATGACGTGTTCATAGCTGCCAGGTTTGGTGTGGTAATTGACATGGAAACCACCGACGATGCAAGACACCGGCTCGGCCAGGGAGCCAAAGTAGAAGGCGTCCCCTTCGTAATTCAAAAGGCAGCCACGCTCCATGACGATTTCCGGGATGATGATGGTGGTGGCATCGCCGCCGATGTGAGGAAAGGTGTAGCCAGGAGCGGCGTAGACATTGGCCGGGTCGTTGATTGCGGGCTGGATGGCGAAGCGTTGTCCGGGCTTGAACTGGCTGGACCACTTGGCACCCACTTCGAGGATTTCACCGCAGAACTCGTGGCCAATGATGATCGGGTTGGTTGCGATGTCATCTGGAACACGCTTATGATCGGAGCCCTGCATGGCAGCTTTATAGGAAGACATGCAGATGCTGTCGGAAATGATCTTGGCCAGGATTTCTCCTTCCTTCAGCGGTGGGAGTTCAAACGTCTCCAGGCGCAGGTCGCCTTTGCCATACAGGCGGACAGCAGTGGTCTTCATGAAAGATTCCTCCTTTGGTTATGAAAAGCGTAAACGCTTGCTTCTAATTTCTGTGTCTGATTATATCATCATAAATGTTCATTGTGAACACTTGATTGAACAAATTTTTCATATCATTTTTGACATCTGTCCTAAAAGGGGACCGGGTCCCTTTTTAGGCAAACCGCTTCAAACCGCTTTTTACCAGATGTTTCAGGAATTTTTATCGTTTTGTGACCAGGTTGATTTCTGTCAATTATTTAGCGCTTGTCTTATAAATTAACACTTGATTTTTGCCCCAAAATTATCTATACCTGAATCAAGGCGATTGTTCACTGCAATTTTCATTTTTTCAGGGGATCTATTCGCATCCAGACCGATAGAATGACAGGTGCCAGATCGTTCAGTTGTCTGGCGAGGAGGACGGATATGCCGATCGACAGGCGTGAAGCCATCAACCAGACGATCCAGTCACGGGGGGAAATCCACCTCAGCGAGCTGGCGGAACTCTTTCCAGATGTCTCGAGCATGACCTTGCGCCGGGACCTCGAATCCCTGGAGCGCCAGGGTCTGGTGGTCCGGACCCGGGGCGGGGCCAAGTCCATGGCCCACCTCTCTATGATCAAGGAAGCTGCCTACACCCAGCGCCAGGTCACAAATGCCACCGCCAAGATGGCGATCGCCGACAAAGCGGCCCAGCTGGTCGAGGAAGGGTGCTCGATCTACATCGACTCCGGCACGACCTGCATGTTTTTTGCCCAGCGCCTATCGGACATCAGCCTATTCGTCCTCACCCCCGCCCCCAACATCGCCCTGGAGCTGGCCAAAAACGCCAACATCAAGGTCAACCTCACAGGCGGCCAGCTCAACCGCGAGACCCTGACCCTGACCGGCTTCAACGCCACCGAATACGTCAAGTCTCTCAACATCGACTATGCCTTCATGGCTGCCAGTGCCTTTTCTCCAGACAGCGGTTTTTCCTGCGGCGATTATTACGAAGCCGAGCTCAAGCGCCTGATCATCCGCAAAGCCCAGCACGTCGTCCTGCTGATGGACACCAGCAAGATGAACAACCGCCTGCCCTACACCTTTGCCCGCCTGAACAACATCCAGACTCTGGTCACCGATGCCCCCCTGCCCGAGGAATTCCAGAAGCTGGCCCAGCAGGCACACGTTCGATTGCTGTAAATCCAAGCACAGGTGCGCAAAAAAATACCAATATCCATGAAAATGCATTAGACGCCCGGTGCACGTCCGCTATACTCAAAAGCATGGAAAACAATAAGATTCAAACCTTGATTGATCTCGCTCTGGCCAGTGGTGCGACTTTTGCTGCGACCATGGACCCGGCCCAGATCCCCTATGCCCCGGAACTGCGTGGTGCCTGTGCCCAGAATTATTGCGGCCGCTTTGCCACCTGCTGGGTCGGTCCGCCAGCCATCGGCGAGGTCGAAGACCTGATGGCCCAAGTCCGGACCTATCGCATCGCCCTGGTCATCCAGACCGTCGGGCAGCTGGAAGATTCCTATGACTATGAAGGCATGATGGTGGCCAAAGACGAGCATATCGCGGTTTACCAGAAAACACTGGCCGCTGTCCGGTCCACCTTCCCACACGAACGTTTGCTGGCACTCGATGCCGGTTGCTGCGACTTGTGCCCCGAGTGCACCTACCCAGACGAGCCCTGCCGCCATCCTGACGAGGCGATCCCGTCGGTTGAGTCTTATGGTATCAATGTCAACCCCATGCTCGAAGCATGTGGCTTGAAGTACAACAATGGCAAAGACACGGTTTCCTATGTCGGCCTGATCATCCTGGGGCAGAAAGATGGCACCGGGCTGGAATCTGGTCCAGGCCAGGAATGTTGAGGCGAGACTGGGCATGAAACTGACGATTTATCTGCCAGAAACAAAAAATCTCTACACCGCCACACCAGGCAGCACGCTACTCAATGTCTTGCAGCACCATCGCCAGGATGTTCCGGCCCCCTGTGGCGGCAAAGGCACCTGCCGCAAATGCCTGGTCACCATCCAGGGTTTGGGGGAGGTCTTGTCTTGCCAGCAGATTCTTGATGAGCAGCTCTGGCAGACGCTCGGCCTGGATCTGGACCAGCCACTGGAAGTCCACCTGCCCCAGCAGCACGCAGTCCAATTTGCCGAGAGCGCCCTATTGCCAGATACCGTGCTCGATCCGCTGGTTTGCCGCGGGAAAGTGGTCCTGACCCCTGCCACACTTGCCGATCCGGAATCTGATGACAGCCGGTTTGAGCGGGCGACCGGCTCAAAAGTCCCTTTCCAGCTGCTCAACGATTTGCATCAGCGTATCGCATCCGGCCAGACGCCGATCCACTTCGATTTCCGCACCGACACCCAGGAAGTGGTCCGTTTTGTCGAAAATGAAGCGACGCCGACTCTGGGCTGTGCCTATGACCTGGGCACCACGACCGTGGCAGCCTACCTGTTTGACCTGAACACAGGCCGGCGCCTGGCCCACCTGTCCCGGATGAACCCACAGAAAACCTACGGGGCCGATGTGATCAGCCGGATCGAATATGCCAGGAACTCGGCCGACCATGCCGGGCGGCTGCAGCACGTGCTGGCTGATTTAATCTGCAATATGGCAGACGAACTCATAAAAAAGGTGAACATCCAGACGTTCAGCCATGCGTCCGGAACCGACGGACAAGCCATCTTGCCGGTGCAGACATCGGACATCCTGGTGATGACCTTGGCTGGCAATACCACCATCATGCATCTGCTCATGGGTCTCAACCCGGCCCGGATCGCAGTTGCGCCTTTTGTTCCGGTCAGCCTCAGGGGCCAGATCCTGACCGCCGGAGCAATCGGCATCCATCTGGCACCGCACACCCTTGCGGTCTTGCTGCCCTCGATTGCCAGCTATGTCGGGGCTGACCTGACCGCCGGTATCCTGGCCTGCGGCCTGGATGATGCCGTGACGAAGACCCATCCATCGACCAGGACCAGCAACCGCGTTCTCTTGGACATCGGAACCAATGGCGAGCTGATCCTGGCGGGACCCACTGGCATCCTGGCCTGCGCAACAGCAGCCGGTCCCGCGTTTGAAGGAGCCAACATCGACTGCGGCATGCCTGCCTTTGCCGGGGCGATCGACCAGGCCAGCCTCGAGGATGGCGAATTGCGGCTTTCTTCGATCAGCGGCCAGATCAAAGGGATCTGCGGATCCGGTCTGGTTGCCCTGGTTGCCACATTGCTCGATGCAGGCGTGATCGATGAAACCGGCCGGCTGCTCGATCCGGACGAGCTGGACGGCACCGTCTCGGACACCATGCTCAGACGGCTGGGCAAAATCGGCCCGCAGAAAATGCTGGCCTTGTCCGAACCGGACGGCTCAGATGAGAATGGAAACTGGACAAAAGCGCCTGCCGTTTTCTTGTCGCAAAAGGATGTTCGCGAGTTGCAGAATGCCAAGGCAGCCATCGCTGCCGGGCTGGAGGTGTTGCTGGCAGAAGCCGGTTTGACTTTCCAGGACATCGAGCGCCTGGATCTCGCTGGCGGGTTTGGCAATTTCCTCAACATCGAGCAAGCCATCCGGATCGGCCTGCTGCCGGAAAGCCTCTATGGCCGGATCCGCTCGGTTGGTAACAGTTCCGGCCTCGGCGCCAGCCTGTGCCTCCTGAATGACAAAAAACGCCAGCAGGCCGACCAGATCCGCCATCAGGTACGCTACATCGAACTGTCCGGCGACCGCCGCTTCAATGACGCCTACATCGATGCCATGATGTTCCCGGAAGAATAACCCCGGTCCTGGCGTCAGCCGTCTTAAACCCACAGTGCAGATCACCTTTGTAAAAAAACCCTCCCGGACTTAGATGCCAGAGAGGGTTTTTCGTCAACTTTTTCCGTCGTTGGTGTGCGTCAGGCCGATTTGCCCAGGGCGACACTGGCGGCGGCTTCGGCGGCAGTAGCGGCATCTGGCTGGTAAATGTCGGCTCCGATGGACTTGGCAAAATTGTCGGTTACAGGAGCACCGCCGACCATGATCGTGACCTGGTCGCGGATCCCTGCCTGGACTGCGGCATCGACGATCGACTTCATCTCACCCATGGTCGTGGTCAGCAAGGCAGAGCAGGCAATGATTTTGGCCTTCTTCTCAATGGCGGTTTCGATGAATTTTTCTGCCGGCACATCGGTGCCCAGATCGATGACTTCCAGGCCTTTGCCTTCCATCATCATCGTGACCAGGTTCTTGCCGATGTCATGCAAGTCGCCCTTGACCGTGCCGATGATGACAGTACCAATCGCTTCGACCCCTTCGCTGACCAGCAGCGGACGCAGCAGGTCGGTGCCGGCTTTCATGGCGCGAGCCGCAATCAGGACATCCGGGACATAGATCTCATTCGCTTTGAACTTGGCACCGATGACCTCCATGCCGGACAGGAGCCCCTCATTGAGGATCTTCTGTGCGGAATAGCCGCCATCAATCGCTTCCTGGACCATCGCCTTGACGTCCTTGGCTTTGCCTTTTTGCAGGGATTCTGACATTCTTTTCATCAATTCTTCCATGGTACACCTCTTCCTGTTTGATACGTGATCTTCATGCGTGGTAAGATTGAGTTTTTTACATTTCGAGTTTGAAATGGCCGGGCAAGTAGTGGTCGGCCATCCGGGCCAGGTGGGAAATGCTCTCGAGGCCCTGGGAGGTCAGGCAGACCAGGCGGTTGATCTCCTGCAGGGCGGCAGGAGGATTTTCACCCGTTTCCAGGGGATAGGGTTCAATCTGGATCTGGTTGTTGACCTGATCGACTTTTTGCACCTGGCCGCCCACGCGGATGAGGCCCTTGACCCGGAAAAAGTGGCTGCCGATGGCACTGAGGAAGGCTCTGAAATCGGCTTCATCCGGTTCATAAATCAGCTGCAGGACCACGTTCTTGTTGCGAGTCTCGATCTTGTTGGTAGTCTCCTGATCAGCAATGGCAAACACTTCAGGTTTGAGGTTGTCCCAATCGAGCTGGCCATAGGTCGTGCGCAGGATTTTTGCCTGCGGGTTGATCCCGGCAATGGTGGCCTCCACATCCGTCAGCTGTTCCAGGGTCACCAGGTCACATTTGTTGATCACGATCAGATGGCTGTGGCGCAGCTGGCGCTCGACCGCGACCATTTTGGGCAGGACCTTGGGGAAAAACAAGGCATCGACCAGGCAGATCGCCCCGCCAAAAGCAAAATCCCCTCGTGTCAGGCGCAGCCGGACACTGTCGAGGACCTTGCCCATGTCCGACGGATCGGCCAGGCCGGAACTTTCAATATAGACCTCGTCGAGCGAGCGTTCGACCAGCTCGACCAGGCCCTCGATGAAATTGTCCTTGAGGCAGCTGCAGAAGATCGAACCATTGGACAATTCGATCAGGTCCATACCCTGGCGCTTGATCTGGAGGCCGTCGAAATTGACCTTGCCGAAATCATTGACCAGCACACCGGTGCGGACCGGTGCATGCAAGAGACGCTCCTTGAGGAACGTCGTCTTGCCGGCACCCAGGAATCCAGTGATCAGGTAGATCGTGGTCATGGCTTAGCCCAGGAGGCTGTCAATATATCCGAACAGCTCTTCGCGGCTTGGGATGATCGAAGACCATTTCAGCTGGCCATTGACATAGACACAAGGCAGGTTGGTCACACCCATCTTGATGCAACGGGCGATGTTGACCTTTTCTGTGAACTTGTATTCGACCAGGTCGATCTTTGCGCCGTAATGGGTACCAGCGACATTCATCGCTTCCATCATGTAGGTACAGGCGGCACAGGTCGCCGAATCCAGAGTGAAAACCTCGACGAGGGGTTTCTTAAGGTTTTCGTAATCCGGCAGCGTCACCTCGATGTCGAGCTTGGGCGCTTCGTAGTTCTTGACCATTTCGCGGGTGACATCGGTCTCGCGGACGGCTTGGGCAGCGCCGATCGCATTCATCGCCGGCACATGGTAGGGCATGTCGCAACCGGGGGCGATGATCAGGTTGTCGTGGGACAGGGTGTCCAGCATGTTGACGACGTATTTCATATTTTCCTGCTGGGTGCCGTGCAGCATCAGCGTGGTCAGCGGGATGTTGCCGCCGATGGCGATGTTGTAACGGTCGGTGATTGCCTTGGCTGAGGCCATGTCGACATTTTCGTCGATCGAGATCGAGTCGGGGGCCGTTTCACACATGACTTCGAGCTGGCGGGTGGCATTGCCACAGACAAAGAAGCTCGAGGCCAGGCCTTTGGCCCGGACATAATCAAAAATGGTCTTGAAAGCGGTGTGGCAGGCGGTGGTGAAATGATCCGGCGAGATCTGTGAGACCAGTGGGTCGACAACGGCGATGACATCCATGCCAGCATCCGCGTACAAGTCGATCATCTTGAGCGCCGTCTGCGTAGTGAAGGTCATCAATTCCTGAACATAATCCTCCTCGAGGATCAGGTCCATGAACAGCTCATTGCCGCGCAAATGGGAGGCCAGGGTGAACGGGCCGCAGATCAGGCCATAGAGGGCAGTGTCGTCACCGACGGCTGACTTGACCTTCTTCATGACATCGAGGATCATCGGCAGGCGACCTTTGTCAGCAGAAGGCTGTTTGCAGTCACAGAGCATGTCCTGGGTATCGGCCAGCGGGTGCGTCTTGACAGAGGGAGGGGCGAACTCGGCCCAGTGCAACTCGCAGCCCAGGATTTCGGCTTCGACCTGTAGGTCGAAAACCACCGGCATGCCATCAGGCTGGTAGAGTTTATGGACCTGCATCAGGCCATCGAACAGGTTCTGTCCGTCGGAGAGCATTTCAGTGGCGTTCTTGCCGATCAGTGAACCAGCATGCACGCCTGCAAAAGGCACCCAGGCGGGACGGTCGACCGGCTCATGCCGGAGAGTTTTGAGAATTCGTTCCTTGCCGTTCATACAATCTCCTTAAATCAAAAGGGATAACCTTGATTTCAAGGTTACCCCCCGGCAAGTGCAAAGCCTATTGTAATTTTTTGATTCTTGGTACTTTTTTGCGCGGTTTACAACGACTGGAGCAATTTTTCGATTGCTTCCCGGCGGTCTGCCGTGAAAGGGATCCGCCAGTGATAGTTACCGAGCAAGGTGATGATCAACTGGTACAGGCCATTGTCTGCTGCTGAAATGATCTCATGTCCTGATATGGCAGCGCGGCCAGCAATGCTGAAAACACCTCCGTATACGGGCTCATTAATCCATTCCTTGCGTTCATTGCAGACCCAGCAGAGTTCGGTTTCGGTCAGCAGGAGCAAACTGGTATCCACGATGGTCTGGTTATCGACAACCAGCTCCGGCTGGTAGACCAAGTCCGCCAAGTTACCGCTGTCACGCAATACCTGACGGGCGTAATTGGTAAACTTGAGATCCTGGCGGGCCAGCTCTGAAAGGCGTTGCCACTCGGCATGGCCAGTTTTGGCGGTTTCGCCACGGATGCGCAAATGGCTGATGACAGGCTCAAACAGATCCGCACAGGCTGCATTGTAATCAATCCGGACCTCATCGGTCTGAGTGAGGATGGTCAGGCTGTACGCAAGCAGTTCCTCTTCCTGGCGGAAATAGACGACATCGCTGAATTTACAGATAAAAGGCGAATGGTTCGCCGCCAGAATGACCAGCCGGTCTGGAACGAGGCAGATCAATTTCTCATCACTCAAAGACCGCAAATGGTCCTGGATAGGATTGTATAAAATATAGGGCGCTTCATCGGCTTTAAAATGCAGGTCATACTCACTCTTGAATGAGTCCGGAATCTCGGTCCTGTCCGGCACCGGTATGGCCCAGGACAATGTGCTTTTCAGTGCAGTCAGGTCGGCAGGCATATCAGGCAACCCCTTTCTACTCACGAAACAGCGGATATTACTTGTCTTCATTATACCCTTTTTGATTGAAAAAGGGGTTACATTTGGCTGGAACGCGAAAAACCGGCCCTGATTGTGTGATTCAGGGCCGGTTTTCGTCAGAAGCTCCCCACTCGCGTCAGATGCACAGCCCAGCTCTGGAAATCGCCGACCAGAACGGGTACGGGCAGGCCGATGGCCATCAGTTCATCACCACCGTAAACCGCACCGTCATCCGTCTGGTAGGAGGCAGCTGGGTCGAGGCCCTGCAGACGCAGGGCAACAAAGGGGTCCTGGGCCTGGCCGAGCACACGATAGTAGAAAGCAACCACTTCCAGGCCGTCCTCCGACACATACTGCCAGGCGGTTTCATTGCCGGCAAAGGCATCTTTCAATCGGTACAAGTCGCCAAACTGGACGATCGGCCGGATCCGCTTGTAAAAGGCAATCTGCTCAGTCATCTCGGCCTTTTCCGCTGTCGTCAGCTGGCGCAGGTCGAGCTCGTAGCCGAGATTACCGGCCATTGCGACATGGCCGCGCATGGCAAGGCTGGTGCTGCGGTGGACCTGGTGGTTGGGCACGGCCGAGACATGGGAGCCCATGCTGATCGCCGGGTAGGCCAGGGACGTGCCCTGCTGGATGCGCAGGCGTGCGACGGCATCGGTGTTGTCGCTGGTCCAGGTTTGCGGCATGTAGGAGAGCATGCCAGGGTCAAAACGACCGCCACCACCCGAGCAGCTTTCAAATAAGACATGCGGGTAGCGGGTAACGATGGTCTCGAGGACCCGGTAGAGGCCGAGGATGTAGCGGTGGGACACTTCCTTTTGCTGGCCGGCAGGCAGGGCGGCAGAGCCAACCTCGGTCATGTTTCGGTTCATGTCCCACTTGATGTAGCTGATCGAGGGATTGTCGAGGATCGCACTCATTTCGCCGATGATGTAGTCCTGCACCTCGGTCCGGGAATAATCCAGCACCAGCTGGTTTCTCGATTCAGAACGGTTGCGGCCTGGCACATGGAGACACCAGTCCGGGTGAGAACGGTACAGGTCGCTGTCGGGCGAGACCATTTCCGGCTCGACCCAGAGGCCGAATTTCATGCCCAGACCCTTGACTTTGGCCGCCAGACCCTCGAGCCCCTGGGGCAATTTTTCCCGGTTGACTGTCCAATCGCCCAGCGAGGAATGATCGTCATTGCGCTTACCAAACCAGCCATCATCCAGGACCAGCAGCTCGATACCAAGCGGGCTGGCACTCTGGGCGATACCGGTGATTGTTTCGTCGTCGAAATCGAAATACGTCGCTTCCCAGTTGTTGATCAGGATCGGCCGTTCCAGGTCGCGGTGCGGTCCCCGGCAGAGGCGGCGGCGATAGAGGCGGTGCAGGCTGCGGGACAAGTCTCCCAGTCCAGCCGGCGAATAAGCCATGACCGCTTCCGGTGTCTGGAAGGATTCTCCGGGATTCAAGGCCCAGGTGAATTCAAAGGGATTGATTCCGATGTTGAGGCGGGTCGAGTAGAAGCCATCGACTTCGATCTGGGCTAGGAAATTACCGGAATAGACCAGATTGATGGCATAGACTTCACCTGCGGTTTCGGTCGCACCCGGACGAAGCAGGGCGACAAAGGGATTGTGCTGGTGGCTGCTGGCACCGCGGCGGCTTTCCACCGCATAGACACCGGCATCGATTTTTTTGCGGATGACTTGGCGCTCGCGACCCCATGTACCAGACAGATGCAGCAGCTCGAACTGGTCGTCGCGGAAATCGACATTCAGGCTGGCGACTTTGAGAATCCGCACGGTCACAGCGCTATCATTGACGATCCGGACCGAACGAGCTAGGATGTCCGTACCGCGAAAAACCGTATAGCTCAAGACCACCGCGACCGGATACAGGGTATCGCACAGCGTGATCTCCAGCGTTTGGGCCTCGGAATCAGCCTCGACATAGGTCGCCGGCAGCCCGGCCAGGACCGGTTTTCCGGCAAAAATCCGGTGGCTGGCATAGCGGAAGTCAGTGATGCGGGAACCATCCGGCCATTCGAGCTGGATCGCCGGAGCGCGGAAGTCCGTGTGGCCATAAGCCGGGTACTCCTGCGGAATGGTGTCGAGAGAAAAGGTGCGGTCCTCGGCGTAGGGATTGGGCGAAAAAGCCCGGTCGGCGTGGCGCACCGCAGCACCACCGTGATAGGCACGGACCTGGCCACCCCAGTGCAAATGCACGAGATAGCCGTCGCGCAGAATCTGGATCAGGTAGCTCGAGCGATCGCCCTGGAGGTTGAAGACTCGGCTTTGGGAATCGTAAAGAATGCTGGATGGTTGGATCATGGTTTTCTTACTCCTGATTTTATTTGTCATTGAGCTGCGACAGAGGACAAGCGCTCAAAATAAGTTCCTATACAATCCTGGCCTGGCCATGGCTTTGCCGTTTGACCAGTCGGCAGGGGATGACGGTGTTAACCACCACATCGCGGCCCAGCAGACGATCGTGCATGGTCAAGACAGCCTGGCGGCCAATCTCCTCGGTGAACATCCGGACGGTCGACAAGGGAGGGGACATGTAGGCGGCGGCCTCGATATCGTCAAAACTGATGATCGAAAGGTCCTCCGGCACACGGATCCCTGCTTCGCGGAAGGCGCGTAGAGCCCCCATGCTCAGTGGATCGCTGCCGATCAGGAAAGCGGTCGGCAACGTTCCTTTGGCCACAGCCTCTGTGGCCATCCGATGGCCTTCTGCGGCTGACCAATTGCCGATATAGACTTGTTCTGGCTGGTAGATCCCCAGCTCTTTGAGCTTGCGTTCGAACGTCATTTCCCGGATATCGCGAAAGTTCTGAGTCTCCCGGGTGATGATGTTCTGGACCGAGTCAGGACCACCGATGTAGCCGATCGATCGATGGCCCAGGGCAACGAGCTCGTCCAGGCACTGTTCCGTCGCCATCTCCAGGTCGGACCAGACTGCATCGTAATCGGGATCGTGATGGTGCAAGTTATGGACAAATACCAGATTGTCATTCTGGGCATAAATCTGGCGCAAGGGGCGCTGGTCAATCGAACCAACCACGATCAGGCCATCCAGGTCTGCAAAATCATCTGAGGAGAGGTGTTTGTCTATGCGCAAGGTCGTTTTCAGATCAAGTCCCAAAGCCTGGCACTGCTTTTCAATCCCCAGGCGGATGGAAAGATAATACGGATCGTTGACCTCATCCACTTGCGAAACGCTCATCAAAAGTCCAATCTGAAACCGCTGGCCGGATTCCTGATCCTTGACCTTGCGCTGCCGGCTCGGCTTGTAACCCAGTTCGGCAGCGGCAGCGAGAATCCGCTGCCGGGTCGGCTCCGACACGGAAAATTTGGCATCGCCATTGAGCACGCGCGAAGCCGCTGCATCGGATACCTGGGCTAATTGAGCAATATCCTTGATTCTGACCATGAGCCCTCCTGCCTCGTTCTGGCAAAAACACCGGGCAAAGAATATTTAGTAAATTTAGTAATGCAATTATTATAGCAGCCTGGCCCTGTTTCAACAATTGACAATTGATTGGAAGATGGCGCGTCATCTTGTGCAGGGTCGACAAATGCTATACTGGTTTTGACATGAAATGAAGACCCTTCAGGAGGCTCGCCCATGACAGATCCACTCACCCTTTTGCTCCAAGTCTTGCCCATTATCCTGCTGATCGGCCTGGGCATGGTGTTGCGCCAGACGCGTTTTCTAAGGCCCGAAACAGTGGACCAGCTCAAGCAGATGGTCCTGTCGATCGGCCTGCCTGCCCTGTTGTTCCAGGCTTTTGCCACCACGGCGTTCAGCCAGTCCTACCTGGCCATCGTGGCCACGGTCTTCATGACTTGCCTGATCTTGCTTGGTGTTGCAATCCTAGCGGTGCGCCTCCTGAAAATTGACAATCCTTTTGCGCCGGCTTTGTTCACCGGCTTTGAAACCGGCATGATCGGCTACGCCCTCTATCTCGCGGTCTTTGGCCAGAGCGAGGTTTATCGTCTGGCGATTGTCGACTTGGGTCAGGTCACTTTTGTCTTTTTCGTCCTGGTGACTTACATCAGCCGCCAGAACGGCAATCGCACCGGCGGCTGGCAGCTCATCCGCTCTTTCCTGCTCTCGCCGGTCATCCTGGCGATTTTGCTCGGTATCCTGGCCAGCCTGACCGGACTTGGCACCCTGCTCGAGACGACGCGCGGCGGCCAGATGGTGGCAACTACGGTCCAGCTGCTGGGTAACCTGACCGTCCCCCTGATCACGATCGCGATCGGATTTGAACTCCACTTGGGCCGCGAGACCTTGAAGGCACCTTTGCTGGCAGCCTTGGTCCGGATCCTCGTCCTGTTTGCCCTGGCCTCCCTGATCAACAAAGTCCTGATCCGGGATCTTTTGCACCTCGAGCCACAGTTCGAGACGGCTCTGATGACCTTGTTCCTCCTCCCTCCCCCATTCGTCATCCCGATTCTCATGCAAGAGAAGCGCGCCGAGCACCGCCAATTTGTGCTGGGCACACTCTCGATCCACATCATCCTGTCGCTGGTCGCGTTCATTTTGGTGATTGGTTGATTCGAAATCTGCACATTTTTCAACCCATCTGTTTTATGGGCGGAAATATGGTTTACGACCATCGCGGGATACGATACATTTAAACGACCCATATCAAGCGTCTCGCTTGATTTTGTCAGCCTTTGAGCTGTCATCTCCAACAGGAAACTGCAAAGACACAAGAGGTATTTTTATGTTGACGATGAAAAAGAAAATCGGCATGGACTACAAGGATATCAATCCTGGTACGACACGCGAAGACCGGATCAATTACATCAATTTCAAACTGGCCGCGATGGGTCTGCCGATCTACCGTGCCAAAGATCAAGGCACAACGGACAACACCTATTATATCGACCTGTTCGAAGACATCATCAAAGACTACAAGGAAAAGAACCGCAAGGTGGATCTGGCAGCATCGGGCATTTATCGCCGGATCAACGATTTTTTCAGCGGCTATTTCCAGAAGAGCTCAGCTGTGCCCCGGGTGATCGAGGAATCCCTGACGCTCGACCATTACGGCATGGCGCGCGAACTGTCACTGCCGGCGGATGGTAACACGTTCAGCAATGGCTATGTCAACAGCTACCGGATCAAGCAGGGCATCCTGAACAATCCGAAAAGCGACCGGCGCACGACGGCTGGCTCTTTCCATGTGGTCGAAGGTCCGCTGGCTATTCCATCCGACAAAAAGGCCGTGCCCCAGGAAACCTTTGTCCGCCTGTACCAGGCTGCCATCCAGCCGCCGGATGAGCTGATGGGCCTGCCCTTCACGGCCAACCAGGTGCAAACAGCCAAAACCTTTGTCTCGCTCCTGACCAAGCCGATCGTCTCACCCAAAGTTCCCGGGGTCCTGCCAGAACGCAGCATGGAAGTCCTCTTCATGGCGCCCGGCAGTTTCGTCTCCAACCTCGACTTCATCGAATCGATTTTCGGCAATTTCGGCGCACCAGGCAACCATCGCCATGATGCCGGCCTCGATGTCGACGCCTGGTCCGGTCATACCGGTTTTATCCTGCTGGCACCGCACCTGACCAAAATGCGCAAGATCGACCTCGGCCTGCCCCATTTTGACCAGGCAACCGAACGCCAGCGCCGGGACGGCATGTGCTACCACGACGACACGGAGCTCTACAACGACGGCCAGCCCTTCAAGCTGACCTGCCGTGACAGCAGCGGCGTAGCTGTCACCCTGATCGCCGACAACTACTACGGGTATTCGAAAAAGGAAATCAAAACCCAGATCAGCTACGCCGCCAATCTCTATGGCAATGTCGAAGAAGAGCATGCTGGGGGCACGATCGCCTACCAGTGCAAGAACCTCGGATTCAACTACAATGCCGAGGAAGACGGCTCGGTCAAGGGCTACTTCTTTGATGACGTCATCGAACAGTATGGCGACCTGATGGACCTGCAGGAAAACCATTACGGGATCGACAAGCATGACAACCGGATCCTCTATCTGCCGGAAAACATCAAAGTCGACCTGTACAAAACCGAGATCAAATGGCAGTACAACGGTGCGACCTGCACCCTGAAGCTGCTGCCCGACCATTTCTATGTCCTGCCCAACGGCGACCGGTTCCACATCGAGCGCCACCCGGAAGCTCCGATCTGGAAACTGGTCGGCACCGAGGCTGAGGGCACCTTCTGCCACAAACCCTGCACGGTCTCCGGAGGCGGCAAGTCGGAAATCTCCAAGTCGATCAGCAACTCGATCATCTACGGCTCATATTACGTTGACGACCTGAACAAGGCCTTCGACCAGGTGGAAGTCATCCTCAATTACGACTACAGCCACCGCTGGAAGGAAAATCCGAACCGCAACACACCTTCGCGCACGATTCTTTCCCTGGACCGAACCCTGGGCTCGGTCATCAAGCTGCTGACCCCCTCCACGGCCTATACCGACGAATTCAATGCTTTCCTGGAATCGATCCCCAACGACGTCAAATCCCTCGTCTTCATGATCAAGCGCTTTTACCAGATCTCGTGGGGCAATGACTGGCGCAAGCATTTCACCGTCGACTACATCGATGGGAAGCCCGGCCACGAGCTGAAATTCGACAACCGCACCATCCGCTCGGGCTATCTGCGCGTGGGTTACGCTCCGGATGGATCCTGGCGCATTTTCAAACTGCGGGTCGATTACATGCCCTGTGAAAAAATCCACATGGAAGACGACATCACAGCGTCGGTGCTCGTGCCGAGCCGCCAGCTCAAGCACCTCAATCCCAACTACACGAACGAAAGCGTCAAATTCACAGCCAACTGTGAATACCGTTTCTTCCAGCGGCCCGATGACGCAGTGATCAAAGGCTATGACAAACAGGCTGAGGAGGACCTGTCCTCGGATAATCTGTTTGCAACCAATTACCAGCCGTTGACCAAGGCCGATGTCGAGGCGATCAAGGAAGATGCAATGGGTTTTGTCGCCTATACCGAGCCGGTCCAGAAGCACATCGAGGCTTTCCTCAAGAGCGACAGCGATTATTGCGTCGTGTCGTCCGAGCCGCGCCTGGTCGATGGCAAGCCCAGCAAAAACCCGCGCTACCTCGAACGCCGCTCCGATTTCACCGAACCGGTCACGATGTACCTGGCCGATATCAGCGAGCGCTTCAACCGGCGGATCCCGAAAGACCAGCCGGTCTATCATCCGGTCAATGCCGTCCTGCCCGGACGCCGCAACAACCCGCCCAGTATGGAAAAAGGCAAGAAGATCCTGCCGCTGGCTGTCTATAACCCGATCCACTACCAGGAACTGCCTGAGCTTTTCATGGACTACATCAGCAGCCTGACCGGCAAGTCGCCCTCGACGACGGGCGCCGGTTCCGAAGGCGCCTTGACCAAGGGACCGTTCAATATGTTGCTGCCGGTCTATGACCTCAACAGTGCGCTTTTGTCCTACATCCTCGGCGGATACAATGCCTTCTCAACCCCAGCCGGCCATATCGGCGCCAACCTGCGAGTCGATCATGACATCTCGATCATGGTGCCTGAAATCTGGGCCCGTCTCAAGGAGTCCGAACGCAATCCGGCCCACCTGATTGCGGAAGGCGCCCTCGAAAAAGTCGAGGACTTCGAGCACGACGGTGTCCATGTCCCGGCCAGCCGCCTCGGCTACCGCATGACCGACGTCTTCTGCTACAAATACCTGGGCAAGCTCTTTGACGAGCCGCAGGCCATTTTCAGCGAAGACATCCTGAGACCTGAGCTGCAGAACCTGCAGGACTTTGTCGACGGGGTCCTTAACATCGCCAACGGCCACAAAAAGGCCGCCCTGGACTATTTCGAGGACAACAGCGTCGAAGAAGCCATCCCGCCGATCCGGGCTCTGCTCCACATCATGGCTTACGGCAGCTATGAAGGGCAATCCTTGAATGATGCTGCCGTTCGCAACTTGTTTACAAAGGAATCCGTCCTCGGCAGTGACTGGTATGCCCAGCGCCTGATAAACAAACAGCAGATCGAGATCAACCTGATGGCTAAAAAAATCGCCAATCTGGAGGATTTCATCGCCAATCCCATCAATGCCTCCGTCATCAGCGAATTCCACTACGATTCGCAGCTGCGCAAGGCCCGCGAAGCCCTCACTTATCTCCAGTCGGCTGACTATCTCGATAGCCTGAAAGGAACCATCGGCGCCGAAGCCATCGCCCTGGGCTGAAAAAGGGCTGCTGAGAGGTCAGACGAAATGCCTTATGCCAAAAAAATGCTCAGTGATTGGCAAGCGCCCTACATCCAGTCGCTGATGAAGTTGATTGAAACGCAAAGCAAGGCCACATTGGGGAACTGGGCGGTTGATTATTCCGAACAAGTAATTTTGCCGCTGTGGAACAAGTATTGCCAGGACGACCGGCGTCCGCAAAGGGCTCTGACGGATGCCCGGGCATGGCTTTCGGGGACCATCAAGCTCCCGCTGGCAAGACAAGCGATTCTCGCCTGTCATGAGGCAGCTCGTGAAGCAGAGGGAAATCCTGTCTCGCAGGCAGCCGCCAGGGCGATCGGCCAGAGTGCATCAACGATCCATTCAGCCAGGCATTGCATCGGTCTGGCCTTGTATGGCGCACTGGCAGTCGCCTATGACCAGCTCGGGACTGGAGCCCCGTGGGGAGAAATCGAGCGGTGTGCCGCCGCAGCCTGCGGACAAATGGAAAATGCGTTACGGGCCCGTGCTGTGACAAACGAGCCCAGCCCGGCGAAAATCGACTGGAAATGCTAGATCGCGAGCATAAACTCCTCTTGCACAAAAAAGCGGCTTGGCCACAGTAAAGGCCAGGCCGCTTTTTACGAACCTAGACAAGCTCCATTTGTCTGTTAGCTGAACTGGTAAACCGTCCGGTGGACAAACCGCTCGCCCGCCTTGTAGACCGGGCTGGGGAAATGCGGCTGGTGGATCGCATCCGGGAAAAACTGGGTTTCGAGGCACAGGCCGCAGTTGGCAGTGTAGACAGCACCGCCTTTGCCAATGCCGTCGAGGTAATTGCCGGTATAGAGCTGGACACCGGGTGAGGTCGTCTGGACCGTCATGGTCCGGCCACTGGCTGGATCCCTGACCACGGCACACGGGCGCAGGTCAGTCTTGCGCAGGTCCGCAGCGAGGACGAAGTTGTGGTCGTAGCCCTGTCCATAGCGCAACTGCTGGTCATCGGCCTGGATGTCCTGGCCGACTGGCTTGGCGGTGCGAAAATCGAACGCCGTACCGGTGACATCCTGCAGACGACCATCTGGCAGCAGCATTTCGTTGACCGGTGTATAGGCATCCGCCATCAGCTGCAGCTCGTGAGTCAGGACGGTGCCGCTATTGTGGCCCGTGATGTTGAAATAGGAATGATTGGTCAGGTTGATGATCGTGTCCTGGTCCGCCACGGCATCATAGGCAATATCGACGCCCTGGTCTGCTGTCAGCGTGTAGGTCACGGAGCAGTCCAGATTGCCCGGGTAGCCGGATTCACCGTCCGGACTGTGATAGGACAAACGCACGGCCGGTTCGTCGCCATCGCTGAGGATCTCATAAGCCCAGACCTTAGCCTGGAAGGTATCCGGCAGGCTGTGCAGATTGTTCGTCCCATCGTTGGCAAAAAGCTCATAATGCTTGCCGTTGAGATCAAAGGACGGACCGCCGATGCGGTTGGCATTGCGGCCGACGGTCGAACCATGGAATGGATTGTCCGGGTTTTCATATCCGGTCAACGTGTCATAGCCGAGGACCACGTCGACGACCGTACCATCTGGGCCGGGAACAAACAGGGCCTGGATCGCCGCGCCATAGGAGATCAGATGGCAGCTCAGGCCGCGTGCATTGGTCAGAATCAGCTTTTCAACGGGTGTGCCGGATTTGGTTGTACCGAAGGATTCGATTTTGATGCTCATGATTTTCTCCTCCATCACTTGCCCTGGCCATAGTACGCGTTGCTGCCGTGCTTTCTCAGGTAGTGCTTGTCGAGCAGGTGCTGGTCGACACGGCCGAGTTCGGGGCGCAGGATCCGGGCGTTGAGGCCCATCATTGAGCATTCCTCGAGCACAACAGCATTGTGCACGGCATCGGCGGCATTTTTGCCCCAGGCGAAAGGGCCATGGCTGGCGACGAGGACGCCGGGCACGGCCGCCGGGCTCAGGCCGCGCTGCTCAAAGGTCTCGATAATGACCTTGCCGGTATTGAGTTCATAATCTTCGGCAATTTCGGCCTCGCTCAAATGGCGGGTGCAGGGCACGTCACCGTAGAAATAGTCGGCATGGGTCGTGCCAAAGGCCGGCAGGTCGAGATAAGCCTGGGCCCAGGTGGTCGCCCAGCGCGAATGGGTGTGGACGATGCCGCCGATCTCGGGGTAGCGACGGTAGAGTTCCAAATGGGTCGGCGTATCGCTCGACGGCTTGTAGGTGCCCTGTTTGACATTGCCATCCAGGTCCAGAATGACCATGTGGCGTGCTCCCATTTCTTCGTAAGGCACACCGCTTGGCTTGATCACGACCAGGCCGGATTCGCGGTCGATGCCACTGACATTGCCCCAGGTAAAGGTCACCAGATTGTGACGCGGCAAGTCCAGGTTCGCCTTGAGGACGTCTTCGATCAGTTGTTCCAGTTTCATGTTCATTCCCTCGATCCCGATTTTTCTTGAATCAATGCAGTGATTCCACTGCGGCCCGCTCGATCGCAAGGCCCTGATGATAGCGTGCCATAAAGTCCTTGAATCCTGCAACCTCTTTTGTTTGCGGTTCCAGAATTGCACCAGCCTGACCAGCAAATACCCGCTGGTCCAGGAATTCTGCCAGGCTCAGACCCTGTTCATTCATTACGGCGAAAGCCGCCAGAAGCGCAATACCCCAGGCGCCACCTTCGCCGGCTGTTTCCAGCACGGACACGGGCACGCCAGTGGCCGCGGCCATGATCCGCTGGCCCACTTCTCTGGTCTTGAAAAAACCGCCATGGCCTTTGATTTCATCGACCTGGACCTCTTCCTTTTCGAGCAGAATGCCAAGCCCGGTATGGAGCGCTCCCAGTGCCGTCGACAGATGGACACGCATGAAATTGCTCAGGTTGAAGGCGTTACCGGCCGAACGGACAAAAAGCGGCCGCCCCTCCTCGAAATCCGTGATGTGTTCGCCCGATAGATATCCGTAGGCCAGCAAACCGCCGCAGTCCGGATCGCCCTTGAGAGCCAAGCCAAGCAAAGTGTCATAAAGCTGGGGCTTGCTGACGGCAAAGCCGAGCGCCTGGACGGCTTCAGCGAACAAACCGATCCAGGCATCATAGTCCGAGGAACAGTTGTTGGAATGGACCATCGCCACCAGATTGCCATCCGGGGTCGTGACCTGGTCGATTTCGGCGTAAGCACGCGACAGCTCTTTTTCGAGCACGATCATGGCAAAAACCGATGTCCCGGCGGAGACATTGCCGGTGCGCGGGGCGATGCTGTTGGTCGCGATCATGCCCGTTCCGGCGTCACCCTCCGGCGGACAGAACGGAATGCCGGCAATGAGTTTGCCGGATGGATCGAGCAGATGGGCGCCCGCCGCGGTCAGGATGCCGGCCTTGTCCCCTGCCACCCGGACACGTGGCAAAATATCCAGCAGCTGCCAGGAATAGCCACGATCTGCAACAAGGGCATCGAACTGACTGGTCATTTCAGCATTGAACGACCGGGTCGCCAAGTCGATCGGGAACATCCCGGACGCTTCACCGACGCCCATGACTTTTTCGCCAGTCAGCTGCCAGTGGACATAGCCCGCCAAAGTCGTCAGGTAAGCGATCCGGCCGACATGATCCTCGTCATTGAGGATGGACTGGTAAAGATGGGCGATGCTCCAGCGCTGCGGGATCGGGTATTTGAACAGCCCGGTCAACTCCTCACTGGCCGGGCCGGTGATCGTGTTGCGCCAGGTGCGGAATGGAACCAGCATCTGGTTTTCCTGGTCAAAGGCCAGATAGCCGTGCATCATGCCGCTGATGCCGATCGCGCCCGTTGTGGTCAGGTCCAGATCGTAGCGCGACTTGACATCGGCTGCCAGCGCGGCAAAGCTGCTTTGCATGCCATGCCAGACGTCATCCAGACTGTAGCTCCAGATCCCATCGACCTGGCTGTTCTCCCAGTCGAAACTGCCGGAAGCGACTGGCATCAGGTCCGGGCCGGTCAGGACGCTCTTGATCCGGGTCGAGCCCAGCTCGATCCCGATGCTTGTCTGCCCGGACGCGATGGCCTGGCGAATGGTTGCTGTATCCATGATGGTATCCTCCCCTGTCAGGTAAAAATCCGGCCCGGCTGCACTGGGCAGGCCGGGCCGTTTGATTCATGCTTGTGGAACTGTCTGCTAGCGCTGCCTTTTATTTCAATTTCCAGATGATGTCGTTCCAGGTCAGTTCTTTGCGCAGCTCGTTGATGTTGGTGCGGGCACCGATGTGGATGAATTCGAGCTGCATGATCTCGGCCCAGTCGCGCATCTCTTCGACAGTCAGACTGTAGGAGAGCACGGAGTGGTGGGCACCACCGGCATACATCCAAGCTTCAGCAGACGTTTCCAGATCAGGTAGCGGTTTCCAGAGCACGGCTGCTACCGGCAGATTGGGCATGTCATGGACCTGTTCCTGGCAGACGACGTCGTTGACGATCAGGCGGAAGCGGTCGCCCATGTCGATCAGGGAGGCCAGGATGGCCGGGCCAGGGGCTGCCTTGAAGGTCAGGCGAGCCGGCGGCTGGCGGTCGCCAATACCGAGCGGCACGACCTTGATCTTAGCTTTTTCACTGGCCAGAGTCGGGCAGACCTCAAGCATGTGCGCGCCCATGTTCATGCCGTTGTCAGGCTCCATGTGGTAGGTATAGTCTTCCATGAACGAGGTGCCGGCGGTCTGGTCGGCGGCCATCAGCTTCATGATCCGGACCATGGCGGCGGTTTTCCAGTCGCCTTCACCGGCAAAACCATAGCCCTGCCGCATCAGGTCCTGGCTGGCGAGTCCGGGCAGCTGCTTTAAGGACTGCAGGTCCTGGAAATTGGTGTGGAAAGCACCGAATTGGCCATTTTCGAGGAATTTTTTGATCGCAACTTCTTCCTTGGCCTGGTAGCGGACAGCGGCCAGGTCATCGGTTGCCAGATCGTACAGCTCAGTGTATTCCGCCATCTGGGCGTCGATTTCTGCCTCGGTGACCTGCTCGACCTTGGCGATGATGTCCTGGACACCGTAGTGGTCGACCTGCCAGCCGAACTGGATATGGGCTTCGACTTTGTCGCCCTCGGTGACGGCGACCTCGCGCATGTTGTCACTGATCCTCAGGACACGCAGGCGGCGGCTTTCATAGGCACCAACAGCAGCACGCATCCAGGTCGCCATCCGGGCACGGAATTTGCCGTCTTCCCAATAGCCGGCGATCGCTTTCTGCGGAATGCGCATGCGGGTCAGGATGAAGCCGTGCTCGCGGTCGCCATGGGCCGACTGGTTGAGGTTCATGAAATCCATGTCGATCTGGTCCCAGGGGATGTCGCGGTTGAACTGGGTGTTGACGTGCAGGAGCGGCTTTTGCAACGCCTTGAGGCCGCGGATCCACATTTTTGACGGCGAAAAGGTATGCATCCAGGTGATGATGCCGGCGCAGTCGGCGTCCTGGTTGGCTGCCTGGATGACGTCAAAGATTTCGTTGGAATTGCGCACGACTGGTTTGAAAACCACCGTGCAGGGGATGGCCGGGTCGGCGTTGAAGCCATCCACCATGATCTGGGCATGTTCGGCGACCTGGTCGAGGGTCTTTTTGCCGTACAGGTCCTGGCTGCCGACGACAAACCAGAAGGCGTATTTTTTCAGCGTGCTCATTGGGAAATCCTCCATTTATTAATTGGGTTCCGGGCGTTGATTAAATGTGCAGCAGTATCTTGTACTATAACTTGATGGTACAAGTTGTCCCGCGAAATTTCAATCCTTTGGCTGAATTTTTCTAGATATTTTTACAGGATTCGCGAACGACGAGTTCGGGGCGGTACAGGATCTGGGGGTTGTCTTGGCCATTGTCGAGCATATCGACCATGAAGGCCGCAGCACGGCGGCCCATTTCGATCTTCGGATGCACGACTGAGGTCAGCTTGATGTCCGAGGTGATGGCTTTCTGCGAGTCATCGAATCCGACGACGGAGAGGTCCTGGGGCACGTGCAGTCCGCAATCCCGCGCGGCGGTGATCACCATGCTGGCAATCTGGTCGTTGTAGCAGAAAAAGGCGGTCGGGCGACTGGGTTGGCGCAGGAGGGTTTTGGCCAGCAGATAGGGTTGCAGAGTCTGATTGGTCGTTTCATATTCCAGGAGCATGGATGGATCTGCTTCGACCTGGTACTGGTTAAGTGCTTTGAGATACCCTTCGCGCCGCTTGAGGCCCTGGATATCGTCTTTTTTGAAAATTCCTGCGATCCGCTTATGCCCCAGCTGGAGCAGGTATTCGGTGGCGATGTAACCGCCGCGTTCATCATCCAGGAGAACGCTGGCACCCGGGATATCGGGATAAGCGGCATTGATGAAAACGATCTGGATCCCCTTTTCGCGCATTTCATCAAACAGCGGCTGGTTGATATTGGCCAGTGCGCTGCGTGTCGGTTCGATGATCAGGCCACAGACATCATGGGCGATGATGTTGCGCAGAAACTGCGTCTCCTTTTCCTTGTTGTTATTCGTGTTCGACAGGAGCATCGAGTAACCCTCAGCGGACAGGACTTCCTCGATGCCGAAAATAATATCTGGGAAAATGTAGTCCGAAATGTAGGTTGTCATCACGGCGACGATCCGCTTCTCGTTGCGGTTTTTCGGCACATACTTGCTAAACGTGCCCCGGCCCTGCTCCTTGTAAATCAGACCGAGGCTGGTCAGCTCGGCAAAGGCCTGGCGGATCGTATTGCGGCTGACATTGAACTGCTCCATCAAGCTATGCTCGGACGGCAGCTTCTCGCCAAATCCCACGACCCCTTGCGTCAGCAAATTCACCACATGCTGCTTGACCATCTCATATTTTGGTTCATCGGAATGAATGATCATCTTGTCCTGTCCCCCCAGCTCATCCAGAAATGCCCTATATCTTCAGCTTGATGAGACAAGTATAGCAAACTCTGCCGAATTTGGGACGGCGTCCCAAATTCGGCAGTTTGGAAAAATATGCAGTAATGTGCATGTACGTAGCTCGAGACAACTGACACTAAGCAATTTTATGCACTCAACTGCATATTTGCCGCATAACGGACCGGGTCCCTTATTAGTCGCTTTGCTGTTTGGTGAGGACGTCGAAGGCGACGGCACCGAGGAGGACGAGGCCTTTGATGGCTTGCTGCCAGTCGATACCGATACCGAGGATGGACATGCCGTTGTTGATGACGCCCATGACGAGGGCGCCAATGATCGCACCCATGACGGTACCAACGCCACCAGAGGCGGAGGCGCCGCCGATGAAACAGGCGGCGATGGCGTCGAGCTCGAAGCCATTGCCAGCCTTAGGTGTAGCGGCATTGAGGCGGGCAGAGAAGACGATGCCGGCAATCGCGGCCATAAAGCCCATGTTGACGAACACCACGAACATCATCCAGCGGGTCTTGATCCCGGACAGGCGGGCGGCCTTTTCATTGCCGCCGATCGCATAGACGCGGCGGCCGAGGACGGTGCGTTCAGCGATGAAATTGTAGACGACGAAGAGGAGACCGATTAGGATCAGGACATTGGGCACGCCTTTGTAGGCGGACAGGGAGTAGCCAACGAAACCGATCAGCAGGGAAGCGATGACAATCTTGGCAATGTCAAACGCCCATCCGGTCTGCTTGATGTCGTATTTCTTGAGCTGGGCCCGTTTCTGGATGATGCCGAAAGCGACCACGAGAATCAGGACAGCCGTCACGACCAGTGTCAGGATGTTGAGACCCGCACCACCGAAGAAATCAGGGATGTAGCCATTGGAGATGTTTTCATAGAGCTTCGGGAACGGGGCCATGGTGCGGCCGTTGAGGATGACCATGGTCAGGCCGCGGAACAAGAGCATGCCGGCCAGGGTGACGATGAACGGCGGGATGCGCACATAAGCGATGAACACGCCATGGAACATTCCGATCAGGACGCCCGCAACCAGGACCGCCAGGATGGTCGGCACGGCGCTGATTTTCAGCTGGACGGTCATGTAGCCGGCGATCGCACCGATGATAGCGACGACGGAGCCGACCGACAGGTCGACGTAGCCGGTGATGATAACGAACATCATGCCCATTGAAAGGACGAGAACATAGGAGTTCTGCAGGATCAGGTTGGTGACATTCTGCGGCTGCAGGAGCACGCCCTTGGTCATGATCTGGAAAAAAACGATAATAACGAACAGGGCCACAAACATGGCATACTGTTTCAGGTTTTGCTTGATCAGCTTCTGGACTTGTTCCATTAGCTTGCCCTCCCACGACTGCTCAAAATAGCTTTCATGATGATTTCCTGTGAGGCTTCCTCACGACTCAGTTCGGCACACATGCGACCCTCGTCCATGACATAGATCCGGTCGCACATGCCAAGGATTTCCGGCATTTCTGACGAGATGAAAATGACTGCTTTGCCGGCTGCCGCCAACTCATTGATGATACCATAGATCTCGTATTTGGCTCCGACGTCGATCCCCCGGGTCGGCTCGTCGAGGATCAGGACATCCGGCTGGGAAAAGATCCATTTCGACAGGACAACCTTCTGCTGGTTGCCACCGGACAAGTTGACCGTTTTCTGGAAAATGCCCGGGGTCTTGATCGCAAAGCGTTTGCAATATTCATGGGCGACGCTGATCTCCTTGTTGTCATCGAGCACGCCGCCTTTGGAGACATCGTCGAGGTTGGCCAGGGTGACATTGAACTTGATGTCATTGGCCAGGACCAGCCCATAGTTCTTGCGGTCTTCCGAAACATAGGCAATGCCGTGCTTGATAGCTTTGTCGACACTCGACGTGTCAATCGCCTTGCCATTCTTGAACACTTTGCCTGTGATGCGCTTGCCATAAGAATGGCCGAATATGCCCATCGCCAGCTCGGTTCGGCCAGCGCCCATCAGGCCAGCGATTCCAACGATTTCGCCGGCACGGACCTTGATTGCAACCTGGTCACTGATCTTGCGCTCTTCGTTCAAGGGGTGATAGGCCGTCCAGTCCTGGACCTCAAAAATGACTTCGCCGATCTTGGGCGTGCGGGCCGGAAAACGGTGGGTCATGTCGCGGCCAACCATGCCGCGGATGATCCGGTCTTCGCTGATGTCGTCCTTCTGGACATCGAGGGTTTCGATGACCGCACCATCACGGATGATCGTGATCACATTGGCGACCTTGACGACTTCGTTCAATTTATGCGAGATCAAAACCGATGAAATCCCCTGCTTTCTGAGTTCGAGCAGCAATTTCAACAAGTTGTCGCTGTCTGTTTCATTGAGGGCTGCGGTCGGTTCGTCCAGGATCAGGACTTTGACGTCCTTGGACAGAGCTTTGGCGATCTCGACCAGCTGCTGCTTGCCGACGCCGATGTCTTTGATCAGCGTATTGGGATTTTCGTCAAGGCCGACCGTCTGCAAGAGCTGGCGGGTTTTGGCGATCGTCGTGTTCCAGTTGATCACACCGCCGCGGGCGGTTTCATTACCGAGGAAAATGTTCTCGGCGATCGAGAGATACGGGACCAGTGCCAGCTCCTGGTGAATGATGACGATCCCCTTCTCCTCACTCTGCTTGATGTCGCGGAACTGGCATTCTTCGCCATCGTAGAGGATTTGGCCTTCATAGGTGCCATGGGGATAGACACCAGAGAGGACTTTCATCAGGGTCGATTTGCCGGCGCCGTTTTCGCCGACCAGGGCATGGATTTCATCGCTTTTGATTTCAAACGAAACATCGCTCAAAGCCTTGACCCCGGGAAAGGTCTTGGTGATATGGCGCATTTCGAGGACTGTCTTGGCCATCAGGGAACCACTCCTTTTTATACCGACAGGTGGCGGCGGGTCATCCCGCCGCCACTTCACACGAGGAGTCGGTAGCTTGTCTTACTTGAGATCGGCTTCGGTGTAGTAACCCGAATCAATCAGGGCGGCCTGGTAATTGGTGATGTCAACTGCGACTGGTTCGAGCAGGTAGGAAGGAACCACTTTCACGCCGTTGTCATAGGTCTTTGTGTCGTTAACTTCCGGTTCGGTGCCTTTGAGGACAGCATCGACCATGGAAGCAGCTTTTTTGGCCAGTTCACGGGTATCTTTGAAAATCGTGGAGTACTGTTCATTGGCGATGATCGATTTGACGGAGGGCGCTTCGGCATCCTGGCCGGAGACCAGCGGGCGCTTGCCGGAGCCAAAGTAGCCGGCACTCTTCAGGGCAGAGATGATGCCGATCGAGATACCGTCATAAGGGGACAGGACGGCGTCGACCGTGACGTCTTTGGAATAATTTGAGGTCAGGATGTTGTCCATGCGGGCCTGGGCGGTCGCACCGTCCCAGCGCAGGGTGGCAACCTGGTCGAATTCGGTCTGGCCGCTCTTGACGACGAGGACACCGGAATCGATGTAGGGCTGCAGCACGGACATGGCGCCATCAAAGAAGAAATAGGCGTTGTTGTCGTCCGGAGAACCGGCGAACAATTCGATGTTGAAGGGGCCCTTTTCACCAGCGTCGAGCTTGAGACCCTTGACGAGTGTGGTGGCCTGCTGGACACCGACTTTGAAGTTGTCAAACGTGGCATAGTAGCTGACGAATTCACTGCCGCGAATCAGGCGGTCGTAGGCGACAACCGGGATACCGGCTTCGTTGGCCTTGGTCAGGACCTGGCCGAGCGCTTCACCGTCGATGGCGGCGATGACGAGGGCGTCGGCACCGGTGGTGATCATGTTCTCAAGCTGGGACACCTGGTTTTCAACCACGTCTTCAGCGTACTGCAGGTCGGTTTCATATCCGAGTTCCTGGAAAACCTTGACCATGTTGTCGCCGTCAGCGATCCAGCGGGCGGAGGATTTCGTCGGCATGGCGATTCCGACTTTGAGGGTTTCTCCGGAAGCAGCAGCAGTGGTCTCAGCACCAGCGGCAGCGGTGGTGGCTGCTGGAGCGGCGGTCGTGGCAGTGGCATCACAGCCGGCAGCGATCACAGCAACACCGAGCGTGAGGACCAGGAACAGGGCGATGAGCTTGTTGGACCTTTTCATGTTTTCCTCCTTGAAATTTCCAAATCTGGTTTGGAACCATTTGGCACTTTCCGATCGCAAACTTTTGTTTCCGACTTTCGTTTGCTTTCGTTTGGTGTAATTTGACTATACAACATGTCAGTACAACTAGCAATATCTTAAATATAGACAAATATAATCACCCATTTTTAGTGCATATACACAATAAACTAGTGCAAATTATTTTCGTTTATATTCGCTTGATTGTGATTGCTTGCCAAATGGAAGTCGTTATAATAGAGGACAACCCCCTCAACTTCTACAGACTGGAGCCAACATGTTTGCTGCTGAACGCCTGAGAATCATCCGCAGCTATGTTCTGGAAAAGAAAAAGGCCAGCGTGGCGGAAATCAGCCGGATGCTTGGTGTATCCGAGGTCACCATCCGGCGGGACCTGGAGGCCCTCGATGAAGAAGGCTTCCTGATCCGCACCCACGGCGGCGCGATCCTCAGCGGCGAAGACAACCTCGACGCCTTGCCCTCTGGCAGCGAGGGGGATGCCGAACGGGAGCAACGCAACGAGATCAGCGAGATTGCGATCTACCTGATCAACGACGGCGACACCCTGCTCCTGTCCCCGGGCAAGACCAATCTGGCCATCGCGCGCCGCCTGCAGCGCAAGAAGAACCTGGTCGTCCTGACCAACGACCTGGCGATCGCCAGCGAGCTGGCTTCGCACCCTTCCGCCCGGGTGATTGTCCCCGGTGGCGACCTCGATTCACTAACCCAGTCGCTCAATGGACCGCTGACGATCCACGGTCTGCACCAATATTATGTCGCCAAAGCATTCATCGAGGTCGATGGCATCCATCTGCAGCGCGGTTTTACAATCAAATACCCGATCCAGCTGGAAGTGTTCCAGGCCATGATGCAAATGTCGCAGGAGCGGATTTTTGTCGGCACACCATCCGTGTTCAACCAGATCTCATTCTCGCAAGTCGGGCCACTTTCCAGCGCGACAGCCGTAGTGACTCACCCGGCCGTGCCGGATGAATACAAGCGCCAGCTGTTCGAGAGCAACATCACCCTCTATGCCTCGTTCACTGCCTACAACCAGACTGGACGAACAGGTGATTTGCGGCGATGAACGAGATACAGCCAACCCTGCCAACGCCCGCGCGACTGGAGCTGAGAAACCTCTGTGTTGAGGTTTCGGACACCTTCTGCCTCGACAACATCTGCCTGTCCCTGATCCCCGGCCATGTCCACATCCTGATGGGTGAAAACGGCTCGGGTAAATCGTCCCTGATCCACGCGATCGCCGGCAACCTCAAGGCCTGCGGTGGCCAGATCTTGTTCGAAGGCCAACTCGTCCAGTTCAATACCCCGGCCGATGCCAAGGCGCTCGGCATTGCCACGGCCTACCAGAACGCCAACCTCTTCCACAACCTGACCGTCGCCGAGAATATCTTTGTCGATCGATTGCCCAGGCAAGCCGGCGGTCTTCGGCCCATCGACTGGGCCAGGCTCTACGCCGATACAGACCGGCTGCTGGCACGGCTCGGATTTGCTATTCCTTCACACAAGCGCGTCGGCCAGCTCAACGTTGCCGAGTGCCATCTGGTCGAGATTGCCAAGGCCTATGTCGCCGGGGCCAAAGTCATCATTTTTGACGAACCAACCGCGGCCCTGACCGATCGCGAGGTTGCGATCCTGTTCGGCATGATCCGCGAATTCCAGCAAAGCGGTGCCGCAGTCCTCTATGTCACACACCGGATGAACGAACTGCGCCAGATCGGCGATGAGCTCACCATCCTGCGCGACGGCAAAGTGACGTACTCCGGCAATGTCCATGATCTCGATGCGACGCAGATCGTCCACGAAATGAGTGGACTGTCCTTTCGTGAGCGATACCCGAAACTCAAAATCGCACCCGGCGAAGAAGTGCTTCGGGTTGAAAACCTCTCTTTCCAAAGTGTCCTGAAAAACATCCAGTTCAGCTTGCACCAGCGCGAAATCCTCGGCATCACCGGCCTGGTCGGCTCCGGCCGGACCATGATCGCCAAATGCATTTACGGTGCCATGCGGCCAGACAGCATGAAACTCTTCCTGAACGGCAGACCGGTCCAGTTCCGTTCCCCGGCCGACGCGATCAACCATGGCATCGGTTATGTCAGCGAGGACCGCTACCTGGAAGGCCTTTTCCCGCGTGCCTCGATCCCCTTCAACATCACCTCGCCCGATTTCGCCCTGGCCGAGGCGACACCCGTGATCAACCGCACCAAGGAGAGCCAGACGGCACATAAATTTGTCCAGAAGCTCCTGATCCGCACCCGCTCGATCTTCAGTCGCATCGCCGAACTATCCGGCGGCAACCAGCAAAAAGTCCTCCTGGCCAAGTGGATCTACTCCCGCTCCGACATCCTGATCCTCGACGAACCCACTCGTGGCATTGACGTCGCTTCGAAAGTGGACCTCTACAACATCCTCAATGAAATGCTGCGCCGCGACGTCTCCATCATCCTTGTCTCCTCCGACATCGACGAAATCGTCGGCCTGTGCGACCGCATCCTCGTCCTCTACGGCGGCGAAATCGCCACCATCATCCCCCGCGAACAAGCCACCCGCGAAAAGGTCATGTTCTACTCCACCGGCGGCCATCGAAACTGAAAAATCTTTCAATTTTCTTAAATTTGTTTTTATTATATTTTTTTAATTGAAACGTCAATTTAGCTATGCTATTTTGTCTTTACCTGTGTTTGTTTGGTGTTATTTCACAAAGGAAAGGGCTAAGTCGCATGACGATTCATCAGAAAATCTTCAGTTATATTTTCTCGATGATTCTCGTGTTGTTCATTGCGATCAGCCTGGCGGTCTATCTGCTCTTCTACCGGTCGTTTTTCGAGAATGAGGTCCGCAACATCATCAACAACCAGGACAACGTGACTGAAAATGTCCGTTTCATGCTCGAGCAGATCGAGGGGGCGGCCACCATGATCGCGGCCAATCCCAACATTGCAGCCGAAGTCGACGCCGCTGCCGCCGATTTCCAGGTTTTCGGCAACGATGGCGAAGTCCATCACATCGCGACCCTCGAAAACACCGCCAATATTCTCGAAGTCATCAACGGGATTCATATCGTGACGTCCAAGGGCGAGTTTTTCACCAGCAACGCCGCAATCGACGCCTCGCAGACCAGCCGCTTGCGCGATCTGTACAGCGCCCAAGTGCTCAATCCCGGCGAAACGTACACAGGGCTGCAGGCCCTGACCTTGGCGACCGGTTATACATTTTCGGCCATTTCCTATGTGCGGCCCATGTACAATTACAACGACGAATATAGCCTGGCTGTCCTGGTCATCGATATCGATTATGTCCTGTTGCGCGAAGTCCTGACCGACGCCGCGATCCAGAACCATGAATGGGTGCTGTTGGTCGACCGCAGCGGCAATACGATTTTCACCTACCCCTATAACACCATTCTCGATCCGATCCTGGTTGAAAATCCCGATCTGCTCAAAAGCAACCAGACCTTGATTGAGCGGAAAGTATTCGGCCGCGACATGATCGTCTCGTCCAGCGATATTGCCACACCCTCCTGGCGCATGGTCCGGCTGATTCCGCTGATCGACATCCGCCAGCAAATCAACTCGATTGAGATGAGCCTCGCCCTGATCATCCTGCTCTACATCCTGATTGCTCTGCTGTCGTCCTATTACATTTCGAAAATATTTACCCAGCCTATCAAAGTCATGTATGAAAAATTCCAGGCGGTCGAACGCGGTGACCTGACGGTCCGGATCCATACTCGGCGCAAAGATGAATTTGGCCATCTTGGCCACTCATTTAATGCCATGGTCGCCCAAATCGATTTATTGCTCAAGCAGCAGCTGGATGAACAAAAGCAGAAAAGCGACCTGGAGTTCGAGATCCTCCAGGCGCAGATTAATCCGCATTTCTTATACAACACCCTGGACTCGATCAAATGGCTGGCCGCAATCCAGAACGCCAATAACATCGGCGAACTGACCACCGCCCTGATCAACCTGCTCAAATACAACATTTCGGTAAAAAAGGCCGTCGTCCTGCTGGAAGATGAAATCAAAAGCCTGAATCATTACATTGTGGTCCAGAAATACCGCTATGGTGATACGTTTGAAGCTCATTTTGACCTGGATCCTGATACGCTCCGCTGCAAAGTCCTGCATTTCATGCTCCAGCCGATCGTGGAAAATGCGATCATCCATGGCTTTGAAGACATCTCACATACAGGCCTGATTACCATCCAATCGCTCCGGGAAGGCCATGATCTGGTAATTTCAATCCAGGACAATGGAATTGGCATCGAAGCAGACCGCATCGCTGATCTCGAAAACAATCCTGCTGACAAATTCAACGGGATCGGCATGTCGAACATCCATAACCGTATCCAGCTGCATTATGGCAAAGCCTACGGATTGTCGATCACCAGCCAGGTCGGCCAAGGCACAACGGTCATGATCCGTTTACCCTACCAGCCCAAACAAGAGAACTGAGGTAATACATGATCAAGGTTTTAATCGCAGATGATGAACTGGTCGTCCGGATCGGTTTGAAAACAACCATCGACTGGGAAGCTAATGGATTCACCATAGTCGGCGAGGCCGTCAATGGCAAAGATGCGGTTGAGCTTTTCCATAAGCTCAATCCGGATATTCTGGTCACTGATATCAAGATGCCGATCATGGACGGACTGGACGTCATCCGTCAGCTGAAGTCCGAGCACTGCATGTTCAAGACCCTGATTCTCAGCCATTACGACGACTTTGATTTCGCCAGGAAAGCCATCAACCTGGGTGCTTCGGATTACATTTTGAAAACAGAGCTGACGGAACAGAAATTGCTCGCTTCCCTCAGCCAACTGGCTGAGCAGCTGGCCGAAGAACGTCAGCTGGAGCCTGCTCAGCCACTCCAGCCAGACGAAAAAACACCTGTCGTGTCCAATGCGCAACGAGCACGGTTCCTGCGCAAAATCCTCGAAGGTGAATTGAACCAGGACACATTGCCAGCTTATCTGGAACAAAGAGACCCGTTGTTTGACTTGCCTTGCTTTGTCGTCGCCTGCCTGAATGTCGAGAAGCAGGCTGATTCCAGCCAGGATATCGAAAGCAGCCAGTTTCATCAGGCCATGGACAATCTGTCTGCCAATCTGCTCGGTCGCAAAGGCTGGAACCACACGCTCCTGCAAACTGTCAGTAACACCTACTTCTTAGTGAATCTACCCTGTGAAGATGCCGAGTCCGATTCCATTCTGTCCGAAGGATTTCAAAGTCTCAAGCGCAACATTGAGCAGTTCCTTAACGTGCAATTGAGCATGGGCATCAGCCAGTCAAGCCGGAACATGAACCAGCTCCCCACACTCGTAAACCAAGCCAAATCCGCCTGGCTGTCCTGTTATTTTGAGCCCATCAATTCAGTCCGTCTGGCCGGCCCTGTTGTGCCATCTCCCGTGCAGATCTGCCCCGCCCTCGATACAGATTTCATCCGCAAAAGCATTGCCCTGCATGACATTGAACCGGTCCTCGAACACATTGACACCGTGTTCGATGCGCTCAAGGAAGCCAACACGTTCGACTATGTGCGCGAGGTATTTAATGACGCAATCAGTCTGGCTAAAATGATCGTCTCCGAACGCAAACTGACCAATGCGACGACCCTCAATGATGAACGGTTCAGTTACCGGAATTTCGACCGGCTGGCCAAATTCGAAGAGGTCCGAAAATATGTCCTCGATCTATATACTCAGATCAATGTTGGAGACACTGCAGAAAAAGCAGAAAAATATTCCTACGGCATTACCCGCTGTATCAAATTCATCAAGCACAATTACCAGAATCCGATCTCATTGACCGAAGCCGCCGATTATGTCGGGATCAGCAAATGCTACCTCAGTCTATTGTTCCGCCAGGAAACGGGCGTCAATTTTTCCAACTGGCTGGCCAATTACCGGATTGAAAAGGCGAAAAAGCTGCTGTCCGAAACCAATATGAAAATCTATGAAGTCGCAGAAATGGTTGGTTTTGAGAATCCTTACTACTTCAGCAAGGTCTTCAAGGAAATGACCGGTGAATCCTGCAAGGATTTCAAGACCAGAGGAGCTGTCCGGACCTCAGACTAAAGCCAGCCGGCTTTCAAGCACAGCGATGGCTTCAGCCACACCATTTTTGTTGTTGCTGGCTACGACAAATTGCGCCAGACGCTTCAGTTCGTCACAGGCATTGTCCACGGCAAAGGTAAGGTTGCTTTCGCCGAACATCGAAATATCATTGAAGTTGTCACCGATCACTGCCGTTTGCGACCTCGTGATACCAAACATCTTCTGCAGCACGCGCACGGCCTCTCCTTTTGACGCCTTGCGATCGAGAATGTCAAGAAAGGTTTCCTCGGAGAACGCCAGATGCCAGGCATCGTCGAGGATCGCCAGCAAATACTGATTGACGCGCTGAAGCACGTCATTGTTGTCAGCCAGACAAATTTTGCACCAGGGACGCGGAATGTCCTCCAGGGAATATTCATCATCCAAAATGACTTCTTTGGTGCCATGCCACCGCACCGTTTCATTGATACGGAACGGATAAACCGCCCGGTCCGTAAAAATCTCGATGCCGAGTGAAGGGAATTCCCGGGCCAGATCCAGAATCAAGCTGGATGCTGTCCTATCATTCATCCGGCTTTCCCAGATTGCGGTCTGGTCTTTTTCGTACAGACGGCTGATGATCGCTCCATTCACAGAGATGACGGGCATGTTGATCGGAATTGCAGAACGGATGGCATTCATGGCAGCCAACGTCCTGCCCGACGCCACGGTGAATTTCCCACCCAGCTCAATGAACCGGCGGATGGCCATCTGGTTTTCCTGTGAAAGCTGGTTGCTCGAATCCAGTAAAGTCCCATCAATATCACAAACCAGCAAGATTCCCGCAAATAATCGTCCTGTCATAACCCATACCTGTCTGGATTCTATTTGAGAGGAGGAAGGGGGCAGCCTTCCCCTGCTCGAGTCAGGCCAGCCCCCTGAAAAAGTGTGTTCAAGCCATCAGACTGATCATCGAATCGGAGAGGCTTTGCAGGATCAGGTTACAGGAGGTGGCGCCAGCATCGAGCACGCCGCGGGACCGTTCGCCGAGGCGGCTGGCGCGGCCGATCTTGGCCACCAGGTCGCGGGTCGATTCCTTGCCGGCCTCAGCTGCAGCTTTCAGGTCCTGGAGCGCGGCCGTGAATGACTTGCCATCCTCGAGCGCCACATTGAAGGCCTCCTGCGCCGGGATCAGGGTGTCCATCAGGGTCTTGTCGCCGACCTTGGCATTTCCCAGGCTATTGATGCCAGCGATGGCTGCCTTGAGCATGCTCGCAAAGGTCTGGGCATCGATCTCGTCTTTGCCATCGCACTGCTTGGACATTTCGATGAAGAACGTGCCGTACAGCGGGCCCATCGAGCCACCGATCTCCATCAGCAGCACCCGGCCGAGCGTCTTCAGGGCCTTGGCCAGCGGAATGTCGGTTTCAGCACCGAGGCGTTCCTCGGTCATCGTGAAGCCCTTGTTCATGTTGATCCCATGGTCGCCGTCGCCGATCAGGCCGTCGATCTCGCTCAGGTATTCCTTGTTGGCCTGGATCGTCTTGATCACGCTGCGGACGATATCGCCGCCCGCTGTCGTTTTGAAACTGTTGCTCATTCTGAATTCCTCCTGCCCTTAGTACTTGAATTGCTTCAGGCCCATGCAGTCGGCCTCGTCATCGATCAGTTCCTTGAGTTCGTCGTCCATCTTGGTGATCGTCAGGGTCGCACCCATCATCTCCAGCGAGGTGAAATAGTTGCCGACATAGGAGCGGTGCACCTTGATGCCCTTTTCGGTCAGGATCTCCTCGATCTTGTTGTAGAGGATGTACAGCTCCATCACTGGGGTGGCACCGAGGCCCGAGACCAGCACGGTCACTTCGTCGC
Organism: uncultured Mageeibacillus sp.; assembly: GCA_964528645.1. Taxonomy (GTDB): domain Bacteria; phylum Bacillota; class Clostridia; order Saccharofermentanales; family UBA5734; genus UBA5734. The sequence continues at coordinate 13,480 of CAZGSR010000021.1, read as the reverse complement.
CGGCGACAAAGGGGTAGTCGGGCAGGATGATGTCGAGCATCATCTGGGCCATTTCGTCAGCCGATTTCAGTTCGGTGACCTGGATGCCGGGTTCGCCGTGGTGGCCGATGCCCAGCTCCATCGTACCTTCTTCGATCTTGAAGTTCGGGTGGCCGACGGCAGCGATCGTGCACGGGGTCAGGCCGATGCCGACGCTCCGGGTGTTGTCGATCGCCTTCTGGGCGGCGGCGATGACTTCGTCGAGCGATCCGCCGCGGGCGGCCTTGGCGCCACCGACTTTCCACATGATCACTTCACCGGCCACACCGCGGCGGCGATGGCGTTCGGTTTTCGGCGCGGAGGCGACGTCGTCGTTGGCGACAACGGTCTTGACTGTGATGCCATCATCGGCGGCCAGCTCGACACACATTTTGACGTTCATGTTGTCACCGGCGTAGTTGCCGTACAGGCAGGCCACGCCCTTGCCGCTGTCGGCAGCGACACAGGCATCGTAGAAGGCCTTGGCGGTCGGTGAGGAGAAGACTTCGCCCACGGCTACGGCGTCAACCATGTTGCGGCCGACGTAGCCGATGAAGGCAGGCTTGTGGCCGGAGCCACCGCCGGTCACGACGCCGACTTTACCCGGAACAGGCGCATGTTTGTATTTCACGGTGCGGGGATTATTGGTCGGGGCGACGATGTCGCTGTGGGCTTTCAAAAAGCCTTTGAGCATGTCTTCGACGACCATATCAGGATTGTTGTAAATTCTCTGCATAAGAGTCACCTCGTTTGATTCATGTGGGTCGGGCTGTCTGCTGGCAAGCGTCCGTTCCCTGGTCCAGATTTCCTGGTTCAGGCTTTAGCCGCAGCTGCCGTAGAACCGGTGTTCGTATTCGTTGATCTTGTCGACCTTCTCCGCCGAGCCGCCGCCTTCGAATTCGCAGCCGAGCCAGACATCGAGCAGCTCGACCGCCAGCTTCTCACCGATGACACGCGAGCCGAAGGTCAGGACCTGGCAGTCGTTGCTGCGGCGTGAACGCTGGACCGAGAACAGGTCGTGGCCGACAGCAGCCCGGATCCCCGGCACCTTGTTGGCCGTGATCGCCATGCCGATGCCCGTGCCACAGACCAGCACACCGCGCTCATTCTTGCCGCTCGTGATCGACTCGCAAACCTTGACCGCAATGTCCGGGTACAAGACCGGCGTCTCGTCATAGACCCCGTAATCATCCACCTCATGACCCTTGCTGACCAGGAATTTCTTCAAAGCCTCTTTCAAGGCAAACGCTGCCTCATCACAGCCAATCGCAATTTTCATACAGACTCCTTTCTTTTGCCGAAATTGGGACGGCGTCCCTTTTTGGGCAGACCAGCCCAGACCTCCCCCGCCGCACCGGTCGGCAGGGGATGTCGGGTGTCTAATCAACAGGGGGTACCCTGGGATCAGCTTGTCAATATATTGCGGTTTTCAACCGCAACTGATGATTGTTTTTTGAGCTGTCAGTTCAGGGGACGAGGACGACTTTGAGGGATCCGTCACCACGGCCAGCCATGTCAAAGGCTTTTTCCCAGTCGTCGAGGGAGAATTTGTGGGTGACGACGCCTTCGGTGGCGAGCTTGCCTTCAGTGATCCAGTCGATGACTGGCTGGAAGCAATAGGGGCTGAGGTGGGCGCCGAGCAGGTCGAGTTCTTTGCGGTCGCCGATGATGCTCCAGTCGACGGTCGTCGGCGCGCCGAAAACCGAGAATTCAACAAAGCGGCCGAGCTTGCGGATGGCGGACAGGCCCTGGATGACACTGGAGGGATGACCGGTCGCTTCGATGTAGACGTCGCAGCCATAGCCGTCGGTCATGTCCATCACAGCCTTGACGGCATCGGTCTTGCCAGGATTGATCACGACGTCGGCGCCGAATTTTTTCGCCAGTTCGAGGCGGTCATCCTTCATGTCCATGACCACGAGCTTTTTCGGATTTTTCATCCGCAGGTAGGTGATCATGCCCAGGCCGAGCGTACCGGCGCCGGAGACGACAACGACATCTTCATTGCTAACGCTGCCGCGGTCGACGGCATGCTTGGAGCAAGCATAAGGTTCGATCAGGGCTGCTTTTTCGACCGGCAAGGACTTGTCGACTTTGTAGATCAGGGCGCCCTTGGGCAGCTTCATGTACTCGGCCATACCACCATTGACTTCCTTCTGGAAGCCATAAATGTCATGTTTCTGGCACATCCAATAGTGGCCGTCTTTGCAGAATTTGCACTCCCAGCAAGGGACGATCTGGTCAGAGACGACGCGGTCACCGATCGCGATATCGCCCTTGAAATTGGGGCCGATGGCGACGACTTCGCCGTAGAATTCATGGCCCGGGATGAAGGGGGTGCGGACCCAGGACGGCTGGACTTCGTCGCCCCAGAACATGGCCGCGCCATGGTGGGCTTTGGCGTCACCGGCACAGATGCCACAGGCTTCGACTTTGATCAGGACATCGCCTTCACCGAGCTCCGGTACCGGGTATGCGGTTTCCAGCTTATATTCGGTCTGGCTGTATGCAACAAGGGCTTTCATGGTTTTCGGAATCGACATGGTGGTTTCCTCCTGTAAATATTGATTCATAAGGTTAGGATTACATCAATGGCGCTGGCACATCCAGGGAATCAGGCGCGAATCTTGTCGCCGGTTTCAATGTCAAAGATATGGGTCTTGTCTTCGCGAACTTTGAGCCGGATCACTTCGCCCTGCTTGTAAAGGGTTTCATCGGAAGTGATCAGGGTCAGGTATTCTTCGCCGATCCGGATGCCGATGCGCTTTTCATCGCCGAGGTTCTCGAAAACGGCAATTTTGACCGGGGAACCATCTTCTGTGATCAGCAGGTCATTGGGCCGGATTCCAAGAGTCACATGCAGACCGGTCTTGAGGACTTTCGTGTATTTTGGCGGAACAGCAATCTTGACCGAGCTATCCGGGAATGAGAAATACAAAACGTTGTCTTCTTCCGTGATCATGACTTTGTTCAGGTTCATGGGCGGTTCACCGATGAAACCGGCGACAAAGACATTGACCGGATCATCGTAGACTTCGTACGGTGTGCCGAACTGCTGCAGGAGCCCGTCTTTCATGATGCAGATTTTATCCGCCAGGGACATGGCTTCGAGCTGGTCATGGGTCACGATGATCGTCGTGCAACCGACTTCTTTGTGCAGACGTTTGAGCTCGGTGCGCAGGATCTGGCGCATTTTGCCGTCAAGATGTGACAACGGTTCGTCGAGGAGCAGCAGCTTGGGCCGGCGGACCAGGGCACGCGTGATGTTGACGCGTTGTTTCTGGCCACCGCTCAGGGCTGCCGGTTTCATGTCCAGGAGCTCTTCGACTTTCATCAGAGGCGCAATCCGCATGACCTCTTTCTTGATGTCCGCTTCGCTCATTTTCTTGGCGCGCAAGTTAAAGGCGATGTTGTCGTAGACGGTCAGCGGCGGATAGAGGGCATAGTCCTCAAACGCCAGACCGATGCCGCGATCCTTGGGGTGAAGGTGATTGATCAGGGTATCATCGATGTAGATTTCGCCAGCGGTAATTTCCTCGAGACCGGCAACCATGCGCAGAGTCGTGGTCTTTCCGCAGCCCGAAGGCCCGAGAATGCCGACGAACTCGCCATCGGAGCAGGTGATCGTCAGATCGTTGACCGCGAAATTGTCGGCTACCTTGCCACCCTTCCCTTTTTTGCGGTCATCGTACCGCTTGAAGACATTTTTCAAAATCAGCTTGGCCATTTAGTTCACCGCCTTCGTATACTGTGCCTGATTGTGGCGCACAACCAGTTCGTGACTCTCGGCATCGAAGAACATGGCGTTTTTCATATTGACCGAGACAAAAATGTCAGAGTCCATTTCAGCACTGAGATCGGGCGGTGAAACGGTCCGCAGGATGGTGTCGTTGACATCGACATTGAGAACAGCCTTGTTACCGATCGGTTCGATTGAATAGACCTGGCCATGGATGTCATGTTCCGTTTGACGTTCAAAGCTGTAGCTGAGGTCGATCGCCCTCAGACCGATGTGGAACTGGGTCTTTCCGGTTGCAGCGAGTGCATCATAGACGTCTTCCGGAATGGCAAAGGACTTGATCTGGTTCAAGATCCGCACGCCTTTGTTGCCACCGTCGAGAACGAATTCAGCGTCGATGATGTTGATTTCAGGTTCACCGAACAGTCGGGCGACAAACTCATTGACGGGGGTGTAGTACATTTCGTCACCGGTGCCGAGTTGTTCGATCTGGCCATTGTTGATGACCGCGATCCGGTCGCCCAGACTCAGGGCTTCCATGTAGTCATGCGTGACGTAGATCGTTGTCGTGTTGAAATTGGCCTGCATTTCCTTGAGCTCGGCGCGCATGAAATGGCGCAGTTTGGCATCGAGATGGGCCAGAGGTTCGTCCATCAGGAAGACCTTCGGTTCGCGGACCAGGCAGCGGCCGAGGGCGACGCGCTGGCGCTGGCCATTGCTCATGCGGGCTGGAAGACGGTCCATCAGGTGGTCGATTTTCATCAGGGCAGCCACTTTCATGACCCGGTCCTTGATGTAATCTTCGTCTTTTTTGTACAAGGGGCTGCGCATTGGCGAGGCGATGTTGTCGTAGGCTGTGATATGAGGATACAGGGCATAGTTTTCAAAGACCATCGAGACATTGCGCTGGGCCGGTTCAACCAGGTTGACGATTTCACCATCAAATTTGACCAGACCTTTTTCCGGCAATTCGATCCCCGCGATGGTCTTGAGGATGGTGGTCTTGCCCGCACCTGCAGGCCCGAAGAGGACAAAGAATTCTTTGTCATGAACTTGGATGGAGATATCATTCAAAGCTTTTTTCTTGCCAAAGCTTTTCGTGACATTGACGAGTTCGATATTTGCCATGGTGACACTCCTTAACCTTTGACTGCGCCGAAGCTCAGGCCACGGACGAGGTGTTTCTGGATCAAAAGAGCCAGGATGACTTCCGGCAGGGCGGCAATCGTCGCAGCAACTGCCATCTGGCCGTAATGGACGGTGTCAGAGGCGATGTAGCGCAGAGAAGCCACGGTGACGGTCTGGATATTGAAGCCAGACAACTGCAGGGAGAAGGTGAAGCTGTTCCAGGCGAAGATGAAAGCCAGGAGAGCTGAGGCGACCAGGCCGGGCTTGATCAGGGGCAGCAGGATTTTCCAGAAGACGGAATACCAGGGATAGCCGTCAAGCTCGGCGGCTTGTTCGACTTCGACCGAGATATCTTCGAAATAGCCACGGACCACCCAGATCAGAAGCGGCATGGTGATCAGCTGGTAGACCCAGATCAGGCCGAGGTAGGTGTCATACAGGTGCAATTTCTGGTAGATCATGAACAGGGGCAGGATGACCAGGATTTCCGGGGCAAATTTAAACGACAAGATCGTGAAGGCCAGGTCTTCCTTGTATTTGAAGTTGAAGCGGGCCAGCGCGTATGCGGCTGGGACACCCGCGAGGACCGAGACGAGGACGGCACCACCGCTGACAATCACGTTGTCGATAAAGGTCTTGATGTAATCGGTTCCGATCAGGACGGCCTTGTAGTTCTCCAGCGTCGGGGTGAAGAAAAACGTCGTGTTGAACATCTGCAGGTCGCTTTTAAACGTGATCAGAGCCATCCAGAACAGCGGAAACAGGGCAAAAATTGAGTAGATGATCAGGAGCAGATTCTGGATCAGGCGTGAGAGTAAGGACTGGTTTTCTGAAAACATGCTTCATTCCCCCTAGCTGTTGCCACTGGCTTGTTTCATGACCTTCTGCCAGTTTGCAACCAGCCGTTTGCTGATGATGTTGATGATCAGCCAGAGGGTCAGGATGTAGGGCAGCGACTTGCCAAATTTCATGAAGGCGAAGCCGGTGTTGTAGGCCGTGACAGATAAATTCATTAAAGTATCGCCAGGTCCACCTTTGGTCAGGGCGAAAATGATCGCGAATTCCTGCATCGCCGCCATCAGGCGGAAGATCAGGGCGATGTAGAGGAACGGCTTGAGCATGGGCAAGGTCAAATTCTTGAAGGTGAACCAGGCCGAGCCACCGTCAATGCGCGAGGCTTCGAACGGAGATTTGGGCAGGGACTGGATGCCGGCCAGGATCAGGACGATGACAAATGGAGCATAAACCCAGAAGTCAATCAGAGCGGCTGTGAACAGGGCTGTTTTAGGCGATGAGGACCAGGTGAAGTTGTAAATATTGAACAAGTTGAGAAATTTCTCGATGATGCCGACGGAGTTGTTGGTCATCAGCTGCCAGATCAGCGTCGCGATGACTGGAGCAATCATCAGTGGGAAGATCAGGACCACGCGCAGAATCTTGGTAAAGCGGGTTTCACGAGACAGAAGGATGGCGATGCCGAGGCCTAGCAGCATCTCAGAGATCGTGGTTGCTGCCGCGTATTGGATGGTGACCCAGATGGCATGCCAGTATTCCGGCGAAGTCAGGGCATTGAACCAGTTGTCCAGCCCGATGAATTTCCAGTTGGGCGAACGGAATGAGTAATTGGTCAGTGAGTAGAAAATGGCGGAGACGAATGGCACGAGAATGCCGATGGTGATCAAGAGCGATGGTGCGATGATCAGGTAGGGACGGACGCGGGTCAGCCAGGGTTTCTTGTTGTACAAGCTGTTATCCTGGGCGACCTCCGCTGCGACTGGTTTTGTTTTGGCCACGGTATTGGTACCCCCTGTTGTTAGAAGAGGGGACAGGGATGGAAGCCCCTGTCCCCTCAGTGAAGAAGAGTGGATAGCTGCCTTGAAGGTTGTTTAGCCGACTTCGACGTCGCTGACGATTTCGTCCATCTTTTTCTTCAGAGCATCCATGGCTTCCTGGGTGGATTTGTACTTGCCACCAACGATGTCCTGGAGCGTAGCAGCCCATTCGGTTGTGGTTTCAAAGAAGTGCGGCTGAGGTGTGAACTGGATGCCGGTGTTGGCGATCTGGGCGTCAAAGGTGGCGGCGAAGCCTTCAGCTTTGTCCAGAACAGCCTGGAATTCAGCGGATTCAAAGACGGATTTGCGGGCGGGGTCGACCACTTTGGCGTTGACAGATGCCCACTGGGTGTATTCCTTGCTGGTGAAGTACTGCATGAACAGCCAGGCTGCGTCTTTGTTCTTGGAGCTGGAGTTCATGGCGATGGCCCAGGTCCACATGTTGGAGTAGATGTCAGACTTGCCTTCTGGCAGCGGAGCGGGAATCCAGGCGATGTCGCCAGCTTCCTGGGAAGCGCCTTCGACATTCTGGAAATAGCCATTGCAGTCAGCATCATAGAGCATGGCGGCCTTGCCTGCGCCAAGGTCGGCACCAGCCTGGTACCAGGTGTAGCTTGACCAGGACGGTGCACCACCGTCTTTGATCATCTGGACCCATTCATCGGTCATGGCGACGGCTTCAGGAGAATTGACTTTGGAGACGAGCTTGTTGCCTTCGACAACGAAGTCCTGAGCACCATAGGAAGCATAAGTGGTCATGTAGCCAGGATGGATGGTAGCCCAGTTGCGGCTGCCGCGGATGGCCAGAGCGTAGGAGCCAGGGCCATTGAACTCTTTGAGCTTCGGCAGCAGGGCTTTGAGTTCTGCCATGGTCTTGGGCGGAGTCAGGCCCAAGTCAGCAAAGACTGTCTTGTTGTAGGCGAGAGAATACATTTCAAAGCCGAGCGGCAGAGCCCACTGCGGACCAGAACCAGTCTTGTGTCCGGCGACGAGATCCCACTGCAGGGAACCGACGATGCCCGGATAGAAATCGGCAAAGTCATAGTCCGGGGAGGTTTTTCCTGCGTCATTGATGTAGGTGGAGAGATCTTCGACATAACCGGCCGGGGCATATTCCCAGACCTGGTAAGCACCGGTCATGAAGATATCCGGATCGCCTGACTTGCTGTTCAGGGCGGTGGTGACTTTGTCAAAGTAGTTTTCTTCCGGAGTCAGCGAGTATTCAACTTCGATGCCCGTCAGAGCGGTGAAATCAGGAATTTTCTGGATGATGGCTTCAGCGTAAGGATGCTGGTTGAACATGACGCGGAGTTTGCTGCCGTCTTGCTGTTTCCAGTCAAAACCGGCGGCTGCAGCGCTGGTCTCACCGCCACCGGCAGCTGCTGCCGTCGTTGTTGCGGCTGGAGCTGCTGTCGTTGCGGTGCTGCCACCACAAGCGGCCAGGGACAGGATCATGGCAATAGCCAGAGTCAGGGTGATGATCTTTTGCCAGTGTCTCTTCATTTCTAATCCTCCTGATTATTTTGGTTCGCTTTTTGCTCAAACCTCTAACCGGTGTTTGTCGGTTCTGCACAACAAGCAAACTTTCATGACGCCATCATAGAACAGTTTGCACAAGGTCAAAATCGATCCTGTTTCGGTTTTCCGAAAAATCTTTTACCACGTCTTTGGAATTATTAAGCCCTTTTGCAAATATGTTTTGATTTTTTAAAAAATATTTCTTATGCATGTTGTAACGATAATTGATTGAACTCTCCTCATCATCCGTCAAAATGACAATGGCCACCCTGGGAAACCTGTCCCGGATGGCCATGAAGCGGTTCAGCAAGCTCTCAGGATCATTCTGGTCGTGCCTGTTTACTCTTGCGTGTTGCCAGCAGACCCTTGACACCTGAGCCAATCAGGAAAAATACCAGGTAGAAGCCAAAATAGGAGACTGCTGCCCAGGCAATCGTCTGGCTGACGACGAGTGCAAAAGCTAAAAAAAGCAGCAGCAAGGCCACAACTGGGCGGATGGCCCATGTTTTGGCCAGGAATCCGGCCACGGTGTAGATGGCCGGGTAAGTGATAAACATCAGCGGGATGGGCTGCAAGAGGTAAAAGCGAGCTGCACCTGGTATGATCAGAATAAAAGCCCAGGGGAGCGAAGCCGCGAAAAAGCAACCCAAGAGCAACAGGGCGGTCTGGCGCACAGGCCTCGATGTTTTGGCGATGTTTCTATCTGATTCATTCATGGGAATTCTCCTTGATTCGTTGCTTGCACCAAGCGTAACCGTCATCTTTTCTTTTGACAATCAAGGATCTTTTGATGCTTGATCAAAATATTTTCATAAAAACCAAATGCTTTCATATGGAAATGACTGGCAATTCGCACAATAATCTTTATGAAGACTGCACCATCAGGTTGATCGACACAGATTGCGGAGGAACTGCGATGACACACTATGTTATGGGAATTGATAATGGCGGTACGGTATCCAAAGCCGCACTCTTCGCACTGGATGGCCAGCAAATAGCTGTTGCTTCCAGAAAATCATCGGTCCTCACACCCCAGCCGGGCTTTACAGAACGCGACATGGAAGACTTGTGGCAGGCTAATATCGCTGTGGTCCGGGAAGTCCTGGAAAAGTCAGGGGTCAGCCCGGATCATATTTCAGGCGTCGCCCTGGCCGGCCATGGCAAAGGCTTGTACGCCTGGGGCAAGGATGGCCGTCCCGCCGGTCCTGGCATTGTCTCCACCGACAACCGGGCCTGGCAATATGCCGAAAGCTGGGCCAGCGACGGCACGGCAGCCGCAATCTATCCCAAAACCTGCCAGAAGCTGATCGCCTGCCAGCAGGCGGCTCTCCTGCGCTGGCGCAAAGACCACGAACCCGAGCACTACGAGCGGATCCAGTGGATTTTCTCGATCAAGGACTACCTGCGTTTCCGGCTGACCGGCGAGGCCTATGCCGAGATGAGTGACATGTCCGGCACCAGCCTGATGGACATTCTGGCCCAAGACTATGACCGGTCCATTCTCGAAACACTTGGCATCCCTGAAGTGCATGATGCGCTGCCACCCTTGCGCTGGTCGAGCGACCCCTGCGGCCAGGTCAGCGAAGAGGCCGCCCAGCTGACCGGCCTTCGCGCCGGTACACCTGTGGCAGGCGGTATGTTCGACATCGACGCCTGCGCCATTGCCATGGACATCACCGATCCCGAGCGCCTCTGCACCATCGCTGGGACATGGAGTATCAATGAATACATCGCCAGCCAGCCCGTTCTCCACGGGCCGATTGCGATGAATTCCCTCTACGCCATTCCTGGTTATTATCTAATCGAAGAATGCAGTGCCACCTCGGCTGGCAATCTGGAATGGTTCGTCGACCGCATGCTGCATCATGGAAAATTTGCCACCATGCCGGAAGGCGTCCGCCTGTATGACTATGTCGACCAACTGGTTGATTCCGTCGATCCGGCGTCATCAGACACCGTCTTCCTGCCTTTCCTCTATGGCTCGAATGACCATCCCCTGGCCCAAGGCGCCCTGATCGGCCTGACCAATTATCACCAGAACGCCCATGTCCTGCGCGCCGTCTATGAAGGCGTGGCCTTCTCCCACCGCAGCCACATTGATAAGCTACTGGCCGCCCGCAAGCCACCGCAGGCGATCCGAATGGCTGGCGGTGCTGTGCGCTCCCGAGTCTGGGTCCAGATGTTCGCTGACGTCCTGCAAGTGCCAATCGAAATCATTGCCACCGAGGAGCTGGGCGCCCTCGGGGCTGCCATGGCTGCTGCAGTCGCCACGGGTCATTTTACAGATTATAGCCAGGCTGCCCAGGCCATGGTCCACCTGGCAGATACGATCCTGCCAGATCCAGCCCGTGCAGCCGTCTATCAGAAAAAGTATGAATCCTACTGCACCTTCCGCGACGCGCTGAATCCAGCCTGGAACAGGCTCGCCTGAAATGATGCAAGGAAGGACACCTGATCACATGCAAGTCATTCCCTGGTACCGCCTCGGACTCTATGAAAAGGCCATGCCGTCCCAATTGTCGTTTGTCGAAATGATGGAAGCTGCCCGCTTGGCGCAATTTGATTTCATCGAACTCAGCATCGATGAGACAGACCAGCGCCTGAGTCGGCTAGACTGGTCTTTGCCGGAACGGGACCGTCTCTGCCGCGACATGGAGCAGACTGGCATCCGTCTGGAAACGATGTGCCTCTCCGGCCATCGAGCCTATCCGCTGGGCAGTCCCGATGCCAGCACACGCCAGCGCAGTCTTCGGATCATGCGCCAGGCGATCGACCTGTCGGTGGACCTGGGAATCCGGATCATCCAGCTGGCCGGATACGATACCTATTATGATCCATCGAACGATTCCACGCGGCAGTGGTTTGCCGAGAACCTGCATCAAAGCGTCAACCTGGCCAGCCAGGCGGGTGTCATCCTGGCTTTTGAAACCATGGAAACAGCCTTCATGAACACGGTCGGCAAAGCGATGGCCTACGTCGACCGGATCCAGTCGCCCTATCTGCAGGTCTATCCTGATTCCGGCAACCTGACCAATGCAGCGCTATCCGAGGGCCATGACGCCCTCTCTGACCTGGCATCCGGTCGTGGCCACTTGGCCGCCCTGCATTTGAAAGAAACCGTACCAGGCAAATTCCGTGAAATCCCCTATGGCACAGGCCATGTCGACTTCACCCGGATCATCCAGGCCGCCCTTGCACTGGGCGTGCGCCGCTTCACCTCGGAGTTCTGGTACCTTGGCGAGAACAATTGGCTTTCCAATCTGCAACAGGCATCACAGTTTTTGCGTGCCCATTTCCCTGAATCTCCATGAATGCGAGGAAATCATCATGATTAACACAGCCAGGGATGGCTATTTTCTCGGCATTGATGCCGGTACCACCCGGATCAAGGCGGGTCTGATCGGCCTCGACGGCGCATTGGTTGCTCTGTCCAGTTGCGATGTCGATGTCCGCCACCACAAGGCCGGCTGGTCGGAAATCGACATGGCCGGACTCTGGGACAAAGTCAGTTTTGTCCTGCGCGATCTTGCAGACCGGCATCCTGATAAAATCTCAGCTGTCCTGGCGATCGGTGTTGCTGGCCAGGGGGACGGCTATTGGCCGGTGACAGCGGACGGCGAACCGGCTGGTCCAGCCATTCTCTGGAACGTCACCCGGGCCAAATCCCTGGTCATCCGCGCCAATGATACGATTGACCAACTGTGCCGTGACAACTTCGTAACCCCCCTCTTTCCCGGCTCGATGCCCATGATCCTGATGTGGCAAAAGGCCAGCCAGCCAGACCGGGTCGCCCAGACCCACAAGATTGTCCATTGCAAAGACTGGCTCAATTTCAAGCTGACCGGGGAGCTGGTCTCGGACTTTTCTGATGTTTCGATTGCCCTGATGGACGTTCGCAAGCGGGTCTTTGTCGACGAGCTGATTGCCGCGCTCAACCTGGAACACGAACGCGGGAAATTCCCCGAACCCCTGCCGTCATGCTCGATCATCGGCCATACGACTGCACAGGCATCCAGTCAAACCGGACTGCCGCCCGGGATCCCCGTCATCGCCGGCTCCATCGATGTCGCTGCAGTCGCCCTTGGCCTCGGGGTCGTCAAACCCGGTGACGCCTGCTCGATCCTCGGCACCACAATCTGCAACGAAACCGTCATCGCCGAAAAAGCCATCAACGAGCCCTTCCTCAGCGGCGGCGCTTTGTCCCATGTGTCCGAAGGTAATGTCCTGCGCTTCATGGCCACCTCCAGCGGTACCTCAGCCCTGGACTGGGTGCGCCAGGAAATCCTGGGCAACGAGCCTTATGAACAGATCGAGGCCTGGTTGAATGCGATCCCGGTTGGCAGTGAACGCCTCTTCTTCCATCCCTACCTGTTCGGGGAGCGGGCACCCTTCAACAACCCCTATGCCAGTGGTGGCTATTTTGGCATCACAGCCCATCATACCCGCGGGCACCTGGCCCGTGCCGCCTACGAAGGGATCGTCTTTTCCATGCTGGACTGCTATGAAAGCCTGCCCCCCATCGAGTCCCTGATCTCAGTCGGTGGTGGAGCAGCGCGCAGCAGCGCCCTCTGCCAGATGGTCTCGGATTGCCTGGGCAAAACCATCGTCCGGCCGGACTATGCCGAGCTAGGCCTGCTCGGCCTGGCCAACATGATGGCCCACGCCCTCGGCTACACCCGCGACTACGACTGGCTCAAACCCCAGTCTCAAGTCAGCTTCGCACCGGACCTGGCCAAACAGGCAACTTATGCCAGGTTGTATCCTGTTTTCAAAAATCTCTCAACTTGGATCCAGCCATTCTGGGAGTCTTGATTTGGTATGAGCTGGGCGCCTGCAGCCCTTTAAACCACTAGATCCGCAGGCAGCTGATGAATTAAGGTCCGTTGGCCAGGAAAAAGGACCTGTCGCATAGAGTTTGAATGATGCGACGGCTCTTTTTTCGTCTGAAAGTTGGAAGTGGCCGTGCCGGGTTCGCGGTCATACCGGATCCACTTGCCGGCATCTGTGCCAGGTCTGCGGTCGTGCCGGATCCACTTGCCGGCATCTGTGCCAGGGCGATAAATCTGTAATGTAATCCTTGAAAACCTTACAAGACTACAGCCTCAGTGTTTTCCAGTCTTATCAAAGCATATATTCTCATATGAATGCCTGGCACAGCTTCTAAAGCCGTGCCAGGCACCATTTTTGAAGCTAGGGAACCGCTGATTAAAGCAGGTTTTTCTGGCGCTACTCCCTGATTTGGCAG
>CAZGSR010000020.1:0-52805 GCA_964528645.1 uncultured Mageeibacillus sp. | reverse complement strand
AATCGATCACCTGCGTCTCCTACTTCGGCTATCCGGAGCGGATGAACCGCCAGGCCCCCGAAGCCCTCGCACGGATCAAGCGCGAGCTGGGCGTGAAGTAAGATTCATCCCGTTCCAGATCATCCAATCGTCTAGAAACCAGTTAAAAAGCGGCGGCTGCCATCTTCGGAAGGCACCGCCGCCTTTTTATCTTTCGATGCAAACGATTAGCCGAACAATTTCCGGATGATTCCAGCGATGGTTTCGACAAAGTCCGGATCGATACCAAAAAGCTCTGATGCTGAATCGACCCTGGGATCGACACTGCCCGGCAAGGGCTGTGACTGCAGGTCCCGCAACCGTTCCTGCTCTTCCCGCAGCAGCATCCGTTCCTTTTCACGCGCCTTTTGCATGCCACCCGACCGGACGAATGAAACCACTTTCTGCAGCTCGGCGCGGTCGAACCAGTAGCCATGCGGTTTGCACCAGTCGATGATCACTCCGGAGCAACCCGCGAAATTTTTCCTGAGCATCAGCTCGCCGCACGTCGGGCAGGGGACATACATCCGGCCAGTTGGTGCAGACTGATCTGTCTGGAGCGGCCCGTTCCTGTTGGATGGCCGCTTTTCAGGATCGGTCCAGACCGAGCCCAGTTCGACGCGAGCCAATGGCAATGCTGATGCATCCCATTTCTCACAGATCTCCTGGAAAGCTACTCGATCCAGCCAAAGCCCGCCGCACTGGTCGCATTCATCGACTCTCACGTCGGCAATCAAAGCTGGCAGCAGTTTCGACTCGCAGCGCGGGCAGTGCAAGGTGCTGTCCGGTGTCAAATCTTGCCGGGAAATCCGGCTGCCGCAGTCGGGACAATACTTCATGCCACGAAAAACCGGCCCGAAGCAGACCGGGCACGCAGCGTGCGCCAGGACTGACTGACAATAGCAGCACCGCACACTGTCCGGCGGCACATTCGCCCCGCAATTCGGGCACTGCAAAGACACCACCCTGTACACCCCCCCACAAACAAGCAATCTAATTATTTTATACCATGAAATATAGCCTGTAGTGATAATCGTCAAGGGAAAAACTAGAAATGCCGAATTTGGGACGGCGTCCCAAATTCGGCGAACCATTGACAGTCTTATCATTCTGATTCAAAGTGGTTAATAGCCGTTTAGAAACTGATTCTGAGAAATAAACAAATTTTACAGGATTAGCAGGTTTTTTTGACATGTATCGCTTTTTGAAGAAAAAGAAACACACAGCCTGGAATCAAGCACTGCGGATTTCCGTGATTTATTTGCTGGTCGGTTCTCTGTGGATTTTACTGTCGGACAAGGTCGTCGAATGGCTGATTCCGGATCCGCATACATTGATCCTGGTCAGCCTGTTCAAGGGCTGGTTTTACGTACTGGCCAGTGCCTGGCTGATCTACCTGCTGGTTCGTGCCGCCCTGCAAAAAATCGCCCAGACCAATCTACAACTGTCCAAAGCCAATCGCCAGCTGGCGGATTCGAGCGACGAATATCGCCAGCTGTATCATGAATATGTTGAAAAAGAAGCCTTGCTCAAGGCGATGATCAACTCCATCCCGGATCTGGTTTTTTACAAGGACCCAGACAGCAACTATCTTGGCTGCAATAAGTCTTTCGAGCAATTTGTAGCCAAATCTGAGGAAGAGATCATCGGCAAGAACGACTATGACCTGTTTGATGAGACCGTTGCCGAATCCTTTCGCCGCATGGACCAGGAAATGCTCAGCCTGCACCGTTCCCACTCCAACGAAGAATACGTCACCTATCCTGATGGCACGTCGGTCTGCCTTGATACGCTGAAAACCCCGTATTACAATGCCAATGGCCAGGTTATCGGTCTGATTGGCATCAGCCGCGATATCACCAGCCGCAAACAGCACGAAGACGAAGTCAAATACCTCAATTACCACGATTCGCTGACGGGCCTTTATAACCGGCCCTTTTTCCAGGAAGAACTGGCCCGCCTCGATACACCGCGCCAGCTGCCGTTGTCCATCATCATCGGCGACATCAACGGCCTCAAGCTGCTCAACGATGCCCTGGGCCATGACGAAGGGGATAAACTGCTGGTCAATGTGGCGCGAATCCTCAAATCCAGCTGTCGAGCTGACGATATCATCGCCCGCACTGGAGGGGATGAATTCTGGATCTTGCTGCCGAAAACAGACAGTGAAGGGGCGCGGCAGGTCGTCGAGCGCATTAAGGCAGCCTGCAATGAGCATTCGCGTGAGCAGGATAACGATGCTTATTTCGTCGATATTTCGCTCGGGTAT
Organism: uncultured Mageeibacillus sp.; assembly: GCA_964528645.1. Lineage (GTDB taxonomy): Bacteria > Bacillota > Clostridia > Saccharofermentanales > UBA5734 > UBA5734. The sequence goes on along the minus strand of CAZGSR010000020.1, from coordinate 50,518 downwards.
GCAACCAAGCACAGCCCGGTGGAATCATTTGTCAAAGTCCGCAACGATGCCGAAACCAACATGTACAAACGCAAACTGCTTGAAACACGCAGTCTGCACAGCTCGATCATTGCCTCGATCAAGACAACCTTGTTTGAGAAAAGCAACGAAACCGAGGCCCACGCGACCCGGCTGGCGACCATGACCAAGCAGCTGGGCCAGGCTTTGGGACTGTCCGAGGACGACCTGGTTGCTCTGGAACTTTTCTCAACCTTGCATGACATTGGTAAAATCAGCATCGACCGGGAGATCTTGACCAAGCCAGGCCGTCTGACTGACGGTGAATGGGACGAGATCAAGAAGCACCCGGAAGTCGGCTACCGCATCGCCCAGGCCTCGCCTGAGCTGCGGCCCATATCCGATCTGATCCTGACCCATCACGAACACTGGGACGGTACAGGTTACCCCCAGGGACTGTCTGGCGAAAAAATCCCCTTGCTGGCCCGGATCCTGGCTGTTGTCGATGCTTTCGATGCCATGACTGAAGACCGTTCCTACCGGCCAGCATTATCGCGGGATATTGCCATCGCGGAAATCCGCCGCAATGCTAGCACCCAATTTGATCCTCAAATAACAGAACTGTTTTTGAAAGAAATTGCGGGAGCATGACCTTCAGATCACAAACCCCGCTACCAGTGCCAGCAGGACAATCAGCGGCACAGGGATCTTCTTGATGTTCAACAGCACGACCGTCAGCACCATCACGATCAGGTTTTCAATTGAAAAGCCGCTCTTTTGCATCACAATCACCGCTGCCACGGCGATCATGCCTCCGGCGACTGCATTGATCCCCTTCAAAGACACCTTGATGCCGCGGATCTGCTTGAGATTCTCCCAGACTGGATAGATGAAATAGATCAGCAGCAGACCAGGCAGGAAAATGCCTACGCCACCGGCGATCGCTCCGAGGACCTGGACCAGCGGCCCGCCACTGCGGGCTGCCATGCCGCCGGCATAAGCCGCGAAACTGAACATTGGTCCGGGCAAGCCTTGCACCAGGCCATAGCCGGTCAAAAATTCCTGGTTGGTCATGTACTGGTGCAATTCGACCAGTTCACTGTACATCACCGGGACAACGACTTGGCCGCCGCCAAAGACCAGATAGCCATAGCGGTAGAAACTCTCGAACAAATGCACCACCAGATTGTCCCAGGTCATCGTCAGAGCGATACCGCCGAGGGCAAAAACCGCAAACGCAACCAGATAACGCCACGGTGGATTCAGCCGGACATGATTCCAGAGCCTTTTCTCCCGGGATGCAACGATGCTGGCGGCACCTCCAGCCAATAATACCAGTGGGAAAACCCATGGTTCGCGGAAAAAATACGTCGTCAGGGCGCCAAACAGCATCAGGCCCAAGGTGAGGGGATCGACCACGACTTTGCGCCCGATTTTCCAGGCCGCGACGAGGATGAAACCGACCGCCAGCGGTCCGATGAAGCGCAAGCCTTCGCTCGACACATGGACGGCCGCCAGGAACTGGTAGATGAAGGAGAGCAGCGTCATCACCACCAGGACGGGCAGGGCCCAGACCAGCATGGTCAGGAAGCCCAGGAGAGGGCCCCCCTTTTTGTGTCCGATCGCCACAATCGTCTGAGTGCTGGTCGGACCGGGCAAAATGCTGCACAGAGCCACCAGCTCAATCAGCTCCTCCTCCGTGAGGTAGTGCTTTTTCGTGACCATCTGGTCGAGGAAAACGCCAATATGTGCCTCAGGACCGCCATACGATCCCAGGGAACAGACAAAGACATCTTTCAGGAAGGTGTGCCAACTCAGGGCATGTTCTTTCATCATTTGCTACCTCATTTTTCGCAATATTTGCGGCAACCACCAGGGAAAAACTGGTCATCGTGATTGAAAAAGGTCTTGTAGCCAAAATGAAGCAGCACAATCACGGTCAGCGCCACCGAACCGAGAATGCCCAGCATGATCGCAATTTGATACATGACCGCAGTTGTCGGCACGGTCCCGGACAAGATCTGGCCGGTCATCATGCCCGGCAGCGAAATGACACCCATGCCCAGCATCGCATTGATTGTCGGCAGGATCGCCGCATCAAAGGTCGAATTGACGATCTCCCGACTGGCCAGACGTGGCGTCGCGCCCAGGTTCAGGGCCTCCTCGACCAGGTGCCGCTGCAGCGACATGCCCTCGACCAGTGATTTCACCCCGAGCGAAATGCCGGTCATCGAATTTCCAACCAGCATGCCAGCGATCGGGATGAAGTACTGCGGATCGTACCACGGGTCGATCTGCACCACCACCAGCAGGAAGTAGAAAATACATGATAAAGTCCCCGCCAGCATCGCACCGGCAATCGTCTTTTTCAGCCGCACGGACAGCTGGCCCTTGAACTTCTTGAATACAGTGAAAATGGCAAAGCCTTCCATGGTGGCGATGATCAGGAGTGTCACCCAAGGGCTGGGGTTTGCGAAGATGAAAGTCAACGCATACCCGGTCAGTACCAGCTGGATTGACATCCGGACGGAGGCCAGCAGGATCTCCCGCTCGCGCCGGATCCCGCGCTTCCTGACAATCGCCAGGACCAGCAGGACGAACAGGTACGAGAAGACGACCTGCCAGACAGATAATTGAACGGCGCCACTCATGATCCTGCCTCCTGGTCCCTGTTATTCATCCTGCTAACCACCCGACCATCCTTCATTACGACCGTTTCATCGGCAAATTTGCTGGCAACCGCTTTGGAATGGGTGACCATGACGATCGACCGCCCGGTCGCCCGTGCCTGCTCGACCACCAGTCCGATCACAGCATCAGCCGTGTCATCATCCAGCGCTGAAGACGGCTCATCAAGCAGATACACCGCTGGATCGAGCAGGAACACCCGGGCCAGCGCCAGTCGCTGCTTTTCGCCGCCCGAAAGGTTTATGACCGGCTCAATGAGCGCCTTTTTCAGCTGTACCTTTGCAAGCATCTGCTGCATCGTGTCCGCATCTGGTGCTGTTCGTTCCTGGAACTGGAAACCGATGGCCAAATTGTCTTCAATTGTGCCAGGAAACATCGCCGCCTGTTGCGACAGCATCAACACCTGACGGCGGTGCGCAACGGATGGCACCTTTTTTAAGTCCGAGCCTGTATACAAGATCGATCCGCCCGTCGGAGAAATCGACTTGTTGAGCAGCTTCAAAAACGTCGTCTTGCCGCTGCCACTGGCACCAAGCAGGACTGTAACGCCCGGGTTGATCTGCAGGCTCGTGATGTCCAGAATCGACTGGTAGCGCACCCCCTCCAGATAGAACAGGGCATCCATCCCGATCATGAGCGTGTCCTGCCCGTCGCCTGGTCCCGCCCGCCATCGATCTCATCCGTCAGCTCAGCCAGGTAACGCTTTGCCTCAGCCAGCTCTGCCCGCCCCAGATCCGTCGTCTTATAATACTTGCGGACCTTGCCCAACACCGTCTCCTCATACTGTTCCAGAAGGCCTACCGCCTCCAGATGATGCAGAATCGGATACAACGTCCCCGGACTCAGCTTATACCCATGCTCCGCCAGCTCCTCAATCAGCCAGCTCCCATACACCGGCCCCTCACTCGCATGATGCAAAATATGCAAACTCACAAACCCCTGGAACAACTTCTTCGCCACAAAACCAGCCATACCACACCTCACTGCCGAAAAAGGGACGCCGTCTCAATATTGCAAATCGATATCGGATTTCGTAATTGGGACGGGGTCTCAATATCGAATGTCGATATCGGAATTCGATAATAGTCTAATGCACAAAGGTTGTTCTGTCAAATTGCCAAGCAAAAAACTGGCCCTGATGGGGCCAGTCTGAGGTGAACGCCTTATGGTTCTGCCTGGTTTACACCAGTTGCCAGAGCTCGCTCAAATCATGTATCTCATGATCCACCCGCACACCCAAGGGATTATTTTGCCCGTCCGGATTGAACCAGCAGGTGGTGATTCCAAAATCAGCGCCACCCTTGATGTCTGACGTGAGTGAATCACCGATGATCATGGCGTTCCCCTCGCCGATTTCCCGGAAAACATGCTCAAAAAACTCGATCTGGGGCTTGCGATAGCCGACCTGTTCTGAGATGAAAATCCGCTCGAAAAGGGTATCCAGACCGGCCAGGGCGATCCGGCGCTCCTGGATCCTGGCAAAGCCATTGGTCACGATTGCCAGATGAATCCCGTCACGATCCCGCAATTGGCGCAACAGTTCGTACGCACCATCAAACAGATAGCTGCTTTCACTCAGAGCCCCTTCATAATGGTTCTGAAACGCCTCGACATCCCCTGTAAATCCAAACCGCTCAAATAGCGTCCTGTGTCGCGCCAAGGCCAGCGCCTCCTGCGAGATCTCACCCCGTTCCAACATCTTCCAATATGACTCATTAATGGACCGGTAAGCCAGCAGGACCTCATTATCCGCTCGAAAGCCAAATGACTTTAAAGTCGCTTCCATGCATAAATATTCAGCTTTGTGAAAATCCAAAAGTGTCCCGTCCAAATCGAAAAGCAGCCAATTGTAAGCCATCAGTCACACCTCCGCCGAAAAAGGGACCCGGTCCCTTTTTTGGCGATTATTGCATAAACAAACCCGGTCCATTTTCTGCTCAGGCTTCAAAATTGCCAGACATCCACTGGCCATAGTCGCCTTTGTCTTCGTCGGTCAGGCCATAGAACTCGTCCACTTTGTCAAGCAGGGTCCAGGCCTTTTCTCGCGTGGCTTCGTCCATTTTTCCTTCGTTGGCGTCGATCAGTGCCAGGAATTCGGTCGTCAGCTGGCCCATCAGCGTCTCGGTCAGGGTGGCAGCATCTGCCAGGGCTGCCCTGGCCTTGTCCGTCATCAAACCTGTGCCGTAATCGAAGTTTGGCGTATTGTCGATCCCGAAAAAGAGCAGGTTGAGATGGTCGCGGAAACGGCTGGCCAGGTATTTCTCATACCGCGTGCCTTTGTAATCTTCCAGCGTCTGACCGATGCCATAGGTACGCGCCGCCAGGGTCGGCAAATCAATGATGAATGCGGCATCCGAGCTCATCGGATCGAGACTGTCGATCGCCTGGGTCACGATCAGGTCCGACATCGGCTGCGTATTGGCCATCCGGAATTCGGCAAAGCGTGTGAAATCAACCAGATAATAGATCATGCCCTCGCTGCTGGCGACATAATAGCCCTGCTCCTGCGCCCCTTTGACCAATGCCTTGACCTTTGAATCCGTGATCGCATCGACCTGGCGGTTCAGCTCAATCCAATTGAAGTCATATTTCTCTGCTTCGGCAAAGAAGCGGTCCAGAAAAGCCGGATCGCTGGTGTAGCTGTATTCAATTTCCGTGTAATCCTCGAAACTGTTGCGGCGCATGCCGGAAATAGCATAGGTCGTGAACAGGTCCGCACTGGAAGGGGAGAGCTGTGTGATCCCGGACAGGTACAACGCAAAAATCTCGCGCGATTCCGCCGCGCCAGCATAAAGTCGAGCCATTTGCTTGACCAAGTCAGCCTGCTCCGTGTCACCAACTGGCTGGATTTCAACCTCAGAAGCAGGCAGTTGCTCCAGATAGGCCGCGAGTTTGTCCTGGTACGCTTGCTCGACCGGACTCAAAGGCTCACTGGTTTCAGACGGGGATGGTTCGGTTACGGCAGTTGTCTCGCTGCTGGATGTCTGTCCAGGCGCCGTCGTCTGACCTGGCTCTGCAGATCCAGATGTCGAAGTTGCCGCAGGTGAACATCCAGTCAACACGATGGCAACTGTCAGGCAAAGTGTCAATACGACCAGCCATATACGATATTTTGTCATGGTCCAACCTCACAGGTAAAAAACTATTATCATTATAGACACAGAAACAGTTGTTTTTGTTCCCGTTTAAACAGGTGAAAGATCCAGAACCAGGAAAATGCGTCAAATTTTGCCAGCAGTCTTTTGGTCACACCCGTGCCAGGACTATAATGGAACGTGTTCATGACACCGAGGTTCGACCAGGAGGGCCATAGCAGTGATCCAGCTGAGCGATGTTTCCCGCATCTATCCATCCGGCGAAACCGAATTCTATGCCCTGAACCACGTCAGCCTGGCTGTACCAGACGGCGAACTGGTCGTGATTCTCGGCCCGTCTGGCTCTGGCAAATCGACCCTCCTGAACATGATCGGTGGCATAGACCAGCCGGACAGTGGCACTGTCCTCGTCAATGAAATGGACGTCGCGAAAATGAACGACCGCGCCCTGACCCGCTATCGCCGCCGCCACCTCGGATTTGTCTTCCAGTTCAACAACCTCATCCCTGACCTGACCGTGCGCGAAAATATCGAAGTCACCGCCCATTTGAGCCAGCACCCGGCTAAAACGCTGGAGCTGCTTGAGCGCGTCGGACTCAAGGACAAAGCTGACAAGTTCCCCCACCAGCTGAGCGGCGGTGAACAACAGCGCGTCTCGATCGCCCGAGCCATTGTCAAACGCCCGGCCCTCCTGCTCTGTGACGAGCCGACCGGTGCGCTCGATTTCAAATCTTCCCTGAGCGTGCTCCAGCTGCTCGAGGAAATCAACCAGCAGGACAAAACCACCATCCTGGTCGTCACTCATAACTCTGCTATCGCAGCCATGGCCGATCGGGTCGTCCGCATGCGCAGCGGTGAAATCACGGAGATCACACACAATAGCATCAAAGCCAAAGCCGAAGAAGTGAGCTGGTAAGATGACACTCGCCAGGCGGATTCCAAGGCAAATCATCCAGCACAAAGGGCGATTTCTGAGCCTGATTTTCCTGATCGCCCTCGGCAGTATGACCCTGACCATGCTCAACCTCGTCGTCGACAATTTGCAAGGCAATTTTGACTGGCTGAGCGACGAGGGAAGGGTCGATGACATCCGAGTCTGGACGGTTGTCGATCCAATAAATCTCGACAGCCTGGGCCAGCTGCTCCACGCGGATATCGAAGGCCGAACGACCGTGGATGCCAAATGGCAGCAGGACATCACCTTGCGGGTGTTCGAGGAAAACCAGCGGGTGGACCGCCCCGTGATTCTCGAAGGGCATCGCTTGCAACGTGATCAGGAGATCCTGCTCAATCCCGCATTTGCCAGTGAGCACGACTTGACCATCGGTGAGCAGATCGAGCTGGCCGGACGCATCTTCTGGATCAGTGGCTATTTCTCGCTGCCAGATTATATTTATCCGACCGAGTTTGAATCAGATCTCCTTGCCGATCCGAAATATTTTGGCATCGCGGTCGTCACCACGCGGGCCATCGAACGGCTGGCCGCTGACGCCCCGGTCGAAGACTGGACGGTTGACCGCTCTTACGGCATTCGGTTTCACCCTGGTTTTGCCAAAATTGATCCGGACAGTGACAGTCAAACCTCCAGCCAGGCCATCTACCAGGACCTCAAGGATCGCTTCAAGGACCGCTATGGGCTGGTCCGCTGGCAAGAACGCAAGGACAACACCCGGATCAACATGGTCAAAGGTGAAATCGCTGGTCAACAAGCCATGTCCCAGTCCCTGCCCGTCGCGATTTTCCTGATCAATACCATCCTCCTGGCCTCGATTCTCTGGCGCATGATCCGCCTGGAATTCCAGCTCATTGGCACCCTGCGTGCACTCGGCCTGAGCCGCCTGGAGGTTCTGCGCCATTATCTGGCTTTGCCATTTGTGCTGGCCCTGGTCGGCAGCGTCCTCGGCACGGTCGGCGGCATGCTCGCGGCCAGACCTCTGATGGTCTACTACACCGTCTTTTTCAACTTGCCCCTGACCCAGGTTTACTACGACCCGAAGCTGGTGCTCGCCGGGACCCTGATTCCCATCGTCTTGCTGCTCCTGACAGCCAGCTACGTCGTCCTGCGTGCCGTCCGCCTGCCGCCCAACACCCTGATCCGGGGCTACCGCCGCCGCCCTAAAGCCATGTTTATTGAGCAGCTTTTTCATTTCCACAACCTGAGGTTTCCGACCAAATTCCGCGCGCGCCAGATGGTCCGCAGCGGAGGCAAGTTATTCGGCGCCTTGATCGGCGTCTCCTTTGCCGCCATGATGATGCTGACTGGCTTCCTCGTCCAGGATTCCTATGACATTTTCCTCGGTGAAGGCCTGACAAACACCTTCAGCTACGACAAAAATTACATCTTCAAGACGCCCCAGAACAGCGACAAGTATGGCGGTGAGCCTTACCAGATGCTGGCCGCCCGTGAGACCGGCAGTGGCGATGCCCTGCTGGTGCAAGGCCTTGTGGAAAACAGCCAGATGCTCATTCTTTTCGACGCAACTGGGGCGCGCCTCACACTACCCCCGAAATCGAAAACCTGCGTGATCACGCGTGTGCTGGCTGACAAATCCGATCTTGCGGTCGGCGACACCCTGTCCTTTATCAATGACATCGACGAAGAAATCCACTACCTGCGTGTCAGCGGGATCGCCGAAATCTACACCTTGAACACTGTATATCTCCCCCTGGCCGAATTCAACCGTCGTTTCGACCGACCCGAGGACAGCTTCATCGGTCTCTACAGCGACCGCGCACTCGACATCGACAGTGAGGATCTCGCCCAAACTGAAGACATGTCCGACATGATCACAGCTCTGTCATCCTACACCGATCTCATGCGCATTTCGCTGCTTTCGATTGGACTGTTTTCCAGCCTCATGGCCCTCCTGATCCTCTACATCCTGTTCTCGCTGTTAATCGACGAAAACAGTCGCTCGATCGCCCTTCTCAAAATCCTCGGCTATGAAGCCCGCGAAATCCGCACCCTCATGCTGCGCATCTTCGACGCGCCCTTTCTGCTCGGATTTCTCGCCGGCATCCCCCTTCTGTTCGAATTTTATGGCGGCATGATGGAGCAATCCTTCCAGGAAATCAACATGACCATGCCCCTCCACCTCAGCCTCGCAAACATCCTCAGTGGCTTTGCCATCCTCTACCTGACCTACCTCCTGACCAGAAACCTCTCCGGCCGCAAAATCCTGCGCATCGCCATGACCGATGTTCTGAAAAGCATGCAAGAGTAAGGGGAATCCAAAAATGCAAATTTCAACGCTCAGTGCACAACGCATCGTCGATGAAATCGGTGGCATTGTACGCCAGAACATCAACATGATGGATGAACGCGGCTTTATCATTGCCAGCACTGATGCCAGTCGAATCGGCAATTTTCATGAAGCTGCTAAAAAAATCATCGATGATAATTTGCCTGAATTGTACATTTCCCCTGCCCAGGCCACTCGTTCAGTTAAAGCTGGCCTGAATCTGCCGATTGCCTACGATGGCAGGATCTTTGGCGTGATCGGAATCACCGGCGAGTACGCTCAGGTTGCCAGTTTTGGCCAGATCGTCAAGAAGATGACCGAAATCCTGCTCCGCGAAAGCATCGACCAGAACGAGCTGCGTCTCAAACAGCGCGTCATCAGCCGATTCCTTGAAGACTGGATCCTCGGTAATGGGTTACTGCAGCCGCAGGCCCTGACCGAGCGCGGTTTATCACTGGGGCTCGATATCACGTTGCCCCGGCGCGTCCTCGTCATCAGCGTTCAAGATCTGTATCGCCGTATTGATACCGCAGATGGCCAACGTTTGATTGAATCCATTGAGACCCTGATTCATCAACACGTGTGCTCGGAGTATGGCAGCTTGATTTTGCGCAATGCCTCGCGCCAGATCCTGCTTATTCGCAAACGGACCGATGAACAAACGGTTCAGCTAGCCCAAAATCTCGACAAGATCATTTTCGAAACTTTCAAGATTCATCTCGCTATCGGACTCGACGGAGATGCATCCGATCTTCATGAAGCATATCTTCAGGCCAGTCAAGCTTGGCGCTCCGCACTCGCGGCCAGAGCGATTGTCCGGAGTTATTCCCAAGTCACCCTGGAAATGTTCACTGGCGAAATTCCGCGCCAGGCCAAGATCGACTTCATCCGCAAGATTTTCCGCGATTGCGATCTCGGCCAGATCCGCCGCTGGATCCAGATCCTTGAAGTCTATTTTGCTGTTGATGGATCGATCACCAGCGCAGCCGAAACGCTCTACATCCACAAAAATACACTTCAATTCAAATTGAAAAAACTTAAAGAGATTTCTGGCCTTGATGTTCGATTACCAAGCAACAGCGCTGCTCTATATATGGCCATGCTCTTTTTCACTGAGGTTGAAAGCAGTTTGAAACATTCGTAAACGTGCATAAAGATTGGCAGGGAATTCTGACAAGAATGTCATGCATGACAAATACGACCGAAAAGATCGTTCTGGGTAACATGTTCACTTCGACCAAGGAATTGTATACTATGAACAAATATTCACGGTCTGAAACAGTTATTTCAGGCAAGTGACCAATTCCAAGGGAGGACTTGTATGTCAGGTATTCCACTGCTCATCGCCTTCATCATCTCCATTATCGTCATGATCATCGCCATTTCCAAGTTCAAGATTCACCCGTTCCTGTCGATCATGGGCATCTCGCTGATTCTCGGCCTGATCGCCGGTGTGCCCCTGGTCAACAAGACAGTCGATGACAAAACGGTCCTCGGCATCGCCAATGTGATTGGCGCCGGCTTTTCCGGCACTTTCACCAGCATCGGCATCGTCATCATTCTTGGCGCCCTCGTCGGCACATTCCTGGAAAAAACCGGTGCCGCCATCAAGCTTGCCGATCTTGTTGTCCATCTCGTCGGCAAGAAAAAACCCGAACTCGCAATCCTGATCATGGGCTGGGTCGTTTCGATCCCCGTTTTCTGCGACTCTGGCTTTGTCATTCTCAATCCGATCCGCAAAGCCATGGTCAAACGCACCCGCACATCGAGTGTCGCCATGACCATTGCCCTCAGCATGGGCCTTTACATCTCCCACGTCTTCATTCCGCCGACACCTGGTCCAATCGCTGCAGCCAATACCCTGGGTATCGGCAACAACCTGCTTCTGGTTATCGGCATGGGCGTTCTCTGCTCCATCCCGCCCCTGATTGTCGGCTATCTTTTTGCTAAATACATCGGCAAAAAAGTCAAAGCCGGCGATGAAGCCGATGCTGACAACGATGAAATCGTTAAATCCTACGAAGAACTGGTCAAAGAATACGGCAAGCTGCCGAATGCCTTCAATTCCCTCGCTCCGATCGTTGCTCCGATCCTATTGATGGCCCTCGGGTCAATCGCCAACATGGCCAAGTGGACCGGCTTCGGTGCCGACCTGCTCAATTTCCTCGGCACCCCGATCATCGCGCTTGCAGTCGGCACCATTTTCGGCATCATCCTGCTCGCCGGCGCCAAGAAAATGGACCAGTTCTATGATGTCACCAATGAGACCCTCAAAGTTGTTGGACCAATCCTCTTCGTCACCGCTGCTGGTGGTGTCCTCGGCCGCGTCATCGCTGTATCCGGCCTGGTCAGCTTCATCACAGGCAACGCCGCAGTGCTCCAGACTGTTGGCATTTTCTTCCCGTTCTTCCTTGCTGCCATCCTCAAATCTGCACAGGGTTCCTCGACTGTCGCGATCACAACGACCGCCGGCATTCTGGCTCCTTTGATGGCCCCCCTCGGCCTGGCAACACCCGTCTTGTCAGCCCTGACCGTCATGGCCATTGGTGCTGGCGCCATGACCGTCTCCCATGCTAATGACTCATATTTCTGGGTCGTCACCAATTTTGGCGAAATGACCCCCGACCAGGGCTACAAAACCCACACCATGGGTACCCTGCTCCTGGGTATCGCCTCCATGGTCGGCGTCTTCATCCTTTCGCTCATCTTCTGAACCGATCCGTCAATTGACCAACAGCAGGGGTGGCGGCACCAATCGACCGCCCCTGCTTTTCTTTACCCAAACCGAGGAGAAACGCCATGCAAAAAATCATTCTCATCCCTGATTCATTCAAAGGAACTCTGTCATCCGCCCAGATTTGCGCCATCATGGAACAGGCTATGCCAGCCGCAAGGATCTGGCCCGCGACGTTTCCGCGAACTTGCGTGTGATCACCAGCCAGGACCTGTCTTTTACCGCTACTGAAGTCGGCACAGCAGGTTCCAAGACCACGGTAGCCCGCACCTTCACCCGGGAATACGACAAAAGGGGCCAAGTGGTCGTCCAAGCCGATGATGCCGGCATTGAACGTGTCTATCAATTCCTGAAGGAAAAGGGGTTGATCACGAGATGAAACGGTGCCTGGTTTACCTCGATGGACAAGCCCTCCAGGACTCGATCGACCTCCTGGAAGTGGCGCGGCAGATCCACCCGGCGCAAGCATACGAATCGACTGGTGTCACATTCGGGAAGGAGACTGGTCCGGCTGAAGGCGCCTTTGATACGATCATCCAAGTCCGTGACGACCGGATCCCGTCGTTTGATCCGATGGCGGTCACGGAGGTGCTGGTCGAGCTGCATCAGTTACGCTCATTTGACACCATCCTCGTTCCGGCGACGCCTTTCGGCCGCATGGTGGCCCCCCGTCTGGCCATGCGCCTGAAAACAGGCCTGGTTGCGGATGTCACCGCCATCAGCCATGAGGGTGGTCACCTGCAAGCCATCCGTCCAGCGTACAGCGGCCGGATCATGGCCGCGATCGAGTTCGTTGGTGAGGGCCCTGTCATGATGAGCATCCGGCCAGGTGTTTTTCATTGGGACCGCCTGGCAGAAAAGAAGACGCAGACGGAACAGTTCACCCCAGCCCAGGTTCACACTGGGACCATCCGCCAGCTGGCGGTGCAGGCTAAAGAACAAACCTACGACATCCGGGAAAGTGACGTGCTGGTGTCCGGTGGCGGTGGCATGATCGGCCATTTCCACGAGCTGGAACGCCTGGCCCTGACCCTGGGTGGACAGGTCTCCGCCAGCCGGAAAATCGTCGACAACGGTCTGGCGCCGCGCAGCATCCAGGTTGGCCAGTCCGGCAAGACAGTCAGTCCGACCCTCTATCTTGCCCTCGGCATCAATGGCGCCGTGCAGCACGTGGAGGGCCTCAAGCAAGTCAAACACATCATCTCGGTCAATCTCGACAAGAACGCTCCGATCTGCAGCCTGTCCGACCTCGTCGTCGAAGGCGATGCAGTCACATTCATCGACAAGCTGGTCGCAAAGATCGAGCAGCAGGCCAGCCCCTGAAACGGTTCGCACGCCGCTCCCGGATCAGGCATTCCGTTCATACTACATTTTGGACCTCTGGAGGACTAAACACATGAAGGTTTCTGATTTTTCGATGGATTTCTTTTCCCTGAAGGGTAAAAATGCAATTGTCACCGGTGGCAACGGCGGCCTGGGCCAGGCGTTCACGACGGCGCTGGCCAAAGCCGGAGCCAATGTCCTGGTGCCCAGCCTGGTCGACGACGATGGTTCGACCAAAAAGCTGGTCGAGGACTGTGGTGTGGAATACAAGTTCATGGTCGCCGACATCACGGCAGATGGCGAGTGCAAACGCATCGTCGAGACCTGTGTCGAGACCTGGGGCAGTGTCGATATCCTGGTGAATTGCGCTGGCATCAGCATCAATGTCCGCGATGTCACCCAGTACACCCGCAAGGAATGGGACAAGATGATCTCGATCAACCTGACCGCTGCTTTCGAGATGACCCACGAAGCCCTGAAGTATTTCATCAAGCAGGAAAGCGGCAAAGTCATCAACATCGCCTCCCTGTATTCGTACCTCGGTGGCCAGTGGTCTCCCGCCTATGCCGCGACCAAACATGGCATCGTCGGCCTGACCAAATCGATGTGCGATGAACTGGGTCAATGGAACATCCAGGTCAATGCCATCGCCCCCGGCTATTTTGCCACGCCGCTGACTGAAATGACCCGTAAGGATGAGAAACGCAATGCCGAGATCCTGGCCCATATCCCGGCCAACCGCTGGGGCTTCACGGCCGACCTGATGGGTGCGACTATTTTCCTGGCCAGCCGCGCATCCGACTATGTCAACGGAGCCACGCTCGTCGTTGACGGCGGCTACCTGATGCGCTGATCCGGTCAGCGACACGATCAGGCAACAGAGGGGATTGTTATGGAAAAGAAATACATCGTCGCCATTGATGGTGGCACCCAAAGCACCAAAGTCAGCATTTTCGATACACAAGGCACCGAGATCTGCTCCCAGGGGGTCAAGCTGCGGCCCATGCATCTCTATGGCGATACCCGGGCCGAGCATCCAGACGATGATCTCTGGGACAGCCTCAAGGAAGCCTGCCAGGGCGTCTTCCGGAAATTCGACGGTGACCTGGCGGACATCATCGGTGTGGGCCTCGGCTCCATCCGCTGCTGCCGGGCCTTGTTGAAAGCCGATGGCAACCTGGCCTCGCCTGTGCAAAGCTGGATGGATATCCGGCTGTCGCGGCCGTATGAACACGAAGACGACCAGGTGCGTTATGTCACCACCACCACGGGCTATCTGACGCATCGATTGACTGGACAGACCAAGGATACCCGGTCCAATTATGTCGGCCCGTGGCCGATCGACTGGAACACCCTGGACTGGATCACGGATCCGGCCGCCTTTGATGCCTACCACACGCCGCGTCACATGCTCTTTGACCTGGTCGATCCGTCGACCGTCCTCGGCACCGTCACAGAGGCAGCCAGCGAAGCGACCGGACTGCCGGAGGGTATCCCTGTGGTTGCAACCTCGAATGACAAGGCTGTCGAAGGCCTGGGCGCAGGGCTGGTCAATGACGGGACCGTGCTGGTGTCCCTGGGGACCTACATCACCTCGATGATGGTTGGCGTCAACAACAACACCAATACCGTCAACTACTGGGTGAATCCGGGTGCAACCCCGGGGGAGTACCTCTATGAAAGCAGCGGTATCCGCCGCGGCATGTCGACCATCACCTGGGTGATGGACCTTTTAGGCAGTGACATCGTCGAGGCCGCCAAAGAACGCGGCCTGTCAACCGAGAACTACCTTGAAGTGCTTGCCAAGGACGTGCCGGTCGGCTGTGATGGCCTGTACACCGTGCTTCACTGGCTGGCCCGGCCTGACCACCCGCATGAACGCGGCATGATGATCGGCTTCAATGGCACGCATAAAGGACAGCACCTGTTCCGCTCGGTCATGGAAGGCATCGCCATGACGATGAAAAACCATGCCCAGGCCATGTGCGATGAGCTGGGCATCGAGCTGAGCAAAATCGTCGTCAGTGGCGGTGGTTCGAACGGGAATCTCTTCATGCAGATCTTTGCCGATGTCTTTGGGGTGCCGGCCCATCGCAACATCGTCAACGGCTCTGCCAGCATGGGCGCCGCGATCTGCACGGCTCTGGCCCTGGGTGTCTACAAGGACCGCCAGTCAGCGATCGAACACATGGTGACCATCCGGGACACCTTCGAGCCGATCGCCGAACATGTGCGCCTGTACCAGGCGATCAATGAACAAGTCTACCGGCATCTGGCCGAACAGACGGATGACCTGCTGAAAAAATCGCATGAGATTTTTGCCAGCAAAAGGTAATCTCGCCAGTCCTTAAGTCTCTCATACCAGGCGCAGCTTTCCGGCAACAAAGCTTCATTTGTTGGCGAAGGGCTGTGTCCTGGTATTTGAAGTTTTGACAGATCGATCAATCGACCGTGAACAGGAGGCAAATGATGAAACGAAATTGGAAAAAACTGCTGCTTGTGATGCTTGCCAGTGCTTTGGTCCTGGCTGCTGTTGCTGGGTGTGCCGGCGACAAGAAAGTGGTCCGCGTTGGATCCAAGGAATTCACGGAGCAGTTGCTTCTGGGCCAGATCACTCTGCAAGTCCTCGAAGATGCCGGTTACAAAGTGGACGACCGGACCGGTGTTGCCGGTTCGAACAAGGTTCGCACGGCTCTGCTATCCAAGGAAATCGACATCTACTGGGAATACACTGGAACCGCCTGGCTGTCGCATTTGCAGCATGACCAGCCGCTGACCGACCCGGAGGACTGCTACACCCAAGTCAAGAACGAGGATGCCACCAATGGCGTCGCCTGGCTGACTTACGCCCCGTTCAACAACACCTATACGATCATGATGCGCCGGGCCCAGGCCGAAGAGCTGGGGATCAAGACGCTGAGCGAACTGGGTGCCTATCTGGCGGCCAATCCGAGCGCACTGGCCTTTGCTGTGGACCACGAGTTCACCGCCCGCGCCGACGGCCTGCCTGGCCTGGAAAGCACTTACCAGTTCAAGCTGCCGGAGGACAAGATCATCGTGATGGACAACGCGATTGTCTACAAAGCGCTGAAAGAGAACCAGGTTGACATTGGCATGGGCTTCTCGACCGATGGCCGGATCCAGGCCTTTGACCTGGTCAATCTCGCAGATGACCTGGCCTTTTTCCCTGCTTACAACCCGGCACCCAACCTGCGCGCTGATTTTGCCGCAGAAAATCCAGAGATTGTAGCCCTGCTGGAAAAAGTGGCGGCAAAACTGGATAATGAGAGCATCATGCAGATGAACTACCTGGTCGATATCGAACAGAAGACACCTGCTGAAGTGGCCAAAGACTGGCTTGTATCGATGGACCTGATTGCCTGACCCCCCGGTTGACCGGCTTTCTGGTTGTCTGCTGTGACAACCTCTCATGCCGGACAAGTTGCAGCATGACAAGGAGGCGTCCGATGGGACTTGTCGATTTCTTTCTCTCCCGTTGGCAGGATATCCTCGAGCTGACCTTGGAGCATCTGCTCCTGGTCCTGATCGCCATGGCGATTTCCATCGTCCTTGGTGTGTCAGTCGGCATCCTGATCACACGCAGCCGAGTCCTGGCCAACCTGGTGCTCGGCCTGGCCAGCATCATGATGACCATCCCCAGCCTGGCCCTCTTTTCCCTGTTGCTGCCGATTCTTGGCATCGGCACTGCGCCGGCCATTGTCGGGCTGGTCGCCTATACGCAATTACCGATCATCCGCAATGTCTATGTCGGGATCACCACCATTGATCCGGCCATCATCGAGGCCGCCCGGGGCATGGGCCTGACCGACCGGAAAATCCTCACGCGCATCCAGATTCCGCTGGCGATTCCGGCCTCGATGATCGGTATCCGCACCGCAGTGGTGATGGGTATCGGCATTGGTGCGATCGCCAGCTACATCGGGGCCGGAGGACTGGGTACCTATATTTTCCAGGGCATCAGCCGGACCAACGACAACATGGTGATCATCGGGGCGATCCTGATTTCCCTGATCGCCATCCTGGCCGACAAATACCTCGGCAAGCTCCAGAACCGGCTCGTCCATGCCAAGCCAAAGACAGAAGGTGACACACATGATCGTATTTGACCAGGTGACCAAACGCTATCCGGACTCGACCGCTGATGTCGTCAACCAGCTGTCGCTCACCATCCCCGACGGTGAGATCTGCATCCTGGTCGGCCCATCCGGCTGCGGCAAGACAACCACCATGAAAATGATCAACAAGCTGATCCCGCCCAGTTCAGGGTCAATCCTGATCGATGGCCAGGACATCGGCTCGATCGATACGATCCAGCTGCGCCTGAACATCGGCTACATCATCCAGGATATCGGTCTTTTCCCGCACATGACCGTTGCGGAAAACATCGCCACCGTCCCAGTCGAGCTGGGCTGGAAAAAGGACCGGATCAGCGCCCGGGTCGACGAGCTGCTCGACCTGGTCGAGCTCGATCCCAAGATCTATCGCAACAAAAAGCCGCGTGAACTGAGCGGCGGCCAGCGCCAGAGGATCGGTGTCGCCCGCGCCCTCGCGGCCGATCCCAAGATCATGCTGATGGACGAGCCTTTCGGCGCACTGGACCCGATCACCCGGGCCAAACTGCAGGATGAATTTTTAAACATCCAAGCCAAAATCAAGAAGACGATCGTCTTTGTCACCCATGACATCGACGAAGCCCTGAAAATGGGCGACCGGATCGCTGTCCTGAAATCTGGCCGGGTCATCCAGTACGGCACCCCGATGGAGATCCTGGCCAGACCGGCCGATCCCTTCGTCTCAGAACTGATCGGTGGCCGCAACTCGCTGAAAATGATGAATCTGCTGTCCTGCGGCGACGTGATGCACAAGGTAGGTGTAGCCACTGACTTTGCAGCGGCAGCTGCGGTCTCGATCCACGCGACCGCCCAGGATGCCCTGGCTGAAATGTTCCGGACGGGCAAATCAACCGTGCTGGTGCTCGACGATGCGAAAAATGTCCAGGGCTTGATCCGGCTCGAATCCCTGCTGGAAAGTGTGAGTGACTATGGGCGCAACAGCTAGGCGGTCCCTGAAAAATCTGGCCCAGATCCTCAAATTGGCCGGGCTGATCGCCCTGGGATTTTTCCTGAGCATCTATGTCGTGGAAAACCCGCAGGACAGTCTGGTCTCGCGCCTCGTGTCCTATCCCAAAATCGCCGCTTTATTAGGCCAGCATCTGACGATCGTCGGAATATCCTGCCTGCTGGCGATTGTCACAGCCGTCCCGGCCGGGATCCTGCTCACGCGCGCACACCTGAGAAAATGGGCCCCAAAGATCATAGGCCTGGTCAACATTGCCCAGGCCGTGCCGAGCCTGGCGGTCGTTGCTCTGTCCGTCGGCCTTCTGGGCGTCGGGTCCTTGACAGCCATCCTGGCCCTCTGGCTGTATTCCCTGCTGCCCATCCTCAACAACACCCTGACTGGCATCAATGGACTCGACCGGTCGATCATCGAGGCGGCTCATGGCATGGGCATGAATCCGCGGCGGATCCTCTACAAGATCGAGTTGCCGCTGGCCTTTCCTCTGATCATCTCCGGCATCCGGACCGCCGTGACCATCAATATCGGCTCCGCCATCCTGGCTGCCTTCGTCGGCGGCGGTGGCCTGGGCAACCTGATCATCGCCGGCAACAATATCAGCCGCTGGCAGGTGGTGGTGCTGGGCGCTGTCTTGCCGGTGATCATGGCGCTGATTGCAGACACGGGGTTTGCGTTGTGGGAGCGGCGCTGGAAGATGAAGAGAGGTTAGGAAAATTATTTTCTGAGCCTTGAACGTCAGCCTAACCCGGATATTTCCGGTAATATTTCCGATATACCAGAGGGGTAAGCCCTTCTGCCTTCTTGAATTTTTTGATGAAATAGCCCTCATCTGAGAAGCCGAGGTTTTCGCTGATCTGCGCAATCGATTGGTCCGTATTTTCGAGCAGATCTTTGGACCAGGTGATTTTCAATGCCGTTAAATAGCTGGAGTAGCTTTGGCCTTGGCTATTGGCAAAGACCTTGCTGAAATAGCTGGGACTGAGCCGGCATATTTTTGACATGTCTTTTTGGGACGGCATGGTGGATTTGTTATTGTACAGGTAATCGATGGCCGGCTTGATCAGTGGATTGACCTGGTCGCCAGCCTCATCCTGGGCTCGGCTGAGATAGGCATTCGAGATCAGGTTTTCCATGTCCTTTTTGATCTGCTTGAAATGGTCAATCTTGAATTTCTCGTAATCGCCGGCAGACGACGGCAGGTATTCGATGCTGGTTTGCTTATTGAGCATGCCAACCAGAAAATCCTTGTCCAGGGCTTCTTCGATGATGTAGTTGCAGATATGATTGAGTGAATGGGCGATCAGCTGGATTTCAGCGTATGACATTTCCGGCAGCAGATTATAATCGGCAGAAAAGTGTTCAGGCGAAACCGTCTGGGGGATGATGTGTTCGAGCTTGAGCTGGCTGCCGGCCGGCAGTCTCACCTGGCCCACCATCAAGGCGCCAATATAGTTGCCGTAAACGGTAAAGGGGATGGCGACATCAACAATGCCAAAGTGGCAAAGATAGATGAAAGGCTCGTTGGTGCGGACCGCTTCGAGACCGGCCCTGGAATCACACTTCTGGCAAAGGGTCCGCAGCTCCGGATCACTTCTGACTTTTGTGCAAAAGGAATTGCAGCTGCTATGTGCTGTTACCGGCACACCCTTATAGTCCACCGTGATTATGGCCAGTTTCGTGACCTTGGCCAGACTGTCTTGAATCGGCTGCCATTTCTCCAGGTTCAGGATTTTCTCGATGCTGAGTACCTTCATTTAAAACGCCTTTTTACGCTGTTTTTATGGTTGCAGCTGCACCTGCATCAGGGGTGAAAATATAGTTTTACCATTTATCTGATTTGAATATCATTTTACCATATACTTTTGCTGAATGACGATTGTTTTGTCTAATGTAACAAGAAAACGGGCAGGATATACTGGCTTTATCAAGTATTTTGACATCTATAGCATTCAAATGATTAAGATGGAGGCGATCGATTCGTATGAGAAAAGCATTTATCTCCCCCGCAAAGTATGTTCAAGGTGAAGACGAATTGTTGAATCTTGGCTATTTCGTCAAGACCTTTGGCAGCTCAGCCCTGTTGATTGCCCATCGCGATGATGTCGCGCGGGTTCAGGAAAAATTGGACGCAACTGCCCAAAAATTCGGCGTGACTTTTGTTGCCTGTGATTTTGTTGGTGAATGCTCGCGTCAGGAAGTGGCGCGCCTGAAACAGCTATCCATCGAACAGAACTGTGATTGCACGATTGGCCTGGGTGGTGGCAAAGCGATCGACACGGCCAAATGTGTCGCTGAAGGCGATGCCCTGATCATCTGCCCGACGATTGCAGCAACCGACGCGCCAACCAGCCACTCCGCAGTTCTCTACACACCCGAAGGCGCTTTTGATGATTATGCCTATTTCAAGCAGAATCCCAGTGTCGTCCTGGTAGATACGTCGGTCATTGCCAAGGCGCCGGTCCGCTTCCTGGTTTCCGGCATGGGCGATGCGCTCTCGACCTATTTCGAAGCCCGGGCCAATACCCAGTCCTATGCCAGCGTCAATGCAGGCATGCCCTGCGGCGTCCGCGAAGGCTACACAACTCCGGCCATGGGCACACAGGCTGCGTTCGCCCTGGCCACGCTGTGCTACCAGACGCTGCTGGCAGATGGTCTGAAAGCCAAGTTGTCCTGCCAGGCCAAGGTGGTCAGTCCGGCGCTGGAAAACATCATCGAAACCAATATTTTGCTCTCGGGCCTCGGTTTTGAAAGCGGCGGCCTGGCTGCTGCCCATGCCATTCACGATGGTCTGACCATCCTGGAAGGGACCCACAAGTATTTCCATGGCGAAAAGGTGGCCTTTGGCACCCTGGCCCAGCTCTGCCTCGAGAATGCACCGCTGGAAGAACTGGAAGAAGTGATCGACTTCTGCCTGTCGGTCGGCCTGCCAGTCTGCCTGGCAGATATCGGTGTCACCGAGCTGAGTGAGGAAGAGCTGATGGCAGTCGCCCGCAAGGCGTCGATCCCGGAAGAATCGGTCCATTCGATGCCCTTCCCGGTATCCGCGGAGCAGGTCGCTGCGGCAATCCTGACGGCCGATGCGATCGGCAGGCAGTTCAAAGCCGCGCGTTAATGAGCTGTAGGGTAGGTAAATCAAGATCGATCGGGAGGCATCCATGAAAAAAATCATTAACCAACCAGAATCCGTTGTCCTGGACATGCTCCATGGACTGGTCTATGCGCATCCGGAACTGGCTTTGGACAGCAAATACAAGGTTATTACGCGCCGGAACAAGAATCCGGAAAAAGTGAACCTGATCAGCGGTGGTGGCAGCGGCCATGAGCCTGCCCATGCCGGTTTTGTTGGCACTGGCATGCTCGATGCCGCGGTGTGCGGCGATGTGTTTGCCTCCCCGTCCCAGATCCAGATCTACCAGGCAATCAAATCCTGCGCCAGCAGCAAAGGCGTGCTGTTGATCATCAAAAACTACAGCGGCGACATGATGAATTTCCAGAACGCGGCTTATCTGGCGTCAGAGGACGGCATTGTGGTTGACTATGTCAAAGTCGACGACGACATCGCCGTGCAGGACAGTCTCTACACCGTGGGCCGCCGCGGTGTGGCCGGAACCGTTTTTGTCCACAAAATCGCTGGTGCAGCCGCAGAACGGGGCCTGAATCTGGCTACAGTCAAAGCAGTGGCTGAAAAAGTGGTCCGCAATGTCCGGAGCCTGGGCTTTGCCTTCACATCCTGCACCGTGCCAGCCAAGGGCACACCCACCTTCACACTGGGTGCGGATGAGATGGAATATGGCGTCGGTATCCATGGTGAACCGGGGATCCAGCGTGAAAAAACGCTCTCAGCTGACGAATTGGCCAGGCGGATGACAGAAGCGCTGGTGCGCGATTTGAAGCTGCAGGACCAGCAGGGTACTGAGGTGGCTCTGCTGGTGAACGGCTTTGGCGCCACTCCGTTGCAGGAACTCTATGTCCTGACCCAATCGGTGGCGCGCGAACTGGATTGCCATGGCATATCGGTCCAGAAGACCCTGGTCGGCAATTATATGACCAGCATCGACATGGCCGGCGCCTCGGTCTCGATCCTGGCCCTCGACGATGAGCTGAAGCAACTGTTGGCTGAAACCTGTGACACACCGGCCCTGAAGCTCTCTGGACCGCTGGAGCGGTGCAGCTTCCAGGCTCGCGTCCAGGCCACTGGCCAGAGCTCCAACACAAGAACGGTAGAGCTGTCTTCCGATGCAGGCGTCATAAAGAACAACCAGCTCAGCGTTGACAATGTCATCTACGCGATCGACCGGATGAGCGACTGCATCATCGAAAACGAAGTGCCCTTCTGTGAACTTGATTCGTATGCGGGTGACGGTGACTTTGGCATGAGTGTAGCCAAGGGATTCCGCCAGCTCCAACGGGACTGGAACGATCTGCTGAGCAACCACAGCCAATCGATCGGGGATTTCCTCGAGTCCTGTTCGCTGATCATCATGGAGTATTGTGGTGGTGCCTCGGGTCCGATCTGGGGTTCGGCCTTCCGCGCGGCAGGCAGATATGCTGGCACCCGGACGAGTCTTAACCTGGCTGAGCTGGCCGACATGATGCGGGCGGCAGTCGTGGGCATCCAGAAGACCGGCGAGCGCTCGTTTGGCCGCGGTGCCGGTATAGGTGACAAAACCCTGATGGATGCCTTGATCCCTTGTGCTGACTCACTGTCAGCAGACGCCGCTGCTGGCAGATCTTTCCTCGAAGCGTTGCGTAACGGAGCTGAGGCAGCCAAGACTGGCGCCGAATCGACCAAAGCGATTGTCGCCCGGATGGGCCGGGCTGGAACCGTCGGCGAACGCAGCCTCGGCTATCCGGATGCCGGTGCCCATGCCTTGGGTGTGATTTTTACTGCAATCGCCGATAGCTTCCGGTAAGATGTGACTTGACCGCCCCTGCAGTCCAGACATCAAAATCTAGTTAGCAAAAGGTTTTTGCAGCTGTTCTGCAAAAACTTTTTGCTATTACAGTTTATTGCGTGATGGAGTGGTTGTTGGTCAACAATATCCTTCCTGTTCAGGACTTTCTGATAAATAAGGCCTGTGTTAAAATCAATAACAGTTCCTATCATGCGATCCATGCAGGTTACGAATTAAATGGCCAAACAGAAAAAGCTGATCGAGCTGCGGCATTACGACTTGCCGCCCAATGAATACATCTTGCCTTTGATCGGCGATACATGGAAGCGCCTTTATCAGGCTACGCCTGACCACTTGCATTTCCACAATCTGCTGGAGATCGGCTATTGCCATTTTGGCGATGGTGACCTCTATTTCGATGATGGTCCATCGCGACATTATACTCAGGGCACACTCACCATCATCCCCCGCAGTGTTCCCCATACAACAAATAGCAGCCGCACGGAAATCAATTACTGGGAGTATTTGTTCATCAATCTGGACGCCCTGGTCAGCCGTGCCTTTCCCGATAACGAAGCGCTGGCTCATAAGCTGACGGCGAGACTGAACGACTACTACCTGGTTTCGCATGAAAAGGACCATCCGGTTTTGGCTGAGGGGATCCTGGCTATTCTGAACGAATACAAAAGCGGGACGCGGGAATTCCAGACCGAGATCGCACTGTCCAGGACCCTGAGCTTCTTGCTTGAAGCGGCCAGAGTCATGCCGGAAAGCATTTCCATCACCGAGCCAGCCATCAAGAAAAAGCATGACATACTCGAATCCATGGAATACATCCAGCAGCATTTTGCCGAGGAAATCAAAATCCGCGACTTGGCTGATTTCACGCATACCAGTGAAACACATTTCCGGCGCCGCTTTCATGAAATCCTGCATATGACGCCGGTTGAGTACATCAATTTTGTCCGGATCCAGAATGCCTGCGAGCAGCTGGCCAGCACGCGCCTGTCCATCCACGAAATTGCAGACAAGACAGGCTTTGCCACGATTTCTTCGTTCAATCGCTGTTTCAAGACCATCCTGGGCATTCCACCCCGGCAATGGCGTTCGGTTTCCGAGAATTACAAAGCCAAACTGCTTGATTACAAGATCTCTGCCCTCAAAGGGTGGGAGTGAGTAAGAGCGTTTTATTTTTTTGAACATCTTGCCTAAATCAGTCTGATTCCATTAGTTGTTGTGCATAAACCCCTTCAAGATGCAAATTCGATCATGGTCGAATTTGCACAGTTTTGAGTTGAAATCGAAAACAACAAAACGATAGACGGTGACATAATAACGACAGTTCCCAATCGGACCCGATCATTCATGAGGAGGAGAAAACATGAAGAAATTGCTCGTTATCTTGCTGGTCACTGCCATGGTCCTTTCCCTGGCTGCCTGTGGCGGCCAGACCACACCGGCTCAATCCACCACAGCCGCCCAGGGTGAAACCGCTGCAGCAGCTGCCGATGACCAGACCCTGACCGTCTGGTGCTGGGACCCGGCTTTCAACATCTATGCCATGCAGGAAGCTGAAAAGGTCTACCAGAAAACCAATCCCAACTTCAAGCTCAACATCGTTGAGACCCCTTGGAACGACGTCCAGACCAAAGTGACCACAGCATCGGCCTCCAATGACCTCAGCACCTTGCCAGACATTCTCCTCATGCAGGACAATGCTTTCCAGAAAAACGTCATCAGCTTCCCGGACACCTTCGTTGACATCACCAGCCTGGGCGTCGATTTCTCCCAGTTTGGTGCTTCCAAGGTCGCCTACTCTGTCGTCGATGGCAAAAACTATGGCGTGCCTTTTGACAATGGTGCTGTCATCCATGCCCTGCGCACCGACGTCCTCGCAGAAGCCGGTCTCTCTATCGCTGATTTCACCGACATCACCTGGGACCAGTACATTGAACTGGGTAAGGTTGTCCTCGAAAAAACGGGCAAGCCGCTCCTCTCGTCCACCGCTGAGTCTGACCTGCTGCCGATGATGATGCAGTCCGCCGGTGCCAGCTTCTTTGACAAGGACGGCAATCCGGACATCACTAACAATGCGACCTTGAAAAAAGTCTTTGAAACCTACGTCAAACTGATCGAATCGGGCGTCCTGATCCATGTCAACGACTGGGACCAGTACATTGGCTCCATGACCAACTCGACTGTCGGCGGCACGATCAATGGCTGCTGGATCATCGGTTCGATCCAGACCGCCCAGGACCAGTCCGGCAAATGGGCCATCACCAATATGCCCAAGCTCGATGGCATCCCCACTGCGACCAACTATTCGAACAATGGCGGTTCCAGCTGGGCTGTAACGGCCAATAGCAAAAACCCGCAGCTGGCTGCTGATTTCCTGGCCAAGACCTTCGCTGGCAGTGTTGAATTCTACGAAACCATCCTGCCTGCCTCTGGCGCTCTGGCATCCTATGCCCCGGCCGGAAAGAGCACTGTGTACTCCCAGCCCCAGGAATTCTTCGGCAATCAGCCGATCTACGCCCTGATTACTGAATTTGCTGGCAAGGTTCCCAGCAACTACACCGGCGCTTACTATTACGAAGCCCGTGACGCTCTGGCAGCAGCCCTGACCAATTCCGTTTCCGGTGCATCGATCGACGATGAACTGAAGACCGCAGAAGACATCGTCAAGACCGCGATGGGTCAGTAAACAACCTGACTGATCTGCAGGGGAGGTGTTCCGAACCTGGAACACCTCCCTTTTGACAAGACCGTACGCAAAGTCTGGCTGGATCCGATGTCCATCCCGTTTTGCATGGAGGAGTACTTGAAATGAAAGTAAATCCGATGTCACTTATCCAAAAACAACGCATGGCAGGATGGATTTTTTTGGCGCCTGCCACCCTTCTGATTGTCATCATGAGCTTTATCCCGATGATCCAGGCCTTCCTCCTGTCGCTGCAAACAGGCAAAGGGAATCAACTGTCATTTGCAGGCCTGTATAATTATGGCCGCTTGTTCAAGGATGCCATTTTCGTCAAATCCCTGATGAACAGTTTCATCTATCTGATCGTCCAAGTTCCGATCATGCTCCTTTTGGCCTTGTTCCTGGCCTCCATGCTCAACACCCGCGACCTGAAGTTCAAGGGCCTCTACCGCACGGCGATCTTCCTGCCCTGCGCCACCTCCCTGGTCTCCTATGCCATCATTTTCCGTTCGCTTTTTGCCGTCGACGGTTTCATCAATGTCGTTCTGATCAAACTCGGTATTCTGCAAACTGGCTACAATTTCCTGGCCAATCCGACATCCGCCCGCGTCGTCATTATCCTGGCGCTGCTGTGGCGCTGGACGGGTTATAACATGGTTTTCTATCTGGCCGGCCTGCAAAATATCGAGTACTCCGTCTACGAAGCAGCCAAGATTGACGGAGCGACGCCGTTCCAGACCTTCTGGAAAATCACGGTGCCCCTTTTGAAACCAACGATCCTCTTGACAGCCATCATGTCCACAACCGGTACGCTGCAACTGTTCGACGAATCCGTCAACCTGACGAACGGCGGTCCGGCCAATGCAACCATCACCATGTCGCATTACATCTACAACCTCTCCTTCAAGTATGTGCCGAATTTTGGTTACGCCGCAGCCATGTCGTATGTCATCCTGATCCTGGTGGCATCTCTGTCCTTTATCCAGATGAAAGCAGGTGACCGTCGTGACTAAGGAAAAAATCAAGAAGACTCTGACCTACGTGTTCCTGACGGTTGCTGCACTGTTGTCCGTTTTCCCCCTGTACTGGATGTTCGCTGCGGCCACCAATCTCAGCGTGGATGTATCCCGCGGGACCCTGCTGCCCGGAACGGCCCTGATCAGCAATTTCCAGAATCTCCTGCAAAATCAGGATGTCCTCGGCGCATTGGCCAATTCCTTCAAGTATTCCATTGCGCTGACCCTGATCTCTTTGTTCGTCAGTTCACTGGCAGGATACGGCTTTGAAATCTATCACGACAAAGCCAAGGACACCATCCTGAACATCATCCTCCTGGCGATGATGATCCCGTTTGCGGCCACGATGATCCCGCTGTTCAAGATGTTTTCCACGGCCCGTCTCCTGAACAGTACGCTGGGATTCATCCTGCCAACGTTGTCCACGCCATTCCTGATCATGCTGTTCCGCCAAAGTGCCCGGGCCTTTCCCCATGACATCATCGAAGCGGCGCGGATCGACGGACTCAAGGAATTCCAGATTTTCTACCGGATGTTTGTGCCGACGATGCGTTCGACCTATGCCGCGGCCATGGTTATCACCTTCATGAATGCCTGGAACAGCTACCTCTGGCCCAAGGTCATCATGACGGACAAGAAGAGCATCACCATGCCGATGATGGTTGCCAACCTCAAGGAAGGGTATGTCACCGACTACGGCATGCTCATGCTGGGCGTTCTCCTGTCCACGATCCCAACCGTCATCATCTTCTTCGCCTTGCAGAAGCGTTTCACCGAAGGCATCACAGGTTCGGTCAAGTAAATGCAACTAAATACACCCGGCCCGGAGGCTTCCATGACAGCATTCGACATCCAGAAAATCAATGACTTGAGTTTTTTTGCCGACAATCGATTACCGGCCCATTCCGACCACCATGCTTATCCAACGCGCCAGGCCACCCTGGCCGGTGAAGATCCTTTCCGCCATTCCCTCAATGGCCTGTGGAAATTTGCCTATGCTGACAGCCCGGCTGAAGCCATGACGGGATTCGAACAGCTCGATTACGATTGCCACGAGTGGTCGGACATCCGTGTGCCCGGCTCGATCCAGACCCAAGGCTACGATCACCCACAGTACGTCAATGTCCAGTATCCCTGGGATGGCAAGGAGATGGTCCAGCCTGGCCAGGCGCCGCAGCGGTTCAATCCGGTTGGGCATTATGTCAGCTATTTTTCGGTGCCTGAGCATCTCGCTGGCAAACCGTTGTGCATCTCGTTCCAGGGCGTGGAAAGTGCGCTAGCCTTGTGGCTGAATGGCCACTACGTTGGCTACAGCACCGATGGCTTCACCCCGGCCGAATTCGACCTGACCCCGTACCTGACCACAGGCGAGAACAAGCTGGCGGTCCAGGTCTTCAAATGGACGGCAGCCAGCTGGGTCGAAGACCAGGACTTCTTCCGCTTCTCGGGCATATTCCGCGATGTGTATCTTTACACCGTACCGGAGGTCCATCTGGCCGATCTCAAGCTCCAGACCCGGGTTGCCGATGATTTCCAGAGTGCGGAACTGGTGGCGGATTTGCTGGTCCAGGCACAGGTCCCCGGCAGCGTGCGGCTGGTATTGAAATCGGGTGACCAGGCCTTGGCCGCGACTGAAATGCCCCTGCCAGCTGGCGAAACCCTCCATGTCACCCTGCCAGTCCAAAATCCCCGCCTCTGGAGTGCTGAGGATCCCTATCTCTACACCCTCGAGATCGAACTGTGCGACGCATCTGGCCAGGTGGTCGAGTTTGTGGCCGAAAACATTGGCTGCCGCCGCTTTGAAATCAAAGACAGCCTGATGCTTTTGAACGGCCAGCGGATCGTGTTCAAGGGCGTCAACCGCCATGAGTTCAGCGCCCAGACTGGCCGCACGGTCTCGGAGGCCGAGCTGCTGCAAGACATCCTGACCATGAAGCGCAACAATATCAACGCGGTCCGGACCAGCCATTACCCCAATGATTCACGCCTCTACCGGCTCTGCGATCAGTACGGCCTCTATGTCATCGACGAAACGAATATGGAATCCCATGGCTCCTGGGATATGGGCCGGCTCTCGGGCAAAGGGATTGAGTCGATCCTGCCGGGTAACCATCTCGAATGGCAGGACCTGCTGCTCGATCGTGTCAACTCGCTGGTCCAGCGCGACAAAAACCACCCGTCCGTCCTGATCTGGTCCTGCGGCAACGAGTCCTTTGGCGGCCAAGTCATTTTCGAGATGGCCCAGTTGTTCCGGACGCTCGACCCGACACGCCCCGTCCACTATGAAGGCGTGCATTGGGATCCCCGCTACCCGGACACCACCGACATGGTCAGCCGGATGTACCCGCCGGTCACCGAAATCGAAGCCTTCCTGGCAGAGAACCGTCAGAAACCCTATATCTGTTGCGAATACGCCCATGCGATGGGCAATTCCTGCGGCGCGATGCACAAATACACCGATCTGACCGACACAGAACCGCTCTATCAGGGCGGATTCATCTGGGACTACATCGACCAGGCCCTGCTCTGGCCCAATGGCCGCGGCGAACGGCACCTGGCCTACGGCGGTGATTTTGGCGACCGGCCGAACGATGGCAATTTTTGCGGCAATGGCATCGTCTATGCCGACACCCGCGAGCCATCGCCCAAAATGGCCGAGGTCAAATTCAATTACCAGAACATCGCAGTAACTTTTGCCGGCGACACGTTCACGGTGGTCAACAAGCATCTCTTCACTGCGACGGATGCGTTCGACTGCACGGTCGAGTTGGCCAGAGACGGCCAGATCGTTTCACGCCATCCGGTGGCCACAGCTGTTGCGCCCTTGTCTGCCGCCGACTACCCACTGCCCTTTTCTCGTCCGACAGAGGCAGGTGAATATGCCGTGACGGTGTCGTTTGCCCTGAAAAACGACACCGCCTGGGCTGCGCGTGGCCATGAAATTGCCTTCGGCCAGGATGTGTTTGCCGTTGCCGGCGAGCCCCACACGACTGGCGCGCCCGTCCAGACCGGTGCATTCGAGGTGATCGACGGCGCCTGGAATCTCGGCGTTCGCGGCGACCATTTCGAAGTGCTGTTCTCAAAAATGTACGGCGGCCTGGTTTCGTACCGCTTGGCCGGTGAAGAGCTCCTCAAGGGGATGCCGCTGCCGAATTTCTGGCGCGCCCCAACCGACAATGACCGTGGCAACAGTCTGCCGGCCCGGTCAGCGCAATGGAAAATCGCCAGCCTCTATCTGACCCACAAGGACCCCGAGACTCAGATGGTCCGTCAGCCGGTCATCGAGATCTTGCCGGACCAGGTCCGGATCACCTTTGATTACCTGCTGCCAACCCAGCCTGTGGCATCCTGCCAGCTGACCTACACGGTATTCCCTGACGGCCGCGTCCGGATCCGACTGGACTACAATCCCGTGCCGGAACTGGGCGATATGCCGGAATTCGGTGTGATGTTCCAACTCGACGCCGCATTCGACCACCTGACCTGGTACGGTCTGGGACCAGACGAGACCTACGCCGATCGCAACCATGGCGCCAAGCTGGGCGTTTATGAAACGCCAGTCCAGGATAACCTGGCCGGTTATCTCAAGCCTCAGGAATGCGGCAACAAGACCGGTGTCCGCTGGGCGACAGTGTTGAATGCGGCTGGTCGTGGTCTGCGTTTTAGCGGGTCATCGCTCAACGTCTCGGCACTGCCCTATACGCCGCATGAACTGGAGCAAGCCCGTCATGCCTATGAGCTGCCGCCGGTCCACAACACCGTTGTCCGTATCGCCCAGCAGCAGCTCGGAATCGCCGGCGACGACAGCTGGGGTGCCCGGACCCACGACGAATACCGGCTCGATGTCAGCCGGCCGCTCTCGTTTGAGTTTGAGTTTTGCGGGGTTTGAAGGGTGAGGTAAAAGCGCCACGCCGTTCGATGGATTTTGTTCATAAATGCGAAATTAGCCTTAGCGACATTGCCTTCATTGATGGGGGACGTCACTAAGGCTTTTTTTGAGCTCGATCAGAAGATTAGGCCGGGTCATGGTGATACCGACCGTATCGCTTTCTTGACCAAAAAAGTACCTGATAAGTGTCGATTTTGGAAATCAGATAAGAATATTTGTCCCCGAATGACATACGATACCTTACAGGAATTACTTGATGATCTGGATGTGATTGAATGCTTTGAGCAGCCAGGTCGGAAACCGCATATTGGTGAAATGACTAAAAAACAAATGGACCTTTATACAAAGCTCGGTATTGAGGTGCCGACCTAGCTATAATTTTCAGGGAATGCAGGATAGAGACGATTTCGAACCAAGAGGATGGACAGATGACACGAGCAAAACAAGCTTCACAACACGATGCTCTATTATACAGGTGGACTGAAATGCCAAGGGGACCGCAGCTGCTGGCTTTGATCTGCATCCTGGCCCTGCTCTTGGGACTGCTGGGTGGCTGTGCGACAAAAAAACCTGTGACGACGGTCGCTTCGTCTGCAGCTGCGGCTGCAACGAGCTCGGCAACGCCTGAAACCGAGAGCAGTCAGCCAACGGTGGCCGATAGGGCGGATGGTCTGTATCCGGCTTATGTCCGGGAAAAGGGTGCCAAGCTTTGGGGATACATCGATGCCACTGGCGAATTTGTCCTGGAACCTCTTTACAGCATGGCTTCTGACTTTCAGACGAGTGGCCTGGCCAGGGTCCAGCTCGATGGCAAGACCGGTCTGATTGACCGGCAAGGCCAGTGGGTGTTGGATCCGACTTATGACGACATCACGGATTTTTCCGAAGGGATTGCCACGGCCTATGTCTGGGACAATGCGACGGCCAGCAGCTTGATCGACACCCAAGGGCAGGTGATAACGCAGGTCTACGGTTCGGTCGGGGCCTTTGCAAACGGCCGGGCTCTGGTCTATGCCGCGGATGGCAGCCAATACTATATCAATGCCAAAGGTGAGAAGGTGGCTGACTACCAGGCGCCGGCGCCCGGATCCGGCAATGTTCTGCAATATGACCAGACGTTTGCCGATGGGCTGTCTATCATCGGCAAATCGGTCGAATACAAAGAGCTATATGGCTTGTTTGCCGCGGATGGCCAGGTGATCTTGCCTCAGGAATTCGCTGGCATTGAACGCCTGGGCGACACACTTTTTGCAGCGGCCCGGGAAACGCCCGACATTTTCTGGTACCGCGACCTGCCCAAAGCCTTGTTTGACCAGAATGGCAAACAACTGAGTGATTTTGTCTACTATGATTTGACTGCGGCCGGCGACGGCCTGGTCTCCGCCGCAGATCTGCACGACACCTATTTACTGGATGAATCGGGCCAGCTGGTGGCCGCCCTGGGAAAATTGCCCGGGAACGGGACGATTGAACTGGACCAGGGCCTTTACAAGGCGACCATTGACCAGCGCCTGTCGTATTATACCCGGGATGGCCAGCTGGTCTGGCTGGAAAATCCAGTCGAACAGCTGGCCAATGGCTGGCAAGTGACCCGGCAAAAATCCAGTCCTGACCGGTTCACAGTGATCTATTATCCGGAAATTTCTGGACTGAACGATCCGGCCGTGCAGACGACGATCAACGCAACTTTGAAGGCTGCTTTTGCCAGCGATGCTGCAACCATCAATTTTGATGGCTCGCAGGCTGCGCCGGGAACTGCCTATTATTCTGCAGACTTCAATACCGAGGCTGTCTCTAAGCTTTTGGTCGTCCAGCAGGCTGGCTATTTATACCCGATCGGCGCAGCCCATGGGATGCCCACCCAGACAAATATTCATATCGACTCCCGGACTGGCCAGGTCTATGCTCTGAAGGATCTGTTCAAGGCGGGCGTGGATTTCAAGGCTTCGCTCGAAGACACGATCAGGCGGCAGATCCAGGCCCAGGAAGCGGCTGGCAGCATGATGTATGATGATAAAAGTCCATCTTTGAATGATCATAATTTTAGACTGACTTCGGATCATCTGGAGCTGTATTACGATCCCTATGCCATTGCCGCCTACGCCGCAGGCTTCCCGACCTTCTCGATCCCCTACACAGAGATCCAGGACCTGATCGACCCGGAAAGCCTACTCTGGCAGGCGATTCAAGGCAATTGAACAAAAAAGGGACCGGGTCCCTTTTTGTGTCATAATGAATATTGGTGATGAAAAATGGCTGTGCAACAAGCGCCTTACCAGCTTCTGGAACAAGACGGGATGTTCGAAATCCGCTACTACGAGCCGCTGATTCTGGCGATCAGCCCGGAGACCGATTTGAGCGGATCATCGGGATTTGGCCGCTTGTTCAATTTCATCAGTGGCGATAATCGCGACCGCAGGAAAATCGCCATGACGGCGCCAGTTCTGAATGACTTGGGCCAGCAACAATTGACGATTGCTTTTGTCATGCCCCACGAGTATCAGGCCGGGACGGTCCCTCAGCCAAAAGACCCAGCGGTCAGGATCCGTGAAGTGCCTGCCCGCAAAGTGGCCGCGGTTGTTTTCAAGGGCAATGCGACGCCCCGGGCGATCGCCCGGCAAAGGGCTGCCCTGTTGGAATGGCTGGAGCAGCGTCGTCTGGAGACAATCGGCTCGATCGAACTGGCGCGGTATAATCCACCGTTCATTCCGGGAATTTTCAAACGCAACGAACTATGGGTCCAATTAAAAGCGACAGCGGACTAAAGGCCGGAAGAGATTTCATTGCGATGGCTTTGGCTCGAGTGGAAACTCAGCCAGGGTCGCAATTATTGGAATGATCTGGCAAAGTCTTCATTCGCACTTCTTTGACTTGGACCGTCGAGCCAGGGACAAGCCACCGAATCCACTGATGATCGCCATGTAGAAGCCCAGATCATACCACCAGCCGGTATTGTTTGTTTCATAGACGCGCAGGCTCTTGTTGAACAGGCCGCCGATCAGGGAGATCGGGGCGATCCAGCCATGCCAGACGCCCCAGAAGAATCCTGCGGGCTTGTCCGGGGTGGCCTTGCCGTCGCCGGGAATACAGGCGGTTAAGAGCAGCGCGGAGAGGACTATGATCATGAGCAAAAGCAAAAGTTTGATACTGCGGTTCTGGCGGCGATTCCTGCGAGCGAGGACATTTTTCTGTGACATGGATCAAGCACCTTCTTTCATCTTGGACCGGTGGCTCACCAGATCCCGGGAATCAGGCGATAGCGGACTTTTTTCCGGTAGGCCTCGTAACCGGGCAGTTCGTTGAGCAGCAGTTTCTCTTCGTTTTGGATCCGGATCACGAGAATGACCGGCAGCAGCAGAATGGGGATGATCATATAATAGGAGCCGAGGACGAAGGGTGAGGCCAGGTAGATGAGCAGGGCTGCGGCGTACATGGGGTGGCGAATGATCCCATACAGACCGGTGTCGATCAGCTTCTGGCCTTCCTGGATCTCGATGATGCGAGAGGCATAGGAATTTTCCCGCATGACCTCGACGAACATCGCATAACCCAGGATCATGAGGATCACGCCCAAGATGACGAGCCAGAGCGGGACATGCGACCAGCCATAGCGGTAGTCGAATCCCGGCAGGGTGTAGGCGAGCAGGAAGAAAGTGGCCGTGAATTTCATCAGGCTCTTCTGCTGCTTTTGCCGTTCTTTCAACTGCAGCCGTTTGCGCAGGAGCTCAGGATCTTTCTTGATCAGGTAGATCATGGTGACGGTCATCAGCGCATACAAGGTGATGAGGAAGAGCCAGCCGTTGGGGAAGCGAAAGGTCCCGGCGGGCAAGAAAATCAGCACGCCCAGGACGATGACAGAGAGCAGGGCCTTGATCACGGCCTGAATCAGGATCGAGCGATGTGGCATGATTTGAGATCCCTCACTTTCGCTGAAAAAAGCCTGAAGAATGCTCGTATAAGTTGATTATAGACCTTTTTGCCGAAAAAGGGACGCCGTCCCTTTTTCGGCAGATGATGAGCCTGGTTTTTCTTATGGCGTGACTGAAAATAATTCGGGCAGCTCCGCGATGGAGCTGATTCGGATATCGGCCTGATCGAGCTCGCCTGGCGCGGCATAGCCGTAGGTGCAGCCGATCGTGAGCATGTGGTTGGCTCGTCCGGCGGAAATGTCGGAGGCGCGGTCGCCGATCATGGCATAAGGGCCCGGATGCTGGGGTTTGAGCTGGGCCAGAATCGTGGCCTTGTCCTGGTAGCCGTAGCTTTCCGAAGCGACGAGCTGCTTGAAATAGCGGTCGAGGTGGAATTGCCTGGTGTGTGCGTCGAGATAGGCGTTCTTGCAATGGCTGACCAAGACCAGATTCAGGCCTTGCGCAGCCAGCGTTTGGAGCACGTTTTCAGTGTGTGGATAGAGGGCAGCCCGACCGTTCTGGACGGCCTGCAGCATGTGATCCGTGATGATTTGCGAAGCCTGGCGGGCGATGTCTGGCGCCAGGTCGGGGCGAAAGCGCTGCCACATGTCGGTTGGCGGGAGCCCGATCCATCGCTGGATCTCGCAATCAGGCCAGTCACGCGGCGTGGCCAATCCTCGCGCAACCAGGAAATCCTGGGCAGCACGGAAAGCCGGCGCGTAGATTTTCAGGCTGTTGTGGAGGCAGCCATCATAGTCGAAGAACAGGGTGCGCGGCGGCCGGGAGATCGCGGATGATCCCCGGCCGTTCACTGCTTTGGTCACATTATCGCTCATGATGGACGGGCAAAGAGCTTACAAGGCGCCCATCAGGTTGCACATTTCAATCGCCGTGACGGCGGCATCAAAACCCTTGTTGCCAGCCTTCGTGCCAGCCCGCTCGATCGCCTGGTCGATGTTGTCGGTGGTCAGGACGCCAAAAATGACAGGGAGGCCAGTCTGGAGCGAGACCTGGGCCACGCCTTTGGCCGCTTCGTTGGCGACGAAATCGAAATGGGGCGTCGAGCCGCGGATCACGGCGCCGAGGCAGATCACGGCATCGTATTTGCCGGACTGGGCCATTTTCTGGGCAGCCAGGGGGATTTCGTAGGCGCCGGGCACCCAGACGAGATCGATGTTGGCCTCTGCGACGCCGTGGCGCTGCAAACCGTCGACCGCACCGCCGATCAGCTTGCTGGTGATCAGTTCGTTGAAACGGCCGGCGACGATGCCGAAGCGCTGCTTGCTGGTGGCGATCAGGTTGCCTTCGATGACTTTGATGTTGTTGGACATGGGATGTTCCTCACTTTCAAAATGGCCTGTCGGGGCCTTGGGATCGAATGAAATCAGTGGTGCCAGTGGCCAAACAAATGGCCCATTTTCTCTTTTTTAGTCTGGAGATAGAATTTGTTTTCTTCGTGCGAAGGGATCTCGATCGGGACCCGTTCGACGATTTCGAGGTCAAAACCGGACAGGCCGCTGAGTTTCTGGGGGTTGTTGGTCATGAGGCGGATCTGGCGGATCCCGAGGTCGTGCAGGATCTGGGCACCCATGCCGTATTCGCGCGCGTCGGCCGCAAAACCAAGGGAGAGATTGGCCTCGACGGTGTCTTGGCCCTGGTCCTGGAGTGCATAGGCACGGATCTTGTTGACCAGGCCGATGCCGCGACCTTCCTGGCGCAGGTACAGGACCACGCCGCGACCTTCGTGGGCGATTTTCTGCAGGGCGGCGTCGAGCTGTTCGCCGCAGTCGCAACGCAGGGAATGGAAGGCGTCGCCGGTCAGGCATTCGGAGTGGACGCGGACGAGGACGGGGGCTGCGCCAAATGTCTCTTCGCCCATGCAGAGGGCGACGTGGTGCTCGCCGGTCAGGTCGTTTTCAAAGGCGTGGATCGTGAATTCACCAAAACGGGTTGGCAGCTTGGCTGTGGCGGCGTGACTGACCATCCGTTTGTGGTCATGCTTGAGGCGCCAGTCGATCAAATCCGCAACTGTGATCAGGAGCAAGTTGTGCTTGTCACAGAACTCGACCAGCTGGGGCAGACGCGCCATGGTGCCATCGTCGTTCATGATCTCACAGATGGCGCCGGCGGGTTTGAGACCGGCCAGACGGGCCAGGTCGACGGCGGCTTCAGTGTGGCCGGCGCGCTGGATGACGCCGCCCTCGCGGGCGATCAAGGGGAAGATATGGCCTGGTTTGACGAAGTCGTTGCTGGTCGCGGTGGGGTCGCAGAGCAGCTGGATGGTGGTGGCGCGTTCATGGGCGGAGATGCCGGTGTGGACGGATTTGGCGTCGACGGTGACGGTGAAGGCGGTGCGCATGCTCTCCGAGTTGCGCTCGACCATCAGGGGCAGGTCGAGTTCCTCGGCCCGGGCAGCGGTGATCGGGGCGCAGATCATGCCCTTGCCGTGGGTGGCCATGAAATTGATCGCCTCTGGCGTTGCTTTTTCGGCGGCCATCAGCAGGTCGCCTTCGTTTTCACGGTTTTCGTCATCGACGACAACGATCATCTGACCATTTTTGATCGCTGCGATGGCTTGTTCGATGGTGCTGAACATGGGTGGGTCCTCCTTCTTAAAATCCGTGCTCACGGAGAAATTCAAAACTGAGCCGGCTGGATGGCTGGCTTCCTGCGGTCTGCTCAGGCGAGCTGGAGTCACCTGCCAGACCGAGCAGCTTTTCGACGTATTTGCCGATGACGTCGCATTCGATGTTGACGAGATCACCGGGCTGGTAGTGGCCGACGATCGTCTCGCTGGCGGAATGGGGAATGATCGAGACGGTGAAATCGTTGCTGCTGACGGTGACGACGGTCAGGCTGACGCCATCGAGGGCGGCGGATCCTTTGGCGACGATGTATTTGAGCAGCTCGGGGGCAGCCTGGATTTTGAACAGGATGGCATTGCGCTCCGGGGTGCGGCTCTGGATCGTGCCGGTGCCGTCAATGTGGCCGCTGACGATGTGGCCGCCGAGCCGGTCGGACAGGCGCAGGGCGCGTTCGAGATTGACCGGGCTGCTCTCGCGGATCGTGCCCAGGCTGGAGCGGCGCAAGGTTTCGGGCATGACATCGGCTGCAAAGGTGCTGGCGGTCAGATCAACGGCAGTCAGGCAGATGCCGTTGACGGCGATGCTGTCACCGACACGGGTGCCCTCGAGAACTTTACTCGCCTGGATGGTGAAGCGGATTTTGTCACCACTGTGCTGGATGGACTGGATGGTGCTCATTTCTTCGATGATGCCAGTAAACATCAGGTCGTCCTTTCCGGCATATTGCCAGCACGGGGTTCAACCGGCGGCTGCGGCTGGCGTCCGGTTTTTTGCGGGTAGCCTTCGATCAGAAAATCATCGCCGACCGGAATGATGGTCAGGTCAGAGACGGGGATGGCATCGGCCAGGCGTCCGGTGCCTTCGCCGTGGAAGCAGGCGATGGAGTCGCTGCCACCAATGATTTTTGGCGCCATGAAAAGCATGATCTTGTCCACCAGGCCGGTACGCAGGAAGGCTTCGTTGAGGCGGCCGCCGCCTTCGAGCAGAATGCTGTCCATCCCGGACTCGCCGAGCTGGCTGATCAGAGCTTCCAGGTCCACTTGCCCTTCCGGACCGTCGAGAAACAGGAGGGTGGCACCGGCTCGCTGGAGCTGCTCAGCCAGGCCAGGATCGATGGCAGAAGTGGTGGCTACGATCACAGGCGCTTTCGAATCAGCATGGAACACGCGATGCTGCGGGGTGAGTCGTCCCTGGCTGTCGACAATGATCCGGGCGGGGTCCATGTCCCTTTTGCCAGGCAGACGGGTGGTCAGGGATGGATCGTCCTGCAAAATGGTGTTGATCCCGACCAGGATCGCGGCTGTGCGGCTGCGCCAGCGATGGACCAGCTTTCTCGACTGGGCGCCGGAAATCCATTTCGATTCACCCGTATGAGTGGCGATTTTGCCATCGATGCTGATGGCGGCCTTTAATATGACAAATGGCTTGCCGGTTGTGATGTGCTTGATGAAGATCTCATTGAGTTGGCGGGCTTCCCTCTCGAGCATACCGGTGGTCACCTCGATCCCAGCCGTGCGCAGCGTCTGGATGCCGCGACCGGCGACGAGCGGATTGGGGTCCTGCATGGCGATCACAACGCGGGCGAGCCGGTTTTCGATGATCAGGCTGGCGCAGGGTGGCGTGCGACCAAAATGGCTGCATGGCTCGAGATTGACATAGAGCGTGGCGCCGGCGAGATCAATGCCTCGGCCTTGGGCGTATTCGATGGCGGCACGCTCGGCATGGGCCTGGCCAAGTGCCGCGTGGTAGCCTTCGCTTAGGACCAAGCCATCGCGGACGATGACACAGCCGACCAGTGGATTTGGCCGAGTGCGGCCCCAGCCCTTTTCCGCCAGCTTCATGGCCCGGCGCATCCATTTGACGTCTTGAGCGAGTTCCATTGAGTTAAAGAGTCCCCCTTGGCTTCCGGTCGAACAAAAAAGTCCCTGAAGAGAAAATCTCCAGGGACTTGAATGCTAAAAAGCAGGGACGCCACATGCAATGAAAATCACACGAAGCCATCTCGTTCTTCTCCCATCCAGACTCTACTGTCGGCTCCGGAAATGATCCGGATCTGCCTTTCGGCTCGCGGGCTTGACCGCCGGTAAGGATTTTCACCTATCCCTGAAGAACACCTATTCAGTTGATGGGGCTACTTTAGCATGGGGAAGCGAAGGGTGTCAACAAAAACGGACCGGGTCCCTTTTTAGACCAGCTCGCTCGATCGGCTATTTTCCCGCTAATACTTCTGTTTCCAAGGTTTTTTGTGCCAGAAAATTGATTTTTCATCATTGGGTTAGAAGTTTTCATGACTATTTTGTATGATTGAAGTGACGATTTCTCGACAAAAAAGTGTGTGAGGTGAAAAATGGACCCGGTCCGAAAATTGAACTTTGGCATTGTTGGTGGCGGTGTTGGCGGCAATATCGGCAAAAGTCATTTGCGCGGGGCTTTGATGGATAACCAGGCGGTGCTGGTCGCGGGGGCTTTTTCCCGGGATCAGGAACGAAACCGGGCTTCTGGTGATCTGTGGGGCGTATCGCAGGACCGGGTGTATCCGGACTATGGGACGATGGCCGCTGCCGAGTCGCAGCGTGAGGATGGCATCGATTTTG
The DNA here is from genome assembly GCA_964528645.1 of uncultured Mageeibacillus sp. Classification (GTDB taxonomy): domain Bacteria; phylum Bacillota; class Clostridia; order Saccharofermentanales; family UBA5734; genus UBA5734. The sequence goes on along the minus strand of CAZGSR010000020.1, from coordinate 10,754 downwards.
TCATCATCGTCACGCCCAATCATCTGCATTATCCGGTGGCCAAGGTATTTCTGGAGCATGGCATCCATGTCGCCTGTGAGAAGCCGTTCACACTGACGGTGGCTGAGGCGGAGGAATTGTGTGCGATCGCGCGGGAAAAGGATCTTGCGATCGCGATCACTTATACCTATGCGCATTATCCCATGATCCGGCAGGCCCGCAGTCTGATCCGCGATGGAGCAATCGGCGAGGTGATGGAGATTGTCGCCGAATATCCGGAGGACTTTCAGATGCTGGCCCAGAACCAGAAGCCGGACCACTTCAGCAACTGGTTCAGCGACCCGGCCAAGGCGGGTGAGTCGAGTGTCGTCGGTGGCATGGGCATCCATGCCTGGTACCTGCTGCGCGCCATGACCGGTCTCAAAGAGGAAAAGGTCATTGCCCAGTTTGGCTATTACCCGAAAAATGCCCGTCTGGAATCGAACGCGCGGATTTTGCTGCGTTATCAGGGCGGCGCACAGGGCGTGCTGTGGACCTCATCGACCGCTATCGGTCATGACTGCACCCTCTCGATCAAGATTTTCGGCGAAAAGGGCGCGATCGAATGGGATCACGACGATCCGACCCGTTTGCGCGTGGCGCTGGTTGACCAGCCGGTCCAGATCATGACCTGCGAACGAGCCTACCTGTACCCCGAAGCCCGGGCGATGTCGCGCCTGCCCGCCGGTCATCCGGAAGGTTTCTACGAAGCCTTTGCCAACATCTACCGCGAGTTCTGCCGCCATCTGCTCGACAAAAAAGCCGGTCAAGTTGCCGGTGAATACTATTACCCGGACATGCAAACTGGTCTCGACGGTATGAAATTCATCGCCGCCTGCGTCCAAAGCAACCGCGAAGACAACGCCTGGGTCAGGGTTTGAGGGGACAAGAAAATCCAGTGCCGGATTTCTTCGGAAAGAAACTCTGGCACTGGATTTTGTGTTGAAAAGGTTTGGTTTTTCGAGAGCAGAACTGCTTTTGGCGGATGTCCGATCAGCTTTTGACTGCTCCTGCGACGACGCCTTCGATGATGCTTTTTTGCATGAAGCCATAGAGGATGATGACGGGGATGATGATCAGCATCAGGGCAGCCATCAGAGGGCCGAAGTCGACACCATAGGTGCCGTAGAAATAGACCGTTGTCAGCGGCAGGGTCCGGTTGACCGCTGTCCGCAGGACGAGCGATGGCAACAGGTAATCGTTCCAGATCCACAGGACGTCGAGGATGATGATCGTGACCGTCGTCGTTTTCATCAGAGGCAGGACGACCTGGAAAAAGGTCTGCAACCGGGTGGCACCATCAATGAAGGCAGCCTCTTCGATCGACAACGGGATGGATTTGAGAAAGCCATGGTAGATGAAAACGGCCAGGGATGCACCAAATCCGATATACATGTAGACCAGGACATACTTGTTGTTGAGCAGGTTGAATTTTCCATAGATCGAGACGAGCGGAATCATCAGGACCTGGAAAGGTACGAGCATCGAAGCGACCATGGCGCCAAACAAGACATTGCTGCTTTTATAGGGCAGTCGGACGAAGTAATACGCGGTCATGGAAGCTGCGATCACGATGAAAAAAACCGCGGCCAAGGTGATGACCAGTGAATTGGCCGCCGATGTCAGGTAGTTCATTTTCTCAAATGCCTTCATGAAGTTATCCAGGAACAGGCCATCCGGCAGACTCAAAGGATTGCTGAGGATGACTTTGTTTGGTTTGAAGGAATTGATCAGAACCATGACAAACGGCACGATGTAGAGAACCAGTAAAACGAGCATGCTCAGGGTTTTGGCAGCGACGAGAACCTTGTTCTGGCCGCTCATCCGGTTTGTGCCAGCCATTAGCCTTCCACCTCCAGTTTCTTGCTGAAGTACAGCTGAACGCCTGTGACGGCAGCAATCATGATGAAAAGAAACAGAGCTTCAGCCTGCCCTTCACCAAGCTTCTGGGAAAGGAACGCTTTCTGGTAGACATGCATGGCCACCATTCGTGTGCTGTTGTAGGGACCACCTTTGTTCAGGGCAAAGTTGACATCATAGATCATGAAGCAGCGTTGCAGGGACAAGAAGGTCGATACGACAAAAGACGGCACGATCAGGGGCAAGACAATGTAGCGGGTGCGATGCCAGGCATGGCAGCCATCGATCGAAGCAGCTTCGAGCAGATCGGTCGGGATGTTGCTCATACCGGCGACGTAGATGATCATCATATAGCCTGAGTATTGCCAGACCGTGACGATGACCAGAGCCCAGAACGCTTTGTCTGGATCGGTCAGCCAATTGGACTTGAACAGCGACCAATTCAGTCCTGCACCCACAAAGGGCAAGACTTTGGAGAAAACGAAACTCCAGAGATAGCCGAGGATGACGCCGCCTAACAGGTTTGGCGTGAAAAATCCGGCGCGCATGGCGTTCTGGCCCCTGATCCCGGACGTCAGAGCATAGGCGATCAGGAAAGCGACGATGTTGATCAGGATGACCGATACCAGGACATAGCGCAGGGTCAGAAAGAAGGATTGCCAAAATTCGGCGTCTTGGAAAACCCCGAGATAGTTCTGGATCCCGACAAAATTCAGGTTGTTGCTCAGACCATCCCAGTCGGTCATGGTCAGATAAATGCCAAAAACCAGTGGGGCGATCATGACGGTGGCAAAGATAAAAAGGGTCGGCGCTGCAAAAATCAAGAATGTCGCGACTCTATCTTTGAGCGTTTTTTCATACATAGAGCTGCCTCCTCAATGAGCAGGCAGCCTGCCGGACTGGCAGGCTGCCCCTCGATGGAACAAAGTGAATCAGATCAGGTGTTTTTCCAGTACGCTTCGATTTCCTGGGCCAGGGTCTCGTGATTGCCTTTGCCAGCACTTTGCTCGGCCAGATATTTCTGGAGAATACCGCCGATTTTTTCCCAATGGTCAGCAGGGAGGGTGGCAATGGTCGGCATGGTGTTGCCGGCTTCGAGGTAGGTCAGGATGGAACGGGCCAGCGGATCCTCTGGAGCGTAAGCGAAACCGGTGAAGGCCGGGATCAGCTTCATGTCCACTGCGATGGCTTTCTGGCCAGCATCAGAGGTGACCAGCCAGTTGAGGAACTGCTTGGCAGCCTCTTGCTGCTCAGGGGAGTTCTGCTCTTTGTCGATCATCATTTCCTTGGAAACACCAGCGATGATCTGGCTGTTGCCATAGGCATTGGCGTCATCGCCCAGGACGAGCGGCAGGAAGACATAGTCCATGTCATCAGCAGCTGCACTGTCGACAAAGTTCGGCCATGTCCAGTTACCCTGGTACCACATCGCAGCCTGGCCAGAGGTCAGAAGGAGCGGCTCTTCTTCATAGCGGAAGTTCAGCGGATCGGCTTTGCCGTAGTTGTTGGCAATCATCAGGTCAAAGGTTTTCATGAAATCGACGAAGACTTTGTTGTCCATCAGTTTGACAGAGCCAGCCTTGAGGTCGTCGACAAATTTCTGCACAACAGCAGGGTCAGAGGATTGGTTGATGTAGACCTGGGAGAACAGGTGGGCACCGAGTGACCAGTTTTCCTGGCAGATCTTGACCGGGGCTACACCAGCCGCGCTGATTTTGCCAAAAAGGGTTTCCAGATCACTGTAGGTTTTGACCGTAGACGGATCAAACGCAGCACCCGAAGCCGTCTCGATGGTCTTCTTGTTGGCGATGATGCCGTAACCTTCAACGGTCAAAGGCATGGCCAGGACTTTGCCATCGACCGAACCGGCATCCAGGGCGCCCGGCATGGCCAGGGAAACCCAGCTTTCCTGGCTCAGGTCGAGGACCTTGTCGGTGAACTTCGGTACGTCATTGGGGTCGACCATCAGGATCGACGGGGCACTGCCCGAGCTGTACATCGCAGAAGCTGTTTCAAACGGGGAGGTACCGGCCGGACAGGGGATGATTTCCATTTCGATGCCGGTTTCCGCCGTAAAAGCTTTGGCAGCTTCTTCCAGCTGAGCGGTGATTTCACCTTTGGAGTTCAGGAACGTAATTTTCACGTCAGACTTTGCCGCAGGTGCAGCGGTGGTTTCGCCAGCGGCCGTTTCGGCAGGTGCAGCGGTGGTTACCTGGCTGGCACAACCGGTCAGCAAGGTGGCAAACAGGGCAACGATCAGAACGAGAGACATCCATTTTTTCATGTTCTTCATGCTTCCTCCATCAATTTTGCATTCTAGAATAGACAGGCCGGGGTCAGTCCAGGATGTTTGCATCTCCGGTCAAGTCTCGGACGGTGACAGTGGCTTCACCCTCGACCATCAACTGGTCATAGGGCTGGCGGGCGTAAAGCAACTGGTGACAGGCGATCAGCCCGTCATCGGCAAATACCTCTATGTTCGTCCGGTCCAGGAATACTGTGAGCGAGCAAACGGTATTGCTCGTGCGGTTGATCCTGACTCGGCTAAACACATCATCAGGTGTCTCTGGCCAAAAGATGTCTTTGGTAGCAAACTGGCGGTCGAGAATGAGTTCGTTATCATCGTTTCGCTGGATCGACCAGCGCTCATCGCAGTCATTGCTTAGGTGCAACTGGAAGGATCCCTGAGCCTGGATCTGGATCACCGCTGGATTGGCCAGGGCACTTGTGACGCCAGGTTGATCGATCACCCGGGTTGGTTGCGAGGGGCTCAACCTGGATATATCGGGCCAGGGACTGGCTGCCAGGCGCAAGCCTTGGCTGGTCTCAACCAGGCGCAAGGCCCGGGGATAGGTCATCTGGCCCTTGTAGTGCTGCGTCGGCAGACGCGTCTCATAGTCCCAATTGCTGCCCCAGCCGATGACAAGCGGAAAGGGGACGCCGGCAAAAGAAACAGCCGCATAATTGTCCAAGCCAGGGTCCAGCCAGACGGGGGCTGATTCCGGTTGGGTGCAGTGGAAGGATCGGCCGTCGAACTGACCCACGAAGTATTGAGTTTTGGGGCCACCGGACTCGCGCGGCCGGATATGGCTGACGAGGAGCACCCAATACGTCCGCCCTTCACACTCCAGCGGAAAAAGGTCGGGACATTCCCAGACGCCGGGACAATGGTTCCCCTCTGGCCCGAATTGACCGGTGTATGACCAGCTGCGCAGATTGTCTGAAGCAAAAAACTCAACATGGTCGCCGGCGGCTACCACCATATGGAATCGTTTCCCCTTCGGGTCAAAAAAAACTTTCGGGTCACGGAAATCAACGATGCCGGGATTTTCGACAACAGGATTCTGATTGTCATAGTGAAAGTGGATACCATCGCTAGACCAGGCGATGTGCTGAGCCTGGGGCCTGTCGCCTGTTAGCGTATAGAACAGAAGCAGAGGTGGGGTTTCTGTCGTTCCCAGACCAGAGCGATTGTCGGCATCATACCAGGCTGACCCGGAAAAAAACATGCCATCGGCATCCGGTGTCAGGGCGATGGGGAGTTCCTGCCAATGGATCAGGTCATCGCTGACCGCATGCAGCCAGTGCATGGGACCCCAGCGGACATCGTGCGGATAGTGCTGGGCGAAAAGATGGTACTGTCCTTTGAAATAAACCAGGCCGTTCGGATCGTTGATCCAGCCCTGGCGGGGCGTGAAATGGTAAACAGGACGGATATCTGGTTCGACTGCTGCCATTGAACTCGCCTCCTCGCAGAAAGGTGATGGATTTGCCCATGATTGACTGGTGAAAGGTCTGTAGGGTGGAAAAGTGGCAACGTTTCCACATGCGCTTACTATATCACCTTCACTGAAAAAGGAATAGCTGATTTACAAGAAATTATGATAGAACATTCGAATGACATATTATGCAAAATGCACAATTCAATCACCCGGCGCAAAAGGACGGATCGAAGGGGGCCTTGATTTTCAGAGGATTGGCTTGATGGTTTCCCCGGTAAACAATTCGATGTCGATGATTGTATCTTCACCAGATGCCGGATTGTTGATTTTATCCAGCAGCATTTTGACGCTTTTCCGGGCTATTTTTTCAACGGGCTGCCGGATGGTCGCAAGGATGGGTTTGAAATAGGGATTGTCCTGGATGCCGTCGAATCCGATGACTTGAAAGTCTTCCGGGCAAGCCTGTCCACGGTCACCCATGGCTTTGATCAGGGCAGCTGCAAAGAGGTCCGACGAAGTCAATGCACCATCAAAGGGGATGTCTTGGGCGAGAAAGTTCTGGACCACAGTCATTTCCTGGTTCAGCAGAACGGTTTCTTCGTAGACGGTACAGCTGACGCCCAATTCCCGCGCTTTACGGACAAAGGCTTCCCGCCGGTTGTTGACCTCGGTGGGGACCGGCGATGCACTGCCAAGAAACAGCAGCTTCCGGCACCCTCTCTGAACCAGGGCTTGTGCCGCCAGCTCACCACCGTGGCTGTTGTCAGCAGAAACATGTAGAAAACGGGGGGAGATGATGCGGTCGATCGTGACAATCGGCAGATCGGATTGCGGCTCCGGAAAATCATTGTAGGAAATCATGATGATGCCGGCAACCTGGCTTTTCTGCAGCATTTCAAAATAGCGCAATTCCTTGTCGAGCGCCTGCTCGGAATTGCACAGAAGCATTTTATAGTCTGACAAGTAGAGCTCTTGTTCGATAAAATAGGCCAGCTTGGAGAAGAACGGGTGCCAGATCGCGGGGATGATCAAACCGACAAAACGCGTCGACTGGTGGCGCAGATTGCGGGCAACGTCATTGGGGACATAGTGGAGCGCCTCGACCGCTGCGAGCACTTTTTGCCTGGTAGACTCCTTGACATATCCTGAGTCGTTGAGAACACGTGAAACGGTGCCCAATCCGACGCCTGCCATTTTGGCGACCTCTTTGATGGTCTGCATGAGATGCTCCTTGGCTGATCAACTTTGCCATTTAACCTGTCCGGATCTTTCACCTCATCATGCCGAAAGAAGACTCAGACAGCAAGATCAATTTTTCTCTTGGACCCATTTGCCTTTTTCATAAACGTAAGTTCCGGCGGCTGACCCAGCCGCTGAGTAGGTCTCGATGAATTTGTCGCTGCCGGAAAATGCTTTGTCGGCGATTGATACGCCGGCGCCAATCGTCATCCGGGTGATGTTGTTGCCGAGAAAGGCGGTTGTTTCGATCGTCTTGACGGATGCGGGCAGGGTGATTTCAGTCAGCCCCTTGCCTTGGAAAACACCCGCAGCGATACCGGTCACCGTGACACCGTTGATGGATTGCGGAATTTCGATGCTCGAGCCAGAGCCGGTGTACGTTGTGATGAAACTGGATTTGCTATCCGTGCCCAGGCCGTAGTCGCCCGCAGGCATCGAATCATCTGACGGCTCTGGACGGCCGTCCGGCGCTTCATCGGGTGTTAGCAGAAGTGTTGCTTCAGATTCAGAAGTGGCTGCGGCCATCTGCCAGGTCTGCTCGAGTATGTTCCATTCGAAAACCTTGTTCTTTTGCTGCGGTATCACGGGTTCAGTCAACAAACCAGCTTCGACCAGTTTACCCATCCGGGAAGTACTGGTTTCGGAAACAATTTCAAAAGCGTTAGGTGAGGTGGCATTGAACAAATAATGCTGAGTTGCCTTGTTAAGAACGGCAATATTTTGCCTGTCAGTAGAAACGCGCGCTTTGTCGGCCATGGCAGGAACAAGCAGGAAGGCCAAAGCCGCCAGGACGCTGAGGATCGCCATGACAACAACCAGTTCGATCAGGGAAAAGCCGGATTTGAGGCCAGTTCTGCTCACCATGGCGCACTCCCACTGGAAATGGATCTAGCATTTTAATAACAGGGGCCTGATTGTCAATTTACAGAAAAAGTTTCTGACAAACAAGAGGGAATGCGCAATTTTCTCTTAACATCCTGTTACACGACCGTTTCAGTTTCTCATGGTGAAAAATCTGGACTGGTGCTGGATACTCTGCAATAGGTTAGAGCGCGGCCGCTTTTGCCGCAGGATTCGATCACACCCAGAGACCGTAAGATATTCAAAGCGATCTGGGCCGTGCTGCGACTGGTACGGGCAGATCTGGCATAGTCGGCACTGGTGAAAATATCCGGCAGTGCTTCTGGCAGCAACCGTGAAAAATCTGCGGGAGCTTGGATCCGCAACTCATTATCCAGCGCAAGAGGCAAACGATCGCTGCGGTGGGAGCCTTTTTTACGGTCATGACTCCAGCCATTGAGCAGGCGGTACTCCTCGAGGTCAATCAGCAGGATCAGGAGCGAAAAGTTGGGATGTGCCAAATGGGCTTTGATCCGGTAGAGCTCGCGGAAAATATCCGGTGGATTGCCGCGCTTGGGCGACAGGCGCGGGTTGCTGACCAGACTGGTCAGTGGGTCAATCCAGAGCAGCCACTTGCGTGCGGGCATGGGATAGACGACCGTGACCGGGTATCGGGGCAGTAAAGTTTCCAGCTTGGCATTGAGCTTGTGGAAATGGCGTGTCTGGATTTCGTGAATGTGCGTGCCGTCAAAACAGTCGACATGGAAAGAGCCGATTTTGATTTCCTGATTGGCCGGATCTGGCTCAATGTACGATTTGACGATCGCGTGCAAGGCCTTTTCACCGAGCGTTCCAATGCTCGATGCAGACAAGCCAGCGGTTCCAGAAGAACCAACACCGGAAAGATACTGTTGCCGAACGGTTTCGAAGTGTGATTTGTCCATTGCCATCCTGATAGGCCTGCATGTTTGCTACTGCCAGTTTAACATGGTCAAAGCTAGAAAGTTGAATTTGGATTTGAAGATCGAAATTGTTTACAAGTGAATTTGCAGAAGTTATTCAGTGTCTCTGTATAATGAAATTAGAGAATCACGAAGCTTTTGCTCAATCCAGTTCAGCACGGAGGTGTCGCATGCGTTATCGGGAAATCGGCCGGTCAGGCCTTCAGGGATCTGTTGTATCGTTGGGAACATGGGCGGCTGGTGGTGATGCCAGCTGGGGCGGGCGTGACGATGCCCAGGCGATCGAGGCGATCCAGGCTGCGCTTGATGTGGGAATCAACTGGATCGACACGGCGCCAGCCTATGGGCTCGGCCACAGTGAGCAGCTCGTCGGCCAGGCGATCCGCGGCCGGCGCTCGGAGGCGCTCATCGCGACCAAATGCGGCATTGTCTGGGACACGGACGAAGGTTCGTTCCTGATCGAGCGTGACGGCAAGCGTTTTTACCGCAACCTGTCGAAAAAAGCCGTGATCGCAGGCGCAGAGCAAAGCCTGCGCGATCTGGGCACGGACACCATCGACCTGTTCATTACCCACTGGCAGGCCGTCGAACCATTCAAGACCCCGATCGCTGAGACGATGGAAGCCCTGTTGGAACTCAAGCAGGCCGGCAAGATCCGGGCGATCGGTGTCTCCAATGTCACGGCTGAGCAGGTGCAGGAATACCTGAAATTCGGCCGGATCGACCTGATCCAGCAAAAATATTCCCTGCTCACGCGCACGGATGTGGAAACGAATCTCCTGCCTCTGTGCGAAGAACACCAGATCACGCTCCAGGCCTACATGCCGCTAGAGCAAGGTCTATTAAGCGGCAAAGTCACCATGGAGACACTCGTTCCTGAAGGTGATGTCAGAAACCGCAATCCATGGTACAAACCGGAAAACCGGATCCAGGTGGTCGAAGTCCTCGATAGCTGGGCACCGCTGTGCGAAAAGTACCGGTGCGACATTTCCCATCTGGCAATCGCCTGGGTGATCGCCAGGTCCGGCCAGACCAACGCCCTGTGCGGTGGGCGCAAAGTCTCGCATGTCAAAGAAAACGCCCGGGCCGCGGAGATAGTCCTCGACCGGGGCGACTTGGCGAAAATGAGCGATGACGTGGTGAAATTGCAGCTGGTGACGGGGTGAGTGAGACAAAGGCCGGGAGGATTCTTTCGAGAATTTGCACAAATTCTCTTTGTTAAGGAAAGAATCTTGCACGAACAGAGGATCGATCTTACCTTTGAATGAAAGCCGTTCGAAAACAACCGCCGCCGTCGCTGACAAATTATTCTGAGGTGTTATCGTGAAAATCATTTCCGCCCCCGATTATGCTGCCATGAGCCGCAAAGCGGCCAATATCATTTCTGCCCAAGTGATCCTCAAGCCGGACAGTGTGCTCGGCCTGGCCACGGGTTCGACCCCGGTCGGTGTCTACCGCCAGCTGGCGGACTGGTACCGCAAGGGGGACCTCGATTTTGCCAAGGTTCGCACGGTCAATCTCGACGAATACTGTGGTCTGGCGCCGGATCACCCGCAAAGCTACCGCTTCTACATGGAGACCAACCTGTTCAGCCAGGTCAACATCCAGCAGCAAAACACCCATTTGCCCAATGGCCTGGCCGAGGACCCGGCTGCCGAATGTGCCCGCTACGATCATCTGATCAGCGAACTCGGTGGCATCGATTTGCAGCTGCTGGGCATCGGCCACAACGGCCACATCGGATTCAACGAGCCTGATGAAGCCTTCGGCAAGATGACGCACCAGGTCCGGCTCAATGCGCGCACGATCGAAGCCAATGCCCGCTACTTCGCCAGCGCGGATGAAATGCCCAAATTTGCCTACACGATGGGTATCCGGGCGATCATACAGGCCAGGAAGATCCTTTTGGTTGTCAATGGAAGTGATAAAGCCGAGATCCTGATGCAAGCCCTGACCGGACCTGTGACACCGACGGTGCCTGGATCGATCCTGCAGCTGCACCCGGATGTCACGGTTGTGGCCGACGAAGCAGCCCTGGCACAATTGGTCCAGGTGGAATTAGTGTGAAAACAAAACGACGAAAACGAAGCATAACAAAGTAAGCCCACTGAAA
>CAZGSR010000019.1:0-53164 GCA_964528645.1 uncultured Mageeibacillus sp. | reverse complement strand
GCCTGTGCGGCGGCAAGGCGGGCGATCGGCACGCGGAACGGCGAGCAGGAGACATAGCTGAAGCCCAGCGAATGGCAGAAAGCGATCGAAGCCGGATCACCACCGTGCTCACCGCAGATGCCGAGCTTGATGTTCGGGCGGGTGGCACGGCCATAATCGCTGGCAATCTTCATCAGCTTGCCAACACCATTGGTGTCGAGGCGGGCGGTCGGATCACTCTCGAAGATCTTGACCCGGTAGTAGGCATCGAGGATCTTGCCAGCGTCGTCACGGGACAGGCCGTAGGTCATCTGGGTCAGGTCATTGGTGCCAAAGCTGAAGAATTCGGCTTCGGTGGCGATTTCGTCCGCAGTCAGCGCGGCGCGCGGGATCTCGATCATGGTACCGACCTGGTACTTGAGGTCGACACCAGCCTCGGCGATCACGAGATCAGCCGTGCGGACGATGATGTTCTTGACGAACTTCAGTTCCTTGACGTCACAGACGAGCGGGATCATGATTTCCGGCATGACATTGAGGCCTTCTTTGTTGACCGCAATCGCTGCTTCGATGATCGCCCGGGTCTGGATCTCGGCGATTTCCGGATAGGTGACCGCCAGGCGGCAACCGCGGTGGCCCATCATCGGGTTGAGCTCATGCAGGTCATTGATGATGCCGGTGAGCTGTTCGCTGCTGATGCCGAGGGCCTGGGCCAGTTCTTCGATCTCGTCGGCTTCGTGGGGCAGGAATTCGTGCAACGGCGGATCGAGGAGGCGGATGGTGACCGGTTTGCCTTTCATGATCTTGAAAATGCCGGCGAAATCTTCACGCTGCATCGGCAGGATCTTCTCAAGCGCCGCACGGCGGGCGTCCTCGGTCTTGGCGACGATCATCTGGCGGAAGGCGAAAATGCGGTCTGGTTCGAAGAACATGTGTTCGGTCCGGCACAAGCCGATGCCTTCGGCGCCCAGCTGGACAGCAACCTGTGAATCCTTGACCGTGTCGGCATTGGTGCGGACTTTGAGGGTACGGACTTCGTCCGCCCAGCCCATGATCGTGGCAAAGTCGCCGGAGAGGCTGGCTTCCTGGGTCTTGATCGCACCAGCATAGACGACACCGGTGGAACCATCGAGGGAGATCCAGTCGCCTTCATTGAAGCGGGTGCCGTCGGCAACGAGGAAATATTTCTCGCTCTCGCGGATCGACAGCTCGGAACAGCCGGAGACGCAGCATTTGCCCATGCCGCGGGCGACAACGGCGGCGTGGGAGGTCATGCCGCCACGGCCAGTCAGGATACCCTGGGAGACATTCATGCCCTGGATGTCTTCCGGCGAGGTCTCGAGACGGACGAGGATGACTTTTTCGCCGCGCTCGGAAGCAGCCGTGGCGTCATCAGCATTGAAGTAGACCTGGCCACTGGCAGCACCGGGGGATGCCGGCAGGCCTTTTGCGACCGACTTACCTGCCTTGAGGGCGGCTGGTTCGAAGGTCGGGTGCAGCAGGGCGTCGAGCTGTTTCGGATCGATTTTGAGGAGGGCTTCCTTTTTGTCGATCATGCCTTCGGCGACGAGGTCGACGGCCACTTTGAGGGCAGCAGCGGCGGTGCGCTTGCCGTTACGGGTCTGGAGCATGAACAGCTTGCCGCGCTCGATTGTGAATTCCATGTCCTGCATGTCGCGGTAATGGTTTTCCAGCTTATCGGCGATGTCGACGAACTGCTGGTAGACGTCCGGCATGACTTCCTTCAATTGGTCGATCGTCTGCGGGGTGCGGATGCCAGCGACGACATCCTCGCCCTGGGCATTCATCAGGAATTCACCATAGAGCTTCTTCTCACCGGTGGCCGGGTTACGGGTGAAGGCAACGCCGGTGCCTGAGGTCTCGCCCATGTTGCCATAGACCATTTCCTGGACATTGACGGCCGTGCCCCAGTCACCCGGGATGTCATTCATGCGGCGATAGATGATCGCGCGGTCGTTGTTCCAGGAGCGGAAGACCGCCTTGACGGACTCGATCAGCTGTTCACGCGGATCCTGCGGAAAGCCGATACCCTTGTGTTCCTTATAGAGAGCCTTGAACCGGGTGACAACTTCTTTCATCGCCGCGGCGTCGAGGTCGGTGTCGAGTTTGGCGCCGACCTCTTCTTTGATGGTGTCGAGCACATGCTCAAACTTGGCTTTTTCGATTTCCATGACGACGTCGGAGAACATCGCGATGAACCGGCGGTAGCTATCATAGGCGAAACGGGGATTTCCGGTCAGGGCAGCCAGACCTTCGACGACCTCATCATTGAGTCCAAGATTCAGAATGGTGTCCATCATGCCTGGCATCGAGGCCCGGGCACCGGAACGGACGGATACCAGGTAGGGGTCTTTCGGATCGCCGAACTTTTTGCCGATCTCATCTTCGGTCTTGGCCAGGGTTGCGAAGATCTCGTCTTCGATGTCCTGGGCAATTTTCTCACCGTCATCATAATAACGGGTGCAGGCTTCGGTTGTGATCGTGAAGCCGCGCGGGACGGGCAGCCCCAGGCCGGTCATTTCCGCCAGGTTGGCGCCCTTGCCGCCGAGAAGGTTTTTCATCTTGGCGTTGCCTTCAGCGAACTGATAGACATACTTGGTCATGGTCTCTATTCCTCCTTGTCATCTGCCAGGATTTGCAGCTGGCAGGCCTTGATGCATTGCGCCGGCAAGTTTTAGCGCAAGCTAGCGCTAGTAGTATAGCACTTTACCAAAGCTTACAACCAATCAACTTGTCTTTTTTGACAGAAAAAACAAAGCTTGATGAATTTTCGCAAGTCAAAGCAACTTTGCAAAAAGCAAGGCTGGCAGAATCACTCATTGATTCTGCCAGCCCTGCACAAAACGAAAATTGACTCAATCTCAGTTGAACTTGTCTGCAAACCAGGCTTCGAGTTCGTCGATCTTGATGCGGACTTGTTGCATGGAGTCACGTTCCCGGATGGTGACGCTTTGGTCCTCGAGGGAGTCAAAGTCGAATGTCACACAATACGGGGTGCCGATTTCGTCCTGGCGACGATAACGCTTACCGATCGACTGGCGGTCGTCGAATTCGCAGAACCATTTCTTGGAAAGCGTGTGGTAGATCGGTTCGGCAGATTCGGACAGTTTGGCGGACAAAGGCAGGATAGCGACTTTGACCGGGGCCAGGGCCGGGGCAAAACGCAGGACGGTACGGACATCGCCCGGGGCGATTTCCTCTTCATCGTAAGCGGAGCAGAGGAAGGCCAGGGCGACCCGGTCCGCACCGAGCGAAGGCTCAATGACATACGGGATGTACTTCTGGTTGGTTGCCGGATCGAAATAGGACAGGTCTTCCCGGGCATGCTCAATGTGCTGCTTGAGGTCGTAGTCAGTGCGGTCGGCAACACCCCAGAGCTCTCCCCAGCCAAAGGGGAACATGAATTCGAAGTCGGTTGTGGCCTTGGAATAGAATGCCAGTTCTTCCTTGGCGTGATCGCGGGTGCGGATTTCCTCCGGTTTGAGGCCGAAATCTATCAGCCATTGGTAGCAGAAATTGCGCCAATAGGCAAACCATTCCAAGTCTGTGCCAGGTTCGCAGAAGAACTCCAGCTCCATCTGCTCAAACTCCCGGGTGCGGAAGGTGAAGTTGCCCGGTGTGATCTCGTTGCGGAAGGATTTGCCGATCTGGCAGATGCCGAACGGGATCTTGCGCCGGGTGGTGCGCTGGACATTCTTGAAATTGACAAAAATTCCCTGGGCCGTTTCCGGACGCAGGTAGAGCTGGGTACTGGTGTCCTCGGTGACGCCCTGGAAGGTCTTGAACATCAGGTTGAACTTGCGCACATCGGTGAAATTTTTCGCACCGCAGACTGGGCAGGCCACTTCCTTTTCGCGGATATAGGTGACCAGCTGATCATCGCCCCAGCCATCGACAGCCACGTCAATGCCATTGGCATGGTTGTAGTCCTCGATCAGTTTGTCAGCACGGTGACGGCTCTTGCACTGCTTGCAGTCTATCAGGGGATCGGAGAATCCGCCGACATGGCCAGAGGCGACCCATGCCTGGGGATTCATCAGGATGGCGCAGTCGACGCCGACATTATGGGGATTCTCCTGGACAAACTTCTGCCACCAGGCTGCCTTGACGTTGTTTTTCAGCAGGACACCCAGCGGGCCATAATCCCAGGAATTGGCCAGGCCGCCATAAATCTCGGAACCGGGGAAGACAAAACCACGGTTCTTGGCGAGGGCGACGATTTTCTCCATGGATTTTTCTGTCGCAAGCACGATGCTTAGTCCTCCGTTTCCGCCAAGTCATCCGTTGCTTCTGACTCGGTTACTTCTGCTTCATTCTGGGCTTCGATGTTTTTCTCAATCTCTTCGACGATGATCTTGGCATCGCTTACGTCAAAATCTTCACCGGTAGTGCCAGCAATCTGGTCCAGTTCTTCACGGATGGCCTCGGCCGAGCTGGCATTGAGCGCCGCATTGCGTGCGGCCAGGCGGGCAGCTTCGATCTCAGGGCGCAGCGGGATATGTGGATTGACATGGCCGCGGACCAGTCGGACGGTGTCATCCGCCAGTTCTTCGCAGGCAAGGGTGACCAGGTTTGGCGAGTCCGAGTCGGTCAGGGGCTGGGCGCCATCGACCAGCTGGCGGGCGCGCTTGGCGACAAGAATGGCCAGGGTGTAGCGATTTTCCGCTTTGGTGAGCAATTTTTCCATCGGGGGTTTGACGAGCATGTTAAGTTCCTCCTTATAAGTGAACCGGGGGTTTCAGTGGCTGAGGACAAAGGCTTCCAGGCCTTTGAGTCTTTCGTAGCGGCAGTGTTCGGCATCCATGATCGCCAGGATGCGGTGGACGGTAGCGGTGAGTTCATCGTTGATGACCACATAGTTGAACAGGTTGGCTTTGTTGATTTCGATCCGGCCCTTGAGCAGGCGCTGCTCAACAACTGAATCATTTTCTGTCCCACGTTTGGTCAGGCGGTTTTTCAATTCGGTCAGAGTTGGAGGCATCAGGAACATCATGACCACGTCTGTATGGTTTTCCATCACAGCCAACGAACCTGGCACTGTGATGTCCATCAGGACGTCGCGCCCTTCATCGCGCATGGCTTCGAGCGGGGAGCGCGGCGTTCCGTAGTAATGGCCGCAGTAGTTGTCATGTTCCAGGATTTCTCCTTCGACCAATAGCTGGTGAAATTGTTCCGGTGTCCGGAAATAATAGTGGACGCCTTCGATTTCACCTGGCCGGGGTGGGCGGGTTGTAATGGAAACAGAGTGGGCTACTTGCGGCCGTCGCCTCCGGACCTCATCAATGACGGTCCCCTTGCCGACCCCGGATGGACCGGACAGGCAAAACAGCAGCCCGCGCTGCCTGGGCATCTCACTCATGGATTTCCTCCTGCATGGCTTTTTCAATCTCCTCGACAGTCAGGGCCGATAGAACCAGATGGTCGCTGTCCATAACCAGGACGGAGCGGGTCTTGCGCCCGGACGTGGCATCGATCAGGACCGAACGGTCACGGGCATCCTGGATCAGGCGCTTGACGGGGGAACTGTCCGGGTTGACCACAGCAATGATCCGGCTCAGAGCTACCAGGTTGGAAAATCCGATTTTGACGAATACAGGCTGGTCCATGCACGCTCCTCTGGTTTATTCGATGTTCTGGATCTGTTCGCGGATCTTTTCCAGCTCACTTTTCATTTCAACCACCTGCTGCACCAGTTCCAGGTCATTGGCTTTCGAACCGATCGTGTTGATCTCTCGGTTGATCTCCTGGAGCAGGAAATCCAGCTTTTTACCGATCGCGCCCTCTTCTTCCAGGATGGAAGCCAGCTGGTGCAGGTGGCTGTCCAGACGAACCAGCTCCTCATCGATAGCACACTTATCGGCAAAAAGCAAAACTTCGGCAGCCAGGCGCTGCTCGTCATAGAACTTTCTGGCCTGGTCGTTCAGGAGCGAATCGACCCGTTCGGCCAGGCGCTGACGGTACTCTGCGGGGACCAGCGGCGCCCGGATGGCAACCTTTTCCTTGAGCTCCAGCAACCGAGTGGCTTTGGCCTTAATATCGGATACGAGTTTGCCGCCTTCTTTGCGGCGCATGGCCATCAGGTTGTCTATGGCTTGCTCCAGAGTGGTTTCCAGCAGCTGCCAGACACTTTCCGGATCAATCCGGGCTGACTCGACGCGCAGGACATCATTGAAACGTGCAATCTGGCTGGCCGAAACTGATTCCGGGCTGGCAATGGTCTCGCTGATCTGGCGCAGGGCGCTGGCATAGGCTTTGGCCAGGCCGAGGTCGCAATGGACGGCGTAGGCTGATTCACTGTTATCCTCGAAATTGATCGAGACATCGATTTTACCCCGGGACAGGCGGCGGCCGATGAGCTCGCGGGTCCTGGTCTCGAGCGGCTGGAGCACACGGCTCTGCCGGACTTGGATGTCACAGAAACGATTGTTGATCGATTTGATTTCAACGGTCAGCCGGCGATCATCCAGAATGGTTTCACCACGACCATAGCCGGTCATACTGTAGGCCATTTTCCACCTCAAAAACGAATATTGGAACAGGGTTTAGGGCAAGCTTTTCGATTATATACCGGGCGCAAAATCCATGCAACTGGCCAAAACGGCTGAAACCCTAGAGCCTCAGGGGTTTGAAGGAAAGTCTGTCTGCCGATGCCAGGGTGTATTTGACCCCTTCGAGCAGGAATTCCGGGGTCTGGTAGGCGGGCACGGGGGCATGAATGTGACCGAAGCAGCAACGGGATACGCCATATTCAGTTAGCAGCCGTGTCAGCTCGGTCGGCTTGCGATCGCGCGCAAACGGTGGATAATGCAGGAATGCGATCTTCTCACAGCCAGGGCATTCGATTGCGTTGGCTGCCTGGAGCGACAGGCGCAGTCGCCCGATCTCCCGGGCATAGATCCGGGCGTCGTCCGATGTAAATGCCGGGTCATCAGGCAAGATCCAGCCGCGGCTGCCGCAGATGATGGTCGAGTCCCCGATCAGGAGCGCATTGTTGCGCATGAATTTCAGGCTGGAAAGCTGATGCGTCTGGCAGAGTTGTTCCAGCTTGGCCAGTGATGTCCACCAGTAATCATGGTTGCCACGGGACAAGATCTTCATACCCGGCAGTTCATGGAGAAACTCGAGATCAGGCAGGGCTTCCTCCAGAGTCAGAGCCCAGGAAATATCGCCCGGCAAGACCACGGTGTCATCTGCAGTGACCGTCAGCAGCCAGTTTTCCCGGATCCGCTCGGTGTGATTGTTCCAGTGCGACCCGAAAACAGCCATCGGTTTATCCACGCCATTGGCCAGGTGCGGATCAGCCAGAACAAACAATGCCATGGTCAGCGAGCCTCCGGATGAAAGTGCTTGAAAACCGCTTCCGCTGCCGGGCCGAGGCCCCTGACATTTTTCAATTCATCCAGCGACGCTTCGCTGACAGCCTTGATCGTCAGGAAGTGTTGCAGGAGCAATCGTCGTCTGGCAGGACCGACGTCCGGGATATGTTCCAGGGACATCCGGATGGTCCGCTTTTTTGCCATGGACTGGTTCAGCTTGCGGGCAAAACGGTGTGCTTCGTCCTGGATGGCTGTCAACAGGCGCAGCAGGCCCAGGCCCTGGGCGTCTTGCTCTTCCAGGCGCTGGCGCAGCTCGATGATTTCTCCGCCGGGCAGGGCCAGGCCTCGTGTCCTGTGGCGATCATCCTTGACCATGCCAGCGACTGGTATGGCCAGTTTGTACTCAGCAAGGACGGTCAGAGCAGCATGGACCTGGCCGACCCCGCCATCGACCAGGATCAAATCCGGCCGGCTGCCAAAAGGCTCGTCAGACAGCCGGGCCAGCCGACGGCGCAGGACTTCGCGGATCGCAGCATAGTCATCCGGTGCTTCCAATGTTTTGATTTTAAACTGGCGATACTGCTGGTTTGTCGGTTTGCCATCCTGGAAGACGACCAGGCTGGCAGCCATGTCCTGGTTGCCGGTGTGGGAAATATCGATTGCCTCAATCCGGTGGATACCCTCGGCTGCCCCTGTGACCTGGGCCAGTTCCCGGATCGCTTCCTGCAAGGCCGTCTGGCCATGTCCGCCCAGCATGGTGTGGCGGCGCAGGGACTGGTTTGCATTCTCATTGGCGAGATCAATCAGTTTGTGTGCATCCCCTCGCTTGGGGACATGCAGCAGGCAGCGTCCCTTGCGCAGCGTTTTCAAGTATTCCTCCAGGCCCTCGCGACCGGATGGCTCTTGCGCCAGGAGTATCTCTCCCGGGATCTGGGCTGCGTTGGGGTAATACTGAAGCAGGAAAGCGGCCAGAAGTTCCAGATCGTCATCTTGTTCCTCGGGAAAGAAAAACGCCGCGGATGAAACCATCCGGCCATCACGGATTTCCAGCTTCTGGATACAGGTTTCCGTACCGTTGCGGGCGATGCCGATCACATCACGATCGCTGTCTTTGCTGGAGACGGCCAGCTGGTTTTCCATCAGGCGCTCCAGGGCTGCGATGCGATCGCGCCACAGGCTGGCCTCCTCAAATTTCAAGGCTTCTGCCGCTGCTTCCATTTTCCGGCGCATGTCCAGCAAGATCGGGCTGTATTTACCCTCAAGGAACTGGCAGATGGATTCCATGACGGCACGATAGCTTTCGGCTGGCACATCACCCCGGCAAGGTCCAATACATCGCCCGATGTAGTAGTTCAGGCAGGGGCGTTCTTTGCCGATGTCACGTGGGAAAACCCGCTTGCATGTTTTGGTCGGGAATAGTGTGCGCAGGACCGACAAGGCCCGGAACAGGTCGCCACTGAGGTAGGGACCATAGTAGCGAGCTCCTTCGCTCTTATCGTCACCGACCCGGAACGCTTTGACGATCCGGGGGTAGAGCTCATTCATGGTGATGCGGATGTAGGGGTACCCTTTGTCATCACGCAGCAGAATATTATAATGCGGCTGGTGTTTCTTGATCAGCGTCGCTTCCAGCAACAAGGCTTCCAGTTCACTGCTGGTGACGATAAAAGAAAAATCGGCTATATGCGAGATCATAGCCAGGACTTTGGCATTGCCCTGGGGATTGGCCGTAAAATAGCTGCGCAGGCGATTTCTCAGGTTGTTTGCTTTGCCGACATAAATAATAGAACCCGAAGCGTCCTTCATCAGGTAAACACCCGGGTTCGTAGGTACTAGGTCCAGCCGGGCATCAACCGGCTGCAGAATGGGTTCTGGTTCTTGGATCATCGGTTCGGCAAATACCTCAGGGGTATCAGAATTCAGGATTGCTCAAATAGGAACTGATGGTTTCGAGGGCTTCGACTTCGTCGCTGCCTTCAGCGGTGACGCGGATTTCCATGGCATTTTCGATACCCAAGGACATCACACCTAAAAGGCTCTTCGCATTGGCACGGCGTTCACCCTTGGCCAGGTAGACGCTAGAACGGAATGTGGATGCTTTCTGGATCAGGACAGCGACAGCTTTCATCTGCAAGGCATCGTCGCAGTTGAATTGAACCGTTTTACTAACCATTCGAGTTCCTCCTCCTGATGGTCCGGGACAAAAAAACCGCCATTGCGGTAAATCTTAGCGTAAGTATAGGGTTTGTGTCGATCTTTTGTCAATATGACCGAATCGAGGCACGAATTTTGTTCATTATGAACATATAAGATTTCATCTTACGGAATATTTTTAAGCATAATGTTGGCATCTTCGTTGTTATCGCTGTAGTACGCACGGCGGACACCGACTTTGGCAAAGCCCATTTTCTGGTACAGGCCGATGGCGGATTCGTTACTGCACCTGACCTCCAGATCAACGGTTGTGATCTGGCTGGCCTGAGCCCACTCAAGCAATGCAGACAGCAAGTGTTCCCCGATCCCCTGGCGGCGGAAATCCGGCAACACCGCCAGATTGTTGATCTGTGCCGTATCCGCAGCCCGGTAACAGGCAATGTAGCCGATGATGCCGGCAGTCGTGCTATCTGCCACCCAATAGTGGGCAACAGATGGATTCTCCAGGTCCGAGCGCAGGGATTGTTCACTCCAGGGTATGGCAAAGCACGTCTGCTCGAGCCGGACCAGGCCGGCCAAGTCATCCGTTCGCACTGGCCGGATCAGCCAGCCAGATTTCGTACGGGTATTAGCCAGGTCAGACGACTGCTGAGTATTCACGGCTGAGACTTTTCCTTGCGCAGGCGCTCGGCAGATGACGGAGTCAGATAGGTCGCATTCAGATGAAAGGGATTCCCATCTGCTCCTGCTCTGTGATACGACTCGGCCAGCAGTGCAACAGCCGCAGCACTGGGAGCATCATGGACCGGATCCAGCCGGACCAGGTTCAGATCCTCGCCTGAAAACTGAGATTGGTGTGCGGCCAGGGCAACTGATGCGCCATCACCGGTAAGCAGAACAGGTGTCTGGAGCAGATCCTCGTGTTCCACCTGTTGTGCCAGCTGCAACAGGAATTCCGCCACCTGGTAATTGCCCAGCTGGACCAGGGGGCTCTGCGGCTGTCCTTCTGCGAGCGACCTCAAACCGGAAGTACGGTAGCAGGTAGCATAGACGCGGCCATTCCTGGCATCGAGCAGGGGGCAGATCAAGGCATGATCCACCAGTCGCCAGGGGTAGGCCAGGGTTTCCAGGGTTGATACGCCAACCAGAGGTCTGTGCGCAGCATAAGACATGGCCTTGAAGCTGGATATTCCGATTCGAGTCCCTGTGAAAGAACCAGGACCCTGGGTCACAGCCAGCAAATCCACCTCAGCCAGGCTTGTTTCGCACGCATCCAGAAGCGCCATGACCTGCGGCAAATGGGTCACGGCATGATTGTAGCCGAGATTGAACCGGCTCTCGCCAACCAGGCGCCCGTCCTTGACCAGGGCGACCGACAGGCTTTTCCCAGTTGTATCAGACGCCAGGACGAGCATCTTGCCAGCTCCTTTCCAGCAGGGCCAGTTCCGCTTGGTGATCAGGCCAGAAAAAAGTCATGACGCGCTGTTCAGGAGTCTCGGGCGCAGTCAACCGGATCAGGATTTTCAACGTCTCGAGCGGTAAGACATCCTCGATCAAAGTCCCCCACTCGACGATGCAGACACCCTCACGATAGAAATAATCATCCAGGCCCAAGGCCAGGAAATCATCACCATGCTTCAGGCGGTAGACATCGAAATGAAATAAGGGCAGCCCACTGCCGGTCGCTGGGTGTTCCATCAGCAAAGTGAATGTAGGACTGGCAACCGGTGTCTGGCAGCCGAGGCCATCGGCAATTCCCCGGGCCAGGACTGTTTTACCTGCTCCCAGGTCTCCGTCCAGGCTGATGACAGTCCCAGGTTGGAGCAGTTTCGCCACAAGAAGTCCCAGCAAGGCGGTTTCCTCGGCAGACGTTGTGACCAGATGCAGGGCATGGAGCCCAGGACGGACCGGAAGCGGAATATCGCCAAATGCATCGTTTGAAGTCATTGTTCCTCCTTGTGGTAGACCATCTGGCCATTGATCCAGACCCGAAGCGTCTGAGTGCGATAATCAAATGGGTGGCTGCTGAACAGGGCCAGATCG
The DNA here is from genome assembly GCA_964528645.1 of uncultured Mageeibacillus sp. Lineage (GTDB taxonomy): Bacteria > Bacillota > Clostridia > Saccharofermentanales > UBA5734 > UBA5734. The sequence goes on along the minus strand of CAZGSR010000019.1, from coordinate 41,651 downwards.
GCCTTTTTCCCCGGTTCCAGGGTACCATGGGTCTGGCCGATGCCTGACAGGCGGGCAGCAACCGATGTGATGGCTGCAAGTGCCAAGTCCTCCGGCAGGCCAGCCCTGCAGGCGATAGCCGCATTGACTGCCAGATACTGGATCGGAATCACGGGATGATCGGTCATGATCGCTACTGGCAAGCCAGACCGGGCCAATACGGCTGCATTGGCTACGTCCGAACGGGTCAGTTCAGGCTTGCTGCGATCGGACAGGATCGGTCCGACAATAATCCCTTCCAGGCGGCTTTTGCCCGCCAAACCCTGGCCATGGTCTGGCGCCAGACCTTTCTGGTATTCCTCGGCCAGGATGTCGACAATGCGGTATCCTTCCGTACAGTGGTCGAGGGTGTAGCGCAGGCCGAATTCATGGGCGATCCGAACAGCCGTCAGGATATCATCGGCCCGGTGGGCATGGAATTTGACGAGTCGTTCACCACTCAGCACAGGGAGCAAGGATTCCAGGCGAACATCCAGGTCAGGCTGTTCCACGTCGGTTTTCCCGGCAGCATCTGCTGCCCGGGCCTTTTCGATCTTGTCCCGGTAACGTCCTGCTTTTTGCAGCGCTTCACGCAGGACAGCAGCGGTTCCCATGCGGGTCGAAGGGCTGCGGTCCTTGCCGCCATGAACGGCTTTAGGGTTCTCGCCCAGAGCGGCTTTGAGTGCGACCTGAGGTAGGATGGTCATGGTTTCAACTCGCTGGCCCTTGGTGTGCAGCAGGGCAAATTGACCTGACAGGACATTGGCGCTGCCTGGCCCGGTCAAAACAGTCGTCACACCGGCGGCCAATGCTTCTGCAAAGCAGCGGTCTTCACTGTAGATACCATCCGTCGCCAGCAAATGGGGCGTGACTGGGTCGGTCTCCTCATTGCCATCCTCACCCTCCTTGCCCAGGCCATCGTTGAACAATCCGACATGGCAGTGGGCATCCAGCAATCCTGGCAGCAGAAAGGCACCCGAGACATCTAGAATCTGGTCGATCGTCTGCATCAGGTCAGACGGGAGCTCCCCCGCCCCGACCGATGCGATCCGGTCGTCATCGACCACCAGGTAGCCTTGCTCGATCGGCGGGCCAGCCTGTGTCAGCAAATGGGCATGAATGATTGCAGTGCGCATGTCAGGTCCCTTTCATGATCTGGTGATTTCTGGTGTGACTTTAGTATAGCGCATCCTCTGGCGTGCAAAGACCGGGCAGAGGCGTTTGTTCCTCTGCCCGGTCTGGTGTTGCAATAGAAAAGACTTGGCCAGAACTGCCGGATGGCAGAGCGTTGTGGCAAAGCTTGGCTGGGCAATCAGCGCTTGGAGAACTGGGATGCCTTGCGGGCTTTTTTAAGGCCGTACTCGAGCAAAATCAAACTCTGTATCCCTTGATTTTACTGGGTTTTCAAGCCCTGGGCTTTCCCGTTAGCCCCTTCGTTAACTAAGCGCCTGCCTCACAAAAACAGGCCCCCTGTATTCACTTTTCGAGAGCCTCATTGACGACAGCAGATAACTGTTCGGGCTTATTATACTTGACCTTTGCGTAAATGTCCATTGTAACCTTGCTGTTCTTATGCCCTGCCAGATGCTGGACCGTTTTGGGATCCACTCCGGCGTGGATCAGGTTCGTGATATACGTGTGGCGCAGCAGGTGAGGTGTTACCGGGAAATCAATGGCATAAACAATACTAGGCTTGTTCCTGCACTTCTGACCGAGCTCCAGAGTGACCTTCTTCTTAATGGACTGCCCGTTCACGTATTTGTAGAGCGTCCTTACTCCGGTGCTGCGGACCTTGATATAGTTCCAGATCCGGACGAACTGAGAATAGGAAAGGGGCTGGCCTTCGCTGTCAGCAATCACATAATCTGATATCGTCTTTGCTTTCTCTTCGCGGAGGCAATCCACGAGGACCTTCGGGATGGGAACATCCCTTCTTGCAGACTTCGTTTTCAGCTCGGTATTGATCACCGGCCTGTTGCTTTCCTCATGCCATGCCCTTCTCACGGAAATGTAGGGCGTTGGAGCATCGAGAAACACGCAGTCCCACTGAAGGGCGAGGATCTCCTCGCGGCGCAGCCCGGAATATAGGCCTATCATAACGAACACATAAGGCGGAAGGCCCCGGATTGTATCCAGAAGCGTTTTGGCTTGAGCATCAGTCAGAGGTTCCTTTTCCTTCTTGGGCGTCCCACCTTTTGCATTCAGCTTTTTCGTGGGATTATCCTCGATCAGGTTGCTGTACTCAGCAGAGTAGAAAATGCTCTTGAGCAGCATATTCACGGTGCTGTAAACAGCCTCGGACTTCTTAGAGACCGACACCATCGCCAGCTTGATGTCATCAGCCGTGACTTCAGACATATACATATCGCCAAGCGGTTCGATTATGTATTTCCTCGCGGCGTAGGTATAGCCTTCCAGCGTTGTGGGCTGAATATGAGCCGACTGCATGACCAGCCATTTCTCAGTGTATTCGGCAACAGTTGGATTGTACTTGCGGAATCTGGCATCTTCAATCTCACCCCTGGCCATATCGAGCTTAACAACCAGCTCTTTCTCCGTTCTGGCATACAGGCTGACACGCTTGCCGTCTGCATCTTTGATACGGGTCCTGTAATAAGGGATCCCCTTGATCATCACCCTTGAGAAGGTGGGCTGGGCTACTTGTTTGTTTTCCATTGTATGTTCCTCCTTGGTAGATTCTATCCGGTATGGATTGATTACATTCTCTTGTGACACCTGAGCTTTCGCAAGGATGTCACCCTTATGTATAAAGAAAGAGCGAGGATCCTGGGCTTTTCCCCGATCCCCGCTCTGTTTTTCTCTGGTTTTGAATTACTCATTCCACATGGCAAAGGCATCCGCGAGTGCCGGCGCAACATCCTCCGGCCTGTTATATTTTGCCTTCGCGTAAATGTCCATCGTGATCTTACTGTTTTCGTGACCGGCCAGATATTGAACCGTCTTCGGATCAACGCCAGCAGCGATCAGGTTTGTGATATATGTGTGGCGCAGCTGATGAGGCGTCACTTCAAAGTCCAAAACGTACTGGACCTTGCCGTTGTTCTTTGCCATTGCACCCAGTTCGGGATAGAGCATATACTTCACATACTTCCCACCGACCTTCTTTTTGGCGATCCTGGGTTTCGCCGTTCGGACAATAATGAACCGCCAGAGGTTCTTGAACTGTGAATATGACAAAGGCCCCCCGTCATCGTTGGCGATGACGTACTCCGAGGTGGATGCTGCCTTGGCTTCTCTGAGGCATTCAGCCAGCCGGTCCGGAATAGCAATGTCTCTTCGCGCCGCCTTCGTTTTCAGTTCCGTCATGATGATTGGCCTGTTGCTCTCTGTGTGCCAGGCTCTGCGTACCAGCAGGTAAGGCGTATCCGTATCCAGAAACACGCAGTCCCATTTGAGTGCCAGGATCTCTTCCCGGCGAAGGCCTGCATACAGGCCTATCATGACGAACACATAGGGTGGCAGTTCCCGGATCGTATCGAGAAGCTTTTCGACCTGCTCGTCGGTGAGCGATTCACGATCCTTCTGCGGAACCCCACCGCCCTTTGTGGAGAGAAATCTCGTGGGATTATATCGGATGATCTTGCTGTCCTCAGCCGAGTTGAAGATGCACTTCAGAAGGATGTTGACGGATTTGAAGACCGACGCAGATTTCTTTGAAACTGGGACAAGGGCCATCTTGATATCATCCGCTGTTACCTCGGTCATCTTCATGTGACCGAGAGGCGCGATGATATGCCGCTTCACCTTGGATGTATAATCAATCAGCGTTGTGGCCCGGACATTTGCAGACTGCATCAGCAGCCATTTCTCTGCGTATTCCTTCACAGTCGGAGCTGATCTGTATTTGGCGTCCTCTTCAGAACGATGCTGGGCATCATCAACCTTCTGGCAGAGTTCTTCGATGGTCTTCCCATAAACGATGACGGTCTTATCATCGGCGTTCTGGACATAAGCCTTGTAGTACTGATGCCCCTTGATCGTTACCAAGTTATAGTTGAAATTCGGAATTCTTTTCTTTGGCATAATGCGTGACCTCCTTGTGTTTCAATACGGCTCCATTTTCTCAGGATGCCCTGTATTCAATCAAGGATGTCACCTTCGTGCCTGGGCTCTCGGGGTTCTGTAGGTTGAGCCGGTATTAACTTCCTTCGGTTTTGCCCTGTGCGTTGACCGGGCTATGAATTCCTGAAGGCTCTGCTCCGTAAAGTACACGCAGCCGTTCTCGACATACTGAACAAAGGAAACCTGGCCTTTTGTCCTGGCAGCGTCCAACGTATCAATGCTGATGCCAAGGAGTTTTGCAGCCTCTTTCCTGGTAAGTAGCTTTTCCATTTTGGTTGTCACCTCCTAAATATGTATGATCCGGCTCATACGGGCCGGATCGTTAACGCATATCAGGGAGCCTCCACACATTCGGGTATCGGCATCCCCAGACTTTCCAACGCGGCGTCTTCAACCGCTGACATCTGTTCCTTTCCTCAGTCAGATTCCGCCGACCCAGTTGATTTGCACAGATCCAGGCGATTGCCTTCCTCAGTGGTCAGGTATACGCTCTGGGAAGCTTGGTAGTATTCTTTCTCCTTAAAACCGGCCCATCTGGGGTTGATGGAAACAAAGCCCTTCAGGATCCCAGACTCAATAACTCTCAGCTCTGGAAGGATCGATCTGTTTCCATATTTGGCGTTATCCAGCATCCTCTGAACTGCTATATCTTCGGAGATAAAATAGATCCCTACCGGGTGTGCCTGTGTAGCCAGAAGTCTCGCGCAGAAAGAGATTTCAGCTGGGTTTTTGGATACATTTGAAACTTTCTGGGTGATTATCAGATCGACTTTCCCTGACATACAATCCTCCATGAGGTTGCTCCATGCCGGAGCATTTTCCATATATGGAGGAGAGGCACCGTTATCAACATAGAAATCGACGAACTCCCATTTAGGGCAAAGGGCAATCGAGTCCTGAAACTGTTTTTTATGATAAGAAAGATAGTTTTCGTATTTTGTTTGATTGAAGTAACGAATATACACTCCCACTTTGAATGGATGTGTGACATTAGGGCGCTCATGGCGGATATTCCGCAGCCAGTTTTTATGGTCAGCTATCTGTTTAGCCTTTTCTGTGTCATCTCCGAATACTTCACCGAATTGAGTGACTGCGGTGATTTCTTCTAGTTTGCTGAACACATCAATTTCATTCATTAAAAAACCCCCTGCCTGATAGAAATCATCGCATCATGATTTCATGAAAGCTCCTAACCTTTTGCTTGCCGCCTGAAGAAGGCCCTCGAGGAGGCCGGTTCCTGCTGTAATTAACACTAAGCCAACCTCCATCACGATCAGAATCATCATAGAATTCCATGCGTGATGAAAAATGGTAAACACAATGCATCCTAATACTATGAGCATCAGCGCTCCCAGAACGATAGACGATAGCTCCATCCCGATCTTTAGAAGAAGTCGGAGGACACCGACTAACAAGATCACCGGTAATAGAAGCGCTTTTCCTATTGCTTTCAAGACTTTCATCGGACATGCCTCCCCATTCAGATTCAATTTTATTCATAGCTCCGGACTTCTCAAGGATGTCACGTTTCTATGTAAGATGCGGGATGGATCCCGCATCCCTCTCCGGCCTTAATCAGCCGAACAGGCCGGAAAGAAGAGGTACTAGGGTGATACCAATCAGCGCGACACCGCCGCCAGCCATCAGCTGCTTCATGCCCTGAGACTTGGCACCGGGGTTATCGTTGCCGTAACCCTCAAGCAGATTGATTGCACCCCAGATACCGAGACCGGCGCCGAGCGCCACAACGAGAGTCTGCAGTACACCGACTGCACTGTTGAAAAAAGCCATACAGGCCTCCTTAATGGTTCCCCCGAAGGGGTGGAATTGGTTTTGCCTGACTTGTCCGGTCCATTGCCATACCCCTCGACTCATTTGCCTCTACAGGCAGTGGGTGCGTCTGACCTTCATTCAGACAACAAGCAGCCCGGAACTGGATCCGGACCGCTATGTATCGGCAGCCCGGGGGCTGCCTTAAGCCTGTATGACATCGAATTCTTCTTCAGCTTTCAGTTTCATGCGCCGGTTCAGATACTTCTCGATGTCAAAAGTGTATTTCTTATCGAAATCGGACGTGTACTTGTAGTTCGGGTGTTGGGTGATATCGTACTTGTCCGACAGGAACGGTCTAACTCCTCTGAGCTGGAGGACACACTTGCTGCCGTTCATGACAGCAAGTTCATCGCGGCTCATCAGTTCTTTTCCAAGCTTCTGGTAGCTGGTCCCGTAGCTCGGGCTGTTTCCTCGTGTATCGGAAGTATTGAAGGTATCAATGGTTTCCTTGCCCAAGGCCTCTGCCAGTTCCTTCAGAGTCGTAGGCTCAGACCCGCCGAGGAAAATCTGGGAGTCCATATTGCCGATGATTGTATCAGCATTGTCCTTGTAGATCGCTTTGAGCTGGGACCTTGCCTGCAGCACAAGGCAGGCTGGCACTTCAGTAAGACCTGCAGCTTCAGCTGCACGGGCTCTTCTGTGACCGGAGATAATCTCAAGAGATCCATCTGAAAGTGGTCTAGCGAGGAGAGGCGTGAGTACGCCAAACATGGAGATGCTCTCCGTTGTTCTTATTATCAGCGCAGTTCAGCTTCTCCATGATCTCTGACAGGGTACAAATGATGTACACCCGGCCCTGATCATCAAGCCAACCGTTTTTTGCTGACAGATCCATTCTTGCTAGAAGCAGGCCATACAGGACTTTAGCCTCTGCCGAAACATATTTGTACTGATCATCAGTGAAAAGAACCGTGGGGACCCGAATGAAGGAGTATGTGCTGGACTGTGCACCGTAAAAGTACTCATGCATCCATACCACCCACCTCCTTGCCGATGATCTTCTCATTCCGAAGCGGCTTTTTCCGGAAGGCCGTATTTCTGGCCTTGCCATATGGGCATTCTGAGAAAAGACAGCTCCGGTACCGGAAATCAGGCTGGTAGTAAGGGCAGCATCTGCATTTGGGCGGTTCTTTTGTCCTGTCTGCTTTATTAGGCGTATCCAGCAGCTTCCTGCACCGGTTCAACGTTTCATTCCTATCGCACACTGGCAGGCACCTCCTCACCCTTATATCCAAGGATCTTTTTCATGCAGAAGCTGACACATGGGCCATAGCAGCAGCCTTCGCAGGGAGACTTCCGTTTGGGTGCTTCCGCCAGATAGTAACAATTCTCCTTTTTGAGGACGCAGCCAGTTTTCCTGTTCTTCCAAAAGTAACAGCCCCTGCAGCTGCGAGGACGGTCAGCATAGTAACGCACGCCGTCGATCATGATAGTTTCTTTTTCCATCGACTAATCCTCCTTTTTCATGATGGTTCTGCAGAGTCTGCAGAAATGAAAAAAGCCCGATTACCGTTCAGAACAGTAACCGGGCTATGTATGGAGGTTTTCTTCTGGAAAAGAAAAGACGCCCGGCAGGAAGAACTGTCTGCCGAGCACCTTAGATTAGGATAAAACCTGATTAGAAATGTCTGGTTCGGTCAGATTCGGCCAAACGGACCAATTCAAATCGTAGTTTGGATAGAGGCATGGAAAGAGGGATAAAACCGCTTTTCAGGGAGGAGACATGCCGCCCTTCAATCCACTGAAAACGCACTTTTTGCTCTCCCTCGTTTAGCCCATTTGTTAACTATAAAGGCCTGAAAAACGACGGTTAGCCCCTCGTTAACTATAAAAAATCGGTCGAAAACCATGGAACGCCATGAAAAACCATCAAAGATTTCTGGGCATGAAAAAACCCTGAAACCGTTGAGATTCCAGGGTTTTTTGATGATTCCGACTCGAGATCAGCGCTTGCTGAACTGCGGCGCACGACGTGCAGCCTTGAGGCCGTACTTCTTACGTTCTTTCATGCGTGAATCGCGGGTCAGGAAGCCAGCTTTCTTGAGGATGGCTTTGTTGGCTTCTTCGTCAGCCTTGACCAGGGCGCGGGACAGGCCGTGGCGGATGGCGCCAGCCTGGCCGGACAAACCACCACCGATGACTTTGCAGATGATGTCATACTTGTCAACGCTGTTGGTGGCGACCATCGGCTGATTGACGATCAGCTTCAAAGTCTCCATGCCAAAATAGTCATCCAGGCTCTTGTCGTTGATGGTGACCTGGCCTTTGCCAGGCAGGATACGGACGCAGGCAACAGCATTTTTGCGGCGGCCAGTGCCGTAGAAATAGGTTTTAGCAGCTTTTTTGGTAGCCATATCTTAATGTCTCCTCGCTTTCAATCAGATCGAGAACTTGAGCACTTCGGGCTTCTGGGCGGCATGATCATGTTCGGGTCCGGCGAAAACGTGGAGTTTCCGGAACATCTGGCGACCGAGTGCATTTTTCGGCAGCATGCCTTTGACGGCCAGTTCAAAAGCCTTCTCCGGGCGCTTGTCCATCAGGTTTCTGTAGCTGACTTCCTTGAGACCGCCAGGATACTGGGTGTGGTAGCGGTACAGCTTCTGGTCCAGCTTCTTGCCGGTCAGGACCATCTTGGCAGCATTGACCACGATGACATAGTCACCGGTGTCCAGAAACGGGGTGAATTCGGGTTTGTGTTTACCGCGCAGAACGCTGGCCACTTCGCTGGCCAGACGGCCCATGGTCAGGCCTTCTGCATCGACAACGTACCATTTTCTCTGAATCTCTGCGGACTTGGCCACAAAAGTACTCATGTGTCTGATTACCTCCAATTGATCAGATCCATCATCGAACAGACTGGATCCAACTTTCGTCACAAATGCTTTCTCATTCTAGCAGGTTTGGCCGAACTGTCAAGCGCGAATTTAAATTAGACGACTCAAAATCGATTTTTCTTCGTTTTTCGACATTTTTTGTCGATCTAGGCTTGGCACAGCGGACCGCAGTCCTGGGTGCTGTTTTCATTGTCTGTCAAATGGATGTCTGCTATAATCAGGTTTTGGATCCTTTTTGACTGGCATTGGCACTGATTGGCACTGCTCGTTTCTTGAACAACTGGGGAGACAACATGTTCACCATCAAAACCAGCACCATCCGCGAACGGACAACCAATGGTCCCACGTACATGAATGGACGAGCCTGCTACCGCAACGGACAGGTAGGCGAGGTCAACTATGATCCGGACAAGGGGCTGATCCAAGCCCGGGTGGAGGGCACCCAACCGTATCAGGTGCGGATCATCCTCAACCGTGATGGTGCCATTCACGACACGAGCTGCACCTGCAGTGCTTTCACGTCCTATTGGGGGGATTGCAAGCACATTGCAGCGGTCTTGTTGTACTGTATAGACCATTATGGAGTCGCCAAGGGCGAGACCGTCCAATTGCAGTCGAGAAAAAGCAGGATCAAGGCACGTGAATTCATCAACCAGGCCAGCCGGCGGGCTCAGATCCTGCAAAACCAGGGCAAGCAGCTCTTGAAACTGCATGCCGTGATGGCTTGCGGCAACAATCCCAGCACCCTGCCGAACCTGACCTTGCAGGTGTTCAACGGTCGTCTTCATACAGTCAATCACATCGAGCAATTTCTCGACGCATTGTCCAGGGATCTACCATTCGAAATCGACGAACAACTGACTTATGACCCATTTTTGCACCGGTTTGATCCATCGGATGAGCCCCTTCTCAGCCTCTTGCTGGATGCCTATGAGCAGGATTACAAGGCCACTTTTGGCTCGGCTGCTGCCTCGCGTTCAGAAAAAGCTCTAATCCTCAGCGCGGGCCGCGCGGCTGCTTTCTTGCGCCTCGCTGCCTGTCAGCCCCGTTACCGCTGGTCCACCCTCAAGGGCACCGAGACTTACGCGATCCGGGTCTGTGAGTCTGCCATGCCAATCCGCCTGCTCGTGACAGAATCTGGCGGCCAGGATGGTTTGTACAGTCTGGCCCGACAACCCGGACCAGCCTTGCTGCAGCTGACAGCCTCACGCAACATCTATCTGGTTGATGACACCTTCTACCTGCCATCCCGGGAAACCATCCGACTGCTGGATCCGGTCCTTTCAATTTTTGCAGGACCAGGTGCAGGCACCCTGGCCATGAGCGAAGACGAAGTGGCGGAACTGGCCGGATTGCCTGATTCCGCGCTCCAGGCTATTTGCCCGATCGATTTTTCTGATGAATTGTTGCAACGCCTGGTCAAGGAACCGCTGGCCGCCACCATCCAGCTGGAAAGCGTCCAGGACGGCCTGAAGGCAGACCTTCTGTTCCACTATGGTTCACTGGCCGTCAGTCCTTATGCACCCGTCTTACCCTCCAAAACGTCTGGTGAACATGAAAAGATCATCGTCCGCCAGAAATTGACTGAGCAGGCGATCCTGGACAAACTGGAGCAGGCTGGTTTCCGACGCCAGGGCCAGTTCCATCTGCTGAGTGAGTATGAGGCGATCTATCGTTTCCTGGATGAGGGCAGGAAGGCGCTCGAGGATACAACCGTCAGCCTGCTCGATGGTTCTGGCCAACGTTTCCGGATATTGCCTGCTCCTGACCTTTCGGTCAAGGTCAGTGAGCAACCTGAAAACAAGCACTTGGAAATCAAAGTCAATTGGTCGGATATGCCGCCGGAAGACCGGCCGGTCTACATCCAGGCATTGCGGGATCAAAAACCATACTGCCTCTGTCATTCTGGCCATTTTCGCGCCGTCAACCATGAGCACAGTGGTCAACTGCTGGACTTTTTCACGTTGCTGGAATCCTGGGGTGCCAAGCCGACCCGGGAGCGTTTCGCCCTGCCCCGCTATCGCGTGCTCAGCCTGGCGGGCCATGCAGCGGTCACGGTATCCAGCCAGGAGACCAGCATACGTGCGGGCACGATCATGATGGATTCCGGTCTGCTGGAGATGGCCCGGGCACTCGAATCTCCCGGCCATCAGAACTACCGGTTGCCGCACGGTATCACGGTTACGCTGCGGCCCTATCAGAAGATTGGCTTCAACTGGCTCTGCACATTGGACGCCTATGGTCTGGGTGGTATCCTGGCTGATGATATGGGCCTGGGCAAGACCTTGCAGGCAATCGTCTACATCGCAGCGGTTTTCCGCAGGAAGCGCCGGCCTTCGCTGGTTATTGCCCCGACCAGCCTGGTCTACAATTGGCAGCGTGAGTTTGAAAAATTCGCGCCTGGCCTGAGGGTTCTGGTCTTTGACGGCAATCGGCAGCAAAGAGCAGCCCTTCTGGACACAATCGCCCGGCAAGCCTGTGTGATCACGTCCTACTCCCTGGTCCGCCGTGATTATCCCGAGCTGGCTGACATCGAATTCGCCAGCTGCTTTCTCGATGAAGCCCAGAACATCAAGAATCCGGAGACGCTCAATGCACGCTCTGTCAAACAGATCCGGGCCGACCGGACGTTTGCCCTCACCGGGACGCCGATCGAGAACTCTCTGACGGAGCTGTGGTCCATTTTCGACTTCCTGATGCCTGGTTATCTATCCAGCCGGCGCCAGTTCGAACAGCGCTATGAGGTGCCATTCTGGAAAGATCCCGGCAGTGATGTCCTGTCCGGCCTGCACCGCCAAATCGCACCGTTTGTCTTGCGCCGGATGAAGAAAGATGTCCTGCGTGAACTACCGGATAAAATTGAAACCCGTGTCGTTGCCGAAATGACAGCAGCTCAGCGTGCACTCTACGAGGAGTACCTGAGATCAGCACGTCAATCCTTTGAGCAGGAGGTCGCAGTCAATGGTTTTGCCCGCAGCCAATTGTACATCCTGGCGCTGTTGACGCGGTTGCGCCAGATCTGTTGCCATCCGGGACTTTTCATCGATGATTATGCCGGGGACAGCGGCAAGCTGCTTTTGCTGGATGAATTGATCGCAGATGCGCTCGATGGCGGTCATCGCATCCTGATTTTCTCCCAATTTGCCCAGATGCTCCAGATCATCCGCAGCCGCTTGCTGGCCAGGGGACTCGAAAGCTTCCTGATCGACGGGCAGGTAGCCGCAGATGAACGGCTGGCCCAAGTGGATCGCTTCAACAATGGCGAAGGCCAGATCTTCCTGATCTCACTGCGCGCAGGTGGAACCGGCCTGAATCTGACCGGAGCCGATACGGTGATACATTACGATCCCTGGTGGAATCCGGCCGTTGAAGACCAGGCTACGGACCGTGCCTACCGGATCGGCCAGGAAAACATTGTGCAGGTTTTCAAGCTGTATGCCAGGGACACGCTGGAAGAGAAAATCCAGGCGATCCAGGAACAAAAACAGGCTTTGATCGAGGCAGTCATCAAGCCTGGCCAGAATTTGCTGTCACAGATGACGGTGGACGAGGTCAGGAGCCTGTTCGACACCTGAAGGACCTGTAGAAAAAAGTCAGTCGACCAGCAAGGGCACGTCTGCTGACTTATTGCGCTTTGTTCCGTACAACATTATCGTATTCCAGAGCCCAGTAGCGGTTGAGCTGGCGAACCAGACCCGATGGCAGGGATTCCTTGTCATAGGTCCTGCCATCCCGGGTGATGACCATTTTATTGTTCATGGCTTTCACGGTCTGGTTCAGTTGGCTCACCTGCTCAAAATAAGGTGATTTCGCAGCTCCAGCCAGATCCAGGACCGTTGTCGCAAGGAAATTGGGACTGGTGACATCCTTGGCCACTGCCGGTAAATCATAGTTGGCCCAGATCAGCCAGGGCGTCTCGTAGATTTTCTGGGTTTCCAGCTGGGTCAGGTCAGCCAACGGTTTGCCAAAAAGGTCTTCGTAGAAATTTTTGAATACGTTGTTGTTTCCAGGTAGATGGTCGCCAAACAGGACGATCAAGGTCGGTTCGTCGACGGTGGAGAAATAATAGATCAGATCACGCAAGGCATCGTCAGACTGGCGCAACAGGCTCAGGTAGAGCTCGACGGATTCGACTTCCGTCAGGGTCGGCAGCTTGATGTTGTAGTCCAGTCCGGACAAGATTTCTTCCGAGCTGTTGTAGGGGAAATGATTCTGCATCGTGACGGAAAAAATGAACAGGCGCTCCTCAGGCTGCTTATTTTCATACGTACGGATAATCTGGTTAAAATCTGCCTCGTCACTGATGAAATCACGCACTTTGCCACCTGCCGGAAAATCTTCCATGCTGATGAACTGGTCGAAACCGATGGCTGGATAGACGAGATTCCGGTCCCAGAACGTTCTCAGGTAGGGATGGATGGCTATGCTGCGGTAGCCTTGCTGGCCCAGAAGGTCCGGCAAGGCATGAGTAGGTCCCATGAAATAGCTGTTGTAAGGCAGGCTGCCATCGGCCATGAACAGCATGCTGCTGCCAGTCAGAAACTCGAATTCAGAGTTGCACGTCCCACCACCGAAAATGGAAACCAGCAATTTGCCATGGCGGGCATTGGGTGAATTCAGGAGCTGGTCAAAAAACGGCATCACTGGCTCAGTGGTCTCGACCGGCCGGATATTGTCAAAATCGGCAAACGACTCGCTCATGATGGCGATGATGTTCGGCTTGTCCGGTGACACTTGGCTCGTCTTTTGTCCTTCAGGCACTTCGTAAAAACCAGGCTGTGGCTTGAAGACTTGCTCTGGCTGGCTGATATTGAGGTTTCGTGTGCTCTGGAGAAATGGTATGACCACGCCATTTTGGTTGTAATTGACCATCTGGTTCCAGGGATACCGGGTGATACCCGGGTACTGGCTGATCAGCGCTGGATTAAGAACCAGGCCGTTAAGCAGGACGATCAGGGGAACGAGGGTCAGGGCTGATGCGATCCAACGGGTCCTTCGCGACGCATGGGTATCACGGGTTTTGCCCATCAACAGGAAAAAGATGGCCAGCAGGAGAACTGCAGCCAGGAACCGGCTATTGATGATGAAGTTGAGATGATTGATGGTATGGGCTGCTTCCGTGACGGAACGCAAGTCTCCGGCGACAAAAGGATCACCGCGGAAAAAGAGTTTGATGTGGTTCGCGGTGCCTAAGGCTATGAATAGCAGGTGATTGACCATGATGGCGAGCCGGATCCGTCCCAAAAGACTGGCCAGCAACACTTCAAACAGCAAAATGGTCAGGTAGGTCAGCCAGAAAACGGAAACAGACAACAGGGCATCCTGATTGAGCGTATTTAATATTTCGATACTGGCCAGGGTCAGGAAAGGTGCAGTCAGCAAAGGAATCACAATGACCTCCTGCAGCAATGCCTGAATCCTTGGCAACGGCAGGAAGACAAGAACCAGGATCAGCAGCATCAGGACCAGGGAGCGGATGAACGCCCAGGTATTGAACTGGCTGTAGGTCAGGCTCATGACCGCGGCCAGGCCAGTTTGCCGACCATTGACCACCAGGGGGGATTGCGAGGCATGGGAGGTGTGGATTGACAGTCGGGCACTTTCCGGCAGCTTGTCGATCGAAAGGATGACTCGATAGGCTCGACCAGCTGTCCGGGTGCCAAATTGCAATGGGATCCTGGTTCTGGCAAAGAGTTTCAATGTATCACTGTCCAGTAGAGCTTGTTCTGCAGCAACTTGCTCATCCTCCGCCTGGACACTGATCCGTATCTGGGTTTCTTCCGGCAAATCAACTTTTTCCGGCAGGTCAAAAGACAACGTCAGGGCAACGAGCCCATTCTTAACTGATTTGAAATCCTGGACCAGAATGTCGCCTTGCTTGAGGCGATAAGGTAGATAGTCACTGCCAACCGTCGTATTTTTTTCGTCCATGTCAAAAAAAGAAGGCCAGGCTTGCCAGCTGATGTAGGCAATGATCACCAGAAAAACAGCCAGGAAGAACAGGCGCAGGTTGAGGGGTGGCAAGGACGCCAGCCCCTGAGTCCAGCCAGGTTGATCACCTGGTCGAGATTTGCCAGAACGATTGAGATGTGGAAAAATGAAACGGGACATAGATACCTGCCGTAAACTCTCTCAGGATACGCCGGGTAGCACAAGTCATCCACCCCGGGCAGTCCTCAATGATTTTAACACGGCATCTGCCATACGGGTATGACCAGAACCTGTCGTCACAACTCTTTTCTGGGTACGTGGCGCTCAGCTGGTTTAAACGAACCTCTTCTTTCGTATCCACAGATACATTCTGATTTTGTCGCTTTCGACCTTCCTGTCATGACGGTCAGCTCATAACGCTTGATTTTCAGGCTTTTCCGGGTAATGAGCATAAGCATTTTATAATCCGATCGATTTTGTCGGAATCGTTTACTTTCATCTTTTTCGTGATTTTGTTACAATAGTACGCGTCAGCAATCCATTTGGTCACCGAACCTATGAAAAGAGGAGATCAACACATGAAAAAAACTGCATTGATCCTGATCACTGCTGTTGTCCTGCTCGCCTTTGCCCTGACCGCCTGCGGCCAGACTGCAACTACAGCGGCAACAACAGCCGCCGCAACCACCGCTGCCGAAACAACCGCCGCCCCAGCTGAGACCTCTGCCGCAGCCGCTTCCGGCCTGCGCCTGGGCTTCGGTTCTGTCGTCACCACAGGTCACAGTGCCAATGCCACTGCCGATAAGGCAACCACAGCCGAATCCTACATCTACTATGCCGCCGTCCTGATCGATGCCGACAGCAAGATCCAGAATGTCTGGATCGATGCCGTCGTCCACAATGCGACCGTCGACAATGCCGGTGCCATCACGTCTGACATCACAGCCCTCGGCGCTACCAAGCGCGAGCTCGGCGATGCCTATGGCATGAAGAAGGCCTCCCCGATTGGCAAGGAATGGTGGGAACAGGCTGACGCCCTCGAAGCTTTCTTCGTCGGCAAGACTGTTGCTGATATCGAAGCGGCTCCGAAGGAAGGCGACAAAGGCCTCTTCGTCGACCTCAAGACCTCTTCCACTTTTGGCCCGACCCAGTATGTCGAAGCTCTGAAGAAGGCTGTTGCGGCCGCGGAAAAGGCCACCCCGACCGCTGCCACCAAGCTCGGTTTCGGTGCTAACATCGGCGCTGCCAAGAGTGCCAATGCCGCTGCTGACAAGGACGGCAAGTTCCAGTCCTACCAGAGCCTGGCCATTGCTGCCATCGACGATTCCGGCAAGGTCCTCGACGTCTGGATCGATGCTGTTGTCCATGACATCGCATTCAACGCCAAGGGCGAACTGACCGCCGACCTCAAAGCCCTCGGTGCCACCAAGCGCGAGCTCGGTGATGCTTATGGCATGAAGAAGGCTTCTGCCATCGGCAAAGAGTGGTGGGAACAGGCTGACGCCCTCGAAGCTTTCCTCGAAGGCAAAACCATGGCTGAAATCGAAGCTGCCCCCCGTGAAGGTGACAAGAATATCTTTGTCGACCTCAAGACATCTTCCACCTTTGGTCCTGACCACTACATCGAAGCTCTGGAAAAAGCTGTCTCCAGCGCCCAGTAATTATTCCCCAGATTCCTTGAAAATTTTCCTTTGCTGACTAAAATGAAGGGGGTGCATAGTGCACCCCCTTGTTCTTTACCCAAAGAAAACCATCTGGATCATCCGCCGATGCAAACCTTGCTTTTATCGTAAATGAGAATGATTTCAATGCTGAGAAAAAAAAACCGCCCTACCCTACTGGCAAGCCTGTCTGCCGCCATTCTGATTATAGCTTCCATGCTGCTGGCCAGCTGTGTAGCACCTGCAGCCACCTCGTCTACCACTTCCTCTGCGCCTGGCCAAACGAATGGTCCGGCTCTGGCACCTTCGACCGATACCCAGCAGGCACTGGTCAAATACTCCAGCTCCTTCACAACGAGCTTTGACACCGTGATCACGTTGATCGGCTACGCCAACAGCCAGGCTGAGTTTGACCGTTGGGCTGATCTGGCTGAGTCGGAATTCCTGAAACTCCACGAGTTGTTTGATATCTATCATGAATATCCCGGTATCAACAACCTGATGACAATCAACAAGATGGCAGGAAAAGGACCGGTCCAAGTTGACGTCCGGATCCTGGACCTGATTGAATTCTACCTCGCCAATGACCATCTGGCACCGGGCAAGGTCAGCCCATCCCTGGGTTCCGTTCTGGCCATCTGGCATGATCATCGCGAAGCGTCGGAGTCTGGTCAGGCGACCGTGCCAGATCTGCAAGAACTGCAAGCGGCGGCCCAGCACATCGATCCGTCCACTCTGAAAATCGATCGCCAGGCATCGACCCTCGAGTTGACAGATCCCCAGGTCCGGCTGGACGTCGGTGCTGTAGCCAAGGGCTATGCCACAGAAATCGTGGCCCGGATGCTGCAAACGCAGGGCATGACATCTGGAATCATCAGCGCCGGCGGCAGCAATGTTCGCCTGATCGGCAAGCCGGCTGATCCGGCTCGTGCAACCTGGGCCATCGGGATCCAGAATCCGTTTGTCTCCATGCTGATCCCGGAAGGACAATCCGTGGATGTCATCCAGACCAACGATACATCCATTGTCACCAGTGGCGACTACCAGCGCTATTATCTCGTCGATGGGGTGGTCTATCATCATCTGATCGACCCTGACACCCTGATGCCGGCCAACCACCAGCGTGCTGTCACCATTGTCACGCCGGACAGTGGTCTGGCGGATTATCTCTCCACAGCCGTTTTCCTGTTGCCTTATGAGGACGGGCGCAAACTGGTTGAGAGCCTGCCCGACTGCGAGGCACTGTGGATTTTCCAGGATGGTTCGATGAAAGCGACGGATGGCTTGATCTCGCTTCTGAAGGACAAGGCTCAGGGCAATGCCAAGGAAATGGCAGAGGCCCTGGCCAAGTAATTGCTCCAGATTTGATTCGGTATCATTATGAAAAACCTCGCTGACAGGATCTCATGATCCCGTACAGCGAGGTTTATTCTTTTGTGCCCAACGCCGGGCGAACTTATTTGATCAGCTTGGACAACTGCTTGAAAACCGGTGTCCCTGCCTGCTTGAGCCAGTCGAACACAAGCGTCTCGACATTGGTCACCACGGCGCCGCAGGTTCGAATCAAATCCAGGCCATTGTCCCGGTTGGCATCGGTCCGCGAACCCACTGCATCCTGGGCCAGGAAGCACAGGTAGCCAGCAGCCTGGAGCGCCCGTGCGGTCTGGAAGACACAGACGTGAGTCTCCATGCCGGCGATCACCACTTTTTTCCGCCCGGTCGCCTGGATCGCTGCCAGAACTTCCGGTGTCAGCGCAGAAAACTGGATCTTCTCGAAAACGCCCAGGAAATTCGTCATTTGGCTGAACAGGGCTTGGATGGGCGCGATGGTCGGGCCCAGACCCTTGGGGTACTGTTCAGTAGCCAGGACAGGGATGCCCAAGGCATCCGCAGCCTGGACCAGGATGCCGGTTTTCTCCAAGACCGATTCATGATGGGCAATAGCCGGGGCTAGCCGTTCCTGGATGTCGATGATCAAAAGGATCGAATCATCCGCAGAAACCGTCAACTTGTCTAAATCATTCATGTACTGCTCCGCTCGGTTCAGTTAAGGAAAAATCACACCAGGAACGCCCTGAGGTCTTCTGGCAAGGCATCGGCCAGATAGGCTTCGATCTCAGCCGCTGTGCCCAGGGTCAGGGCCTTGTCAGCCACTGATTTCGCATAGCTGAAATCAACGCTGTTGATGATCTTGCGGATCCTGAGGAGCCCAGAAGGTCCGACCGAGAATTCCTGCAGGCCAAGACCGAGCAGAACCAGGGTGGCACGCGGGTCCCCGGCCATTTCACCACACATGCCGGCGAATTTTTCACCACCGGCCGCACGGGCTGGCTCGATGACCGACTTGATCAGGCGCAGCATGGCGGGGTGGAAACTGTTGTACAGATAGCTGATTTTCTCATTCATGCGGTCGACGGCCAGGGTGTACTGGGTCAGGTCATTGCTGCCGATCGAGAAGAAGTCAGCTTCTTTGATCAGGACATCTGCGATCACGGCGGCTGAGGGGATCTCGATCATGATGCCGACTTTGATGTCAGCCGCAAAAGTTTCACCGCGGAGCTTGAGCTGTTCTTTGGCTTGTTCCACCTTGGCTTTGGCAGCGCGGAGTTCGTCGAGCGAACAAACCATCGGGAACATGACCAGAGCCTGGCCGTGAACGGCGGCACGCAGAATGGCCCGCAACTGGGTTAGGAACAGATCATCGCGCTCGAGGCAAATGCGCAACGCCCGGTAGCCGAGGAAGGGGTTCTCTTCCTTGGCGATGTTCAGGTAGTCGACACTCTTATCACCACCAATATCCATGGTGCGGATGATGACCGGCCTGCCACCCAGGCCTTCGATCATGGTGCGGTAGGCCAGGTATTGCTCTTCTTCGTCGGGGGCCTTGTCACGGTCCATGAACAAAAACTCGGTCCGGTACAGTCCAACCCCTTCGCCACCGACGGCCAGGACTTTGTCAACGTCGCCCGGGCCCATGACATTGGCGGCGAGCTGGACATGGACGCCGTCTTTGGTCACGGTGGGCTGGTCCTTGAGCACAGCCAGGGATGCTTTGACCGCGGCCCGGCGCTCGGCCTCTGCCTGTAGGGTGGCAGCCATTTCATCAGTCAGGCCGATGTGGACGAGACCGGAGCTGCCATCGACGGCGATCCGGGCCCCTGCAGGCTGGGACTTGGCAACCGAAACCACATCGTGGCAGCCCAGAACGGCCGGAATGCCCATATTATTGGCCAGGATCGCGGTATGGGACGTCTTGCCACCGATTTCAGCCACAATGCCCAACAGGTTTTTCGTATCGACCGATGCCATCATCGAAGGTGTGATGTCCCGGGCGATCAGGATCAAAGCCTCCGGCAGCGAACTGATATCTGGTTCTTCGATCCCCAACAGGAGATTGACCAGGCGTCGGCCGATGTCCCGGATGTCCTGGGCCCGTTCGCGAAAGTAAGCATCTTCTAACGCTTCAAAGATGTCTGCCTGGGCGGAAATGCCCTTCTGGACAGCGCCGACGGCTGGGAGATGCTCGGACTCTACAGTCGTCAGGAAACCCTCGGTTAGGATCGGATCACCCAGCATCATCAGATGGGCATCCATGACGGCAGCCTGTTCTTCGAGACCCGCAGCGCTGGCCCGGTCACGAATGGCGGTCAGCTGCTTCTCTGCCAAGTCGAGGGCAATGCGAACCTTGTTTTTTTCTTCTTCAACCAGATCATCTGCGATGCTGTGGTGGGTGAAATCAGGATGATGAATCTCCTCAAGAACCAGACACGGGCCCATCACCAGGCCGGGGGCAGCATTGACACCTTTGAGTTGCATATCGACTTCTCCTTTAATCCATTCTTTCGAGTCTATTTCATTTTAACAGAGGGCGAGTCTGGAAAACGCCAATCCATGCTCGAGAAATGAAAAAACATGCAAAATGGACGTAACTTCACATACTCTCTTCCATTTTAACCTCTCAGGTGTCCAGCAGGCAATCACCAATCGAAAATTTCCAATCAACTTTGATCGTCAAAGGATTGACTTATTGCACAAATCACCTAAACAGAACTTGGTTGCATTCGCAAATTTTCATTCACAAAGACAAATGGTACTTGATTTTTCAATCACGAGTGCTAGAATACGATCATAAACAATCATTCATCATCCCAAGCAAACGATCACAAACCATCGCCCTCTCCCCAATAAACTAGAGAAGGGCAACCCCATGGAGGAACCTATGCTGATCAATGAAGACCTGATTATCCTGAACCTGCCGGCCAAGTCTAAAGCAGAAGCAATCCAGATGCTGGCAGAAAAAGCCGCTGCAGCTGGGCGAGTAGCCGATGTTGCTGGTTATCGTGATGCAGTCCTGCACCGCGAAGGTGAATATTCGACAGGCATGGGCTTCGGTGTGGCGATCCCTCATGGCAAGACCAACGCTGTCACCGAGCCGCTTCTGATGTACGCCACTGTGGAATCCATGGACTGGCAGTCCCTTGATGGCAATCCGATTGACATCATTTTCATGATCGGTGTTCCGGCCGATAATGCCGGTGATGTCCATCTTAAAATCCTGGCTAATTTATCCCGCCGCCTGATGAAAGAAGAATTCCGCACCAATCTGCGCGCTGCCAGTTCACCCGCTGCCGTGCTCAAGGTGCTCCAAGATTACGAAATCGGGCTTTGATCCTTATGTTACAGGGAGAACGACATCTTCGCATCCTCGACGCCCTCAAGCAAAGCCGTACCATCACGGTCCGGCAGCTGTGTGACTCCCTGGAAGCGTCCGAAGCCACCATCCGGCGCGATCTCGCAACCCTCGAGGCGGAAGGGAAACTCGAACGGACCCATGGCGGGGCGATCCTGACCAGCCTGACGACCCTGACGATCGAAGAGAGCTACAACCAGAAAGAGAATTTGTTCGAAACCCAGAAGCGAGCCATTGCCCGCAAGGCATTTGAGCGTCTGGTGGATCACGACAGCATCATTCTCGATGCTGGGACTACCACGCTCGAGCTGGCTCGCCTGATCGGCCAATCAAACTTGCACCTGACGGTCATCACCAATTCAACCACGGTTTCCAGCCTGATCGCCCAGAATCCCAATGTTGAATTGATCGCCATGGGTGGCAAGGTCCGGCTCAATGTCCTGGCGGCCGTCGGACATATGGCGATCGAATTTTTGCGCCGGTTCAATGTCAACAAAGCCTTCGTCGCAGCCAACGGTGTCTCCATCGACAGCGGCCTGACCACACCAGACCTGGATGAAGCCGAAGTCAAGCGCACCATGCTTAGCTGTGCCAGCGAGCGCTATGTCCTGGTCGATCATTCGAAGTTCAACCGGGTCGCACTCTGCCAGATCGCTCCAATGTCGATGGTGGATGTCATCATCACGGACAGCGAAATCGATGAATCTCTGCTAGAGACGTACCGTAACAACGACATTGAACTGATCCGCTCCTGAAAGGAACTGTGATGATTACAACAGTCACCCTCAATCCAGCCATCGACCGCACGGTTGTCGTCGAAAAATTTGCTTTTGGTGAAGTCAACCGAGTGCAGAGCGTTCGCGAAGACATGGGCGGCAAAGGCATCAATGTGGCCCGGATCCTGAAGTCCTTAGGTTCACAGGCCAAAGCCACAGGATTTATCGGCCACAGCAACATCGGTCACGTCCGTTCCTTGCTGGAAAAGGATGGCCTGGACACTGATTTGATCGAGATTGATGCTGCAACAAGAACCAACACCAAGCTGATCGAAACAGCGTCCCGCAGCACGACTGATATCAACGAAGCGGGATTCTCTGTCGATGCCTCTGCCATCGCAGCTATTGAAGCCAAGATCGACGAATTGTCCGCCCAAAGCCAGTTCATCGTCTTCTCCGGCAGCCTGCCCAAAGGTCTGCCCACGGATTTCTACCGTCAGCTGATCAGCAGAGTCCATCCGCCTTGCCAGAGCGTGCTCGATGCCGACGGCATCTTGCTCCTGGAGGGTCTCAAGGCTGCCCCGACCCTGATCAAACCCAACATTCACGAGCTCGAGAGTGCGCTCGGCACCCAGTTGGAGACAGAATCAGCGATCGTTGCCGCCTGCCGCCAGCTGATCACCCAGTACGGCATCGTCTATGTCCTCGTATCCATGGGTGGTGATGGCAGCATCCTGGTCAGCCAAGATCAGGCTCTGTTTGCCGAGCCGCTCAAGGTCGACGTGCGGGGCACGGTCGGAGCAGGAGATTCCATGCTGGCCGGATTTGTCCATTGTCTGTCCCAGAACCTTGATCTGGAGCAAGCCCTGTCCTGGGCGACGGCCTGTGGAGCCCTGGCCGTCAGCAAAGTCGGGACCGAAAGTTTCTCCCGCCAGGATGTCGAACGGATGGCCGCCCAGGTCGTCCTTCGTCCCAGCCGGTAATAAGCCAACGCAAGGCTTGTTATAACTATTTATTTTGAGGAGGCGTGTTCATGAAAATCCTAGCAGTCACAGCCTGTCCAACTGGCATCGCCCACACCTACATGGCCGCAGAAGCGATCGCTGATGCAGCCAAGAAAAAAGGTTATGATGTCAAAGTTGAGACCCGCGGTTCAGTCGGTGTTGAAAACGAACTGACCGCCGATGAAATCAAATCCGCAGATGCCATCATCCTGGCCTGCGACACCACCGTCCCGATGGAGCGCTTCGGTGGCAAGAAAGTTCTCATGGTTGGCGTGTCCGACGCCCTCAAGGACGCCAATGGCCTGATCGAGAAAGCCCTGAATGCACCGGTCTATGGTTCTTCTGCCAACCTGGCTGACCAGGTCAGTGCGATCAAAGAGCAGCGAGCTGCCAATCGCACCGGTGTCTACAAGCACCTGATGAACGGCGTTTCGTTCATGATCCCGTTCGTTGTGGCCGGTGGTATCATCATTGCCCTGAGCTGGCTGGTCGGTGGTACAGAACTGCGCAATACCTTATCCGACTACCTGATGAAAATCGGCGGCGCCGGAGCATTCTCCTTCCTCGTTCCCATCCTGGCCGGTTACATCGCCTATTCGATCGCTGACCGTCCCGGTCTGGCCGTCGGCATGATCGGTGGTTCCGTCGCCGTCCAGCTTAATGCTGGTTTCCTTGGCGGTCTCGTCGCTGGCTTCCTGGCTGGTTATGTTGTCCTTGGCATCAAAAAATACATCAAGCTGCCCAAATCCCTCCAGGGTATCATGCCCGTTCTGATCATCCCTGTCCTTGGCTCCCTGATTGTCGGCCTGTTGATGTTCTATGTCCTGGGTGTACCGGTTGCAGCCCTGAATGCGGGCATGACCAACTTCCTCACTGGCCTTTCTGGCGCCAATGCCATTATCCTGGGTCTGGTTGTCGGTCTGATGATGGCCTTTGACATGGGCGGACCGGTCAACAAAGCTGCTTACGCCTTTGCGACAGGCACACTGGCTGCAGGACAAGGTTCCGCTGTCATGGCTGCTGTCATGGCTGCCGGCATGACCCCGCCGCTTGGCCTGGCTTTGGCTACCATCCTGTTCAAAAAGAAATTCACCGAATTCGAAAAAGAATCCGGTAAAGCAGCCTGGGTTTTGGGTGCTTCCTTCATCACCGAAGGTGCGATTCCCTTTGCCGCAGCTGACCCGCTGCGTGTCATCCCTTCGATCATGGTTGGCTCAGCCATTACCGGCGCCCTCTCCATGCTTTTCAATGCAACTTTGAGCGTCCCCCACGGCGGCATCTTCGTCTTCTTCGCCGTTACCAACATCCCGATGTACCTCGTCTCGATCGCCGTTGGTACGGTCGTCACCGCATTCATGATCGGTGCACTGAAGAAAAGCGTCGACTGAATCAAGAGATCTGGTATAATTAGGAAGATATTCTTTCCTTTTATGATTCATTGAGGAGATTAATACCATGCAAACCATCCAAGTCACTGTTCCTTTCAAGGAAGGCCTGCACGCCCGTCCCGCTACCGAGCTCGTCAAGGTCTGTATGACCATCAAAAGCGACATCACCTTGGTCAAGGACGACAACCATGTCAATCCGAAGAGCATTCTCGGCATCATGTCGCTGGGTGCGTCACACGGAACGGCTCTGACCGTCCAGGTCGAAGGGGCAGATGAAGTGGAAGCGGCCGATAAGCTCAAGACCTTCTTCGCTGGCTGAGATTACCCAACCGCACCGGTTCTCGGATCTTAACTCTGAGTCAAACAAAATAGAGTTGTCTCGAACGATCGTTCAGAGGCAACTCTTTTTTTGTGTGTCTAAGTATTGACAGTCCTCAAGGATTTACCGCGGGCAGACGCTCTAAAAGAACATCCGGACCGCTACCACAGCCGTCATGGCAATGACCAGATATCGGAATGCCCTCTCGGGCAGCTTGCGGATGACCCAGATCCCGATCCGTGTGCCGATGAAAATCGCGGGCAAGGCAGAGATGGCAAGAATAGCGGTTGTCCAGGTGATGTTGTGCCAGACGAAAACCTGCAAGGGCAGCTTAAGCAGATTGATAATCAGGAAAAACCAAGCTGTTGTACCCAGGTAGTTTTGCTTGTTCATCCGGATCGCCAGAAGATAGATGGCAAAAATCGGACCAGCGGCATTGCCAATCATCGTGGCAAAGCCAGCCAGAATCCCGATCAGGATGGCAAACCAGCGGGTTTGCGGCACCCTGAGCTGATCACCCTTCACTTCCTGCCAGACCATCGCGACCAGACAGACCAGAACGATGCCGGCAATCAGGTATTTGAACTGCTGGTCATTGATGAACCGTCCAACCAGGCTGCCCAGGGCCAGACCAGCCAGGGCGGGCGGCAGGAGCTTCCTGATCTCCTCCCATTTGCCATGCCTGGCATAAGCTTTGACCGCAAACACATCTCCGATCAGGAACAGGGAGAGCATCAGCCCGGTCGATTCGATCGCACCGAAGGCACTGGCCAGAATCGGTATCGCCAGCAGTACGATGCCGCTGATACCTGTCTTGCCAATGCCGATGATGACCGCAACCAGCAGACCAGCGATGATTTGCCACTGCGAAAGATTCTGGAAGATGGCGACTAAGTCCATGGAAGATAACCTACTTTCAACCTGCAAGTCTCTCCATGTTAACAATTGTCCCGGCTGACGGCAATTCCAGATTCTTGCGCCCTTTCCTGCCAGATAATAAAAATTAGCTTTTAGGGTCGATTGAGGATGCGTGCTGGAGCAGATATCGCTCTACCGGGGCCATTGATCTTCAGGAATGTTGCGGTAGACGTCTTTCTGACTGTGAAAGCCGCTGGCGATGATGACCTCATCAATGTTGGACCGGTTGACCGCCACAGGAGTCAGGCGGGCGTAGGGGATTTTGGTGCCATTGACGTCAATGGTGTCGTTGGCCTCAGGCGAATCTCCCCGTGCAAGATCCATGGCGGCTTCAGCCGCGGCCTTGGCCAGGGTCCCGATCGGCTTGTAGACAGTCATCAACTGGGTTCCTTCAACGATGCGCTGGCAAGCATCGAGGTCAGCATCCTGGCCCGTCACGGCGATGTCGCCACTTTTGCGATACAGGGCCAGGGCGCGTACAGCAGCGCCTGCCAGGGCATCGTTGCCGCAGATGATCCCGTTGAAGTCCAAATCCGAATCGAGGAGCTGGCGAAACTTGGCATACGCGTCATCTGCACTCCAGTTGGTGGCAGACAGCTCACGGACAATCACATGGTCTGTATCTTCGCCAAACACCGTGTCGATCCCTTTGCGGATCAGGGCCGAGTTCCAGTCCTCTGCAGAACCGTTCATCAGGATATAGCGTCCCTCCGGATTCTGCCGGACCAGAGCCCGCGCCATCAGCTCACCCACGGCTGCACTGTCGAATGAAATATAGAAATCAAGGTCTGTCTGGTGGATCATCCGGTCATAAGCGATCACATGAATGCCCCGTTCTCTGGCCAGCTGGATCTCGTCGCCGAGCGCTTTTTCATCAATGGCCACTATCACCAGGACATCGACCGCTTTTTTGATCAGATAGCGGATCTGGTTCTCCTGCTCTTCGCTGCTGCCATTGGCGTTCTGGACGATTACTTCACCGCCTTGCTCATTCACGGTTGCAACAAAAATGTTGCGGTCGCTTTCCCAGCGCTCGATAACCAGGGTATCCATGGCAAATCCGATCAACGGCTGAGCAGCTGTATCTGCTGACACCGTTTCTCCAGTCTGGTCCTGCGGTTGGCAGGCTACAAGACCTGCGGCCAGGAAAATGGTCAGGCTGATGGCAAACGTGCGACGGACAAATCTGTGTCTCATAATTCTCCCCTGGTCTTGAAGATTCCTGGCCTGAATGGTCAGACCCGGTACTCGGACGGTGTCTGGCCAATGATTTTCTTGAAGATTCGGCTGAAATAGTTTGGATCGGTGTAGCCGACGGCTGAACTGACTTCCTTGATCGAAAGGCGTCCTTCACGCAATAACTGGCACGCTTGGGCCATGCGCAGGTCTGTCAGGTAATCGATGAAGGTCTTGCCAACTTGGCTGGAGAACAGGCGACTGAAATAATGTGGACTCAGAGCGATGCTTTCAGCGACCGATTCCAGGGAGATATTGCCTGCAAAATTTTCATCGATCATTTTTTTCGCAGCAGCAATGATATCACTGACTGGCCGGCCGCGCACCCCTGACATCTGGATTGCCAGGTCGCGGATTCTATCCTGCGTGACCTGGCGCAATTCCTGGATGTCTGCTGCCTGGAGCACCACATCCAAATCAACCGGATGACCTGGTCCATCCTTGCCGGAATCATTCTGGCGCGCAGCCAGGATCAGCCATTCCAGAGCTTTCGCTCGCAACACAGGCAAATCGGACGGATCAGCAGCTTCCAGAGCGGCAAATACCTGGTTCAGATACTGGCTGGCCAATTCAGGATCGCCCTGGCGAATCGCCTGCAAGAAGCTGGTCTCAAGCCAGCCGAGGTAGCCTTTGCTGCCGGTGTTGAGCAAAGGCAGGAGATCCGGAAAGAAGCGATGTTCACCTGATGGCGCCTGCTGCAGCGCAAGAAGGGATTCGCGGTAGGCCGCATGGAACTGGGCTGTGGATTCCACCAGGCTGCTGATTCCCATGCGCAATTCAACCCCACTGTCCCGGGCAACCCGCTGGAAAATCTGCTCCACCAGGTCCCGGCTGCCCGGCAAATCCGCCTCGGCTGGCAGGAAAACCACGATCCGGTTCAGAAGCAGCGGTCCGACCAGGCACGGTGCAGCCAGTTTGATGGTTTCGCGCAGGGAATGGAAGTCCCGGTTCAGGCGCATATGCTGGCCGATCCGGTTCGGGACAAGTCCATCCGGCTGTCGTTCGCCAAATTCAAGGGTCAAAAACAAGCCATTTGGGGATGGCAAATCCAGCAGTTCCAGATAGCGCCGGATCTCTTCTTCCTGTTCATCGGCAAAAATGACGGAATAGAAAAAGCCGGTCTCGAGGATGGATCGGACATTTTCCAGTTTTTCCCGCATCGCCAGCTCAGACAGCCTTTTTTGGCGCCGCGCATCAACCAGGGACAGGGCGGAGCCTACCGCTTCCACAATCCGCTTTTTGTTGAAGGGCTTCATCAGATATTCGAGCACGCCGAGACTGACAGCCTGTTTGGCATAGTCGAATTTGTCCAGCGCTGTCAGCAGGATGAATTGGGTGCCTGGCGAGGTCTCGCGAATGGTCTTGATGGCTTCGATGCCATTGATCCCCGGCATGTTGATATCCATGATCGCCAGATCCGGGTGGATCAGTTCCGCCTGGGTGATCGCCTCGCGACCGGTGTGGGCTACCGTGACCTGGCAGTCCTCGCCATAGTGCTGCTGGATGATGAACGACAGTGAATCGAGCACGATCTGCTCATCGTCAGATAATAAAATCTTGTACATGATCTAATTCTCCCCAGTAGACTCTGCCGGCTCGGTAGCCGGGAGGCTGGCATCAGCAAGAACAGGCAGGGACAACCTGACAGTGGTCCCTTCGATACCGGGTCCGCTGATGATGTCAATGACATCTTCGCAGTGGAAAAACAGGCGCAATCGCGCCACCACATTGGACAAAGCGATGCCAGCCCCATTGCCTGGCTGGTTTTCGGCTGTTTCAGATGCCAGCTGTCCGGGCGAAGCCGTTGCCAGCGACTTGGCATCCAGGGTTTGCCTGATCTTTTCAGGATCCATGCCCCGTCCATTGTCATGGACCAGCACTTCAACACGATCACCTTTCCACTGGGCAACCAAGTCGACCCGGCCACCTTGTTCCACATCCTTGAGCCCATGATTGAGCGCATTTTCCACCAGGGGCTGCAGGACCAGTCCCGGCATGCGGATGGAAAGGCAATCCAGATCGATCGATTCGTTGTAAGAAATCCGGTCACCGAACCGGACTTTCTGGATGTAGATGTAATCCTTGGCCATCTGGATTTCTTCACGCAAGGTGACATCGCGGTCAAACAGCTTGATGTTGTAGCGATAAAAATCAGCTACGTGCTCAACAAATTCCGAAGTCCGGTCCGCACCCTCCAGCATGGCCATCTGGGCACCCGTATTCAGGGCATTGAACAGGAAATGGGGATTGATCTGGGCCTGGAGATTCTTGAGCTGAGCCACCTGGAGCAAGTTCTCCATCACCAGCTCATGTTCCTTCTGGCGAGTCTCGCGGATCAGGTTGTCCTTGATCTGGGTGACATAGGCTCTCAGGCTGACGATCATGGTGTCGAAGGCCTTGGCCAGGGTGTGGACTTCGTCATGGGAATCGACGTCGATCGGTGCGACATCCAGGTTGCCCTCGGCCACCAGGCCTGCCCGCTGGGCCAGCTCGGCCACTGGCCGGGTGATGCGCAGCGCAGTCAGAAGGACTATGACAAAATTGATCCCGAGGATCAGGGCCAGGATCAGGATGTCCAGAAGCTGGATCTGGTCAAGCAGCTGACCCATGACCCGGTATTGGGAATAATTGCTTTCAAACCGGTTTTTGTTCAGCTGGTCGGCATACAGGATGATGTATTCGTAGATCTGCGTGCTCGTGTTGTAATGGTCCGTGTAGGCTGCAATGTCACGTCCGCGCTTGGCCTGGATGGCACTCTGGGTTTCCAGGTTGTAGCTGTCGATCATGCGCCGGATGTTGCGCTCCAATAGCAGGGGCTCGGCATCAAAAATCTCGTCATTCAGCAAGGCTGCCTTTTCATTGAGATTGTCGGAGGCCCGGTAATAGTTTTCCAGGGCGGTCGAACTTTTGGTGGACAGGTAGCTTTCCGTATAGGTCTGGACCTCGCCCAGGGATTCGACCAGGTCGAAAATGGCAGCATTGCTTTCGTACGTTGCATTGAGCCGGTCGACGATGATATTGATCGACAGGATGTTGTAGACGGTCGATGCCCCGACCAGGATACCGGTTAACAAGTACGGAATCAGCAGGCGTTTGAACAATGAATTGGGTGTCATAATATGAAAGAGCCGGCCGGCCCATTTTCCTGGACGTGCCGCGATCATTGGCCACTCTCCTGGCCGCCTGGCCGATCTCCGGCGGCCTCGGGCTGGATGCCCGTCGACGCTTGTGTCCCGGCCGCTGCCAGGACTGTCTGGAGATAGGCATCCACGTTGCCCGCATCGATGGTCACAAGATCTGATGGAATGTAGTCGCTGGTGCGGTTGTTGGTCTTGATCTCAGCCAGCGCCTGGATGCTGTCATAGCCAATCTGATAGGGGTCACTGGCAATCACCGCCTGGATCAGGCCGCTCTGGATGTATTCGAGCACATCTGAATTTTCCTGGTAGCCCAGGACTCTGACCGTGTTGGTACGACCGTCGTCGACCAGTGCCTCGACCACTCGCAGGGTGTCACCGACATTGAGGCTGATGATGGCACGGACAGTCTGCTGGTCCTTGACCAGCAGGTCGCGAATCGCCTGTTCGGCCGAAAACGCGCTGTCGCGATTGATTTCCAGGCTGTTCAGGGTCAGGCTGGGATAGCGGGCCAGATAATCCTGCAGACCGGCTACGATCTGGTTTTCTGACAGGCTGGCTCGCTGTGGATCATCGCTGACCAGGATGACGATCTCCCCGATGGGATTGTTGTCGGTCACGAGACGGCCAAAAGTCTGGCCCAGGTCATAGCTGTTGACCCCGACAAAGCACTGGCGCAGGCTTTCGGCAGCATCATATTCGAGTGTGACCACAGGTATTCCGGCCTTGACAGCCCGGTCGATGGCCTGCTGAGTCAGATTTGTATCGACCACACAGGTAGCAATCCCGTCCAGGCGCGCTGCGGACGCAATCAGGATCTGCTCTGCAGTCTGGTCGGTCGAAAAGCTCTGGGGACCGGTAAGCTCCACAACAGCATCCACTTCTGACGCCGCGGCCCGGGCACCGGCATAGACCTCCTGCCAGAACGGAGAATCGGTCTGCTCTGCGACCAGGACAAAATGGTACCGGGCCTCACGCCTGGCTGCCAGAATCTCAGCCTGGTCCAGCAGCCGCTGGCGCAAAACATTCATCGCCAGCAGCGCTAGCAGCGAAAGCAGCAAGATCGACAACACTGCCAGAAGATACAGGTGGCGGATGAAAAATCCACGCAGACGAATGGCGTAACTGCTCCTGTCCATGGTCTGCACTCAGTCGATGTTTTCCCGGGTCCTGATGTCAATCCGGGTGAACTGGTATTTCTCTGTGACCTTGCGGTTGTAGAACAGCAAGTCGACCAGGATCTTGATCGGTTCATAGCCTTGTTTCTCAGGTTCCTGGAGAATGGAGAAATCAATCAGGCCCTCGAGCATCAGCTGGCGAGTCGTTGGGATCAAGTCGAAGCAGACAACCCGGGTGCCTGGCTTGCCGAACTGGCGGATCGCCCGGACCATGCCGTCGATGCCGGAACTGGTCATGTAGAAGGCATCGGCCGTTTTACCACTGCGCAGATAATCTCGGGTCACCTGGTAGGCACTTTCGGAATTGTTTTCATTGTGCAGAACGGCAGCAATCGAGAGATCGGGACATTCGGCCTTGATCAGGGAGCGGAAGCCAGAGAGACGGTCCGAGAGAGATTTGAAAACGGCCGGACCCGTGATGCAAACGATGGAACTGCCTGGTGGCAGGATCTTGCGCATCAGGTCAGCTGCGACCCGGCCGCTGCGGCGCGAGTCCTGGCCGACATAGCACAGGCGTCCGATTCCGGATACATCGGTATTGAATGTGACGACAGGGATCCCCAGGTCACGAAACTCCAGCAAGACTTTTCGCACCAGTTCATCATCGAAAGGGCTGATCACCAGCCCGGATATTTTCTTCTCCTGCAGAGACCGGATGCAAACCAACTGATGCTGCGCTGTATTCTGGGTCATTTCGATGACTTCAAACTGGATGCCGAAATTGGCATATTCCGCAATACCACGCCGGATTCCATCAAATACTTCGAGGAACAGTGGATCGGCAGCACTGGGAACCAGGATACCGATCCGGATGTCTTTTTTCTGGAAAGCCAGGGCTTTGCCGGCCAGGTTGGGTTTGTAGCCCATCTCCTCGGCAATCCGGCGCACACGCTCGCGTACGGCCGTGCTGACACCCGGCCGGTCGTTGAGAACCTTGTCGACAGTACCCCGTGACACATTGGCAGCTTCTGCGATCGATCGAATCGTTGCCATATCGGTTACCCTGCTTCTCAGTTTGATGCGATTATTGTAAACTATATTGGACTTCGGGAACAGAAGGAGACAGACATGACAACTCTGAAAGATGTGGCGAAATTGGCTGGCGTTACGGTGACAACTGTCTCACGGGTCCTGAATAACCGCGGATATATCAGCAATGAAACCAGAACCAAAGTCATGTCGGCCATGAAATCGCTCGACTACCAGCCCAATGAATTGGCCCGGTCGCTGATTTTCCAGCGTTCCCGCATCATTGGCGTGATTGTTCCTTCGATTGTCCATCCCTTTTTCGGTCTGCTGGTCAACGCCCTTGAATTCGAAGCCGCCCGGCGCGGCTACAAGATCCTGTTAGCGAATTCCCGCCATGACGAAGAAAAAGAACTGGCCTACCTCGACATGCTCAAGCGTAACAAAGTTGACGGTATCATCCTGGCCAGCCGGACGACAGAAATCAAACCCTTCCTCAACGCCAACTTGCCCTTGCTGTCCTTTGACCGGGAACTGTCGCCCGATATCCCGATGGTCAGCGCCGACAATTTTGAAGGCGGTCGACTGATCGCCCGTCATCTGATTGCCCGGGGCTGCCGCAATCTGCTCTACATTTCAGGCAGCAGTACGGTCCGGCAATACTCCAACCAGCGCGGCAGTGGTTTCCTCGAGGTCTGTGAAGCCTCCGGCCGCCATTTTGCAGTCTATGAGACAGAGGAAGCTTCATTCAACAGCCAGCAATATGAATCCTCGATCGCCAAAGCCCTGGATGCAAATCCCCAGGTGGATGGCATTTTTGCCTCCAGTGATGTCATCGCCGCCCAGGTGGTCCGGCAACTGGCAGCCCGGGGCAAACGCGTTCCGGACGACATCCGGGTCGCTGGCTTTGACGATGTCCAGATCGCCAGCCTGCTCCAGCCAGCCTTGACGACCGTCCATCAACCGGTTGAAGCCATGGCGATCC
Organism: uncultured Mageeibacillus sp.; assembly: GCA_964528645.1. GTDB lineage: Bacteria > Bacillota > Clostridia > Saccharofermentanales > UBA5734 > UBA5734. Next base: position 8,754 of record CAZGSR010000019.1, on the reverse strand, counting down.
AGATGCTGGAGATCCTGGAACGCAAAATGAACGGTGTCCCCACCCCAACCCGGACGATCCTGCCAGTTGAACTGGTCATCCGCGAATCCACCTGAGTCATCTATCCGGAGCTGATGGGCCTGCGATCGAGCAAGCGTGATGTTTCTCGCGCGGATTTTCAAGCGACCAGATCCCGGTTCAGCCACCTCCCGCTCCGCAGACGCAGAGTGAACAGCAGGGAGCGCAACGCCCAGTCGCTGATCATGGCGATCCAGACCCCGATCACACCAATTGAAAAAACAGCAGTCAGCAGGTAACCGAGGCCGATGCGCAGCACCCACATGCTGACCATGGTCACAACCAGCTGGTAGCGCACATCGCCTGCGCCGCGGAAACCGGCAGCCAGGGCAAAAGAGGGTGGCCAGAGCAGCGGCTGAGCAAACAGATACAGGATCATGATCGGCAGAGCAGTCTGCCGGGTCGCTGCATCCTGGGTGTAGAGGCCGATCACCTGCCCAATCACAGGCAAAAACAGCATGGACATCCCGACCAGGATCGCGGAGCAAAATGGGATGGCAAACGTCAGCAAGGTCCGGGCGCCTTCCTTGTCCCGGCGGCCCATGGCCTGGCCAACGATCGTGGTCAAGGCCAGGCTCATGGCCACGGTTGGCATGGTTGCAAAAGCCGCGATCGAGTTGCAGATGGCATTGGCCGCCAGGGCTACCGTTCCCAGCCGGACAATGAAGAGTTGGACGATCAGTTTGCCGCCATTGAACATCAGCTGTTCAAAACCTGCCGGAACACCAAGGAACAGGATGGTGCCCATTTTCTTGCGGTCCACTGCCAGGAAATGGCGAGGTGACCAGGAAAAGGCGAGGTCGCTTTTTTTGAGCATGACAATCGCCAGGACAAATCCCAGCATGCGGGCCAGTGTCAGGCCCAGTGCCGCACCTGTCACGCCATAGGCCGGTGTCGTCCAGTGGATGAAACCCAGGTCGAGGCGAAAGCCATAGATCAGGACGGAACTCAAGAGGATATTGGCCAGATTCATGACAACCGAAATCATCATGGGCGCTTTCATATTGCCATTTCCGCGCAGGACGCCAAAAGCAGTTGTGGCCAGGGCCAGTGGCGGGTAAGACCAGACAACGATGCCAAGATACGCGAGCGAATTCTGCCGCACCAGAACTTCGGTCCGGCCAAAAAGGAGGTCGACCAGTCCGTGCTGGTAGCCTGCAACCAAGGCTGTCAGCACCAGTGACAGCACAATGCTGGCCAGCATGGCCTGGCTGGCCGCACGACTGGCAGACAGGCGGTCTTCCCTGCCCGTGAACTGGGCCACGAGGACCGTCCCGCCAATCGCAACCGAAGAAAAAACCGAGATCATCACATTGTTGATCGTGTCGATGTTGCCAACGGCCGAAACGGCCTCGCGTCCGAGGTTTCCAACCAGCATGGTGCTGACAGCCCCCATCAGGACGATGAAAAATTGCTCGACCAAGACCGGCAGAGACAGCCGGATGATGGTGCGGCTCAGATATTGGATCGTTGGGCGGTCGTACATGCAGTTGACTCCAGAATGCGATGACAAGCAATTTCATCATTATCCACCTGATCATCCCTCAGGTCAAAGGCAATGATATAATTAGAAGTATCAAATAAGGCAAGGGATGCAAGATGAGCAACGTCGATCTGATTATCAAAAAGCGCAATGGCAAGGCCCTGACTTCAACCGAGATTGACTCATTTGTAGCTGGCGCCAGTGATGACAGTTGGCCGGACTACCAAGTCTCAGCCATGCTGATGGCGATGTTCCTCAAAGGGCTCGATGACCGCGAAACCAGCGATCTGACCCTGGCGATGGCCCGTTCCGGCCGCCAGCTCGACTTGTCCGGCATTCCCGGTTTCAAAGTCGACAAGCACAGCACGGGCGGTATCGCGGATACCACAACCCTCGTCGTCCTGCCGCTGGTTGCTGCTTGTGGTGTCCCGGTGGTCAAAATGTCCGGCCGCGGTCTGGGCTTCACAGGGGGCACGATTGACAAACTGGAATCGATTCCCGGGTTTGTGACCGGACTGTCCACGGATGAAGCCATCGCCCAGGCTCAGGCCATCGGTGCCGTGATCCTGGCCCAGACCGATGACCTGACACCAGCCGACAAGAAACTCTATGCCCTCCGGGATGTCACCGGCACGATCGAATCGATCCCTCTGATTGCCGCTTCGATCATGAGCAAGAAAATTGCCGCCGGTGCTGACGCCATCGTCCTTGATGTCAAATGCGGCAATGGAGCCTTCATGCCTGACCTGGATTCCGCCCGGGCCCTGGCCCGCCAGATGGTGGCGATTGGTCACCAGGTCGGTCGGCAGGTGGTGGCGGTCATCTCCGGCATGGACCAGCCGCTGGGTAATCTGATCGGCAACAGCCTCGAGGTCCAAGAGGCCGTCGATGTCCTCCAGGGGCGTGTGACAGGCGACCTGCTCGAGGTCGCGCTGACGCTTGGCAGTGAGATGCTGCGTCTGGCTGGCAAAGCCCAGTCAGACCACGAGGCTCGTTCCCTGCTGCAGGCCGCACTGCACAGTGGAGCCGCTGCGCACAAGCTGACTGAGGTCATCCAGGCGCAGGGTGGCAACCCGTCGGTTGTGGATCAACTCGACTTACTGCCCCAGGCAACCTTGCGCCAGCAGGTCCGGGCAAAGTCCCCTGGTGTGCTGACACATATCGAGTCAGCCGAACTTGGCCGGGCGTTGATCGCCCTCGGTGGCGGCCGCGAACGTAAAGGCGACGCGATTGATCCCTCTGTGGGCCTGGTCCTGCACAAACGCCTGGGAGACACGGTATCAGCCGGCGAAACCACGATCGAGGTTCTGGCCAACGATCCAGCGCGGCTCGAGGCTGCCACGAAAATGGTCGAAACGGCCCTGATCATCCAAGCTGAACCTGCTCATTTTTCACCGCCTCCTGTCATCCTCGACATCATCCGCGACGCGGTCTAAAACATCCCGAGGGGAGGGATTTTTCTGCACCCCTTTTACGACTCGGTCAGACTGCTGCTGCAATCGGGTGACACCTGGTGGCTCGGTCTGGTCTCGATGCTGCTGTATTTGCTCTTCTGGGCGCTGGTCTGCCTCATTGCTTATCGTCTGTTGCGCCAGCATCTGCCTTCACTTCGGACTGGCCAGGCGCAAGACCGGGCCGTGCAGATCCTGCGTGAACGATTTGCCCGCGGCGAGATCAGCTGCGAGCAGTATCAGGAGATGCTGGCTGTGCTGGACAAGAGCCGCAAGCCATGATCCACACGCTGCCTTTTCTCAGGCTGGCTGGGCGCGGTCTCCAGACTCTTGTCTGGCAGCACACCCGTCCTCTCATCGGTTCGGTGATCCTGACCGACCGCTGCAACCTCCACTGCCGCCACTGTGCCGTCAGCAACCTCGTGAGCCAGGACTATCCTTTTGAGCAAATCCAGGCGGACTTGCAGGCCTTATTTGACCGGGGCTGCCGGATCCTGTTCCTTTATGGTGGTGAACCGATGCTGTGGACCGATGGTGAGCATGCTTTTCCGGATGTGGTGCAGCTGGCCCGCCAGATGGGCTATTGGCTGGTCAATGCTGTGACTAACGGTACCCTGCCGCTTTCAGCTCCGGGCATCGATCTTTATCTGGTCAGCCTCGATGGCACCCGCGAGCATCACAATGCCATCAGGGGCGAGACTTATGACCAGGTCCTGGAGACCATCCGTCAGGCCAGGAACGTCCCAGTCGTTCTCTACATGGCAATCAATACGATCAATCTGGCCGATATCGAGACCGTGGCCGAACTGGCCAGGAGTCTGACCGAGGTCCTGGCAGTCTCCTACAATTTCCATACCCCCTATCCGGGGACCGAATCCTTGTCCTTGAGCAGAGTCGAAAAGCTATCTGCCAGCCGCCGGATCGCCACCCTGATTGACCAGGGATATCCGGTTCTCAATCTCAGGCACGCCCTGCCGCGCATCGCCCGGAACGAAGCACCTGTCCCCAGCCACCAGTGTCTGGTGGCAGAAAATGGCCAGATCTGGACGTGCGGCCGCTGCCGCGATATCCCGGGCCTGTGCCAGCAGTGCGGCTTTTTCTTCGCGGCTGAATACAGCCTGGTCTTTGCCGGTCACCCCTGGGTCTTGCTGGATCTATTCAAAGCCTATGGGTATCTCCTGAAAAAGGTGTCATCATGCTGACTTCAAACCTGCTTCGTCTGCTCTTGACCCGATCTGCAAAACCTTTCACCTTCGAGGCCTGTTCCCCTGACTGGCAGCCTGATGTGACTGGGCTGGACCGGTTTGGCCTCTATGTCCATATTCCATTTTGCCGCACCCTGTGCTGCTTTTGTCCGTATTGCCGCGAGCTTTACACAGCTGAAAAGGCCGCGGCCTATCTGCCAGCGTTGCTGCAGGAGATCGACCGTACGGGGCAGGCAGTGAGCAGACAGCTGGTTTCAACCGGCACGAAAACCGGGGGTCAAAGGCACCCTGTCACCAGTCTCTATTTTGGTGGCGGCACACCAGCCCTGATGCTGGGTGACCTACCCGTAATCATCGGTCGTTTGCAGCAGTATTTCGAAATTACGGACGGAATCGGCATCGAGCTGCATCCCCAGGACATCACCCCGCAAAATCTGCAGCAGCTGAAATCAACTGGGATCACCATGGTCAGCCTCGGCCTGCAGTCGTTTGATCACCATACTCTGGCACGGATCGGACGCAGCGAAGACCGTTTTGCCGAGCGGCTGGGCTGGGTGCGCGAAGCCGGATTTTCCGTGATCGATGTCGACCTGATCTTCGCCATACCCGGACAGACACCGGACAGCCTGCGCCGTGACATCACGCTGGCTTTCGAATGGGGCGCCACCCAGGTATCGACCTACCCCTTCATCGACTTCACCTTTGCTGACAATCGTTACCAGCCCCTGGACAAAAAGACCAAACATCAGCTGCTGGCTGAATTGGCCAGCTATTGCCAGGAGCTGGGGCTCGTCCGGACCTCGGTCTGGACGTTTGCCCAACCGGGAACAGACAAATATTCCTCCGTGACGCGCGATGCCTTCCTGGGATTTGGTCTCTCGGCCACCAGCCTGCTGCAACGAAGTTTTTCGATCAACACGTTTTCATTGGATGGCTATCTCGGGCGGCTGGGAAAAGGCCTGTCGCCAACAGCCCTCAAGCTCACCTTCAGCCTCAGACAGCGGGCCGCCTATTTCCTGTTCTGGAGTGCCTATGGGCTCCGGATCGATCACAAGCGTTTTAACGCGTGTATTGGCCAGCCTCTGGATAGACTGTATGAGGTGGAGATGGCACTTGCTGTCTGGCTCGGGCTCCTCCGCCGGTCTGGAGCAGATTATCTCCTGACCAGCCGGGCAATCCGGATTTATCACGACCTCGAACAATTATACACGACTGCATACATCGACAAGACCTGGTCGATCGCCCGCCAGGAAGCCTTCCCCCGGCGTTTCACCTTGTCCTGAAGTTTCAATTCTGGGACTCCTACGGCCTCCTGCGCCAGGAGCGCCGGCCAGCCAGATAGCCAAAAAGCCAGCTGACCAGGATCAAGACCAGGCCGATCCCTCCAATAACTGCCAGCTGCCAGTAGGGCCAATCGGCCAGAGTGAGCAAGGTCGCCTCTGGCTGCTGGTTGCCATCCGCTGCCGCGATGGGAGTTTTCTCCGGGCTGGTGTTCTGGCTGGTCGCAGCGGGATCGAACGCTTGTTCCTCGTACGAACTGGCGGGTTGATCCTGGACCGGAAAGGCCGGTGCCAGGCCGAGTTGGCTGGCTTTTTGTGCGCCAGCCTCCAGCAGGGCACGACTGTAGACGACGAGGTTACCCTCCGGATCGTTGCCCTGGACGCCCAGGAGCACAGAAATCAGCTCCTGGCCATCCACCGTGATCGCCGATGAGACCAGGCATTGTCCGGCCGCAGCTGTTGTGCCTGTCTTGATCCCTGTGATGCTCTGCAGCAAATCTGACTGGTAGTTTGCTGTTTCCTCCAGAAGCAGCCGCAGATTCGTGTTGGTCAGGATGTTCCAGCCATGATAAGGGTGCTTGTTAGTCGCCGGCAGGGCATAGACTGGGGTGCTGACCAGGTCACGGAAAGCAGAGTTTTCCATGGCTATGGCAGTAAGCTGTGCGATGTCCAGTGCGGTCGTCTGGTGCTCCCGGTCATGCAGTCCATGGGCGTTTTCGAAATGAGTCTGCTGCAAACCCAGAAGTCGGGCCTGATGGTTCATCCGGGCTGCAAACAACCCCTGGCTGCCGCTGACTGCCTCGGCGATCATGTTCGCTGCTTCGTTACCTGAACGCAGCATCAAGGCTGCCAGCGTATCGCGCACGCTGATGACTTCGCCCTCGACCAGTCCAGCCCGGGCTGCATCAGAGGGCAAGTCCAGCGCCGACGCCGAGACCGTCAGTTGCTGGTCCATTGGTAGATTGTCCAGGGCGATCAGCGCGGTCATGATTTTTGTCGTGCTGGCAGGATACTGGATGGACGACTCATTCAGGCCTAACAAGACCGTGCTGGATGTCCGGTCGATCACAACGTAAGCCTTCGCCTTGATCTGGTCCACAGTTGGCCATCCCACTTCAGACAGGGGGCCAGGCTCAGCCCAGCTGGAAAAGGGCTGGGATGTTGCTTCAGAAAGATCGGTCTGCGTCGGCTGCATGGCTGACTGTGCCAGAGCTGGACTGGCGCAACCTGTAAAAGCCAGTATCCCAAAGAGCACAAGTGCACACACAAATCGCAGAGCTGCAGGCATCCGCTGACGCGGCAATCCGTGAAATCGCATGGCTGAATTTCGGTCTGGTTTTTTCATAGTCTTTCACCCCCCACCGATCCATGTCTGATTCCACTGTAGCCTTCCCGGTAAAAAGCGTCAAATCTGATGTCCAAAGGCTTGCATCCCCCACAGGTCTATGGTATATTCTTCTCTGCTGAGTGGCTCTTCTACGAGCTGAAGGATCCGTTGCCGGATAGTGTAAGGGTAGCACTACTGACTCTGACTCAGTCTGTCTGGGTTCAAATCCTAGTCCGGCAGCCAAACGAAAACCGCTGACGCTGTAAGCGCTGGCGGTTTTTTGTTGCATGATCCCCCACTGGGGCGTGGGCTCTTTGCTTGTTTCCGTGAAAGGCATGTAAAGAAATGTAGGAGATACCACCAAGAGTGGTCACGTGGGTATAAAAATTCGCACAATGCTGATGTTGGTTGCAGGTCTGGGCTGTATTCAAGCCGGGGTCCGAAATCGGCAATTGCCGAAATCAGCACCAGGGGCCGCGCGAGGGCTGCGCTCGAAATCGGCAATTGCCGAAATCAGCACCAGGGGTCGCACGAGGGGTGCGCCCGAAATCGGCAATTGCCGAAATCAGCACCAGGGTTAGAGGAGCGGACAAAAACACTGGTGCACCGTGTGATGCTACAGCCTCAGGGGTTTTCAGGCAACTACCGGACTTATTGCCGGTTTTCTACCCCGACCTTGAAAAGGAATTTGCCGAAGTTAGGTCGGGGTCAGAAATCGGCAATAGGTCACACTTTTGTCCGAGGACCTTACAGCCGCAGGCGTTTCCAGCCGAAGCGAATTAAATGATGAAACAATCGACCCTGTGTCCGGAATCGGCAATTGCCAAAATCAGTACCAGGGGTCGCGTGAGAGGTGCGCCCGAAATCGGCAATTGCCGAAATTAGCACCGGGGCACCCCTCACAATCATCTGACACCAAACCATGCAACCACCACCCCCGTTTCCAGGGGTGCTTATTTGTTGGATGCGAGGTTGCATCCGTTCATTGCTTTTCACGGTAATAAGCAAAGAGCCCCTACTCTACAGCGCACGAAAAAAAGTGTATGCTTACATTGATATGGACTGCTGGAGGCACAAACAGTTTGAGGCACCGACCGAGTTTCTACGACCAATACAAACCAGGCCTGGCGCCGGAAAATCCAGGGGATCGCCCCGAGCGCTGGCTGGTTTTCAGTGACATGTTACTGCTGACGCGAACGACAGATGCCGGACCTGAGATACCAGGCCCTTCGGTGATTACGTTTTTCACAGACAGTCCCCAGGGGCACCTCTATCTGGGCGAATACCGGGGTGAGGATTACTACTGTATTGCCGTTCCCGGTGGTGCCGAGGCTCCAGCGGGGCACGCCTTCAGCCATCTGCGCGCCTTGGGCAAAGATTTCCCTTATGATCTCTTCATGCTGGCAGGCCGTGCTTCGCAGATCCTGCATTGGGATAGCCAGAGTCGTTTTTGTGGTCGGTGTGGCGCGCCGACCCGGATGAAGGATGACGAGCGGGCCAAAATTTGCGATGCCTGTGGCAACTTGATTTTTCCACGCATCTCGCCGGCGATCATCATCGCGATCATCAAGGATGACCAGATCCTTCTGGCCCATAACAAGAATTTCCGACCCAGTCTTCACAGTGTCGTGGCTGGATTCATGGAGCCCGGTGAAACCTTTGAAGATACGGCCCGGCGCGAAGTTTTTGAGGAGGTCGGAATCAAAATCGGCTCGATCCGCTATTTTGCCAGCCAGCCCTGGCCCTTCCCCGACTCCCTGATGATCGGACTGTTCGGTGCCTTTGAGAGCGGCGAGATCCAGGTCGACGGTATTGAAATCGAATCGGCAGGCTGGTACTGGCGAGACGACCTGCCGGAAATTCCAGACACGACGAGTATCGCCGGGCGCATGATCCGCTGGTACATCGACCATCCCGATCCGCTGGCAGCATTGGCAGAGCGGGAGTGAGG
>CAZGSR010000018.1:7891-53427 GCA_964528645.1 uncultured Mageeibacillus sp. | reverse complement strand
CAAGGAAATTTCAGGCGAGGCCGAACAATCTCCTGGCATTGGCGGTTGTCAGGGCTGCCACTTCTGCGATGTCACAGCCCCAGATCTCGGCGACTTTGGCGCCAATCAGGGGGATGTATTCAGGTGAATTGCGCTGACCACGATGTGGCACGGGGGTCAGATAGGGGCTGTCGGTCTCGAGGACGAGACGGTCTCGCGGACAGGATGCGATCACCTCCAGCGCTTTGCGGGCGTTTTTAAACGTGATCGGACCATCGAAACCCAGATAGAAGCCTTTTTGCAAGAGGATGGCAGCAGTTTCGACACTGCCGGAATAGCAATGGAACACGCCGGGGATCTCGCGCACGGATCGTTTGGCAGCAACCTCGGCGATCACAGCCAGGCAGTCAGCTGTCGCTTCACGGTCATGGACGATCACTGGCAGATCAAGTTCCTGGGCCATTTCAAGCTGAGTTCGGAATACGTCACGCTGGACATCGCGTGGCGAAAAATCATAGTGGTAATCCAGACCGATCTCCCCAATGGCCACGACGAGACCGCCCCGGTGCCGGACGGCCAGCTCGCGCAGCTGCTGGAGGCCATCCAGTGTCAGAGACTTGGCATCGTGCGGATGGACGCCGACCGAGACCACCAGACCCTGGCCAGGATGGCGCAAGGCCAGGTCGATCGCAGCCTGGGAGTCTTCAAGATCCGTGCCGGGCAGCAGAACCGTATGGATGCTTGCGGCATGACTGCGCGCCAGGACCTCCGCGAGGTCCTGGGCGTAGGGTTTGCTGTGCAGATGGGCGTGCGAGTCGATCCACTCAAGGGATTGGTGAATGTCTCCCTTGGTCTGTTGAAAACCGCCAATGGGCTGTTGAAAACCACCCATCGTCAGCCGACTTCGGAACCGGACGGGACGGGTGCATCCACGGTGAGGACTTTGTAGCCGTTTTCTGTTGTGGCACAGAGGATCATGCCATGGGACATGGCGCCGCGGATCTTTCTCGGCTTGAGGTTGGTGACGACAATAACCTGCTTGCCAACCATGTCTTCCGGGGCATACGACTGGGCGATGCCGGAAACAATCTGGCGGACCTCACTGCCCATGTCAATTTGGGAGCAAAGCAACTTGTCCGATCCGGCGACTTTTTCACACGATTTCACCGTACCAACCTTGAGGTTGACTTTGAGGAAATCGTCAAATTCGATCAGGGCAACACCTTCCGGTACCACCTCTGGCGCAGGGGTCTGGCCTTTGGCAACAGAAGAACCAGCTGACGATGCAGGCTGGGCGGCTGGCTCGGATGCAGGTTCGACCTTTGATGCGGGCGTAGCACTGGCTGCAGCAGCGTCAGCCTGAGCCTGGAGCATGGCATCGAGGGCTGCGATCTCCTTGGCGATGTCGATGCGGGGGAAGATCGGGTCGGTCTTGGGCAGGGGCGCTGCGGCCTGGTACAGGCCATAGGTCCGGGCGGATTCCCAGGCCGTCTGTTCACCGGCGGGGATGGCGAGGGCCGACCAGATCTTGGCCGGAGTGTGAGTCAGGAAGGGCTGGATCAGGATCGAGACAACGCGGATCGTCTCTGCCAGGTTGTACAGGACGGTTGCCAGGCGGGGAACATCGCTCTCATTTTTGGCCAGGACCCAGGGAGCCGTTTCATCGATGTACTTGTTGCTGCGGCCGACGACTTTCCAGATTTCAGCCAGTGCGGTGCTGAACTGGAGCTGGTCCATCGCGGCTTCGACCTTGTCCGGCAGTTCACGGACCAGGTCGACCAGCTCGCTGTCAGGGTGAGCGGCGAGACGGTCTGCCGGCAGACCGGATGGGAAATACTTGCTGATCATCGCCGCGGTGCGGCTGACGAGGTTGCCCAGGTCATTGGCCAGGTCGGAGTTGATCCGGCTGATCAGGGCTTCATTTGAAAAAATCCCATCGGAGCCAAAGGGCACTTCGCGCAGCAGAAAATAGCGCACGGCATCGACACCATACTTCTCACACAGTACGACCGGGTCGATGACATTGCCCTTGGATTTGGACATTTTACCGTCCTTGAACAGCAGCCAGCCATGGCCATAGACCTGCCTGGGCAGCGGGATATCCAGGGCCATCAGCATCGCCGGCCAGATGATCGTATGGAAGCGGACGATCTCCTTGCCGACCAGCTGGACATCGGCTGGCCAGTAGCGGGCCATGTCACCGGTCAGGGACGGGTAGCCGAGTGCGGTGATGTAATTGGAGAGCGCGTCGATCCAGACATAGACCACGTGCTTGGGATCAAACGGTACAGGGACGCCCCAGTCAAAGGTCGTCCGGGATACGCACAGGTCTTCGAGACCGGGGCGCAGGAAGTTGTTGAGCATTTCATTGGCGCGGGCAACCGGCTGGATGAAATCCGGATGTTCTTCAAAAAGGCGGATCAGGGCATCCTGGTATTTGGAAAGGCGGAAGAAATAGCTCTCTTCCTTGGCCTTCTCCACCGGGCGGTGGCAGTCCGGGCATTTGTGCTCGACCAGCTGGGTTTCCGTCCAGAAGGACTCGCATGGGGTGCAATACCAGCCTTCGTATTCGCTCTTGTAGATGTCACCTTTGTCGAAGAGTTTCTGGAAAATGTCCTGGATGGCCTTGACATGCTCCTCATCCGTGGTGCGGATGAAACGGTCATAGGAAATATCAAGCAGCTGCCAGAGCTCCTTGATCCCTTCCACAATGTGGTCGACATAGGCTTGTGGCGTGACACCCTTGTCCTCAGCTTTGCGCTGAATCTTCTGGCCGTGCTCATCCGTGCCGGTCAGGAACATGACATCAAAACCCTGCAGGCGTTTGAAGCGTGCCATGGCATCTGCTGCCACAGTTGTGTATGAATGTCCGATGTGCAGCTTGTCACTCGGATAATAGATCGGAGTCGTGATGTAGAATGTCTTGTCCATGCGGGCCTCCTGTCGGGCTGATTAAGGTATTATAACGTCTTTGCAGGACTTTGTGAATTTGAAAAACGGTCAGGCCAGGATTCCGTTTCCGGTTACAGCGTCGTCTTTTCTTATCAAGATTCGCCCGGTTCATTCTCCTGGATCTGGATGGCGAGGGCGTAGAGCTCATTCTTTTTACTGCCGGTCTGAGCTGCGGCCTCACGGGCAGCTTCCTTGACTGACAACCCCTGGCCGAGCAGCTGTTTCAACAGGGCTGCCGCATCGGCTGTGCCATCACTCTGGCAACCAGCCTGTCCTAAGCCACCTGTCACAGTCGCATGTTCCGGCAAGCGCCTGGCCAGCGCCGTCAGACCTTCGAGAACGATGACAAATTCGCCGCGCGGTTCATTGGTTTCGTAATAGTCAGCCAGGCCCTGGACCGTCCCGCGCAGAAACTCTTCGTGCTTTTTGGTCAGTTCACGCCCCAGGGCAACCAGCCGGTCCCCAAAGCCGAGGCCGATCAATTCCTGCAAAGTCTTTTTCAGTCGGTGTGGCGCCTCATAGAGGACCATGGTCCGCAGCTCTTTCTGCAATTCCAGCAAACGAGCTTTGCGAGCCTTGCGGTCGGCAGGCAAAAAACCTTCAAAGGCGTAACGTTCGGTTTCCAGGCCGGATCCAGCCAGCGCCGTGACGGCCGCCGAAGGTCCGGGAATCACCAGCACGGGCAGATCAGCTGCCACGCATTCGGCCACCAGGCGACCGCCAGGATCGCTGATGCAGGGCATCCCGGCATCTGAAACCAGGGCGATGGACTGCCCGGAACGTAATTTCTCGATCAGCTCGAGACCTTTGCTGGCCTGGTTGTGCTCATGGTAGCTGGTCAGGGGCTGGTGCAGACCGAGATAGGACAGCAATTGCCGAGTGCGTCGCGTGTCTTCGGCTGCAATCAGGTCGACCTGTGCCAGGACCTCAATGACCCGGCGCGAAAGATCGCCCAGATTGCCAATCGGCGTCCCGACCAGGATCAGGGTGCCGCGGGGGAGCGTGCTGGCTGATTCAGATACTGCTTTGTCCGTCATGGGTTTCTTCTCCATAGATCTGGCGCGTTTCCGGACCAGGCTGGCCGGGTGATGTATTGACAATAAGGTCCGGTAAAAACCGGAAGGATCCCGGACGTCCATGCAGTCGTCCGGCGACGAGCACGCTGGTCGGTGCCCGTCCGGGCAGAGGGACAATCGTACGCAGGGCGATGGGCTCGATCCGGTACTGGCGCATGGCAGAGAGAATGTCCGGCAGATTGGCTGGTCGTTGGACCAGGGCCACCAGTCCACCCGGTTTCAGCCAGGTGGCAGCTGATTTCATCAAGTCATCCAGTGTCAGGTGCGTGGACTCGACAGCGGTCCGCCACTCCTGCGCCAGCTGAGGGTCGTTTTGCAGCCTGGCAGATGGCACATGGCGCCCGGGATCACGAAAGGGCGGATTGCTCACGACAAGGTCGAGGCTAGCCCGGGGGAGCAACGTCAAGTCCCGAACATCGCCATGCAGAGCCGTACAGCGGGATTGCAGCTGGTTGAGGGCAAAATTGCGTTCCAGCACCGAAAAAGGCCTCGGACTGATTTCGACCGCTGTCAACCTGACCCGAGGCAGGCGGCCGGCCAAAAGGACACTCACAGCGCCACTTCCAGCACCCAGGTCTGCTGCCTGGACATGCTTCTTTCGCTCCACCAGGCCGGCGGCAAACGAGGCCAGGAAGACGGAGTCTTCGCCGAACCGGAATCCACTGGTTTTCTGGATCAGCTTCATCCCAGCGCGTTGCAGGTCCTCCAGGGTTTCGTCAGCAGCATTCCACAAATCATCCATCAAGCAGCCATCCAGTAAAAACAAAAAGGGAAAGCACTAGGCCTTCCCTCATTTGCCGGGGAAATCCGGACCTGAATCAGCCAGCAGAGATGGCTGAAACGGGGCATGCGGATTCGCAGGCACCGCAGTCGATACAGGTATCTGCGTCGATCACGTACTGGCTGGCGCCAGCAGAAATCGCACCGGTCGGGCACTCGCCTTCGCAAGCACCGCAGGAAATACACGCGTCAGAAATTTTATAAGCCATGGTTGAACACCTCCCGTTCGTTCAAGATTTTAGCACCCGGATGGGCTTTGGGCAAGCATCCAGGGGGGATTGGCTGGCTAACTGTCAAAAGACGCCTAAGCGTCTGCAGTTGAACCACGCGATTGTTGTGCGGCTGGTGATTTGCCCTTGCTGCCACAACCACCGCATTTTTTATTTGGTTTACCGCCTATGATCTCCACTTCGGTATTAGGCAAGGTGATCAGGTCCGCCTCGCCGCCGCGGTCCAGACGGATGGTGACGGTTTCCTTGAGCAGGTTGATGCCTTCGACCACACCGAGACCCTCAGCGGTTTTGACCTGATGGCCTGGACGGGGCATCCGGGCATGGGCATCTTCGTAGGCATCCTGTTCGTATTTCAGGCAGCACATCAGCCGGCCACAGGCACCGGAAATCTTGGCTGGATTCATGGACAGGCTTTGTTCCTTGGCCATTTTGATGGACACAGGTACAAAATCAGTCAGAAAGGAACAGCAGCACAAGACACGGCCGCAAATGCCAAGTCCACCGACCATGCGGGCCTCATCACGCACGCCGATCTGACGCAACTCGATCCGGGTCCGGAAAACAGCCGCAAGGTCCTTGACCAGCTCACGGAAATCAACCCTGCCATCCGCTGTGAAATAAAAAACAATTTTGCGGTTGTCAAAGGTGTACTCTGCACTGACCAGACGCATATCCAGTCCACGGGAGGTAATTTTATCAGCAGCAATCCGGAACGCCTCGCGTTCTTTCTGGCAATTGGCATCGTAATGGTCCATATCGTCAGCCGTCGCCTGCCGCAAGACAGGTTTCAAAGGGGCAGGCAGGCGATCCTCGGGTAATTCGAAGACCTGTTCGGCAACGATACCCAGTTCGACTCCCTGTGATGTTTCGACGATCACCGCATCGCCAGTCTTCAAGGGAAGACCAGCCGGATCGAAATGATAGGCTTTTCCGGCGCCGTGAAAACGGACTCCGACAACTTTAGGCATGAACGAGCTCCTTTCTGAGCGTCAACAATAGGTGGCACGCCAGTCCTTCGAAACTGGCATTCAAGGCCAGTCCGCGCCGGGCGGCCGTGATCGCGGCAGCGGCGCGCATCAAGCCGGGGATGGCAGCCTGGCGTTTGCTTTCATCTGGAACCGCCAGCCTGTCAAGCTGGTCGGGATTGGTCAAGTGTCTTGGCTCGCCGGTCATGTGCAGGACAATCTGGTCCCTGACCAGGCTGGCCAGAATGTCCAGCAGGACATCCGCCCGGGTCCGGTTGGCATCGAAAAAGCCAAAGCCAGTTGTCAACATGCGGGAGCGGCTGAAAGTCCCGATCTGATGGTAAAAATCGATGGTCTCCTGTCGTAAATCAGCAAACCAGGGGCTGGTGAGTAAATGGATGGCTGCTCCCGGTACCCCATTGGCATAACGGGCATAGAAAGCAAGGCTTTCTGGATCAGGCATGGACTGGCCACTGCCCTGCCATTCACGCGTCAGGATCGCAACGACTTCCTCGTCGTTGTAGCGCTGCAGGGGAAGGACGGTCAAACGTGACAGGACGGTCGGCAGCAATCGCTCCAGACCTGATGCCATCAGGATGAATGTGACGAAATCCGGGGGCTCCTCGAGGGACTTCAAAAGGGTGTTTTGCCCTTGTTCATTCAGGAAATCCGCATCCACCAGATAGACTTTGCGCCGGCCAAACTGAGGCCGCAAGGCAATGTCCGACTGGATGGTCTGGCGCACGCGCTCGACCTTGATCACCTTGTCGGCAGGATCCAGAAGCAAGGTCCTGTAATCCGGGTGGGCCTGATGACTGAAATGGCGGCACGAATCGCACATCCCACAGCCGCCATCCGGTGTCGGATCCTGGCAAAGCAAGGCCTGGGCGAAAACCTGGGCAAAAGTGGATTTGCCGATGCCGAGCGGACCGCTCAGGATATAAGCGTGCCCCGGTTCACCTTTCAAGATGGAACCGAGGCGCACTTTCAAGTCTGGTTGTCCGACAAGGGAGGCAAAACCCATGTCACATTTTCTCGAAATGTTCGACGTTAAGGACAAAAACAGTGGCGCCGCCAACCATCACTTCGACCGGGTAAGGGATATAGGACCCACCCATCGATGAAGGTGTGACGTTGGTATTGATCGCGGCCTGGCGACTGCTGGAGAACTTCCGGATGATGCCGAGCACCTCTTCCAGCTGGGCCTCCTCGACGACGATCATCAGGGTCGTGTTGCCAGAGCGCAGGAAACCGCCCGATGAATTAAGCTTGGTTACGCGGTAGCCTGCCCGGTTGAGCTCGGCCATCAGGCGCGGGCTGTCCTCGTCGTGGACGATTGAGAAAATGAGTTTCATAATGCCAGGTCCCCCTTTAAATGACTGATGATGCTGTTCTGGATCTCGGACACGCTGCGGTCTGCATCTATCCTGATCACACGGTCTGGTTCCTCGTGCAGGATCGTCCGGTACCCAGCCTGTGTGCGGATCATGAAGGCGGTGTCCTCACCGTCCAGTCTGTCGGCCTTGCCGGGCCGGCCTGCCAGACGCTGCAGGGCAACAGGAATGCTGACATCAAGCAGGAACGTCTGGTCAGGGCGCAACCCGCCCGTCGCAATCGTCTGCAACTGCCGGATCATCTCACGGTCGATGCCCCTGCCATAGCCTTGGTATGCCGTGGTCGAGTCATAAAACCGGTCGCAGATCACATAAGTCCCTGCTGCCAACGCCGGCTCAATCACCTCGCGGATGATCTGGGCCCTCGCTGCCGCAAAGAGCAGCAGCTCTGTCTCCATGCACATCGCCGTGTTGGCCTTGGCCAGGAGAATGGAGCGGATCGACTCCCCAATGGCCGTGCCACCGGGTTCTCGCAAGGACAGGACCGAACGCCCCTGTTGCCGGAGCCAGTCGGCAGCCAGATGAGCCTGAGTCGACTTGCCAGATCCATCGATTCCCTCGAAAGTGATCAAAAGACCGCTCGCAGTCGGCTGTTGCCTGCTATTTCCAAGTTGCTTGTCGTCATTATACATCATCTGGGCTCCAGAGAAAATCTCAAACGACGACTCGGATGGAATCTTGGTCGACGCCGGATAGGTTGATTCCATTGTCTCGTAAGGCTAAAAGTAAATCAAGCCGCTGTTGGTCCATTCGTTCTCCAGGCAGCAGGAGCGGGATGCCAGGTGGATAAGGGGCAATGGGCTGTGCCATCACGGTTCCTGCAGAATGCGCCAGCGGGACCACCGCCGTATCTACTGGTTCCAGCAGGACACGCCCTGGAGCCAGAACCCTCTCGGGCGGCTGGACCAGCAACTCCAGCCAGCGTTGCTCCAGCTGCAGCAAGCCGGGGTCGTGGATGGGCAAGTCTGGCTGCGGGTATTCCAGCCAGGCCTTCAGCACCTGGTGCAACTGTTCAAAATCATGTCCAGGCTGATCCAGCGACGGGATCAGGACCAGGCGAGTCAGGTCTGATAGTTCAATATCAATCCCCTGCAAACTGAGCTGATGAGCCAGCTGTGTCGCCGGGACAGTCAATGGCCCGCGTTGCCGGATGACAATCCGCAGCGGGTCCCGCGTTTCGCCCCGGACAGGAGTGGCTGCAGCTGGAGACACCAGGTAGTCCGGCCACAGAGCCGTGGCAAGTCGCTGGATGGACTCGAGCGTATTTTCGATTTGCTCCAGCCCGTGCTGCTCCAGATAGGCCCGGGCAAAATCCAGGCTGGCAGCGATGGCAAAGGACGGGCTGGACGTCTGGAAAATCCTGAGTGCGGCAGTCATGCGCTCTACAGCTCGTGGATCACGGCTGAGCAAAGATACCGCCACATGGAGATAACCGCCCTGGGTCAGGGCGGGCAATGTCTTGTGTGCACTCTGGACACATGCATCAGCCCCGCTGGACAAAGCTGTCTGTGGCAGATGCCCCGGCGCAGCAGCAAAATGTGTCCCATGGGCTTCATCAACCAAGAGCAACATGCCGGCCTGGCGGGCTACATGGCTGATGGCAGCCAGATCGGCACACCGGCCGTAATAATCGGGGCTGGTCAGAAAGACAGCGGCACTGTCCGGATGCAGCTTAATGGCATCTGCGACCATGTTGGCCGAGACCACTGGCAGAAATCCGAGTGGATCAGGTGATACCGGTCGTGAAAACTCCAGCCAGACTGGCTGGATATCAAGAAGCGCCAGTGCATGGCAGACAGCCAGATGGCAGGTCCGGGGCAAGATGAGTTTTTGACCGCGCCCGACAAGGCCAGCCAGCAGAGCCAAGATCCCGCCCGTGGAACCATTGGTCAGGAACCAGGTCCTGCCTGCGCCAAAAGAGCGCGCAGCCAGATCCATGGCAGCAAGCGCCGGACCCGTTGGCTGGTGCAAATCATCCGTAGCGGCCAACTCAGTTGTATCCAGACTGGCTAAGCGAATCCGGATGCTTTCAGGCCAGCTCTGGCCTGAGCGGTGACCAGGCATATGGAAAGAAATCCGTCCGGTCCCAGCATGCTGGATGAGCGCAGCCAAGAGTGGCGTGGTGTCATCAGAAATCAAGTTTGATGTTGTGGATCGATGCAATCTCGAGCCAGATTTCCTTTTCGATCCGTTCATTGTCCCGGTGGATGTCATCAAATGTTTCTTCGGCCTTGGCTTTTTTCTCCCAGCGATGGCTGCGTTCAGATACCGCTGACGCCTGACGATCCCTGGTATCCGGACGCTCTTTTTGCTCAGCACGTTCCCTGGTGTCTGCACGGTCTTTTGCCGGCTCTGCACGGTCTGTCCGTTCGGTCCGGGCTTCAGGTTTCACATCTGGACGATGATCCGGGCGATTGCGTGGCTCTTGTCCAGGACCGCGTTCGCGTACGGCCTCAACAGGTCCTTGCCGGGTCTGGGACTGTTGTCCGCCCTGGCGCTGGTCCTGTCGGTCTCTGGGTGGACGGCGTTGCTGGCCAGTCGCTCCAGTCGCAGGTGCAGCATTGGCCTGGCCAGGTTCACGGTTGGGATTAGGCTGACGGCGCGGCGGACGATTGCCATTTCGCTGGTTATCTCGACGAGGTTCACGACCGGCCTGTGCTTCCCGGTTATCGCGCGGTTGTTCCCGGCGTGCATCACGGGGTTCGCGCGGCTCACGAGCTTCACGAGGTTCGCGATTGTCAGGCCGGGGCTGGCGTGGCTCCGGACGCTCTGTGCGCTGGACCGGACCGGTAGCTGCTGCCTGGCCTTGGTTGGACGCAGGCTTGCCCCCGGGTGTGTTCCGGGATGGATTAGCCGGGCCAAAATGGCGGAAATTGCGTTTGCGGTTGCCTGGTCCACCTGAGCCGGGGGCAGGATTATTCATGCGTTCGTATCCTCCAAGATAAAGAGCCAGTGGTTTTCAACTGTGTTCGTGCCTATTTTAGTCGTTTTCAAGAGAGCTTACAAGTAAACCGGACAGCCGGGGTGGGCTGGGCCAGTCCAGTATCCAGCTCATGCAGCGGGACCTGGACAAACTCGCGTTCCTGCATTCTGGGGTGCGGCAAAGTCAGGTGTGAGGACTGGGTCAGCAGATGTCCGTAGGTCAGCAGGTCGATGTCGAGCGTCCTCGGACCCCAGCGCACCAGCCTTTCGCGTCCGAAACGGGTTTCGAGCGACTGGCAATAGGACAGCAGGCTGAACGGGTCCAGTGTTGTCTTGATCCGCGCAACCAAATTCAGGAAATCCGGCTGGTCGAGCAGCCCAACCGGCGTGGTCTCATAGACGGAGGAGGTCGCAAGCAGTTCGATCTCCGGGTGTCCCGCCAGATGCAGGACTGCTTGCCGCAAGGTCTCCAGGCGATCGCCCAGATTAGTACCCAACGACAGGTCAGCCTGAGTCATAAGCCCATAATCCCCCCGGACACGGGTGATCGAAATGCCTGCACTGGAAAAATGTCCTGGCAGAGGCGCCTCCGGCTTGCGGATGGTCACCGTCACTTCCATCAATGTCTCATGGTCCAAGAGCAGTTTTTCAGCAATGCAGCCGGCCAGGCGCTCAACCAGGCCGAAATGCTCTGTCTGGATGATCTGGCTGATCCGCTCATAGGCAGCAGCATAGCTGATCGTCTGTTCCAGCCGATCGGTTCGCGTGGCCTGAACCGGCATGACAGATAAAACCACGTCGACATGGACAGGCTGGGGCTGCACTTTCTCATGCTCCAGCACGCCTATCAGAGTTGTGAACGTCATGCCTTCGACAAAAATCCGGTCATAGTTCATTTTGCCATCCGTCATGGTATCTCCTCTGTTCACTGAGCAGCACGACGCAAAATTGCATCACTGACGCAAACGGCCTCGGCAACCGGCGCAACATCATGGACACGGACAAAATCAGCTCCGCAGGCTATCGCAGCAACCGAGGCAGCTATCGTACCGTTGAGCCGTTCCTGCACAGGCTTGCCCAGGATGTCACCAATGAACCTCTTCCGCGAGGGTCCGATGAGAACAGGCAAACACTGTGAAGCTCCCAGCTGAATCTGGCCCAGGGAATGGATCAGGTCTAATGATTCGTCTGTTGTCAGGCCAAATCCGATACCTGGATCCACGATGATCCGATTCCTGTCAATCCCGGCAGCCAAGGCTCGGTCCATGCCTAAATCCAGAAACAGCCTGGTCGCAGCCAGAAGGCTGAGTCCGTCAAACCGGGCAGCGGTTTGCGCATCGAAACAAGGCATATTGGTGAAAGCCGCAGCAGCTGGATGTCCTTTGCGATAGAGCACCGGATTATGCATCAGGATAAGGCCAGCCCCATGTCGGGCTACCACCTGAGCCATGTCCGGATCGCCCAGCAGGCCCGTCACATCGTTGATGATCGACGCCCCGGCAGCCAAGGCGGCTTCAGCCACTTCAGCTTTGAAGGTATCCACAGACAAAGGCACCTGGCAGGTCTGGGCCAGCTGTTTGATCACAGGAACGATACGCTGGATTTCGTCAGATGCCGCAACAGCCACAGAACCGGGGCGAGTGGATTCTCCACCGATATCGAGGATGTCCGCTCCTGATGCGATCAACTGCTCTGCCTGCAGCATGGCTGCTGGCAGCGAATCGAAGCGGCCACCATCTGAAAAGGAGTCCGGCGTGATGTTCAAGATCCCGACCACATAAGTCCGGGACCCCAGCGGCAGTTTGTGGTGTCCGGCCTGGAAAAAAGGACCTGATGCCATCATGTATGATGAATCAAAGCCAGCGCCTCCGCCCGGCTGCGTGCATCTTTCTTGCACAGGCCGCGCAAGGCAGAAGTGACTGTCATGGAGCCTGGCTTTTTGATTCCACGCATGGTCATGCACAGATGTTCAGCTTCCACCACCACCGCGACGCCAAGGGGTGCAACCGCCTCGACGATCGTGTCAGCGATCTGGGACGTCAACCGTTCCTGCAGCTGTGGTTTTTTGGACATCATGTCCACGATCCGGGCAATTTTCGATAAGCCAAGGATTCGGCCCTGATTGGGGATGTATACGACATGAGCCTTGCCAATGAAGGGCAGCAAGTGGTGCTCACACATCGAATAAAAAGGAATATCACCGACCAGGATCATTTCATCATGGTCTTTCTCGTTAAAGACCTTGATCGAGTTCTCGATCGGTTCATGCAGGCCGGCAAAAATTTCACTGTACATGCGGGCTACCCGATGCGGGGTCTCCTGCAAGCCCTCGCGATCCGGATCTTCTCCGATCGCCAGAAGGATTTCACGGACGGCGCGTTCGATCCGCGGCAGATCCATTGGATGATTGTTCATGATTCACCTGTCTGTTCTTGGCCGGTCTTTTGCCGCAGCACCATCCGGCGATATTCCATCGGAGTCATGCCGATGTGCTTTCTAAACGCAGCATTGAAGCGCTGCGGACTCGAAAAGCCAACCTGATCTGCAACGCCGCTGACTTTGATGTCTTTCTGTTCCAGCAGCTTGCAAGCATGCTCGACCCGGATCTGCATCAGGAAAGCCATCGGGGAGAGGCCTGTCTCATCGCGGAAAGCTCGGGTGAAATAGCCCTGGCTCAGGAAAACATAGCCAGCAACCTCGGCAACAGAAATATCCCGGTCGTGGTTTTCGATGATGAAATCCCTGGCGATACGCACCAGTTCCCTCGCTTTACCCGTACGGACACGAAGGCTTTCTTCCCATTCTTCCCGTAAACCACGGGCCAGGGTCACCAGAAGCTCCATTGCCAGCAGCTGCATCATCAACTCCTGGCCATAGGACTCCAGGCGATTCTCCCGCAAAATCCGTTCCACCAGGCTGGCGATATCCTGGCGGCTTTTGCCCCGGATCAGGATAAAAGGATCGGGGGCCTTGTCATCTGTTGCCGGTTCATTGCCAGTTGCAAAGCTGAGGAATTTCTCCAGGCTTCGCGGTTCGATGTCTGTGGTGCGGAACTGGAATCCTGTCTGCGCCAGCTGTCCATGGGGCGGTAATGGTAATGTATTGGGATGGGCAAAACCAAAATAGACGGCGACAATTTCGACGAAGCCGTCGATGGCTCGCAACGAGTGTGTGACACGCGGCCGTATGACCAGGGAGCTTCCCTTGTCGACGATGACCTTGCGGCCCTCGAGATCAAACTCGGCTCGGCCACTGCGCAGGTAGACCAATTCATGGTGATCATGCCTGCTGGGCGCTGAAAAAGAAGCGCCCTTTTCAAAGGAGCGTTCCAGACCTTTGAATACAACCGGAATCGCACCAGCTGCTTCAAGGATGCCTCTTTCGACTGCAGGTAGTAGATCTTCAAACATCGTGCATCACCTGCAATCCAATATAACAGATCATACAGACTTTTCAAAATGCCTCCGTCACCAAAAACAATCACATCCGGTGACATTCTGGTTGCAGTGTCATTCTCCAGCGGAGGATTCATTGATGACTGCGATCTGGATATCTGTCCGGCTCTTGGCTTCAGCAAGCTGCTGGGCCTGCTGCAGGCTGACATCCAGGCAGAGCAACGCTGACGATGGACTGGCCGCAGGCAGGAAACTGGAAGAAGCCTCTCCAGCGCCAATCACCTCGATGATTTCTATGTTGCGAATGGTCTGGGTCATTTCGAGCCCGGTATGATCCTGACGTGGAACTAGAATGAGATCGATCCGATTGCCTGGACCGAGAAAAAAGCCATTAGCCGCACCCGGAGCAAGCTCAACCGTCATCAACCGGCGTCCCGGACCAGGATTAGGGAATCTGATCCCGGATGGCTGATGAGATACTTTGTTGCTGATCAGAATTTCTCCTGCAGCCAGAGGTTCCATCGACCACTGGCCAATGGCTACGGTCAGTTCCTGGAAATAGTTGCCCATGAGCGTAGAAACAGGCAATTCCACCAAGGTCAAGTCTGCAGCAGATAGCTGGCTTCCTGCTGGTACGTCCTGGACCACTCTGACCACCGGTTTCATCTCAACAACAGGTTGATCCCGCCCGGCCCAGTATGCAAGGCCAAGCAGGATCACAGTCAACAAAATCGATAATAGGGTTTGCTGATATTTGCGCATCGTTCCCTCCAGAGGGCAAGTTAGTCCGGTGTTTGCAGCAATTTCACCGATCGGGTCAGTAAAACCGGATCCCCTGCCATCGGCACGAGCCGGATGGTACAGGAGACAACCGGGATCTGGTCGGGCTGGCGATCTCCCAGCCAATGGTTATCAGAAAGGGGAACGGCCAACCAACTGACCGTGACGGACAGAATCTCCAGCCGGCCAACCAGCAAAGAAGGACGCGTCGTTTCGAGTCGTGTCCGGACCAGGGCTTCCACTGCAGCCCCGTCCAGGGCGAGCTCTCCCTCGGCCAGCCTGTCCGGATCCAGACACAGGCTGGCTGAGGGCAACGTCTCATCGAGCAGGGCTCCAGCCCGCAAAACGATCAGCTGGCTGTAAGCAGTCCGGATCAGGCCGGCCAGAAGCGGCAAGAGCAGGAAAACAGTCAGACTGGCCAGGATCAACACGAACCCCACTGAACCACAGTCGGAACGTTGCTTCACAGGTTTGTTCATGCTTAGTGATCCCTGTCTGGCCAGTGATTCTGCCCGGGTCATGGCATCCCCGCTGCAGTGACCAGATGTCTGGACAAGATGCTGTTGTGGTACACGAAAGCACGTGTTTCCTGAGTCATCTGCAGTCCGGTCGTCAAGCTGCGCACGGCGAGGGATCCTTGCACATACAGAGACATTTCGTCGCCAAGTGTGACCGAGCGATCCCCATGAATAACGAGGTTCTGGAACCCAGCCTGGGAAAGGTTATTTTCCAGAAAGAGCTGGATAGTATCCGTCATGCCGCCTGACTGGTCCATCTGCATCAGTCCTCGGTGGCAAATGGCATCAAAGGTCATCCGCTGGAAGATCGGCACTGCAAACAAGATCCCCTGCAGACTGATGCCAATCATCGCCACCAAAGACAAAGCCAGGACAATCACTTGAGCAATCATGGACACCTCCTCGAACCCTATGAACGAGATCCTTTTGTAGTTCAGTCAGTCAGTTGCAGATTACCGCCAGATCATCAGGTTATTGTTGTTGCAAACAAATCACCCGATATGGATGTGAACCACGTGTTCATGTTGGTAATAGCCGTCTGGGCAAGCCCTTGGACACCAGGAGCAACAATCAGCGCCGCAACCGTGACCGTGATGGCAATGCCGATGACTTCGTTCAGGCCAAATCCGGAACGTTTGCGCCAGCTTCTTTGGGTTGGCAGTTTGGTTGCACGATCGCGGTTGATGCGGCCGAGCAAGGTTTGAATGGGTTTGATTGTGCGGTTGTACATGGGGTATCCTCCTGAAAAATCTATTACCGGCGCATCGATTCGTGCGCTACGGTCCGTACAATTGGCCCAGGGATAGCACAGCCTGGGCAGCCAGCGGGAAAAGGTACAGGATTTCGATCGGCACCAGCGCCAGCAAAGCGACGATCAGCAAGTCGCTGCGCAGCTGTTTGCTGCGGGCCCGGACCAGACTGAGATGGCGATTGAAGAGCAGGCTTTCCATGCGCTGGAAAGTTTGGCCCATGACACCCGTCTGCATGCTGTTGCGCAATTGCGAGGCCAACAGGTTCATGTCCGGTCCGGTAAAAGCGGCCTGTAGTTCATCCAGAGCCCGGTCCAGATCTTGTGTCAGTTCCAGACGGGCAGAAAACCTCAGGAAATCCTCCCGAATCAGTGGTTGAGCGATGGCTTCGGGCAAACCTTTGAGAACATCAAAGGCATTGACACCGGATGTCAGCTGCAAGTCGAGGAACCGGTAGATCTTGTACAGGCTGAGCTGGAAAGACAGGCGTCGTTGCCGGATGCGGTGTGTGACCCAGCCATTGACCAGGACAGCTGCCAGGCAACCAGTGAGAGCATACAGGTGAACCGGGCCGCGGACGATGGTCGCCAGAAGCACCAGCAAGATGATCGGAACGGTCATCGCCAGAAGATAGATCGCGACCGACTTGCGCTCACGAAATCCTGCAGCCAGCAAGCGCTGGCTCAGAGACTCCACCCAGGGTGATGGCAGCCGGCTGAGCCAGCTGTAATCAAGTTCGGGCTGCCTTTTAAAGAAGGCGTTGGCCAGGCGACTGTCAAACCGGCAGGCCACAGCCGGAAGCAGGTTGTAGACAATGGCCCATAGGATCAGACCAAGCAAGATCCAAGGCATGTAAGGGCGGAGTGTCAAAAATATCTCCCTCATGGGGGACACCTTTCAAGACCGGATTTGCCGGTAAGCCCGGACCAGGACCAGGACTGCTGCGACATAGGCCAGGGCAGAAAGCACCAGCAACAGCGGGCCCGTGGTTTGGTGCAGAAACAGTTGCCTCGTCTCTGTGCTGGAAGCCAGGCGGATGCAAAATAGGATTGGCACAGCACCCGTGAGCAAGACTGCCAGGATAAGGTCGGAACGATTACCGATCCTGCGGTCATTTTGTGCCTCTTCCAGCTTGTTTTGCTGGATTTCCAGGAGTTCCAGCAGAGCTGGCAATCTGCCACGATGGCGAAAGTTGAACCGCAGGGCAATCACCAAGTCCTGGAAAGGCTCCAGGTCTGAATAAGCCTGAAACATCTCCAACGCCTGGTCCGGCGGCATACCGCCCCTGATCCGGGTTAAAAGGTCCTGGATGGCTCGGTTCAAAGATGGACTCAGTGAGCTGTCCAGACAGCGCTCAAATGCGTACATCAGATTCTCACGAACCTGGCACCAGCGATTCAGCAAGCTTGTCAATTGGAGAATTTCCAGTCTCTGTTGCCGGTTGCGGCCAAATTCGATCCATTTCATACTGCCCCTCCAGGTCTTGGCTGTTCGTCACAGTCCAGATCTCTTCCAGACGAAAATTTTTCAAATAGATGACTGTATCGACTCCTTTGGCCAGCATGGAGCGCAAGCTGGTTTCGCTTTCCCCAGTCGTAGCCGGACGGGCAAGGGACAATAAACGCTCGAGCGCGTCACGGCCACTTTCGGCATGAGTCGTGGCCAGGCAACGATGCCCGGAATAGGCAGCCTTGATAAACTCCAGCGCCTCGTCACCGACAATTTCTCCGATGCAATACGTATCCAGCGACATGGTCAGACCGTCGGCAACCAGGTCCCGCAAAGTCACAGGCAAGCCGCCCTCATTCCCCTTGCGAATCCGGTGGATCAGGCAATAGGGTTTTTCAGGGTAGATTTCGCTGTCACTTTCGGCAACCAGAACGCGCTCCAGAAGTGGCATGGCCTTGATCATGGCACGCAGCAAGGTTGTTTTGCCGGAAGCACCTTTGCCACAGATCAGAAAAGACTGGTCAGAGGCACTGATGTCCTTGAGCAGCGCTACGGTTTCAGGTGGGAACATGCCGATCCGTGCCAGTTGTTCAAGGTTGTACGCAATGTTGCGATGCTTGCGGATGCAGACCGTCGGGAACGTCGCGCTGCGGGGCGGGACGGTGACATTGATGCGCAGGCGGAATCGCTCGTCTGTGACCCGACAATGGCTGTCATTGTCGTTGATCTGGCCACCCTGGCGGATGATCAGCAAGCGGCAGTAGGTGTCGTACGCACGTTCCGAATTGAACCGGACCGGGATGGGCATGCGCTGGCCATGGCGCTTGACGGTGAATTCGGCCGGACCTGTCCCATCGATATCTGTCACGTCCGGATCATCGACATATTCCTGCAAAGGACCATAGCCAAACAGGAAATCCATCGTCTGCTGGCGCAGTTCAGTGGCGTAGTAACCCGCTCGCAAGCTTTCCCGGTCGGCCGTTTTCTGGATCAGGTTCTCCAGAACAGCCCGGTCGATCTTGCCAGCAGCAACTTCGGCGACCAATGCGGGTTCAGATGCCAGGACACTGGCGGAGACTTGGGCAATCAGGTCGGTCAAGGCTGGTGGATTGAAATCCGGATGAGGGGCATCATTGAGCTGGATGGGTCTGGCGCGATAAGAACCGTACTGTTCGGCGAACAGGGCGTGTGAGGTGATGATTGGCATGAGCTGCTTCCTTTCTGGCAATCGCTCCCAGACGGGCGATGATGCCATCGTACTCCTTGGCATTGATGGGGCTGATATCTGTCGCGTAGGGCTTGGCTGTGCCTTTCTGGCGCTGGCGCGCCAATGTTGTTCGCACACTGCCAACCAGACGGTTCCGGCTCAGGACATCCAGTGTGCCCAGACTCAGATCCGAACGTTCGTCATAGGGGAAAGCAATGATATGGACTCGCATGGGATCGATCTGCTGGCGCAAGGCCAGAAAGTCGATCGACCGGTTCACAGACCGGAAAGCCGCAGCATGTCCGGTCAGCGGCACGAGGACTTGGTCCGCTGTCATCAGCCCAAGGCAAGTGAAGGCGTCATAGATGAACCGGTTGCACAACAAGAGGATCACAGGATAGCTCTGCCGGGCGATCTCCAATAACTTCAGGAGACTGTCCGCCGGAATGTGGTCGTATTCATCCAGATTGTCGCCAAAGACCAGCAGATCCACCGGCTCTGCCAAGGATGGCCAGGCCAGTTCACGCAGGCGGCGGCTGTTCAAAGTCCCACGCAAAGCCTCCTTGAGGACCAGATTGAGATTGTCAGCAGATCGCAGAGGGGCGGTCAGGCTGGGCCGGCTTTTCTTGCCCAGGAGAAGATCTGCCTGAGGATTCATCAGGTCACAATCAATCACCAGCACGCTCGAGTAATAGTGTTTCAACTGAACGGCTAATTCACAGCCAAACTCGGGGCCATCCCAGACACAGATCAACCGGGAGGGTTGTTCTGGTCCAGCTCCTGTTGACGCTTGCCCCATCTGGGCAGGCGTTGCTTCTCTTTCTGTCTGGGACGGGTGTCCGGTTTCGGACTCTGGGCTGGCAGGATCATCAGCTGTCATAATGGACTGGCTGGCTATCTGGATCCGCTCAGCAGCCTTTCCCAGGTCGCTGGCCAGTTCACTCGCTGAACCGATCCGGTCTTGTGCATTGGATTGCAGACAGCGGACGAGCACACTGGACAGAGGTGGTGGCAGAGTACGCAAAAGATCCGGTAATCTGGCCTTGATTTCATCGCCTGACTGGATACCGGTCAGCGCTGACATCATGGTCAGGCCAATGGCGTAGACATCAGACGCCATGACAGGGCGTCCCTGCAAGACCTCTGGGGCGGCAAAGGCAGGGGTGCAAGCGATGTTCTGGCCCGAGCAAGCCGGCAAGGCCGCTGCTTGTTGTTCACCAGCCGGATCCCGGGCCAAGTGCTGCATCGCACCAAAATCAATCAGGCGCGGCCTGAGATCGGGGCCGAGCAGGACATTGGCCGGCTTGATATCCAGATGCAGGAGACCTGGTTCGCACTGGACGTGGAGAAAATCGACCACCTGGGCTAATTCGGTGAAAAAGTGGATCTTAGCCAACAACGGCCAGTCGTCCTGCTCAGCTGTTGACAGGCGGTCCAGGCTGGTTCCAGGCAAGAAATCAAACAGGAAGCAGTCCCGTGGCGGCTGTCCGTCCAGCTCGATCTCCTCGACACCACGCAAAGCCGGCAAGGCAGGATGCCTGATCTGGCTTAGCAGATAGACCGCCTCCGGACAGAGCACCTGGTCAACCGGTTTGATGACCATCTGGTTATGCGACAGCAATGGTTGCTGGTAATTTTTCAGAGGTTCCGGTTTTTTCATAGCGACCTGCCTTTGTCTCTGGTGCCAGGATTGACCGTATCGTCCTGGCCATTCATGCGCGATTGGGAACAGGTCCAGCATAAAAAAAACAGGCACCCGGGTGGGTGCCTGTCGTTCGTCAATTCACGCGGATTTTCGACAAGGGTTTGCGTCAAACGTCAGCATGGCAGGGGTTTGGCAGGGGTCCAGTTTCGACAAAGGCGGTTCAGGCAGACAGCTCCTGCTTGAGGATAACTTCCGGCGGGGTCTTGTGCAGGACATTATCGAGGGTGATGATGCAGCGGCTGACATCGCTCCTGGACGGGATTTCAAACATGACGTCCAGCATGATTTCTTCCAGAATGGCCCGCAGGCCGCGCGCGCCGGTGTTGCGTCCCAGTGCCTGGCGGGCGATCTCCGCGATGGCCTCCGGCTCAAACTCCAGCTCAACGCCATCATAATTGAACAATTTCTTGTACTGCTTGATCAGGGCGTTGCGTGGTTCTTGCAGGATGCGGACCAGGGCGTCTTCGTTCAGGCCGGTCAAGGTGACCACTACCGGGATGCGGCCGACGAACTCGGGAATCAGGCCGAATTTCAGGAGATCCTGGGGCATCAGGCGGGTGAGGAGCTCGCCGACATCGTATTCCTGCTTGCTCTCGACTGTGGCACCGAAGCCCATTGACTTCTTGCCAACGCGCTGGGAAATGACCTTGTCCAGGCCGTCAAAGGCGCCACCGAGGATGAACAGGATATTGGTGGTGTCGATCTGGATAAACTCCTGGTGCGGGTGCTTGCGGCCACCCTGGGGTGGGACATTGGCCACCGTGCTTTCGAGGATCTTGAGCAGGGCCTGCTGCACGCCTTCACCGCTAACATCGCGCGTGATCGACGGATTGTCGGATTTCCGGGCGATCTTGTCGATTTCGTCGATGTAGATGATGCCGCGCTTGGCGCGTTCGATATCAAAATCGGCATTCTGGATCAGCTTGAGCAGGATGTTTTCGACGTCTTCACCGACATAGCCGGCCTCCGTCAGAGCGGTGGCATCGGCGATGGCAAACGGGACGTCGAGGATGCGGGCCAGAGTCTGGGCCAGGAAGGTTTTACCCGTACCTGTCGGGCCAATCAGCAGGATGTTGCTTTTCGATAGCTCGACGTCATCATCGGTTTTGCTGGCAGTGCCGGCATAGACGCGCTTGTAGTGATTATAGACTGCCACGGAGAGGGCCTTTTTCGCCTTGTCCTGGCCGATGACATACTGGTCGAGTGCTTCCTTGATCCGGGCGGGCGACATCAGTTCGCCCATGGCGGGGGCTTTGGCCAGCTCTCCACCCAGGGCCTGGTCTTCTTCACTGAGGATTTCTTCACAGAGGCTGACACATTCGTTGCAGATGAAAACGCCGGGGCCGGCAATCAGGCGGCTGACCTGGCCTTCGGATTTGCCGCAGAACGAGCACGCAACCGGAACATAGCTTTCCGAGTCACCCGCTCCTGACTGGCGTTTGCCGCGCGGGGGCTGAGTGCCCGACCCGCCGGTCGATCCGCCCTTGCCTTTGCCGTTATTGTCCATTCCTTAGGCCCTCTTTTCCATGATGTGGTCGATGATGCCATATGCTTTGGCGTCATCCGCTGTCATCCAGTTATCGCGCTCGGTGTCGGCGGCGATTTTTTCCAGCGGCTGACCGGTCCGGTCTGCCAGGATGCGATTGAGACGATCTTTCATTTTCAGGATGTGCTCGGCGGCGATGCGAATGTCGGTCGCCTGGCCCTGGGCCCCACCAGAAGGCTGATGGATCATGATCTCGGCATTAGGCAAGGCAAAGCGCTTGCCCGGGGCACCGGCAGCGAGCAAAAAGGCACCCATGCTGGCGGCCATACCCATGCAGATGGTCTGGACGTCGGCCTTGATGTACTGCATGGTGTCGTAGATCATCAGGCCGGAGGTGACTTCACCGCCGGGGCTGTTGATGTAGAGCTGGATATCCTTATCCGGGTCTTCTGCTTCGAGGAACAAAAGCTGTGCGGTGACCAGGCTGGCGGTCACGGAGTTGACCTCATCGCTGAGGATGATGATGCGCTCCTTCAAGAGGCGGGAAAAGATATCATAGGATCGCTCACCGCGATTGGTCTGTTCAACAACGATTGGTACGAGGCTCATAACATTCACTCCTTTGATGTTTGTTCTAACAGGTTTGTCAGATAGACAGAAGGAAACTCTCTCGCGAAAGCTCCCTTCTGTATCATAGCTGATATTCTGTCTATTTGTCTAAAGGATACCGTAACCATGTTACGAAAGGGGCTGGTTTATCTGGAAAAACCTTATTCAGCGGCTTCTTCAGTCTCTTCGGCTTCCGGCGGCGGGGCAACCTGGACGGCTTTTTCTGTCAGCAGGGCGATGGTCTTGTTGCGGACCACGCTCTCGGCAACAAAGCTGTTTTCGCCGGGGGCGATGCGGCTCTTGAGGTCTTCCTTGGTCATGCCATAGAGCTGGGCCATGCGGCCGATTTCTTCGTCGATTTCCTCTTCGCTGGCCTGGATATCTTCCTTGGCGGCGATGGCTTCGAGCACCAGGCTGGTGCGCACACGAGTCTCGGCACTGTCACGCAGCTGATCACGGAATGAATCGATCGTCTGGCCGATGTAGCCGAGGTACTGCTCGAGTTCAAAGCCCTGGTAGCGCATCTGCTGGCTCTGCTCATTGACCATCTGGTCGACTTCGCTGTCGATCATGGCAGCCGGCACGTCGATGGTGGCATTGGCGACAACAGCCTTGACGACGTTGTCTTCAAAAGCGCCCTTGGCCCGGCTGGCGGCATTTTCCTCGAGTTTGGTCCGGATGCTGGCCTTGTATTCCTCCAGGGTGTCAAATTCGCTGACGTCCTTGGCGAACTCATCGTCGAGCACCGGCATTTCACGGAACTTGACTTCATTGACTTTGACATTGAAAACAACGGCAGCGCCAGCGAGCTCGGCATGGCCGTAATCTTCCGGGAAGGTGATCGGCAGTTCGAATTCATCACCGGCGGTTTTGCCGATCAGGGCATCTTCAAAGCCGGGGATGAAGGTGTTGGAACCGATCTTGAGATCATAGGAGGCACCTGTGCCGCCTTCGAATGCGACGCCATCCTTGAGGCCTTCGTAATCGATGTTGGCAGTGTCACCGGTTTCGATGCCGCGGCCTTCGACGGGCACCAGGCGGGCATTGCGCTCCTGGGTGCGGGACAGGTCGCGTTCGACATCGGCATCCGTGACCGGGTATTCCGGCATGACAGCCTCGACGCCGATGTACTGGCCGAGTTCGACTTCCGGCTTGACCGTAACCTGGACCGTGAACTTCATGCCCTCATCGCGGCTGATCGACTGGATGTCGAGGTCAGGACGGGAAACCGGGGTGATGCCATGCTCGGCAATCGCTGCAAGATAGGCCGGGTTGGCGGCAAAATCGATGGCATCATCATAGAGGACGCCTTCACCGTAATATTTGGTGACAATGTGCATCGGCGCCTTGCCTTTGCGAAAGCCCGGGACACTGAAGCGGCCGGCATTCTTCTTGAATGAGCGCTGCAGTGCATCGGCAAAAGATTCCGGTGAAACATCGATGGTCAGGACAACCACGTTGTTTTCTTTCTTTTCCATTACAGAAGCCATAATTGAGATCCTCCCAGAAGGCTTGGCGACTCAAAAGAGACGCTTGTTCGCCTAATTTACAAATGCTAAAAAATATTATCACAAGGTCTTATTATTGTAAAGAAATTGCCGTAAAATGAGGGTTGGCAAAATCTCTGCCTCTCTAATCGAGATCCAATTCCGGAAATACCAGGAGCGTTTGCACGAATGATCGAGTCGATTTCTATCTTCATGGCTGTGATCTATGGTCTGCTCGGTCTTCTGATCGGCAGTTTCCTCAACGTCTGCGTCTACCGGATTCCCCGCGGCGAATCCATCGCCCAGGGCCGCTCCCATTGCCCGTCCTGTGGCCATGTCCTCTCCCCGCTCGATCTCGTACCCGTCCTGAGCTACCTCGCCCTCGGCCGGCGCTGCCGCTATTGCCGGGCACCCATTTCACCGCGCTATGCAATCGTAGAGTCACTGACGGCGCTCTTATACGCCACAGCTGGATTTGCCATCACTTGGACAGGGCTGGCCACCGGTTGGCCTTCATATGGGCTGCTTCTGGCACCACTCATCTATGTCATCATCTTGTCCATTTTTTGGACTCGTTATCTGATGCACACACCCATTCTGCATGTACTGGTTAAACAGGCCTTGCTGGTGGCCATCATCCAGTTTTTGCTGCCGATTGTATACATCTGGTCATGGTAAAATGGGAACATTCTTGATTTTCGGAGGTAGCTTTGATGAATTTCACGTATGTCCACACCAATTTGAATGTGCGCGACCTGGCTGCGTCGATTCGCTTTTATGAAGAAGCCCTCGGTCTTAAGGTTGAACGGCGCAAGCCGTCCAGCGATGGCAGTTTTGAACTGGCCTTCCTGGCCGATGGCCGTTCAGGGTGCCAAATCGAGCTGACCTGGCTCAAGGACCACCCGCAAGCCTATGACCTGGGCGAAAACGAGCATCACATTTGTTTCAGGACCGACGATTTTGACGCCGCCCACAGCAAACATGCGGCCATGGGCTGTATCTGTTATGAAAACACTGCCATGGGACTGTATTTCATCAGCGATCCAGATGGCTACTGGGTCGAGATCGTTCCGGCCCGTTGAGTCTGGCAGGACGCGATGACAAACGATATTTTTTCCCGTACTGAATTATTGCTGGGTCCAGATGCGCTGGAGCGGCTGAGCCGCTGCAAAGTCGCCATTTTTGGCATTGGCGGAGTGGGTTCCTATGTGGCGGAAGCCCTGGCCCGGTCTGGAGTCGGGTCTTTTGTCCTGATCGACAGCGATGTGGTGGCTGCATCCAACATCAACCGCCAGATCCTGGCCTTGCACAGCACAGTCGGCCGGCCAAAGGTGGAAGTCATGCGTGAGCGGATTCTCGACATCAATCCCATGGCCAAAGTCGAGACCTTGCAGCAGTTCCTGCTGCCGGACAACACCGTCCGGATCCTGCAGCCAGACTGGGACTACATCGTGGACGCGATTGACACGGTCAGTGCCAAGATCGAACTGGCTGTCCAGGCGACAAACCGCGGGATTCCGATCATCAGCAGCATGGGCGCCGGCAACAAACTCGATCCAACCCGGTTCGAAGTGACCGACCTCTACCAGACCAGCGTCTGCCCCTTAAGCAAAGTCATGCGACGCGAACTGAGAAAACGTGGTGTGGATCATCTGAAGGTGGTCTATTCCCCAGAAGAACCGCTGAGCCCTGCCGCCCGCGAATCTGCTCCGTCCGATCCGATGGATGCACAGAAACTGGAACCCATCCTGGACGACACACTGCCGAGGACACCCTCTAAAAGGCGCATCCCCGGCAGCGTCGCATTTGTTCCTTCAGTTGTCGGTCTGATTATCGCAGGCGAAGTGGTCAAGGATTTGATTCAGAAGGTCCGCTAGGTGCATCCGGTCCTTTGCCTTTGCGCTGCTTTGGTGCCAGTCCTTTCCGGTTCCGGCGGCGGCGCCAGACCAGGAAGACGATCAGTGCGATCACGAGCAGAGGCGAAGCAGCGACCAGGGCGATCAAAAGCCACTGTAGGACGGTGACAAATCCATTGCTGATCCTGGTCAGTCCGGAACGCATCAGGTAGGCCATGTCTGCCCAGCTCAGGGCACTCCAGGTGATTTCCTTTTTGATCTGCACCGGATCGTTGACCTGGCGGATCTCAAGATTGACCGTGGATTCAGCCAGCATGCTGTCCCAGAGGCGGAGCATGCCTTTCATCGACTCGATCTCGACAGTCAACTGGTTGATGTAGCTCTGGACCTGCAGGACTTCTTCAATCGTTTCAGCCCGGTCGAGAAATTCCGTGTAACGTTCGAGGGATTTTTCCATGGTCCGGAGCCGGGTCTGGGTGTCATAGTAGTTGGTCGTGATGTCATCGGTGCTGATCTGGGTCCGCAAGGCGGTTCCCAGTGTGCCGATAAAATCAATCAAGCCATCGAGCTCTTCGGGCTTGATCTTGATCGTCGCATACAAGACGAGCCAGTCTTCACTGCGCTGCTCGTTGCGCATGGTTTCATAACCCTGGCGGGCCAGGGCGTAGGCCAGGATCTGGTCATAAGCCGCTGTGACATCGACAACTTCGAGCCCGATCGAGGCGTTTCGGACGATCTTGCGTTCGACACCCGTGACTGCACCGGAACCAGGCTCGCTGCCATAGGAGCCGGATCCGTCTGGAGCCATGCCGCCTTTGGACTGCTCTGCGGCATAGTCACCAGCTGCCATTGCTGCCGCCGTGGTCTCCATGGTCTGGTAGTCGCGGTCATTACTCACGGCACTGCCGCTGGCACATCCAGCCACGGTAGCCAGGACGAGGACGAGCACCAGTACCAGAGTCAGTATGGATCGTTGCTTGAACATGACCTTCACCTCCAAATGACGTGTTTACTCAATGTTGCTACGGTTTGGACGTTTCCTGAGTCAGAATGTTCCCTAAGCCCTGCCATCTGCAGTTCCTGCCTGCGTCAGATCCTCACATAGGGATAGAACTGGACATCTTCCGTCAGCATGTGGAAGACGAGCGTGTCCCCGACCAGATGTTCCATTGCCTGCAGGAGTGAAATTTCACCCTTTTCATAGCGGGCAACGAGTTCGCGGTCGGTCTCGAGCAAGGCCTGGTGCAGCTTGCAGTGATCCTCCAGGTCCGGGTATTGGACGGCCGCCAGAATCTGCTCTTCATTGGCAAAATGTTCCGCCAGCATGACAATAACCTGGTGCAGATCGATCTGGAAGTCAGCTGAGTCCGAGGTGTCCCGATAGTAGAGATAATGCCGGATCATCAGGTTGGCACCACGGATCAGGGCCTGATGCTCATGGTCGATCTGGTCGTTGCCAGACTCCCATTTCGGCTGCCAGACGATCCGGAAATTGGTACCTTCACCCCGCCAGAATGCTTCCCAGGAGAAACAGGCACCCTGTTCTTCAGCCCGGGCCCGGCCAAGGCAATATTCAGCTCGAGACAACCAGTCAGCAAAGGATTCACTCGGCCGATGGGTTGCAAGGCCACAACTGATGCGCTGGATGCCCGGTACTGGGAACGCATGCTGTTCCACGGCAAATCTGAGCTTGGTGGCCAGCTGCAAGGCAGCATCCGGATCGGTGTCCTCGGCCCAGACCAGCAGGACTTCACCCCCCCAGCGAAAAACCTGGTCTTTACGCCGCACCGTCGCTTCGACCAGACGACAAAAATCCTTCAACACCTCATCGGCAGCAAGATGGCCAAACGTATCACTGATGGTCCGGAAGTGATCGAGGCCAAATAGCAACATGGACGGTTCGGCAGTAGCTCGACCAGGGGCACCAGGCTGCCAGGCTGTGTGCTGTTCGATCGTGGACAGCAACGCCGAACGATTCAGCAAGCCGGTCAGAGGATCGCGCAGGCCAATGTCCCGCAGGATTTTCTCCTGCTCCTTCTGGGCTGAGATATCGGTAAAACTTTCCAGCAGGTAGTCTTTGCCGTCCAATTGCAGATGCGAAACCCGTTTGAGGATCGGGATCTCGCCGCCCTGACTCAGGAGGATGCGTTCACTGAAATCGACCGTCTGGCCAAGGTCGAGAATCGGACAGGATGTGCGCTGGGCAGGACAAATAAATTCGTGGCAGACTCGCCCCAGAACCTCCTCCTTATCTTGGCCGATCAGATCTAGTGCAACTCGGTTGGCATAGACGATGCTCCTGGTCTGGCATTCGATCAGGATGACACCACTGACCAGCTGGTCGAATAGAAGGCTCATCTGCTGTCTGGACTGGGAAAAATCGGACCGGAGCTGTGGGATCTGATCGGACATGGAGGGCCTCCGCAAGCGGGTTTGATTCAGCTCTATTTTACATCATCCGACCGACCCCAGAACGGGCAAAAGGATCATCCGTTCAAAATGACATGAAACTGCAATAAAAATTACGAATTAAATATGCAACCGTTTGCGCGGTATTGGGAAATATCATCAGGGAGAATAAAGCACCTGCGTTCGCTGGTCGTTCAAAAGAAGCATTAAGTCGACAGGAAATCAGTGACCATTTGGGACTGGGCAAAACGCGAATTCACCAGATCCTGACCCGAATGATCTCTGAATATCTCATTTATCCTGTAGGCTCCGGGCGCAACCGCTTCTACCGAAGACTGAGATCGTAAAAAGGGCTGCTTCAAAACGTCTGTTTCGAAGCAGCCACTCACGAGGCCAGATAAAAAGTTAAGCACTGAATGACGCGTCATCGTTAATTATTTACGTTGTTGATGCAGCCCCGACTTCCTCTTCTTCATCTTCTTTCCGGCGGCGCCAGAAGAAAAGTATCAGGAAGAACAGACCCAGCAGGATAAACCCGCCAGCTGCATAGATCAGCCAGATGAAATCTCGGCCGGTCTTGCCTGCGATGGCATAGGTCGAGAAATGCCCAGTTTTGAACTGTAAAAACTTCTGGCCATTCTCTTCAACGATGACCGTATCATACTCGGTGACCAGGCCAACATCATCAATGTAGACGATGACTAAGTCAGACCGGTCTTTGAATTGTTCTGGCAAAGGAATCAGGACCGTCAGCTCTTCCTTGATATCTGCATTGTCAATCCTGACCGTAGTTTCCTGTCCATCGCGGGTTTTGACCAGTTTGATCAGGGACAAATCAAGGACTTGCAGCAACTGCTGGTCATGGCCAGACAGCGCATCGCGAGCGGTGATCAAGAAAGACTTGCCAGCATCAAATTCTACCACATCCACCTGGACGCGTATGGTAACAGATTCGGTGTTGGGATCAGCCAATTCTGGGATCGATAATTTGGAAGCAAGGTCTTTGATGGTAACTGTAGGAATCTGGTATGTGAGATCAGTAAGCCCAGACAAATCACCATCGACGATGGTCAAGATGCTGTTTTCTAGTCCCAGCAGCGTCTCGATCTGGCTGGCCAGAACAGGGTCCAGTGCAACTTTTTCTTCATCCGACATTTTCGCATACATATTCCGGATTGTTTCCAGACTTTCAGCAGAACCAGCAGCATTTTCAGCCGGATCGGCCGATGCGATAATCTGCTCTTCGACCAGAGATTGCAGGATATCGGGCATGATGTTCATCTGGACGGCCTGAGCGTTGCCAGATAAATCATACGCCATGATGGTGATATCATAATCAGCCCGGTCGACGCTCTGTACAGGGATCGTCCATTCGAGTGTTTTCTCGAACAACCGTTCCGTGCTGCCATCAGCCAGATTATAAACGGCTGTCTCTGCAGCACCGATTTTGACCAGGGCACGTTGCAGGCCTGAAGTCTCATCTGCCAGATTGACAGATAACCTCAGCTGATTTTTTGCAGCGTCTTTTTCGATCTTCACTCGGATCGTGGGTGCACCCTTGTCCAGGATGATGCCATCTGTCACAACCGTGTCCGAAACAAGTCCGGCGAAATCGGTGGCATAGGCTGTGATCTGGCCCTGGTAATCGGTCGGCAGGTCAAATTGGACCTGATTCCCTGGCTTGCTCTGGAAAGGAGCATCGCCGGACGTTCTCCAGCTGATCGACTGGATGCCGCCGCCCACATCATTGGCGGACAGGGTAACCCGCACGGATTCATTGAAGAACAGTTTGAACGTGGCCAGGTTCAGGAGTTTGTTCAATGCCCCACCATTCACACCCGTGAGCTGAATGCCCGGTGCAGAAGGACGCTGGGTGTCGATCCCGACTACGATGCTCACGGGCTCGCTGGCCAGTCCGGCCTCGCTGACCGCACGGAACCAGTAGGTCTGACTACCGTCCTCACGGATGGTCAGGCTGCCGTCGAAGCTTTGCCAGCTGGACGGATCGCCAACTGCATATTCGTAGCGGGTCGTACCGAGATTGCCTGCCGTGTTGCTGACCTGGATGGTCACAGGCTGGCTGCTCCAGCTACCGCTGGCAAAAGTGTCACTGTCAAGCTTGACCGCAGGCTTCTGTGAATCCACTTTGGTGACGTAGGCAATGTGGTCACTGCTCAAGCCATTGTTTGCAGTGATGGTATCCTCCTTCTTTCCCTGGTCGCCAGGGATTTCAAACCAGACCGCGGTTCCTCGGCCTTCCACGGAATCAAATTGCAGGCCATTTCCATAGTAAGCCAGCAAGCGCCGGTGAATGTTCTTCAAGCCCACACCCTGTGCCCCACTCGAGAGGTCCATGATTTGTTTTAATTGTTCGCCGGATATGCCTCGCCCATTATCTGAAACACGGATCAGCACGGATGTCAGATTTTGCTGGACTTGAATCTTCACAATCCCTCCGGACTTCCGGTTTAGAAGGCCATGGCGCAGCGCATTTTCCACAATCGGCTGGATGGACAGGATGGGCAGGCTGCACTGAGCCCTTGGATCGATGTCGTAGTTGATCTGGACCCGGGACTGGAACCGGGCTTGTTCAATCGACAAATACGCCTTGACCAGTTTTAGTTCGCGATTCAAGGTCGTCATCCCGTCCCTGGCATCAAAATCGAAGCTTTCCCGCAAATAATCGGACAAATCCAGCAGCAGTTCCTTGGCCTTTGCCGGCGACTGAAGGCAACTGGATGCGATGACACTCAGGGCATTGAAAACAAAATGTGGTTTGATTTGGGCCTGGAGAAAAGCCAGTTCACTCGACACAGCTCGATTCACCCAGCTTTTCAGAGAAGTCAAATTCCAGAGCCGGGTCAGGAACACATCTTTGTCCAATGGCAAGTCGACGGTATCATTGGCACCCAGACCAATCCCGGTTGTGACTTCAGATGTCTGCTCACGATGAACTAGCAAGAGGATCGGCAAGTCGACAGGGGAATGGGTTTGTCGGATTTTTTGCAGGATCTGGAACCCAGTTTCACTGGAAATTCTCAGATCGAGGACGACCACATCGATGCTGAAAAGCTTGGCCGGGTCCAGCCAAGTCTCAATCTGATCCGTGACGAGCGGTTCCAGACTGGGCTGATCCATGATTAGTCTAAGCTGGGCAGACAGTTCCGTGTTGGATGTCAGGGCCAGTATTTTTGCGCGTATACGCCCCGATTGAGCCATTTCCTGACGCTGCATCATGAATTGCTCGATCTGGGCCTTGAGATTGAGCTCCGTTTCTTTTGACTGGCTGAGTCTGTTCTCCAGGATCCGGCGTTCGTGGTAATTCTCCATCAATCGGCCAGCCGTCTGGACAGATAGCATCAGGACCACAGAAACAAGACCGATTGCATTTAATTCTCCGAGCGGGCTAATAATGACATTTTGCTGGTAGAGAAAATCATGAATAATGAGAATTCCCGACCAGCCGGTTGTCATCAGGATGGCACTGGCCCCGCGCTGATTGTGACGGGCAGCCTCCCAGATTCTGAAAACACTCAGGCCGAACAGGAAAAGAATCAGGCCTTCAATCAGCGGCAGCCAGCTAGTAAAAAGGGCAACCGGGATCATCAGGGTGGCGGTTGAAATGGCGATGGCATACATAAGGATCAGTCGCTCAAGGATGGTCCATCTTTGGGGTTTGAAAAACAAATTCATGACCAGGAAATAGAAAACAACCGGCCCCAGGTACAAGGTCAGATAATTGATCTGGACCTGCAGCCTGTATGAAAGCGCGGGGAAGAGCCTCAGGATGAGATAATCGCCATACAGTGTGATCCGGGTGGCCATGATCAGGTCGATCAGGAACAAAAGCAGGCCATTGACCGTTTCATGGAGCAAGATGAAAAGATTCAGGTGATAGAGAGCTAGAAAAAGCAGGCCGCCCAGAAGGATGGCGTCCTTGTATGTATAAAGCTCGAGCATCTTCTCAAGGGCTGCCGGCGGCCCCAAATAGAGCTCGTACCACAAGCCGCCGCGAGCATAGGTGAAATTGCTCACCTGGATGAGGATATCAAACGAATCGCTGACCGGTCTGAAGGT
Source organism: uncultured Mageeibacillus sp. (assembly GCA_964528645.1). Classification (GTDB taxonomy): domain Bacteria; phylum Bacillota; class Clostridia; order Saccharofermentanales; family UBA5734; genus UBA5734. The sequence goes on along the minus strand of CAZGSR010000018.1, from coordinate 21,399 downwards.
GATCCTCCGCGGCTGGTTATAAGGCTGTGCGTCGGCAGGACTTGAAGAAACCTGGCCATTCTGGGCCAGCAGCTGGTCATCGACAAACAAACGGTAAGCAGTGGATGCGGAGTCTATGTACAGGCTCAAAGGCTGGTCTTTATCAGCTCCAGTGACTTGCAGGCGATAGGTGGCATACCCAAAACCGGGCAAGTTTCTGCCATCTAACTGATAGGCATTCCAGACACTTGGCACCTGTACCAGAAGATCGGGTTTTATTGCCTGGCGGGAAAAATCTTCGGCCGTCAACAGCTGCTGCCAGTAGAATCCCCAGTCCCCCGTCAGGGACAGCGTCTGGTTTCCGGTGGAAAAGCCCGCCGGCAAGGCTAGCTCGCCAGACACCTGCATGTTACTTGCGCCAGCTGGCCGGACACCGAACAGGAAAATTAAAACAAGTGCGGTCAGAAACGCAGGCCCCAGCACTAGCAGGGACCTTTGGACTTTCATCCTATTTGATTGTTGACATCCTGCAAAACGCAATTGCCATCTCCAACAGGAGAGAATTCATGTATGGACAGGATACCTGAAATTGACTCGAAAAGTCTATCTGGAATGCATGAAGAACAAATCGTCCCTTTTCGGACCTTTTTCATCGTTCAATCGCCGACCGTCAGTTCCCCGCGCAGGTTTTGCTGCATCATCTGTTTGACCGTGTCGTGGTCGAGATCGAGGCTCAGGAGATAGTAGAGCTTGGTGACAGCGGCTTCGACAGTCATGTCGCCACCGCTGACGGCACCGGCGGCTTTGAGCATGCTGCTGGTCTCGTATTGGCCGATCACGGCTGAGCCGCGCAGGCACTGGGTGCAGACGACGATCACCGTGCCGTTTTCACGTGCTTTGTCGAGGAAATGCTGCAGCGACTCACTTTCCGGGATGTTGCCAGCGCCAAACGCTTCCAGGACCAGCCCGCCGAGGCTGCCAGTCAGGATGTTTTCGAAAAAGTCGAACTGGATGCCGGGGAAGATTTTCAGGACGGCGATTTTCTGCGGCCGGAAGGGGCTGATCCAGAGGCTGCCACCTGTCTTGAGCAGCAGGTTCTGTTGGAAAACGATTTTCACGCCGGCTTCGGCCAGAGGTGGGTAATTGGGTGAGTCGAAAGCAATCAGCTCATCAGAACTGACCTTGGTCGCCCGGTTGCCACGGAAGAGCTGGTTGCCGAAAAAGAGGCAGACTTCCGGAATCGGCTGGCTGGACGCAGCAAGCAGGACAGCCGTGATGACATTGTCGCGCGCATCATTTCTGATTTCACAGAGCGGGATCTGTGATCCTGTGACGATGACCGGTTTGTCGAGGCCTTCGAGCATGAACGACAAGGCCGAGGCGGTGTAGGCCATGGTGTCGGTGCCGTGCAGGATGACAAAGCCATCGTACTGGTCATAGCGGCTGGCGATGGCTTCGGCCAGCTTCGTCCATTCGTGGACGGCGATGTTCGACGAGTCCAGCAGGGGGTCGAATTCAACCAGGTCGCAGACAGGCATGGCCGGGTCCCGCAGTTCGGGGATCCCGGCCAGGGCTTTTTCCAGATAACCGGCCTCGGGGGCATAGCCACGCTCGGTGCGAGTCATGCCGATGGTGCCGCCAGTATGGATCAGGCAGACCTTTTTTCGCATCATGCTGTTCCTATCGATAGGCTTGAGTCGTGCAGGCTCAGTTCAGTGCGCCGAGGTGCCCAGATAGGCATCCTGGACGCTCTTGTCGTTGAGCAGGTCTTTGCCGCTGCCGCTGAGTTTGACTTCGCCCGTAACCAGAACGTAGCCACGATCGGCAATTTTCAAGGCGGCGTTGGCGTTCTGTTCGATCAGGAGGACGGTCGTCCCCTGTTCGTTGATCTTGCGGATGATCGAGAAAATATCGCGCACGATCAGCGGGGCCAGGCCGAGGGAGGGTTCGTCCATCATCAGGATCTGGGGCTTGGCCATCAGGGCCCGACCGACTGCAAGCATCTGCTGCTCGCCGCCGGACAATGTGCCCGCCATCTGCCAGTGGCGCTCCTTGAGACGCGGGAAGAGCTCATACATGCGCTCGATATCCTCGGCGATGCCGGCTTTGTCGGTGCGCAAATAGGCCCCGATCTTGAGATTCTCCAGGACAGACAGATTGGAAAAGACTTTGCGGCCTTCCGGGACGAGAACGATGCCGCGTTCGACGATTTTCTGCGAGTCAAGGCCACTGATGGTCTCGCCATTGTGGCGGATCGTGCCGCCAGAGGCACTGACCAGGCCGCTGATGCTTTTAAGTGTGGTCGACTTGCCTGCGCCATTGGCTCCGATCAGGGTGACGATCTCGCCAGCTTCGACTTTGAAGGAGATGTTCTTCAGAGCTTCGATGCCACCATAGTGGACGCTCAGGTTTTCAATTTCGAGAAGGCTCATTCATCCACCCCCAGGTATGCTGCGATGACGGCTGGATCATTCTGGACTTGTTCCGGCGTGCCGGTCGCGATCAATTCACCGAAATCGATGACATAGATGCGGTCAGAAATGTCCATGACCAGGTTCATGTGGTGCTCGATCATCAGGATGGTCAGATTGAAGTCCCTTTTGATCTGGCGGATGAAAGCGGTCAAGGCCTCGGTCTCTTGTGGATTCATGCCGGCAGCCGGTTCGTCGAGCAGGAGCAGGTCTGGTGACGTGGCCAGGGCCCGGGCAATTTCGAGGCGACGCTGTTTGCCGTATGGCAAGTTGTTGGCGATCTCGTCCTTGAGATCCAGCAGATTGACCATTTCCAGGAGTTTGAGACTCTCCTCGCGCATCTGCTCTTCTTCTTTGTTATTCAAATGGAACGCGGCGGAGAAAAAGCCTGCCTTCATGTTCATGTGTTTGGCAATCAGGACATTTTCAAAAACTGTCATGTTCTTAAACAGGCGAATGTTCTGGAACGTGCGGGCGATGCCCTTTTTCGTGATCAGGTCCGGTGTGGGACGGATCGTGGCTGTGTATACACCTTTGTTCTCCCCGGCATAGAGCGCTTCCATCTTGCCCCGGGGAAAGTTCTCGGCAATGGGCTGGCCCTTGAACTGGACCTGGCCATTCGTCGGGGCATAGACCCCGGTCACAACATTGAAAGCGGTTGTTTTACCAGCACCGTTCGGACCGATCAGAGCGACAATTTCACCCTGGTGAACCTGCAGCGAGAGATTATCGACCGCGACCACACCACCAAACTGCATGGTGATGTCTTTTAATTCAAGGACTGGAACTGGATTCTGATCAGCCATTTTTCTTGCCTCCCTTGCCTGTCTTGGGTCCGGTTGGCGTGGTTTTGGCAAGGCGCCGGGGCCAGGACAGCAGATCTGCCCAGGCGAATTCACGGTTGCCCATCAGGCCGCGACGGAAAAAGAGCACGACGGCCATCAGAAGGAGCGAGAAAATGACCATGCGGAAACCAGTGCGGAAAAGCGGGATGGTTACGCCGCCAATCACCAGTGGGGTATCGAAGAAACGCAGCCACCATTCCTTGGCAGCGGTGACCAGGAAAGCCGACAGGACACTGCCGGTGACACTGCCCAGGCCGCCAATGACGACAATCAGCAAGATGTCATAAGTCAGGCTGATCTGGAACGTCCGGGCTTCGATCGAACGCATGAACATCGCCAGCAAACCGCCGGCGACAGCGGTGAAGAACGAGCTGATGATGAAAGAGATTTCCTTGTGCTTCAGGAGGTTGATGCCCATCGCCTCGGCCGCTACGCCATCTTCGCGGATGGCCATGAAAGCACGGCCATAGGAGCTCCTGATGACCAGGACCATGAAGCCGATGCAAAGACCAGCGACGCTGAACGGAACCAGGAGGATGCCGATTCCAGCCGGCAGGAAATCAAGGCCGAGGGCAAAACCGGGGATATTCTTGAGACCATAGGAACCATTGGTGATCCGGTCCATCTGCGGGCTGGAAATGATCGCCCGGATGATTTCGGAAAAGCCCAGGGTAGCAATGGCCAGATAGTCGCTTTTCAGGCGCAGGACCGGAATGCCGATCAGGGCGGCGAAAATCGCAGCCACGAGACCGCCGGCCAGGATACCCAGGATGATCTGCAGGGAGGCTGGCAACACATCCAGGCCTACTTTCATCGCTTTGAGCCAGGGGGCCAGTCCACCGGTGTAGTAGACGCTGTCAATCGTCTCTGTCGGGATGGAAAAGATCGCTGTGACATAGGCGCCGATTGCCATGAAACCGGCCTGGCCGAGAGAAAAAAGACCAGTGAAGCCATTAAGCAGGTTCATGGAGACAGCAACGATGGCCAGAATTGCACTTTTTTGCAGGATTGAAACCGCCATGCCAAAACTGTTGCGATTCATTTCGAGGACGACCAGCAGGATCGCCAGAACAGCCAGAGCGGCTACAGATAGAGCAGGATAGGGTCTTTTATTGTTTAATTTCATGACGCCCCCTCCTTAAACCTTATCCGTGACGGTTTCGCCAATCAGGCCCGTCGGACGGAAAATGAGGATCAGGATGAGGAGCATGAAGGTAAAGGCATCGCTATAGGTGGAATAGCCCAGGGCAGTCAGGAAGGTCTCGCTGATGCCGATGATGAAGCCACCGAGCACGGCACCAGGCACACTGCCGATACCGCCCAGGACGGCGGCGACGAAGCATTTCAAGCCCGGCAAAGTACCGGAAAAAGGGGTGACCGACATGCGGTCAGTGAAATAAAGGATGGATCCGACAGCTGCCATTGATGAGCCGATGACAAACGTCAGGCTGATGATCTGGTTGATTTTGATACCCATCAGCTTGGAGGTGTCGTAGTCTTTCGACACAGCTCGCATGGCCATGCCGAGTTTGGTGTGATTGATCAGGTACATCAGGATGAACACAAGGATCAGGGTGAGCACAGGAGTCAGGAAGGTAACCAGAGAAGCCGATACGGGTCCAATCTGGAAGACCTTTTTCAGAGGGGTGATGGTGGGGTAGCCTTTCGGCAGGGCTGAGAACAGATAGGTTGCCAGGTTCTGCAGCAGGTAGGAGACGCCGATCGAGGAAATCATAATCGACATGCGCGGGGCTGAGCGCAAGGGTTTGTAAGCCGCTTTCTCGATCAGGACACCGAGCACGACCGTAGCGACGATAACCACCGGGATGGCAATCGGCCAGGGCATGACCGCCATGGAGAAAATCATGAAATAACCCGCCATCATGAAAATGTCCGAGTGGGCGAAGTTAATCAGCAGCAGGATCCCGTATACCAGCGTGTAGCCGATCGCAATCAGGGCATAGGCCCCGCCAAGCGAAACACCGGTCAGGATGTGTTGGATAAAGGTCGTCAATGACATGAGTCTACCTCGGTTTCCGATGGTTGAGAGGGCGAGATGATTGAACGGTTTAACAATCCTGGAACATGAAGACGAGCGGCAGGCACGTCACTGTGCCTGCCGCTCGCCGGGCAAGCGGGAAAATCAGCCGACTTTGACAGTCTTAAGGAATTCGAATTTGCCGCCCTTGACCGTTTTGATGTAGGCCATGTCTTTCTTGGCATCGCCGTTTTCATCAAAGGAGACTGAGCCAGTGACACCATTGTAGGTAACCTTGGTCAGAGCTTCGCGGATGGCTTCGGGGTCAGCTTTGCCAGCGGCCTTGATCGCCTCGACGGCGGACATGTAGGCATCATAGCCGAGGGCCGAAACAGCTGCGACACCTTCGCCGCCATTCTTGGACAGGCTGTCCGGGTTGGCTTTGAGGTATTCTTTGAAACCTTTGACGAAATCAGCAGCAATCGGATTGGCCGTGTCGTTTTCATCAAAGAAGGTCGAGAGGACAATGCCTTCGGCATCGGCACCGGCATTGTCGATGATGCTGGTGTTTTCCCAGGTATCGCCGGCAGCGATGGTGGCGGTGATGCCGAGCTCACGGGCCTGTTTGATCAGCAGCGGAGCCGTGGCGATGGAGGACGGAGCGAAAATGAAGTCGGGATTGGCGGCCTTGACATTGGTCAGAATGGCCTTGAAGTCGGTCTGGTTGGTCTGGAACTGTTCCTGGGCGACAATGGTGCCGCCTTTTTCTTCATAGGCTTTCAGGAAGAAGTTGCCCAGGCCAGAGCTGTAGTCGTCGCCCAGCTGGGTAATGACGGCAGCATTCTTGGCCCCGGACTCGAGGGCAAAATTGGCCATGACGGTGCCCTGGAAAGGATCGAGGAAGCAGACGCGGAAGTAGTAGTCATTGCCGAGGGTAACCTGCGGATTGGTGCAGGAAGCGCCGATGGCCGGGACTTTGTTTTCCTTGAAAATTTCGCCGGCAGCAATGGAGACGCCGGAACCGTAGGAACCGAGGACGACCGCCACTTTGCTGGACATCAGGCTCTGGGCCGCAGTGACAGCCTCGGTCTTGTCGGACTTGTTGTCGACTTCGACCAATTCGATCTTGTAGGACACACCACCGAGGTCAACGGTCGGGACTTTGGTGTTGGCATAGCGCATGCCGAGGACTTCCTGGAAGCCACCGCCGCCGTTTTCGCCGGTAACCGGTTCAAAAACGCCGATTTTGATGACCTTTTCATCGGAAGCGCCTGCTTTGCCAGTAGAGGCACAGCCAGCGACCACAGCGAGCATCAGGGTCAGGACAAGCAGAAGAGCAAGTGATTTCTTCATGGGAGCTTTCCTTTCTTCGTTCCGGGTGCTGGTGAAAGCCGCCCGGCATATTTGATAGACACTGTTTATTTTACATAATCTGGAGCGCATATCAATCTTGTTCGAAATGGATTTTTGCAAGAATGCGCCCTGGTATTTTGCGACCAGGCTTTTCGGGATGAAAAGACGGATCCCGAAAGTCACGCAAAACCTGTTCAAGCCTGTCTTTTTTTTCCAGTCCCGATTATATTATGATTAAAAAAACACAGGAGGTGATGGCCATGCCCAAGTTTTGCCAGGAATGTGGGGGTGCCATTGAGCCATCTGCCCGCTTTTGCGCGGCATGTGGCACCAATCAGACGCCAGACACTGTTTTTCCCGCTGAACTCGAGTTGGACCAGGTCAAGGCCGATCAACCCTCCCACAACATTACCCGCGGCAAGGATGGCATCCTGCGCTGGGTCTATGAATTCAGCCTGTACCGGAATCCGACGATCCTCGTCCTGGTCTGGAAGATATTCTTCTTTATTTTCCTCGGCCTGTATCTTTTCCTGGTTCTGCTTGAGAGTGGCGACGGCATCGGCGAGGCTCTTGCCGGTCTGACACCCGTTTTCCTCGGACTCATCGGCGGCATGTTCGTCTTGTCGACGATCGCCTACTACCTCTATGCCGTGATGATGGGCGGCAAGTATTGCGTGCTGTTCGAAATGGATGAGAAGGGTGTCAAGCACACCCAGATGCCACGCCAATTCAAGAAAGCCCAGATCCTGGGCAATCTGCTGCTTCTGGCGGGTGCTGCAGCCGGAAATGTGGGTGCCGCAGGCCAAGGGCTGCTTGTTGGCAGCAAACAATCCACTTACTCGAAATTCAAGCAAGTCAGGTCGATCAAACCAGACCGCAGGCACCAGGTGATCAAAGTCAATACAACCGATCTGGTGCATAATCAGGTTTACGCTGAAACAGCTGATTTTGATTTCGTTCTTAGTTTTATCGAAACACAGGTCGCAGCTGCCCAAAGCAAATCCAAATCCCGATCCCGTTAATCCATCCAGGAGGTCGTTTCTGATATGTTCTGTGAGAATTGTGGGACGAAACTGGCAGACAGTGCTCGATTTTGCCTAGAGTGTGGCACGGCCCAGGGGCAGGCGGCAGATCAAATCCAGGCTACCGCCCAGCCGGTAGCCAGAAGCCAGTCCCGACACCGGCCAGCCCAGCCGGCTTCATTTACTGCCGAGAATCTGATCGGTTTTTCGTCCAAAATCAATGACCCTGCCTTTGCTGCCTATAAGCGCAAATCAGTTACCTGGTCGTTCTTGTTCGCCTCCATCCTGGCAGTCATCGCCATCGTTGCCTTCCCTATATACGGCAAGCAGAGTGGCGAGCTGGACTGGCCCCAGTCTCTGTATTATGGCATGGGCATCGGCGGTATGTTTGTTGTCATCGCGTTGCTCCAGACCATCAAGCGTGGTCTGGACCACACTTGGGATGGTGTCGTCGAATACAAGGACAGCTACCGGGAGATCGACCGGAACGACTCGAACCACACCAGCACCACACCGGTCTATGTCATCAAGGTGCGCAAGGCCTCCGGTGGTGTCAAGAAGCACAAATGGCGCGGGATCACTGGCCCCTACAGCTATTACAATGTCGGTGACCATGTCCGCCACCACAAGGGCTTTGAGTATTACGAAAAATACGACAAATCCCGGGACAGCCAGATCCTGTGTGCAGCCTGCCTGTCCATGAACGATATCCACCTCCAATCATGCAAACGCTGTAAATGCCCGCTGCTGAAAGGTTAGGCAACGAGCCCTCTCCTACCCTGCTGGCTTACTAAAATCCGCCGTTTTCCAGTGATTTTTCCAGAGTCTGTACGGATGCAAACTGGCGGTCGAGCCAGCCGATGCGGTTGGTCACCCAGCTTTTGAGCTTCCTGACCAGATTTTTGTAGTCTTCCTTGGCTTCTTCTGCATTGCTTTCCTCCTGCCAGATCTGGTAATTGAGAATTGCCGAGGGCAAAAGCTGCTCGCGCATCTGGAAAATCGTCCCGTTTTCGGCAACCAGTTCGATGAACCGCTCATGGTTTTCCCAGTACGACTGTTGGGCGGCTGCCAGGAAAGCCGGATCATGGATGAAATATTTGTGCCAGGCCCGTGTCTGGCTGTCCATGCGGGACAGGTCCCCCCAGAGGATCGAAGCCCAGCGATCGTACCCGGGATATTGTTGTTCCAGATCACCGGTGCTCTGGTCCATGTCCCAGACTGGCCCCATCTGATAGACACTGTCCAGAGATTCCTGGAAAAAGAAGGTGCTGTTCTTGAAGATCGAGGGATTGAACGCCAGCTCCTGGATCAGCCAGTACTTCACCAGGCTCTCCATGTCGATCAATTCGCTGTAGCGCGTGCGTTTACCCTCGAATACAGTGCTGAAATCCGCAGCACTCACCGCGTTTTCAAAAACCTGGAGTCGCGCCTGGAGCGCCTCGAGAGTGACTTCGTCCAGAGCGTCCAGATATTTGTGTGTGTGCAGCATGATCGGCTGGCCACTGGTCGTTTTGAACCGGTAGTCTTCGTCAAAATTAGTATCCAGTTCATAAATCAAGCCATCAGGCAATGCCAGATTATCCGAATGGTTGATTTTTTCGCACAGCAGGTAGTTTCCGGCATGCCGGTTGTTGATCACCAGATCGACCCAGTTGCTCTGCATGTATGCAAGGCCCATGTCCCCCGACAAATCATAAAAAAGCTTATTTTTCATCAGGGTCAGGTCGCTAGACTGGCCCAGAAGCAACCAATGCTTGTTTTCCCCCAGTCCCAGCAGGTTCATTTTCGAATCCAGCTGTAAATGGAAGGAGCGCTTGGCGTCCTGCCAGCTGGAATTGCCACGGCCTTTGATTTCAATGTCAAAAGGCCCCATGGAAAGATGGTCCGAGTCATCCGTGTCTTGCCACAGGTACAGGGTACCCTTTTGATATTCATCTTTGTCCGCATAGACAGCAGCCAGGTCGACATTCACATACAAGACCGGCAGGCCGGTATCGACTTCCAGCAATGGTTGCTCTTCCTCGGTTGGCTGCGTTGCTGGCACCGATGTCTCAACCGTGCTGGATGACAAGCTGGAAAAGGAGGTTGTTTCACTCGGTTCCGTCTGGAGTTGTTCTGTGGTGGCAAAAGAAGGATCCGGGGCTGGTTCAGGCAATGTATCAACTGGAAGGCTCGAAGCAGGGGGAAATCCACTGCAGCTGGTTACCAGTGCGGTTGCAATTGATACAAGTACAAACCGGCAAATCCATTTCCAGGCCATGTTTCTAACCTATCATCCGCAGGCAGTCAGGCGCACGCGGAGTCCCTGATTTTATTGTAGCACTCGAGAAGGACGATGACGCAGTGAAGGTCGCATCGTCAGCCGAGAACCAGGTCAAAGCCAGCCTCCAAGGCAAAAAAGAAAAATCCCCGAAACCTTTCAGTTTCAGGGACCTTCTTGTGGCGCGCCCGACAGAGATCGAATCCATAACCTTCTGATCCGTAGTCAGACGCTCTATCCAGTTGAGCTACGGGCGCGTGTTGCTGTTGTTGCAGCAGAGTTAATGATAGATGCAGCCGGTTATTTTGTCAAGGGCCAATTTTTCGGGGTGTTGTTGATCAGTGATACATTTTCAGGCATCCTGCATCATAAGGCGCAGGGATGTCACGAAGCCATTTTCGATCTCAGCTGACAGGGCAACCTCTCCACTTTCCATCTCGCCGATGGCGACTTTGTCTCCGACACTGATGAATGGATACTGGTCGTAGAGCGATGAGGCTGGCATGCCAACTCTTAAGCCAGTGCCCAGGTAAAACTTGTCTGATGTCAGTCTGGCAGAGAGGACGCGTCCGCGCCAGCGCGAATGGTTGTTGTAACAATCCCCTTCAACGGTGATTTCCAGACCCTCGTAACGGAGGCGGATCAGGGATTTGCCATTTTCGAGCAAGGTGCAAGTTGAGTCGTCATGCAGGACGGATTTTCCAGTGATGGCTTCGAAAGGAACGCTGTACAGGGTGACCAGGGCAGAGTTGGTGTCACCACCGATCCGCAGGATTGGGTTCTCTTCAAAGAGGATGTCCGTATCCGTCACATTGAGTACACTCGGCAACAGATCGTCAACCAGGAAAGTACCATCCGCCCTGGGAATCAGTTCGATGGTCCGAGTCAGGGTATTGTTTGAACCAATGCTGGAGAGCAATTTCTCGTCAAAGGAAAGCCCATCGATGCGAATGGTTTGTAACCTGAATCCAGACGTGTCTGTTTCGACCTGGTTGCGGTAAAACCAGACCAGCTGGCGAGCAATAGCCTGGCGAGCAAGGTCATCCGGGATGGAGTGCCGGAGCAGTTCACTCAGGGAATCCATATCCTGGCGGTCAATGGCATCAAAATAAAGATTTGTGAAATCATCGAGCCGGAGGATCTGGGTGATCCAGATCCCATCAAGATAAGCGATACCTTCCTCGTCAACCTGGCAGTAGAGTTCGATCCGGTCACCGATGATGCCACTGTCCCGGATATTGAGCCAGAATCCGATGGTTCTTGCGACCAGCTCCTGTTGCCCGGGGAGACGATCCAGCACTTGCTGGCGGACGGTTTCTATCTGGTTGTCGTTCATGGCAACCAGGGACGCAATCCTACCTGACACGCCCTTGCGGAGCAGGAGTACATAGCGTTGAAACTGGTCAGCAGTGACTGACTCACGCTGGCGTTCCGGGATGGCCAGGAACGCAGTCTGGATGTCGAGGTTACCACCTATAGCCAGTGCCAATTGCTGGGCCAGGGCTGATGAACTCAGATATTTGCCTGATTCTGTCACCACAGGTCCAGAGGTTGACTGGGGCAAGGCTGGCAGGGTGCAGGCAGTCATTAACAGCAGGGCAACCAGAAGAAACAGGGTCAGTTGGACCATGGCTCGGACTTTCATGGAGCCTTATCTGCCTCCCTCCTGGTTTTACCAGCATAAAACTGGCTCAATTTGCGGCGGATGCGCGTCAGTGCATTGTCCACCCGCTTGGGTGAGCAATGCAGTTCACTGGCGATGGAACGGTAGCTGTGACCGAGCATGAACAGCCGGATGACTTGGCGTTCGAGCTCGGTCAGTTGCACATTGAGGTAGTCAAGCAGTTGGTCACTTTCTTCCTGTGACAGCAAGTGCTGTTCTGGATCATCCTTGGGTGACGGGATATCGTGTTCCAGTACCTGGCGATCAGAATCGTCAGAATAGAGCAAGTTCTGCAGGGAGATCGATTCATTGAGCGGCCGATGCTTCTGGCGCGAGGCCTGTCGGACTGCATCCGTGATCTGGGCAGAAACACATCGATTGGCAAAAGTGGCAAACGAGGCGCCCTGGCCAGGTTTGAAATCCCGGATTGCCTTGAACAATCCTATCATCCCCTCCTGGATCACATCGTCACTGTCAGCGCCCAGGATGTACAGGGCAGAAGCCTTTTGCCGCACCAGCATCTTGTAGCGGTTGAGCAGGATCTCCATGGGCTGATTATCACCCGCCCGAGCCATGACAACCAGGGTCTGGTCATCCATTCTCTCAAAATCGTCTGGAGATCCATCTGCCATGGCTTTATTTGTTTTCTGCTGTATAGCGCTGGGCAGCAGCCTCGAAAACAATGATACCGGCCGCAACAGCGGCATTCAGCGAATTGACCTGCCCCTTCATCGGGATAGAGACAAGGAAGTCGCAGTGCTTCAGGAGTTGTTTGCCAATCCCCTCGCCTTCACTGCCGATCATCACGAGCATGGAGCCAGTCCAGTCGATTTTGTGGTAATCCTGGGTCCCTTCGCTGTCGGCTCCAGCCACCCAGAAACCCTGCTCTTTGAGTTTGAGGACCGTCTGAGTCAGATTGCCGACCCGGCAAACCGGGACGTGCTCGATCGCTCCAGCCGAGGCCTTGGCCACCGTGCTGTCCAGACCCACGGAACGTCGTTCGGGGATAATGACACCGTGAACGCCTGCAGCATCGGCAATTCTCAGGACAGAACCGAGATTGTACCCATCTTGCAGTTCATCCAACATCACCAGGAAAGGTGTTTCCCCTTTTTCCTTGATCGAAGCCAGCAAATCATCCAATTCGACATACTCATGGGCTGCCACTTGGGCAATCACACCCTGATGCGCTTTCGTTTCGGACATCTGGTCGAGGGTTTTGCGCTCAACTTCCATGATCACGGCACCCGCTTCCCTGGCCTGAGCCACGATTCGGGCCAGGATCAGGTCTGGCTTGCCATCTCTTTTCGCAACCCAGAGCTTGTTGAACGTACGGCCAGCCTTGAGGGCTTCCTGGATGGGATTGCGACCTTCGAGGCGATCCGGTGAACCGGCTTCAGGTTCAAGATTTTCTTCTTCCGGAGTATCTATGCTGACTGCAGACTCAACAGGCAGGTCTTTGGCGACCTTGCGGACAAAGGTCGGGGTCGGCGGCGGAGAACGGAAGGCACTGGTTGGCGTAGTCTCGAAATCAGTTTCTTCGCGGCGCTCTTTGCGGAAGGGCCGATCGCCGTAGCTGGGGCGGTCACCACGTGGGGCACGGTCGCCATAGCTGGGGCGGTCACCACGTGGGGCACGGTCGCCATAGCTCGGACGGTCACCACGAGGGGCGCGGTCGCCGTAGCTGGGACGGTCACCACGAGGGGGGCGGTCGCCATAGCTGGGACGATCGCCGCGTGGGGGGCGGTCTCCGTAGCTGGGTCGATCGCCGCGGGGGGCGCGGTCGCCATAGCTCGGACGGTCACCACGAGGGGGGCGGTCTCCGTAGCTGGGACGGTCGCCACGTGGGGCACGGTCTCCGTAGCTGGGTCGATCGCCACGAGGGGGGCGGTCTCCGTAGCTGGGTCGATCGCCGCGGGGGGCGCGGTCGCCATAGC
>CAZGSR010000018.1:0-7791 GCA_964528645.1 uncultured Mageeibacillus sp. | reverse complement strand
TGGGACGGTCGCCGCCGGCAAAAGGTTTGCGCGGCTGACGTGGGCCGCGATCTTCCTGATGGAAGCCCGGTCCGGCATCGCGGCGTCCGGGGCGATTCTGCGATGGTCCGGAATGGTCTCCACCCGGTCTGCGTTTGCTGTCACCCTCGCGGCCGAAGCCATGATCAGGATTGTTCGGTCTGGACATTGTGTTTTTCCTCCACCAGGATTTGCATCAGTTGCAAAAGCCGTTCTTCTTGGTTGTTCAAATATAAATAACCGATCAGGGCTTCGAGCCCTGTTGCCATCCGGTAATCAACCGGGTCGGCGCTTTTGGATTGGCTCGATGGCTGGCTGTTGCGGCCACGGCGGAAAATTGCATCTTCTGCTTCATTTAACAGCGGCAGGATGGTCTTGGCACCTTCCGCCTGAGCGGACGCTTTGACCAGGCGGATGGCCTGGCGATGCAATTCACCTGAATTGAATACGCTGCGCCGGCACAGGGACAAGCGGACATATAACTCATACACAGCATCGCCGACGTAGGCCAATGTCGATACCGGCAACTCTCGCCAGTCGCCCGTAAAGTCAGGTCGGATCATCGCGGGCTGACCTTTGGTCCTTGCGGGGTATCTTTGATTTCAAAACCGAGCTCAAGCACCTGGGCGCGCAACGCATCAGCTTTCTGGAAATCCCGGGCCTTTTTCGCGGCGGTCCGCTCCTCAACCAGAACCAGGATCTCAGTGGGAATTTCTTCTCCCCGGTTTGGATTCAAACCGAGGACATCCAGCAACTCCCGCAGGGTCGCGGCAGCCGTTTTAAGGGCTGCAGGGTCGATCCCCTGCACAGCTGCAGCAGTATTGGCTGCCCGGACGAGTTCAAAAATGGCAGCCAGGGCGTCGGCAGTATTCAGGTCATCCTCCATGGCAGCGATGAAACCGGTACGGGCCTGGCCGCACGCGTCCAGAAGGCTGGCCGCAACAGGGCCCGCTTGCTCAGCCAGGTCCGCCGGAGCATGGGACGCCACAAAGTCGAGGTTTTCGACGCAGGTTTTGATCCGTTCCCAGCCATTCTGGGCTGCAGTCAAAAGTTCTCCTGAGAAATTGATCGGCATGCGGTAGTGGCCGGTGAGCATGAAAAAACGCAGGACGTCATAGCTGAACTGCTGGACGAGGTCGCGGACCGTGAAGAAATTACCGGCTGATTTTGACATTTTCTCCTGGTCGACATTGATGAATCCATTGTGCATCCAGTAGTGGGCGAACGGCTTGCCATTGGCAGCCTCGCTCTGGGCGATTTCATTTTCATGGTGCGGGAAAACGAGGTCCTGGCCACCGCCGTGGATGTCGATCGTCTCCCCGAGATGCTTGCGGACCATGGCCGAGCACTCGATATGCCAGCCAGGCCGGCCTTCGCCCCAGGGACTGTCCCAGGCCGGTTCACCCGGTTTTTTGAATTTCCAGAGGGCAAAGTCCATTGGATGGCGCTTGCCCTGGTCAGAAGAGCCGAGACGGTCACTGGCCCCGGCTTCCAGTTCGTCGAGCTTGTGGTGTGACAGTTTGCCATAGGCCGCAAATTTGTCAGTGTCGAAATAGACCCCATCATCAGTGGCATAGGCATAGCCCTTGTCCTCGAGGGTCTTGATGATGGCGATGATTTCATCCATGGTGTCAGTTGCCCGGGGATGGACGGTGGCCCGCTTGATGTTGAGGCCATCGGCATCCTTGAAATATTCATCGATGAAACGGTCGGCCAGCTCGCGGACGGTGATGCCTTCTTCGTTGGCACGTTTGATCATCTTGTCGTCGATATCAGTGAAATTCTGGACATAATCGACCGCATAGCCACGGTAGAGCAGGAAACGGCGAAAGGTGTCATACGTAATAAAGGGCCTGGCATTGCCCAGGTGGAAAAAATTGTAGACAGTCGGACCGCAGACGTACATCTTGACCTTGCCGGGCTCGATGGTCTTGAGTTCTTCTTTGCTGCGGGTTTCGGTGTTGAAGATGCGGATCACAGTGTCTGGCCTCCAATAATCAGTTTGCGTCTTTGGAATGGGATTTGGCAGGTGGCGGTATGGGACAGGACAAACTGGTCAGCCGGTCCTTGAACGGATTGTGGATTTCGTGACCCGTATATTCGGTCAGGGCCTTTTCCAGAGAAGCGACACGGTGGAGGAGCTGGCAAAGTTCCTGTTCCATCGGATCAGGCACCCGGTCGTGGTCGAGCAATGCCCCATGATTGACAGGTTTGCCTTTGTGGCGAACCAGTTTGCCGGGAACGCCGACGACGGTGCCATTGTCCGGGACTTCATGGAGCACGACGGAATTGGCCCCGATCATGGCATTGTCTCCAACCCGGAAGGGTCCGAGCAATTTGGCGCCTGCCCCGATCAGGACATTGTTGCCCAGTGTCGGGTGGCGTTTGCCCTTGTCCTTGCCGGTGCCACCCAGTGTGACCCCGTGGAAGATCGTGCAATTGTCGCCGATCTCGGCCGTTTCCCCTATGACAATTCCCATGCCGTGGTCAAAAAAGAGCCCTTTGCCGATCCTGGCGCCGGGATGGATTTCGATACCTGTCCAGAAACGGCCGTACTGGGAGATCCAGCGGGCCAGGAAATGCAGATGGTGGCGGTAAAACCAGTGCGCCAGGCGATGGAAGATCAGGATATGGAAGCCAGGATATAAAAGAAGGACGGTCCAGATATTCTTGGCCGCCGGGTCACGCTGGACGATGGATTTTGCATCGGCGAGCAATCCCATGGAGTTCCCCTCTTGCATCCCCCGTCACGCACCTTGCCAGGTTGGCTTTGCGTTGCATCAGAATGCATTTCATACAGATTTTTGCGCTAAAAGTATATCATAGATCAGAGGCTGGCCCGGTAATCCAAGCAACATTTTCTGGAGCAATCCCCCAAAGCGCGAAAAGACCCGGGATGCCGTTCCTTCCTTTTTGACACCTAGCATTTTGCCAGGTGGGTGTCCTGCGGTGACCTCTGGTCTTTCTCTGTCAAGCCGAAGCTTGGAGACCTGACCGTATTTCACGCTAACTCCAGACTCCCGTTTACGTCATGTTGGTTCAAAAATTGAAAGGATACGAGCATACCAGGCTGTCTCCAGTATACCGTCTGGCGGAACTTTTGTGAACCCGCACCTTGCATGCAGGCTTGCCACTCTGTTGTCAGGCGGAGACGGTATCCTGGCTCACTTGACTGGCCCGGGAACCACACTGTGATGGCCGGATGCCACTACCAGGCCGGTCACAGATGCACCGCAGGCAAATAAAGGCCGGGCAGCAGCGGCCAGGGTAGCCCCTGTGGTCAGGATATCATCGACCAGCAGGACTCGGGCAGCTCTCAAATCCTTGGGCCCTGACCAGGCAAACGCACCAGCCAGATTGGCAAGCCGGGCCTGCCGGCTTTGTTGTGCACTCTGGCGCTCGGTCTGCCGGGTCCGGCTGATCCAGCCGGACCAGTCCGGCAAGTCCAGCTCTGCTGCCAGCGCCCGGGCCAGAAGACCTGCCTGGTTATACCCGCGCTCTGCCAGTCGCCGGTTATGGAGGGGAACGGCTATGACAGCCGAATAGCGATGTGGCCGTCTCCGGACAGCCTGTGCCAGGAGTCCGGACAGCAGCTGGTGCCATTCACTTGCGTCGGAAAACTTCATCGCCAGCAGACCCTCACGAATTGGGGGTTCGTAGTTACAGGCAACGATGATTTCGCTTTGCCGGAGCGACAAAGCGTGGTGGCCAGGCACCGGAGGTTGCGATTTCCCGGGCCAATCCAAGGTCAAGTCATCTGGCCAGGGCATGACTGCATCTGTGGTTCGCCAGGGCAGTTTGCCCAGGCATTGGCGGCACAGATTAGGGATGCCACTGCTGGCGCTGACACTGCGCCGGCAAATCAGGCAAGTATCTGGAAACAGGACATCTGACAAACGGGTGTGGTCAAACATCACAGCCTGGTTGCCGCGATTTCATGCAGGCCAGCCACTCTTTCAGGCTGGTGTTGCGGCTGTTGGTCTGGCTATTGGCCAGCATGCCAGCCAAAATCGCCCGGGAAGTAACCAGCAGCAATTTTTGCCTGGCCCGGGTCACGGCCGTATACAGTAAATTGCGCGTCAGAAGACGTGGTGCAGTGGGTGGTATCACGAGGATGACCACCGGGTACTCGCTGCCCTGGCTTTTGTGGATGGTGATGGCATAAGCCAGATCCAGGTCTTCCAGTGCGCCACGGTCGTAGCACACCTCTCTGCCATCGTCAAATAAAACAGTCAGTTCGTCCTCTTCCGTGTCCAGATGGGTGATGGTCCCAGCTTCACCATTGAACACACCCTTGCCTTTATCTGGTTTATCCGGTTCCGCATCAATCAATGTCCAGCCCAGTTCATACTGGTTTTTCATCTGCATAACCTTGTCGCCGAGGCAAAAACGGACACCATGGGCGGTGATGGCACTTTCTTCGTCGACCGGACCTTGCAGAGTCTGGTTCAGGGCAACTGTGCCCGCAGGGCCTTTGTGCGAGGGGGTCAGGACTTGGACATCCTTCTGGGAATCAAAACCGTACTGCCGGGGCAAAATCTCGTTGTAAAGTTTGACCACTGCCTGGGCCATGGCATCCGTCTGCTCTTTGACCACAAAGATGAAATTACTGGCAAAGCTTTGGTCCAGTTCCAGCTTCTGCCCCTTCAGGATCTGGTGGGCGTTTCTGACAATCAGGCTCTGGGCTGACTGCCGGAACACCTGGGTCAGGCGGACCGCTGGAACAGTCCCGCTGGCGAGCAAGTCCAACAGGACCTGTCCGGGGCCAATAGCTGGCAACTGGTCGGCATCGCCAACCAGGAGGACCCGTGTCCCGGGGATAACTGCATCCAGCAGGCTGCGAAATAAGACAATGTCGAGCATGGAGACTTCGTCGACCACCAGCAGATCACAATTCAGGGACACATCCCCGCTCATTTCCAGCCAGGCTGCGGCACCATCGGGCGGGCCAGACTGGCCGCCAAAAGGCAGGGCCAGCAAGCGGTGCAGGGTCTGGGCCGGGCAACCAGTCAATTCTGAAAGACGCCGGGCGGCTCGACCGGTGGGAGCGGCCAGAAGCACCTTGCCCCCCTTGCGTTTGAAGCAGTCTGTCAGGACTCGGATGATGGTCGTTTTACCCGTTCCAGGTCCACCTGTGAGAATGGAAAAAGACTCGCGCAAGGCCATTTTCAGAGCCATGGACTGTTCTGGTGCCAGATCGAGTTCCAATTCAGCGCTGGTTTCAGCAAGGATGGACTCGGCAGTCGTTTCATCCTGCCAGGTAGAAAAGCAAGATGGCGCTGTCTGGAGCAAACTCATAAGACGACGGGCAGCTGATTTCTCCATCTGGTAATAGATTGGCAAGGCCAGACGGCGACCTGACAGCGGCGTTTCATCGGCAAGCAGGGGTGCAAAAGCTCTGATGCCGGCTGTGGCAGATCCAGCCAGATCGTCAAAGGCAACCAGCTGGCCCGTCTGGACCAGGTTTTCCAGGACGGGTTGCAGATCCGTGGGGGACCGGTCCAGCATCTGGGCGGATTGCAGCAGCAGTTCCTCGCGTGGCAGCCAGGTGTGCCCCTGGTAGACTGCTTGCAGTTGCTGGTATTTCATGGCTCCTGCCAGCCGCTCCGGATGGTCCGGGGTGATACCCAGGGACAAAGCAATCCGGTCGGCTGTCAAAAAGCCGATGCCGTCGATTTCCTCTGCCAGGTCGTAGGGATTATGGCGGATACGGTCCACAGCCAGAGACCCCCAGGCCCGGTAGATCCTGAAGATCAGGCCGGTCCCGATCCCGTGCGGCGACAAGAACAGGACCAGTTCCTGATACTCGAGCTTTTCCGCCAGCTGAGCTGCGATTTTCTCTGCTTTTTTAACACCAATCCCCTTGACCCTGGCCACTTTTTCCGGCTCGTGGCGCAGGACATCGAGCGTCCTGGCTCCAAAAAGACTGAGCAGGCGGGCAGCTGTGCGGGGGCCGATTCCTTTGATCAAGCCTGAGCTGAGGTAATGGTAAATGGCATCTTCTGTTTCGGGGAGCACAGGCTTGCAGTGGCTTGCCTTGAACTGGCGGCCATGTCTGGGATGGTCGACCCATTCGCCAGTCAATTCAACCAGTTCACCTGGCGTGACCCCGGGGAACTGGCCAACAGCGATGAAATTTTCCGTGCCACTGATCGCCAGGACCTTGTAGCCACTGACTTCATTTTCGAAGATGATCTCTTCGATCTGGCCTTGGAGTGTCCTGTCAGATTCCGGCATCGGCACGCAGTGCGGCGGCTTTGTCTGTCTGTTCCCAGGGCAAGTCGAGATCCGGTCGGCCGAGATGGCCATAGGCTGCTACCTGGCGGTAGATCGGACGCAGCAGGTCAAGGTCCCGGATGATCGCTGCCGGGCGCAAGTCAAAATGTTTGGCGATCAATTCGACGATCCGCGAATCTGCAATCAATCCAGTGCCGAATGTGTCCACCATGACCGAGACAGGATGAGCCACGCCGATGGCATAGGCCAGCTGGATTTCACATGACTCTGCAAGACCTGCCGCGACTATGTTCTTGGCGACATAGCGGGCGGCATAGGCGGCCGAACGGTCAACTTTGGTCGGATCTTTGCCGGAAAAGGCGCCGCCGCCATGGCGGGCATAGCCACCGTAGGTGTCAACAATGATCTTGCGACCAGTCAGGCCTGAGTCACCCTGAGGTCCACCGATGACAAAGCGCCCAGTCGGATTGATCAGGATGCGGGTTCTGTTATCGATCAAGTCTTCGGGGATTACCGGATCGATCACCAGTTCGCGGATCGCTTCGGCCAGAACTTGGGAACTGACGGATTCACTGTGCTGGGTCGATACGACGACGGTGTCGATATGGACTGGTTTGATCCCGTCATAGGCGACCGTAACCTGGGCCTTGCCATCGGGACGCAGGAAATCCGCCATGCCGTTCTTTCTGACCTCGGCTAAACGGCGGGTCAGGGCATGGGCCAGGGAAATTGGCAGCGGCATCAGTTCGGGTGTGTCGGTATTGGCAAAGCCAAACATCATGCCTTGGTCTCCAGCACCGGTCGCCAGTTCATCTGAGTCCTCGCCAGCACGGTTTTCCAGGGAATGGTCGACACCCATTGCAATGTCCGGCGATTGCTCGTGGATGGTGGTCAGCACGGCACAGGCATCAGCGTCAAATCCAGCTTCGTGACCGGTGTAGCCAATGTTCCGGACCGTGTCACGCACGATACCCTGGATATCGACATAGGCACTGGTTGTCACCTCGCCCATGACGATGACCATGCCGGTTGTGGTTGCCGTTTCGCAGGCAACCCGGGCTTTGGGATCCTGCTCGAGGATCGCATCGAGGATGGCATCCGAGATCTGGTCGCACATTTTATCCGGATGGCCCTCCGTCACCGATTCTGACGAAAACAGCCAGTGTCCTTCTCGCTTCATGAATGATCCTGCCTTTCTGGCGCGGGGAATAGGCGCCACTTGAAATAAAAAAACCTCTTCTGGCGAAGAGGCTTGGTCATACAAAAAACAATCCTCATCTGCCAGGCTTTCACCTGCTGGAATTGGCACCGCTGCTTGACCGCGGTTGCCGGGCTTCAAAGGGCCAGTCCCTCCACCACTCTTGATAAGATGATCCGATATGAAATTACTGTCGGTAACCCAGGCGACCTAAATGCCAAAAAGGCTGCGACGAGCCCATGATACACTGGGAGTCGATTTTTTGCAACCGGTTCGTGTCAGCGGCTCTTTGCTGATTACCGTGAAAAGCATTGAAAAGATGCAACCTGACTTTCAAT
>CAZGSR010000017.1:0-54793 GCA_964528645.1 uncultured Mageeibacillus sp. | reverse complement strand
ATTACCGTGAAAAGCATTGAAAAGATGCAACCTGACTTTCAATTATTGACCGTGCTGGAACCGTGAATGGTGGTTGCATGGTTTGTTGTCATTTGATTCTGTAAAAAGTGACACGTTGGGAGGAAGTTTTCCGTCCAAGGTGCCAGACCTGCGGCCAGGGGTGGCACTTTTCGCGGAATATTCACGAATAAGTGCCAGACTTACGGCTAAGTCTGGCCCTCTGCGCGGAAAATTCCCAATTTGGGGTCGGTCCACTTTTCGGGAAAATCCGAATGGCTCTTGTGAAGCTTACAGCCGCAGCTGGTTGACGCCTTGTCGAAAATGTTCCGAATAAGTGCTCCGACATAGCGGCGGAAATTTCCGCTGCTATGTCGGAGCACTAAAGTGGAAGATCTTGGCTTGATCTGGAGAAGCCTCTGCTGCAGGGTTTTTGAGACCCATTTGATTATTGCCGTTTTGGTGCACCGACCCCAATCTTGGAACATTCCGTCCAAGGTGCCAGACCTACTGCCAGGGGTGGCCCTAATCATTGAAATTTCCGCTCCGGGGGCCAGGGGTGGCGCGACGTCTGACGCCCGGAGCGGAAGTTGCACGATCTGGGGCCACCCTGACAATTCAGGCACGTCGTGGTTTTGTGACGCCAAAGCTTACAGCCGCAGGCTCTCTGAGGTTTGATGGTTCGTTATTGCACAAAAAAGACCCCGACCTCGTTTTTGAAATTTCAACTTTCAGGTCGGGGTCGATTCCCGGAAGTTCAGAAAAGGAATCCCTATGATCCTACAGTCACAGGAGGTTTAAGGTTCGTGTCAGGAAATGTATCAAACCCCTCCCCGGCACCAATAAGTGAAACTTCACGATCTGGGGCCAGGGGCGGCACAATGGGTGATCCCATGCCATATTTCTGCACTACTTTTCACGGTAATAAGCAAAGAGCCCTTTTTCGGCACCCCTTGACGCTTGCGCTTTTTCCGCTCTATACTGGGGCCAGACGATCTGGAACTGGCGGAATACGGTGGGGTCCCACCGCGGTGGGATACCATCGGGGACCGGATCATGAATGTCTTGTCGACCGCCTGGGCAATCTGTATTGGATTGGCCCGGGTTTTTTATTGGGCCGCTGCAAGGAGGTACCGATCACATGCAAGCTATTCATCAGGCATTTAAACCTGGCCGCTGGCTGGAGACGATTGATGTCGCGGATTTCATCCGCACCAACTACACCCCGTATGAAGGCGACGAGTCGTTCCTTGCGCCAGCGACCGAGCGTACCCAGCTGCTCAATGCCAAATACAACCGGCTGCGGGCGATCGAGCTCGAGCTGGGCGGCGTTCTGGACATCGATACAACCACCGTCTCTTCCCTGACCAACTATCCGGCTGGATATCTCGATCGCGAGCTTGAGCTCATTGTCGGCCTCCAGACAGCCCGCCCCCTGAAGCGCGGTGTCAATCCGTTTGGCGGTATCCGCATGGCCCAGAAGGCCTGCCAGGATTACGGTTACGAGCTATCCGAATCCGTGCTCGAACATTTCCGCTACCGCACGACCCACAACGACGGCGTTTTCCGCGTCTACACCCCAGAGATGAAAGCGGTGCGAAAAACAGGTGTTTTGACCGGGCTGCCCGATGCCTATGGTCGCGGCCGGATCATCGGCGACTACCGCCGCGTCGCCCTGTACGGCGTTGACCGCCTGATCGAGGCAAAAGAGCAGGATAAACTTGCGCTCGGCCTTGAAGACATGACCGAGGAAAACATCCGCCTTTCGGAAGAACTTTTCCGCCAGATTGATTTTCTGCAAAAACTCAAGGAAATGGCCGCGATTTATGGTTTTGATATCACACAACCGGCGACCAATGCGCGCGAAGCCATCCAGTGGCTGTATTTTGCCTATCTGGCCGCGATCAAGGAACAGAACGGCGCCGCGATGTCACTTGGCCGCACAACGACCTTCATCGACATTTACATCGAAAACGACCTCCACGCGGGTCGTCTGACCGAAGAAAAAGCCCAGGAACTGGTCGACGATTTCATCCTCAAACTGCGCATGGCCCGCCAGCTGCGCACCGCCGAATACAACGAACTCTTCGCCGGCGATCCGACCTGGGTGACCGAATCGATTGGTGGCATGGGTGAAGACGGCCGGACACTGGTCACCCGCACGGCCTACCGCTATCTGCACACCCTGAAAAACCTCGGCCCGGCACCCGAGCCCAACCTGACCGTCCTATGGTCAACCCAGCTGCCCCCAGCCTTCCAGCGCTACTGCACCACGCTGTCAATCGAGACCGATTCGCTGCAATACGAAAACGACGATCTGATGCGGCCGCGCTACGGCGACGATTACGCGATCGCCTGCTGCGTTTCCGCTGGCCGGGTTGGCAAAGACATGCAATTCTTTGGGGCTCGCTGCAACATCGCCAAGGTCCTCCTGATGGCATTGAACGGTGGCCGCGACGAGGTCACCGGCGAGCAAGTTGGCCCGGTTCAGGATCCCATAGGTGACGGACCTCTGGACTACGCAGATGTCATGGTCCGGTTCAATTTCTATCAGACCTGGATCGCCCGTCTCTACGTCAACACGATGAATGTCATCCACGCGATGCACGACAAATACGCCTATGAAAAAACCCAGATGGCGCTGCATGACACCCAGGTCAACCGCGTGATGTCCTTCGGCATGGCCGGTCTCTCTGTCGCAGCCGACTCACTGAGCGCAATCAAATATGCACAAGTCACCCCGATCCGCGACGAGCGCGGCATCATCGTCGATTTCATCACCGAAGGCGACTTCCCCTGCTACGGCAATGACGACGACCGAGTCGATTCCATCGCCGCAACCCTGTGCGAGAAATTCCTTGGCGAGCTGAAAAAAACGCCTTGCTACCGAGGTGCCCAGCATACCCTGTCGATCCTGACCATCACATCCAATGTCGTTTACGGCAAAAAGACCGGCACGACACCGGACGGGCGCCGCAAGGGCGAGCCTTTTGCTCCCGGAGCCAATCCAATGCACGGCCGGGAAAAGGAAGGGGCTCTGGCAGCCCTCAACGCGGTCGCCAAAATCCCCTACGACTGCTGCCGCGACGGCATTTCCTGCACCATGACCTTCACTCCGACCGCCCTGGGCAAATCCATGTCTGAGCAGGCGGAAAATCTCGTGGCCCTGCTCAATGGTTATTTCTCCCAGGAAGCCCATCACTTGAACGTCAATGTCCTGAGTCGTGCCACACTCGAGGACGCGATGCAAAACCCCGCCCTCTACCCGGACCTGACGATCCGGGTCTCCGGCTATGCGGTCCATTTCAACCGCCTCTCCCCCGAGCAGCAGCGCGAAGTCATGGAACGCACCTTCCATGACCGGCTGGGCTGAGCGGCACCCGTTTGCCAACCGACTGCACCATGCCTGAGCAAGCTGCACCGATCATCGGCCATCTGCATTCGTACGAGACGCTCGGCACGCTCGACGGCCCTGGTCTGCGCCTGGTCGTTTTTCTCCAGGGCTGCCCGCTGCGTTGCCTGTTTTGCCACAACCCAGACACCTGGGACATGGCTGCCGGTCGCTCCGTCACAGTCGAGGAGATCATCACCAAAGCCCGGCGCATGCGGCCTTATTTCGGATCCACAGGCGGCGTGACGCTCTCCGGCGGCGAGCCCCTGGCCCAGCCGCACTTCACGCTGGCCCTGCTGTTGGCCCTGAAAAAAGAGGGCATCCACACGGTCCTGGACACCAGCGGCACCGCTGTTTTTTCTGCCAGTGAGCGTGCTCACGACGACGACAGGCGCGTGTTAACCGAAATCCTGGCAGCCACCGATCTGGTTCTGCTCGACATCAAATCCTCTTCGGCTGCCGGATTTCAGGCACTGACCGGTTGCTCGATGGCCGGTCTAGAGCAGTTCCTTGAGCTGGCTAACGAACGGCAACAGACCATCTGGATCCGTCAGGTCATTGTACCAGGCCTGAATGACACAGCCGAAGATGTCGCAGAATTTGGCCAATTTCTCCAGCGTTATCCTCAATTGCAGATTGAGAAAATCGAGCTACTCCTCTACCATACGTTAGGGGTCAGCAAATATGGACAGCTGGGAATCCCCTACCCCCTGACAGGGGTTGGCGCTTTGCCCGCTGACAAGCTCGCTGAATTGCAGCACGTGGTTGATCAGTGGACATGCACCGGGAACCGCTGAGTATCCGATATTTTTTTAGCCTTGGCTTCAGTCTGTGCTGTTTTCAGCTACGCAGCGAAGGGATCCGGCGCAGGCGCGGCCCGAGCAAAGCCGCTAGAACGCAATAGATGCTGTCGTTGACCAGAAAAGGGATCATGCCGACCTGGATCGTTTTAAGAAATGTCATATCTTTTCCCACATACAGGTTCATGACAACGAATAAATAGGCGACACCGATCGCGTAAACCAGCGCCAAGGCCAGGAAATTGAACGGCACAATGGTCCACGGCTTCAAACCTGTCCGTTTTGGATCCAGCCGATCAGCCGCCAGGCCAACCAGACCAGCGCCCAACGCCATGCCGATCAGATAGCCAAAGGTCGGCTCGAGCACATAGGCCAGTCCACCTCCTTTGGCAAAAACCGGCAAACCGATGAGGCCCATCAGCAGATAGAGCCCCTGGGCCAGCAATGCCCGCCGCGCTCCGAGGACGATACCCGTCAACAGACTGATGATGAACTGGAAGGTGAACGGAATGGCCAGGATTGGCAGGGACACCTTGGCCCCGATGATCGAAAGCACAGCAAATAATGAGACCAAGGTCATGTCTCGTGTCGACAATTTCATGGCAATCTCCTTGATGAAAAACCAGATTGAGATGAATGTACGGATTCTCTTGCAGTGATAAGTAGTATGTCTCAAAGCAAACAAATTGTCAACTTGCATGACTGAAAGGTTTACTAACTGAGTTGTGCCGTCTGCCCCTTACCGGAAATTACTGATATCCTAACAAACCACGTACAGACACATCACCAGCAGAAACCTGGATCAACGCGCCATCCGGTCTGCGAACCAGCAAATCGCCCCCAGGGGCAAGTTGCTCAGCCACGCCTGACCAGATGTCGCCAGTGGCCGCATGAACTTCAACCGGCCTGCCCAAGGTCGCACAGATGGTCCGATAATCACTGATCCAGGACGATTTTCCAGAGTCGTTGCCAATGTCCGGCGATTCGGCCAAAAACTGCGGCCAGCGGCGGTCCCATTCGGCCAGAATGGCGGCGAGCAGGTCGATCCGGTTCAGGTTCCGGTGCTGTTCCAAAGGCCCGCCCGCTTGCAGCGCCAAATCCAGGGAAGTCGCCATGGCCTGCAAGTCTGCCGGAAAGGCCAGCGTATGCACATTGATGCCGATGCCGACCACGACTGCTGCCACCTGGTTTTCCTCGACCAGCATTTCGGTCAGAATCCCGCCGACTTTCCTGCCCTCCGGTAAAATCACCAGGTCGTTGGGCCATTTGAGCTGGATATCGAGGCCCGTTAGGTCGCGCAGAGCAGTCGCTGCACACAGGCCCGCAAAGAGCGTGACTGGCGCTAGCTGTTCCGGGGGCAAGTCAGGCTTGAGCAGCAGGGAAAACCACAACCCTTCCCCAGCCAGGGAGCGCCAGCTTTTGCCCCGTCGACCGCGACCAGCCGTCTGTTCCTCTGCCACATAGACCGATCCCGTCGGGTCCTTTGCGTCCGCACCGCGGCGAGCCGCCAGATTGGTGGAGTCAACACTGGCAAATGCATGCGCCACCGGGGAGATGGCCTGCCATTGTTGCCGAGCGAAGGCAGCGTTCAGGAGAGGCTCCAGCATCAGGTCAGGGAAAAAAGCCAGCCGATAGCCGTGGTGCTTGACGCTATCGATCGGCAAGCCAGATACCGTCAGGTTCTGGATCGACTTGGACACCGCCATCCGGCTGACACCCAGGTCCTGAGCCAACTTGGCACCCGAGACAAAATCCTGTCCGGACAAATACGCAATGGCGAGCTGCTTGAGAATTTCGTTTTTCATGGATTCCATCTTACCATGCGGCCGTTGCCAGAGCGAGGGGCGTGTGGGAGCAAGACGGGACGTGTAGGCGGTGGGCGCGAGACGGGCGCAGCGAAGTATGGCTACTGCTGAGGAAAATTCCAGATTTCGTGCCAGACTTGGCTGAAGAGTGGATCCAAATCTGGAATTTTCCAGATTTGGGGTCGGCGCACTTGCGAGGAAAATCTCTGATATTCCCGCAGGCCCTAGAGCCGCAATGTCTACGTGGAGCACCGGAAAACTTCCACTTTGGTGCTCCGACATAGAGTTGGAAATTTCCGTCGCTAGGTCGGCGCACTTGCGAGGAAAATCTTGAGCACTCCGTCGGAGCCTACAGCCGCAGCTGTTTCGAGGCGGTCATTTTTACTTCCATCTAGGTAGGCCGACCCCAATTGCGGAATATTCCGTACCGGTGTCCAGACTTGGCCCGAAGGCCGACCCCATTTGCGGAATATTCCGCACCGGTGTCCAGACTTGGTCTCCCTATCCTCTCGCGCCCCCACCGCCACCTCCCGCTCCTGCCCCCCGGCCAGTCGGCTGTGTCCGGTCTTGAGCGCCATTTTCGTAGCCATGGCTATTGACTCGGAAACGTTTATGGTCCATCATAACAGCAGGATTTTGACAAATCCGATTGGATTTTCCGGATTGGCGCCCAGCCATCCCGGCGAATTGATTCACAACTCGAAACCTGATGCTGCAAGGGCTGCGCGGATACAATGACGCTGGTACTTCAGGCAAAAGGGGACGCACATCGAAAACAGGGTATACGGGGCCCTTTTTGCTTTGGCGTCTGATCATCACGCTGGAGCAGAAAGGGCTTTTTTGACGCCAGCCAGGTAACAGGAGGTCGAGCCGTGAATCGCATCGCCGTCATCAGTGCCATTTTGGAAAATCCGGGATCCAGCCAGCATCTGTTCAATGATGTGGTGTCTGCCTACCACGATATCGTGCGCGGGCGGATGGGGATCCCATTTGACGAACATCAGATGGCCGTGATCAGCCTGACCCTTGTCGGTCCGGTTGACCGCATCAACAGCCTGACGGGCAAATTGGGGTCGATCCCCGGCGTTCAGGTCAAAGCTGCTATATCCCGTAAATCCGTTTGATTTGAAAGAGGAGTCCTATGCCAGTCGAGGAAACCAGAAAACAGTCCGTCAGCTTCATTGATCCAGCCTACATCCGCCAGACCCTGTCTGAGGCCGGTAACGCCAGCGAACAGGAAATCAATCGCATTTTTGAGAAGGCAGCTTCTTTTGCCGGCCTGACCCACCACGAGGTTGCCGTGCTGCTGAAATTAACCAAGCCCGAGCATCTGGAGCGGCTGTTCCACATCGCCCGCAAGATCAAGGAAGCCATCTACGGCCAGCGCATCGTCATTTTTGCGCCGCTTTATGTCAGTGACCATTGTGTCAACGAATGCCGCTATTGCGGTTATCAGTGCGGCAATGAATTCAACCGCCGCCAGCTGTCCCAGGACGAGGTCCGCACCGAGGCTGAGGCCATCATCCGGCTCGGCCACAAGCGCATTGCCCTGGAGGCCGGAGAAGACGACGAAAAATGTGACATCAACTACATCCTCGACTGTATCAAGACCGTCTATGACACCAAAGTCGACAAAGGCGAAATTCGACGCATCAATGTCAACATCGCTGCGACCACGGTAGAGAACTACGAGAAGCTCAAGGCCGCCAATATCGGCACGTACATCCTGTTCCAGGAATCCTATGATCCCGAGGTCTACGCCTATTACCATCCGGCCGGTCCCAAGAGCGACTATGCCTGGCACACCACGGCATTCGACCGCGCCCAGCAGGGTGGCATCGACGATGTCGGCGGCGGCGTGCTGTTCGGCCTCGGCGATCCGCTGTTCGAGACCCTTGCCCTGATGCTGCACAACGAACACCTCGAAAAAACCTGGAAAGTCGGTTTCCATACCATTTCCGCACCTCGCATCCGCCCCGCCAAAGGCACGGAAAACCAGACGTATCCCTACGCCATCGATGATGAGCTGTTCAAAAAGCTGGTGGCGATCATCCGCGTTGCGGTTCCCTACACAGGGATCATCATTTCCACACGTGAATCAGCCAACATGCGCAAAGACCTGATCGACTGCGGCATCACCCAGATGAGCGCTGAATCCGCGGTCGGTGTCGGCGGGTATGCCGTCAATAAGATCAAGAAAAAATCGGCAGCGATCCAGTTTGCACTCAGCGATGAACGCAGTGCTGGCGAAATCATCGGCTGGATGATCAGCGAAGGACTGATCCCCAGCTATTGCACAGCCTGCTACCGGATGAGCCGGACAGGTGACCGTTTCATGCAGCTGGCCAAGAGCGGCCAGATCAAAAATGTCTGCCAGCCCAATGCCCTGGCAACGCTGGCCGAGTACTTGCTCGACTATGGTAGCAGCGAGTTGCAGGACCAGGGATTTGCCCTGATCGAGCAGGAAATGGAGAAAATCACCAGGCCGGATATCCAGGAGCTGACCAAAAAGAACATCGCCAAGATCAAGCAAGGGGAGCGGGACAAATACCTATGAGACTGTCGCCAGCTGATTTCCTGCGTACGGTGGCCGAACTTGCCTCCGGCGCTGCACTCAAAGCTCCTGCCCTGGTGGACGTCATCGAGACCGCCCGGGCAGATGAAGGTCTGCGCGACGCACTCTGCCAGACCGCGTCTGACCTGCGCGACCGTCTCTATGGCCGCCGGGTTTTCTTCCGTGGCCTGATCGAATTCTCCAACTACTGTGCCAACGACTGCTATTATTGTGGCATCCGGGCTGGCAATTGCACCGTCAACCGCTATCGGCTCAGCCAGGAGGAGATCCTCCAGAGCTGCCAGACTGGCTATGAACTAGGCTACCGCACCTTCGTCCTCCAGAGCGGTGAAGACCCGTATTACACGGATGACCTCATGGTCGACATCATTCGCGATGTCCACAGTCGTTTCCCCGACTGTGCGATCACCTTGTCCCTGGGTGAAAAGGACCGCGCCAGCTATCAGCGTTTCTTTGATGCCGGTGCCAACCGCTATCTGCTGCGCCATGAAAGTGCAACACCCGAGCACTACGCCATGCTCCACCCGGCTGAGCTCGATCTGCTGAACCGCAAGCGCTGCCTGTATGACCTCAAGGAAATCGGTTTCCAGACCGGAGCTGGATTCATGGTCGGCCCGCCAGGCCAGACCGCTGCGCATCTGGCCAATGATCTCGTCTTCCTGCGCGACCTCCAGCCACACATGGTCGGCATCGGCCCGTTCATCCCCGCCAGCAACACGCCCTTTGCCCATGAACCGGCTGGCACCGTCGAGGACACGCTGGTCATGGTCGCCCTCACCCGCCTCACCCTGCCCAGTGCCCTGATCCCGGCCACCACCGCGCTCGGATCGCTCGATCACAAGGGACGCGAAAAAGGCCTCAAGGCCGGTGCCAATGTCGTCATGCCCAATCTGACACCGACGGTCAACCGCAAGGACTACAGCCTCTATGATGGCAAAATCTGCACCGGTGACGAAGCAGCCGAATGCCGCGTCTGCATCGAAGGCCGCATCCGCAGCGTCGGATTTGACATTGACCTCTCCCGCGGCGACCATCTGACCTACAATCCTTAACTCACGCATACCTCAGACAGGCCCCCGGTCATTCACGGACCGGAGGCCTGTCTTGACAAGGTGGCTTCACGCACCAGTGCCTCAGGCCCCGGTGCCAAATTCGCGAGCGCGGTATTCTGTCGGCGAGACCCCCAGAATTTTCTTGAACGCAGCGGAAAAATACTGCTGGGATTTATAACCAACGTCACTGGCAATCTCGTACATCCGGATCTCAGGATTGGCCAGGAGCTGGAGCGATTTCTGGATCCGGTATTTGGCCAGGTAGTCGACAAAGGTTTCGTTGGTATCCTGCTTGAAAATTTTGCTCAGATAGCTCGAGCTGACAAAGAGCGCTTCACAAATGCGGCGAAAGCTCAAGTCCGGGTCGCTGTAATGTTCGGCGATGTAGGCAAAGGCTCGTTCAGTCAGTGGATTGACCGGGCGGACTTGGTTCTGGGTCCAGGTTTCATACTGATCTGGTATCAACGTCCAGTCCTGTCCAAAGCATGCCTGGTCCAGTCGGATATCCAGATCGAGCGTCTGGTGCATCGCTTCAGCCAGCGCCCTCGGCAATTGCTGCCAGCTCTTGATGTTTTCCACTTTGACCAAAGCAAACAAATTGGACTTCATATCTGCGGTACAGACAGAGGGACCACAGTGTGACAGCAATTCTTCAAAGATATTCTGGACCGCAAAGCGCAACAACTGGCGGTCCCATTCGCCATTGCCTGACAGTCTGCCCTGACGACTCTGGCGCAGCAGGCAAAAATGGTCAAAGCCTGCCTGCAGTTTGTGGAAGCCAAGCATTTCATCGATTTCTTCCTGAACCAGCTGACCCTGGATCAGCTGCTGCAGAAACTGGTCCCTGAGCACCGTCATATTCTTCTGGAGCTGGGCCATGGCAAAGTCGTACTGCTCTTTGCTGCGCCGCTGCCGGTCCATTTCCTTGCGGATCCGGTCCACAGATTCGAGCAGCCGATGTTCCTTGACTGGCTTGAGCAGATAGTCGCGTACGCCCAGGTTGATCGCCTGCCAGGCGAAATCGAACTCATCATGGCCCGTGATGATAATGAATTCCAGGTCAGGTGCGATCGCCTTGGCTTTCTCGATCAGGAGCAGACCGGACACCTGCGGCATCTGGATGTCAACCAGCATGAGGTCCGGTTTGGCTTCGGCGATCATCTCCAAAGCCTCGAGGCCATTGGCAGCCAGGCCACAGACCGTAAATCCGAGCTGGATCCAGTCAATCAGCGTGGCCATTCCTTCCCGGATCACCCGTTCATCATCAGCGATCAGGACTTTATAGGGCATCGGTCTGGTCACCTCCCATATGGAATCGCTGGTCTGCAGACTCTTCCCTCAACGCCAGGACAGGCAGGCGCAGGGTCACGGTCGTACCCTGGTTCGGTTCACTCTGGATGGTGATGCCATAAGGGCTGCCATAGGTCAGGGCCAGTCGCTGCTGGACGTTGCGCAAGCCATGGCCGCGGGACGGATCGAGATCACTTCTCTGATTGATGGTCAGCAGGAGCTGATCGAGTATGTCTGGCGTCATGCCCCGGCCATTGTCACGGATGACCATCAGCAGGGTGTCATTTTCCCGCCAGGCCTGAATGTCGATCCGGCCGGGATTGCCACTCTCTTTGATCCCGTGGTACAGCGCATTTTCGACGATCGGCTGCAGGATGGTCTGCATCACGGGCAAATCGCGCACGGCCGGTTCCATCTCCAGCGAATAGTCAAGAATGTCGTGATAGCGCAGTTTCTGGATTTTCAGATAGCTTTCGACATGGTTAAACTCATTTTCCACGGTCCCCAGCTCATGGTTGGCTGAAAACCCAACCCGGAACAGATCGGACAAGGCATCCACAGCTTCGACAATATCGTTGGCACCATAGCGTCGCGCCATCCAGTGGATGGTTTCCAGTGTGTTGTAAAGGAAATGAGGCTTGATCGAGGCCATCAGCGCTTTGACTTCCGCTTTGCGTTTACTGGATTGTTCGATGTACACCTGGTCGATCAAGCGCCGGAGTTCGGCGACCATCTGGTTGAAACTCTCAGCCAGGTCTTCGAATTCGTCCTGGGTATCCGGCTGATAGGAGACCAGGAGATTGCCATGCTGGGCCTGGTACATCAGTCCACGCAGGTCTTCGATCGGCCTGACAAACTGTTGCACAGTGAATCTCGCATGGGAGACAAAGAACAGCATGAAGACCAGACTGCTCAGGATGCCCAGGGACAGGGTCAGGTATTGCTGGGTGAAGAACGGTCGCAGCGGCATGAAATTGACAATTGTCAGCGGAATTTCGCTCAATTGGCGCTCTGTCTTAAGATAATTGCGATTGTCGATTCCCGCCAGCTCATCGTAGCGCAGGGGGGAGTTGACCAGCGTGCCGTCTGGTGTCACCAGATAGGTTTGTCCACCTTGCTGGCCATAGGGAGCTGTCAGCAAGCCGCCCAAGTCCTCCCCAAGGATGGTCAGGTTGACGACTGCAACCGGTTGCCCAGCAGGATCACAGATCGCACGGCTGACCACCAGGCTGCTGGCATAGTGGGGTGTATCCAGCAGCAGCGGATTTTCCCCAGCATTGTAACTGATGTAATGCGTTTGTTCCGGTTCAGCCAGGCCTGCTTCGTACCAGTCAGCCATCAGGGAATACTCCGGTTCCTCGAGATGCTCCTGTGTACACAGAAATAATCCATTTTGGTACAACAAGGTCAGGTGGCTGATGCTGGCAATGCTGGAGGCATACCCATCCGCCAGGAGATTCAGCTTCTGCAACTCGGCCTGGGGAACAAATTGTCCGTTGTGATACCGGCTGGCTTCGATCAGCTCCAGGTCCTTTTCCAGAAAGGAAAGCAGGGCCTCGTAGCGGTCAAATTTGGCCGTGACAGCATTTTCTGCTTCATCGAGGACAGCCGTCGCCTGGTCGACAATGGTCCAATAGGACGTGATCCAGTAAATGAAGTTCAGCAGGATGAAAAGAGCGAGCACGGGCAGGACAACCATCAAGGCGAAGGTTTTCAACAATCGGTTCTTGATGCTGTTGCGCATGCATGATGCCTTTCGAGGAAATGATGGTTAGATTATACCTTGTTGCCCTGCTGTTTTTAAGACTTGACCGACTGTCTCGTGGGATATTCGGTCGACAATATGCTGAGCAATGGCATGATGGGCCAGAAGGCGCAGGGTCCAGCGCGATTTTCCGACAGGTGGGGTTGACTGGCTGAGAGCGATGATCTGGGTGCGGACATCGGGTGTGATGCGCATGCCAGTAGATGCTTTGGAGCGCTGCTTGCGATTGATGGCGGCTTCCAGACCATTCAGGGAATAGCGGCGGCGAATGGTATGAACGGTCTGAGAATTAATCCCGAGTTCCCTGGCGATGGCCTGTTCACTCATTTTCTTGCCGGACCGTTGCTCGTCCGCCAGGAGCAGGACACGGACGTGCATGCTGGCCCTGCGATCGAGTCGTCCATAGGTCAGCATCTGTTCGAGTCGGCCACGTTCGACAGGCGAAAGATTCACCCGGTATTTGATGGTAGGCATGGCAAGCTCCTCCTTAATTCTCGATCGTATCGATGTTTTGTCTGTTGATGAGTACCTGCGGGACGAGGATCTCATCCGGAAAAGTCTCCCCGCGGGAGAGCCCGTAGCAGATATCCAGTGCCTTGCTGCCCTGGATGGCCGTCTGCTGGGAAACCGTTGCGGTCATTTCATTCTGGCGGAT
This sequence comes from uncultured Mageeibacillus sp., assembly GCA_964528645.1. Taxonomy (GTDB): domain Bacteria; phylum Bacillota; class Clostridia; order Saccharofermentanales; family UBA5734; genus UBA5734. The sequence goes on along the minus strand of CAZGSR010000017.1, from coordinate 41,463 downwards.
GGCCTGCAAGGCCTGGTCGGAAGCGTCCATGCCAAAAACCTGGATCAGACCGGTCAGACCAGCTGTACGCAAGGCGTTTACTGCTCCGATCGCCATTTCGTCATTCTGGGCGACAATCGCATCCATTGGTTTGCCAGCCAGGAGCCAGTTGTTGACAATGGCCTCTGCCTTGTCAGTTTTCCAGTCGGCATTGAGCTCAGCCACGATCCGAACATCAGGCTGGTCTTGCAAGACAGTCAGGTAACCGGCATAGCGTGCACGGGCTGCCTGGGAACCGACTGGACCTTTTAGAACTGCGACGTCACCCTTGCGACCGATGGCTTCGACGCAGGCGGTCATTTCGCGTTGGCCACCGATAAAAGAATCCGTACCGACGAAGCAATCATAAGATGCCGGATCGTTGACCCTCTGGGTGACAAGGACAACCGGAATCTGTTCCTTCCTGGCTGTCGCGAGAACGTTTTCCAATCCAGTTTCTGCCACAGGCTCGATCACCAGGCCAGCAATGCCGTCTCCGAGCAGCGTTTCGATCTGGCCCTTTTGCCGGGCAATATCCTGCTGAGCATCAAGTACGATCAGCTCCACACCCAGCTCACTGGCTCTGGCACGAGCCGACGCAGCCAGCGTGTTGGTAAAATGGTTGGTCAGATGACTCATGCAAAGCGCATACCGCGGCGGGTCATTTGCCGTGCAGCCGGTCGTTACGAGCACTGACAGAAGGACCAGCAGGATAGGCAGCAGAATCGATGTAAAGCGTGCAACCGTTCTCATGGCGTAAGCTTAGCAAGTCTGGCTGTGGTTTGTCTTTACTCGAAATTCCACAAACTTTATCGAATATTCCATTTGACATCGGCTCGACCAAATGGCGTCAGAAAACTGAACATAAAAAGACCGTCTCCCTTGCGAGAGACGGTCCTGAGTGAAGCGATGCTTCGGCCGATTACCAGCTGTTGTTGTTGTAACGCTCGTTGTTGCGCTGCTGCTTTCTGGCTCTGCGGCAATCCGGGCAACGGAGGGGCTCATTGGTGAAGCCCTTTTCAGCGTAGAAAGCCTGTTCGCCTTCGCTGAAGATGAATTCAACTCCGCAATCTTTGCAATTCAGTGTTTTGTCCGGCATGATGGTATGCCTCCTTTAAATTTTTCGGGCATTTTCTATCGACGACCGTGAAGGTTCTCGCCAATTGACCTGTCCGATGGTTCAAAGCAGGCTATGGGATCCTTGTGCGTACAGATTAGAGCATGACCTTGGGCAATAGTACCATAGCCCGTGTCGTCTGGCAAGCGATTAAGGGTTTAGCACTCAATAGTCTGGCATTCTGACGATTCTCAGGCTGTTTTTTGTGCATCTTGCATCAAGTATCGTCTCGTTCAATCTCGATTTTGGCCATTTTCTGTTCAACTTGTGGACGATCGCCGCGATCTGTCTTGACTGAAGCGATCTCGTCAACGACCTCAAGACCCTCGACAACTGAGCCAAAAGCCGCATACTGGCCATCGAGATGTGGGGCTGGCGCATGCATGATGAAGAACTGGGATCCGGCCGAATCAGGGTGCATGGCCCGGGCCATTGAGATGACGCCGCGGGTGTGGCGGATCTGGTTCGGCACGCCATTACTGGAGAATTCACCTTTGATCTGGTAGCCGGGGCCACCCGTGCCTGTGCCCTGGGGGCAGCCGCCCTGGATCATGAACCCGCTGATGACGCGGTGGAAAATCAGTCCGTTGTAAAAGCCGGCTTCGGCGAGGTCCGTGAAGTTTTTAACTGTCTTGGGAGCATTGTCGGGATCGAGTTTGAGCCGGATTTTTTTACCGGACTCCATGGTGATGTTTGCATAGATAGCCATTTGAAAGTCCTTTCATTGTGTTTTTTCTATTTTACCATAGGACAGTCCCGGCAGGGCACGTGGCTGTCAGGATGAGGCTTCGGCCTGGATGAGCAGCTGGTTGCGAGTGTCCCAGAGTTTCTGGGACAGGTCGACGTAGTAACTCTGCGGGTTTTCAAACCGTTTGAGGGATTCCCAGAGACGGTCGAGTTCATGGGCGCACTCTTTGCGGATCTCCTCGATCGAACGGTGGGGATAGACAAGCTCGCCGGCAATGAAGACTGGCTCCAGCAGGGAGCGGACTGTGAAATTCGTCAACGTCTTGCGCTTCCAGGTGTGCAGCGGATCGAAAATCTCGTAGGGCTCGTTCTCAGAGATGGTCTCCTCGGCCAGGCCGATGACATCGGCAATGGCTTTGCCGCTGCTTTTATCGTAGAAGCGCCAGACGGACTTGTTGCCGGGATTGGTGATCTTGGTGGCGTTTTCAGAGAATTTCATCCGCGGAACGACTTGCCCCTGATCCTCGATGGCAGCCAGTTTATAAACGCCACCAAAAACAGGCTCTGCCCGGGAAGTGATCAGGCGTTCGCCGACTCCGAAGGAATCAACGGCTGCGCCTTGGACAATCAGGTCCCGGATGATGTATTCATCCAGCGCGTTGCTGACGGTGATCCTGCAATCAGTAAGCCCAGCCTGGTCCAGCATTTCACGGGCCTTGACTGTCAGGTAAGCCAGGTCGCCACTGTCGATCCGGATGCCATGCAACCGGTGCCCCATCGGCTCGAGCACTTCGCGGGCGGTGCGGATGGCATTGGGGACGCCGGAATGCAAGGTGTTATAGGTATCGACCAGAAGGACGGTGTCGGACGGAAACGAACGGGCATAGGCGGCAAAAGCAGAAAATTCGTCCGGGAACGCCTGGATCCAGCTATGGGCCATGGTTCCGAGCACAGGGATATTGAAATGCTCGCCACACAAGGTGCACGAGGTTCCGGCTGCTCCGGCGATGTAGGCAGCTCTCGCACCCAGGACTGCCGCGTCATAGCCCTGGGCCCGGCGCGAACCAAACTCGAGCACGGGGCGCCCTTTTGCTGCACGGACGATGCGGGCGGTTTTTGTGGCGATCAGGCTCTGGTGGTTGATGGTGACCAGAAGCATGGTTTCGATCATCTGGGCCTGGATGATCGGGCCTCGCACCTTGACGATCGGTTCATTGGGAAAGATCGGCGTTCCTTCCGGGATGGCCCAGACATCACAGGTGAATTTGAACTGGCGCAGGAATTCGATGAAACGGTCATCAAACACATCATGGCTGGCCAGATAAGCCAGATCCTCCTCGGTAAAGGTCAGATCCCTCAAATATTCGATCATCTGCTCTACGCCGGCCATGATGGCAAAACCGCCTTCCTGGGGAACCTGGCGGAAAAACAGGTCAAAATAGGCCACTGTATCGGCCATATCATTGTCGAGATAGCCTTTTGACATGGTCAGTTCGTAAAAATCGGTCAGCAGAGTCATGTTGGTCCGGTCGGTCCAGCGGATGTTTGTCATAATCGTGCCTCCATTGGCTCAAACAGGGGGAATGGGTACAGGACCGTCTCCAGGCACAGGCCCTGGGGCGGCATGGTTTTCCCGGCCAGACGACGGTCACGTGAACGCAGGATCTGCGGGATATCCTGGGGTCTGATCTTGTCCTGGCCGACAGCCAGCACTGTCCCGGCCAGGATCCTGACCATGTGATAGAGAAAGCCATTCCCGTTCACATGCAAGGTGAGAAAGGGGCGGTCAAAGGTCAGGTCCAGCTGGTGGATGGTGCGGATTGTTGTATGCTTGGGATTGTTGTTCTGGTCCATGAAGGCATAAAAGTCATGTGTTCCGCACAGGTAGGGCAATGCTTCCCGCATGCGATCGAGATCGACTGGCCCGAAGACATGCGGCGCCTGATGGCGGGACAGGACAGGCCGGGTCGGTGACAGATAGTAGCGGTAGGTGTAGATCTTGCCGACGGCGTCGTAGCGGGCGTGAAAGCCAGGCGGTGCTTCTGTTGCGGCCAGCAGAGCCACATCATCAGGCAGGCGGTTGTTCAGAGCCAGGGGCAGTCGGTCCAGCGGGACATTCAGGGCCGTATCCAGATGGCAGACGAGACCGCGGGCATGAACCCCCTGGTCAGTCCGGCTGCTGCTGATAATCTGGAGGTCTGCTTCACCACTCAAGTCCCGCAGGGCATTCTGCACCACCTGTTGTACCGTGCGAAGCTCACCCTGGTCCTGGAAACCATGGAAGTCATACCCGTCATATTCCAGAAGCAAGGCGATGCGGCGGCAATCTGGCACAGTCTCAGCCTGGCAGGCCGTCTTCGAGGCAGCGGCGGCCCATCATGGCAGCACCGACGATTCCGGCATCATTACCCATTTCGGCCACGCGGATTTTCGGGGTTGGTACACCTTCCGCCAGAAAGGATTTGGCCTTGTCATATGTTTTTTCCAGCAGAGGGACCATCAGGGCATCACCTTCATTGCAGACACCGCCGCCGATGACAATAATCTCCGGCATGAAAGTATTGATGACATTGGCCAGGCCTTCGGACAGCATTTCGATATAGTCAGCAACGACCGTTGTCGCTACGGCATCGCCCTGGCGCATGGCATCAAAAGACGACCGGCCACTGGCCTTGCCGCCATTTTCTGCGATCATGGCATTGAGGATCGATGCGGGATTTTGTACGGCAGCCCGCTCGGTGTCACGGATCAGGGCGGTGGCTGAAGCATAGGCCTCAAGGCACCCCTTGCGGCCGCACGTGCAGGCTTCACCGCCACTTTTGATGACCATATGGCCGATCTCGGAACCAGCGTTATTGAAGCCGCTGAAAATACGATTGTTGATGACAATGCCGCCACCCACACCAGTGCCCAGGGTGATGGTCACACTGGAGGAGCTGCCACGGGCGGCACCGAATTCACTCTCCGCCAGGGCAGCGACATTGGCATCGTTGTCGATGTAGACCGGCAGGGAGACAGTCTTTTTCATTTCGCGTCGCATCGGCATGTGGCGGAAGGGCAGATTGTAGGCAACAATCAGCTCGCCGGTCTTATTATTGGGGGTTCCGGGGGATCCGATGCCGATCGATTCGACATCACTTTGTGTGCAGCCTGCCTCGGCGATGACTTCCAGTGTCACCCGGGCCATGTCGGCGACGATGGCTTCACCGGTGCGCTCGGCCTGAGTTTTGATGCTTTTCTTGTGGACGATGGTGCCGGTCTCGTCAACCAGCCCGACTTTGATATTCGTACCGCCCAGATCGATGCCAATGTATTTCTTCATGGCTATCCCTCCAACTGATTTCAGGAAAATAGATGCTTTTCATTATAACCGGCAACCGGTTGCATGGCCAGTCTCGGACTCAGCCAGGCCAGAATCGCAACAGAAGAATCGCCAGGCAGACCAGGCTGATCGCGATTCCGAAAAGCACGTCCCGGGTCTGGTATTTCATCACGCGCAAGCGTGTCCTGGATTCCCCGCCACGGTAGCAGCGGGCTTCCATGGCCACAGCCAGATCCTCAGCCCGCTTGAAGGCACTGACAAAAAGCGGGATAAGCACGGAAACCAGGCCGCGTGCCCGGGCGATCAGACCACCGGTGTCATAATCAGCACCGCGAGACGACTGCGCTTTCATGATCTTGTCTGTTTCTTCCAGCAGAGTCGGGACAAACCGCAGGGCGATCGACATCATCATGGCCATTTCATGGGCTGGAAAGCCAATTTTGCGCAAAGGGCCGAGCAGATTCTCCAGCGCGTCAGACACATGGATCGGGGTTGTGGTCAAGGTCAGGAGCAACGTGGTGTTTAAGATCAGCAAGACGAGACGCGATCCCATGCGCAGGGCAGTGACCAGACCTTGTTTGCTGATGGTTACCGGACCCACCGTCACAAGCGGATCGCCGCTGACAGTCAGGATATTGAGCACGACTGCAAACAGGAGGATAAACAGCATGGGGCGCAGACTGACCAGGACTTGCTTGACTGGCACCCGCGACAAACCGATCAAGCCAACGGTCACAAGGCCCAGGTAAGCCATCGGCAGCAAATCGCGCGAAAGGAAGGTCACCGCCATCATCAGGATGGCAGCAAGGATCTTGGTCCTGGGGTCGAGCCGGTGCAAGAGCGACGAGGCAGGATAAAAGCGGCCCAGTGAGATGTTGCTGATCATTCCTCAATCCTCCCTGCTGCAGCCCGGATCAATTCATAAACTGCGGATTCCACTGTATAGCACTGGTCAGACAGATCCGGAAAATCGGCTTTCATATCCCTGAGGAAAGCAGCCGTGCGCGGGACAGACAAGTCTGCCGCCAGCAATGTTTCTGTCTGGGCAAAAACCTCTGCCGGGGTTCCGAATAAAATCACAGCGCCGTCTTTGAGTGCCAGGACCCGGTCTGAAAGGCGGGCAACATCCTCCATGCTGTGCGAAACCAGGATGACTGTCGATCCTTCATCGCGCAGGCGGGCAGCATAGCCGAGAATTTCCTCGCGCCCCGCCGGATCCAGGCCAGCCGCAGGTTCGTCCAGGATCAGAACTTCCGGCCGCATGGCAATCACACCGGCAATGGCTGCACGGCGGCGCTGGCCACCGGACAGCTCAAAGGGTGACCGTTCCAGCTCTTCGTCGGTCAGCCCGACAATTCGCGCAGCCCACAGCACCCGCTTTTCGACTTCCGCTGCATCGAGGCCAAGCCGGCGAGGGCCAAAGGCGATGTCCTGGAAGACTGTTTCCTCAAACAACTGGTGTTCCGGATATTGGAACAAAAGCCCGACATGGCGGCGGATGCGGCGGATCGCCTGGTTCTCCGATGCATCGTGGCCAAGGACAGTCACCTTACCTGACTGGGTGCGCAGCAGGCCGTTCAAATGCTGGATCAGGGTCGACTTGCCAGATCCACTGTGGCCGATGATGCCGAGCAATTCACCTTTGCGGACATCGAAGCTGACATTGCGCAAAGCCTTGGATTCCAGGGTTGTGCCGGATGAATAGGTGAAAGACAGGTTCTCGACCGAGATCACAGGGTCCCCGACACTGGCAAAGGTCCGTGCCGTTTCCTGGCGCCGGGCGTAGTCCTTGTGCAAAGCCTCGAGCTTGCTTTTCCCAGCAGACCTGAGCAGACGGGAGACTGCTTTGCTGGCAGCAACCCAGTCCGTGCTTTCGAATGGTCTGGGCTTCTGCGCGGTCAGTTCGGCAATCCGGTTGAGGATCTCGCCATGCACAGGCACATCCAGTCCCTGGTTCTTGACCAGCTGAACACGATCAAACACTTCAGCCGGGGTCCCGGACAGAATCACATGGCCATCATTCATGATGACCACCCTGTCTGCCAGCAAGGCCTCTTCCATATGGTGCGTGATGTTGATCACGGTCAAACCTTGTTCCCGGATCAAATCAGCTACCAGAGCCATGAAATCGGTCCGGGTTGCTGGATCGAGCATGGAGGTTGCTTCGTCCAGTATCAGGCAGGAAGGCTGCATCGCCAGGATGCCGGCGATGGCCAGCTTCTGCTTCTGGCCTCCTGATAACAAATGAGGCGGGCGCTCTGCCATGGCCAGCAAATTGACCCGGGCCAGAGCCTTGTCAACCGCCAGCCGGATCTCTGGCTGGGGGAAACCCAGGTTTTCCGGTCCGAATGCCACATCTTCTTCAACGGTGGTTCCAACGATCTGGTTGTCCGGATTCTGGAATACCATGCCGCACTGGCGCCGGACTTCCCAGATGCTCTCATCGTTCCGGGTATCGTAGCCAGAGACAATGATAGCGCCCTCGGATGGAAGTTCGAGCGCATTGATCAGGCGGGCCAGGGTCGATTTGCCTGATCCATTGCGGCCCAGTATGGCCGTATGGCTACCTTTCTTCAGATCGAGAGATACGTGTGACAGGGCCTGGATCGGCTCGTGTCCATGTTGGAGATAGGAGAAACTGACATTCTCGATGCTGGCAAAGGGTGGACTACCGGCGTGGTTTTCTGGATCCATGGTCAAAGCGATCCCCTTCAAAACAAAACGGGAACAGGATGGTCCTGTCCCCGTTATGGCAGATGGTTGTGAATTTGGGTGGCAGGTCTTCAGTGCAACAAACTCAGAGGAGTTCGAGGATTGCCATCTCTGAAGCATCACCACGGCGTGCGCCGAGCTTGATGATACGGGCATAGCCACCGGTGCGTCCGACGTATTTCGGGGCAACCGTGTCGAACAGGAAATTGACCGGATTGACGGTGTTGCCTTTTTCGTCGTGGCTTTTGTTCAACCAGAGCATCAGCTGGCGACGGACGGCCAGGCGGGACGGGCTGTCAACCTGGACCATTTCCTTTTTCACTTCACGCTCGACAACGTCGTATTTGCTGCCGTTTTTGGAAGTGGCTGACTTTAAAACCTTCTTGCCCTTGCCGTCAAGCTTGGCTGCAGAGACAGTGACTTCCTTCGTAGTGAAGTTGTCCTTCTCTTTGATCGCCATCGTGATCAGCTGTTCTGCGATCCGCTTGACTTCCTTGGCGCGAGCCTCGGTGGTTTCGATCTTGCCGGTGAGGATCAGCGTGGTGACCATCCCCCGCAGCATCGACAGACGCATGTCGTAGGCGCGTCCGAGTTTTCTACGTGCAGGCATGTTAATACCCTCCTAATGATCGGGAACGGTCCCCTCACTCGTCAATAGCAGCGAGTGACAGGCCCATTTCTTCGAGTTTCTGGATGACTTCCTCGAGCGATTTCTTGCCGAGGTTTCTGACTTTCATCATGTCTTCTTCCGAACGGGCCACGAGATCGCCGATCGAATTGATGCCGGCGCGCTTGAGGCAGTTGTAAGTGCGGACAGAGAAGTCAAGGTCTTCGATCGCGGTGCCCAGGACAGTCGGAGCCTTGCCGTCAATTTCCAGGTTGGAAAAATTCGTGCTGGTCACGCTGCTGGTCAAGGCGACGAACAGGTTGAGGTGTTCGGTCAGGATGCTGGCGCCGACGCTCAAAGCTTCGGAAGCACCGATGGTGGCATCGGTCCAGACCTCGATGGTCAGCTTGTCATAGTCAGTAAACTGGCCGACACGGGTGTTTTCGACCGAATAGTTGACCTTTTTGACCGGCGTGAAAATCGAGTCAATCGGAATCACACCGATCGGCTGGCTGACCCATTTGTTACGGTCGGCGGTGTTGTAGCCGCGGCCGCCATTGAAGGTCAGTTCCATGAAGAGGCGACCTTCGCCATTCAGTGTGGCGATCGGGTGGTCAGGATTCATGACCTCGACTTCATCATCGCGGACAATGTCGCCCGCTGTCACGACACCGGTGCGACCTTCCTCAGTGCTGATATAGACCGTTTTCGGTCCATCCACATGCAGGTCAGCCCGGATGCCTTTGACATTGAGGATGATTTCGGTCATATCTTCAACGACACCCTTGACCGTTGAAAATTCATGGAAGACACCCTCCACGCGAATCGCCGTCACTGCCGCACCCGGCAATGAGGAAAGCAGCACACGGCGCAGCGAGTTGCCCAGTGTGATGCCATAGCCCCGCTCAAGCGGTTCGATCACGAATTTGCCATAGGAACGTTCTTCGTTCTGTTCCAGGCATTCGATCACTGGCTTTTTGATCTCAATCATTCTGTTCCTCCTAATTACGACACAACGCTCTTTCACGCGGCTGCTGATTGCGCAGCCAGCCGGTGAGGATTACTTCGAATAAAGTTCGACGATGAGCGTCTCGCGGACATCGAGGTCGACGTCGGCGCGGGCCGGAACCTGGGCAACGGTACCACTGAGCTGTTCCGCGTTGAATGTGAGCCAGGACGGAACAGGACGGGTCGCAAGATCCTGGAATTTCGGTGATTTGCGGGATGTTTCGCAGACGGCGATGGTATCGCCGGCCTTGAGGGTCATCGAGGGGATGTTGGCCTTCTTACCATTGATGGTAAAGTGGCCGTGTGTGACCAGCTGGCGGGCCTGGGCGCGGGAAGCGGCAAAACCCATGCGATAGACAACATTGTCAAAACGCAATTCAAGGAGTTGCAGCAGGTTTTCACCTGACTTGCCCTTCATGCGGCTGGCGCTGTCAAAGGTCTTTCTGAACTGACCTTCAAGGACACCATAAAAACGCTTCGCCTTCTGCTTTTCACGCAGCTGGGAACCATATTCGGAAATTTTCTTGCGGCCCTGGCCATGCTGGCCGGGAGCGAAGCTCCGACGGGCGATGGCACATTTGCCGGTATAGCAACGCTGCCCTTTAAGGAAAAGCTTTTCGCCTTCGCGGCGGCAGAGCCGGCAGGCTGCTTCTGTATATCTAGCCATTCTCTATTCCTCCGGGATCAGACTCTTCTTCTTTTCGGCGGTCTGCAACCATTATGCGGGATCGGTGTGACGTCTTTGATCATCGTGACATCAAGACCGGCGGCCTGCAGCGAACGGATCGCAGCTTCGCGGCCGGCACCCGGACCTTTGACAAAAACTTCGACCGAGCGCATGCCATGGTCGACAGCGGTCTTGGCAGCAGATTCAGCTGCCATCTGGGCGGCAAACGGTGTCCCTTTACGGGAACCCTTCATGCCCATGCCACCGGCACTGGCCCAGGAGATGGCGTTGCCATTGGGATCGGTGATGGTGACAATCGTGTTATTGAACGAAGAGTGGATGTGGGCAGAGCCACGGTCAATGTTCTTGCGTTCTCTTTTCTTCGGCCGAACAGCCGTTTTCTTGGCAGACGCTTTAGCCATGTTCTGTCCTCCTTACTTTTTCTTATTAGCCATGGTGCGCTTCGGTCCCTTGCGGGTGCGGGCGTTTGTTTTCGTACGCTGGCCGCGGACCGGCAGGCCCATCCTGTGGCGACGGCCGCGGTAGCAGCCAATTTCCGTCAGGCGCTTGATATTCATGGCGATTTCACGCCGCAGGTCACCCTCGACGGTGTAGCCGTTTTCGATGGTGTCCCTGATTTTGGATACTTCAGTTTCTGTCAGGTTCTTGACACGGGTATCGGGATCGATGCCGCATGTTGTAAGAATCTTGTTCGAAAGTGTTCTGCCGACTCCAAAAATGTAGCAAAGCGCAATTTCAACGCGCTTATCGTTCGGCAGATCGACTCCGGCAATACGTGCCATTTTCTTACCTCCGTAAAGTGAAAGGCTCTCAAAGAATCTCTATGTAGTAAACACGATCGGGATGACCGCAAAACCCGTTCAGGTTCTGTCGGCAGCCGCATCCCTTAACACGTGCGGTTGACTGATGGCTAATCCGTGTACCGGATCAGCCCTGTTTCTGCTTGTGCTTAGGATCTTCGCAGATGACCATGACGCGGCCCTTGCGCTTGATAACCTTGCATTTCTCGCAGATCGGTTTGACGGACGGTCTGACTTTCATGGTGGTTTCCTCCTGGATCTAGCGCCTTGGACAGATCAAAAACAGACGTCATGAGGGCGCATGCTAAAATAGTTTACCAGATTCATTTGATAAATCAAGTGCCTGGCGTTCGTTTTTTGAAGTTATTTGGCGCGCCAGGTGATCCGGCCGCGGGTGACATCATAGGGTGACAGCTCAACCGTCACTCGGTCGCCGGTCAGGATCTTGATGTAGTGCTGGCGCAGTTTGCCGGAAATATGGGCCGTCACTTCATGGCCGTTTTCGAGACGGACCTTGAAGACTGCATTGGGCAGGACGTCGACGACAATCCCCTCAACTTCAATGGCTTCTTCCTTGCTCATGATTGTTCCTCCTGTGAGTCTGCCGGGGCCTTGGCTGCCCAGGACTTGGGATGGTGAATTTTTACGGTTCAGCTGGCTTTTCCAAAATCCAGCCAGAATGGTCGTCAATCAGTTTCCGGACCAGCGCGTTTTTCTGCCCTGGGTCACCGAGAGCTGCCAGTTTTTCCTCCCAGCCCGAATCGATCTGGCCCAGTGGCCTGAGATGGCGCCACCGCTTGCGCTTCGGCTTATCCAGCGGACGAAACTTGCCATCGATGCACGAGACAAATTGATCCATGACCGCGATGACCAGATAGACTCTGCCCGTGTCATGCCCAGCGATCGAGACAACAAGCTGGCCAGATACCAGGCCGCGGTTCTGCATGGCTTCGAAAACAGTCACTTCCTGGGTCATAACGCAGTCAGGATGACCGGTCCTTCCGCAGTGACAGCAAAGGTGTTCTCATAGTGGGCTGCGGGTTTTCGATCCGTGGTGACGATCGTCCAGCCATCCTCGAGGATGGCGATGTGCCGGCTGCCCAGCGTGATCATCGGCTCCATGGCCAGGACGAGTCCTGCTTCCAGGCGCATTCCGCGACCAGCATGGCCAAAATTGGGCAGGTCTGGATCTTCGTGCAACCGTCGGCCAACGCCGTGGCCAGTTAGCTCGCGGACGACACCATAGCCGTGCGATTCGGCTATCCGCTGGACTGCAGCTGACACATCACCCAGCCGGTTGCCGGTCACTGCCTTCTCAAAACCAGCCCAGAAAGCGGCTTCGGTGACTCGTACCAGTTCTGCCTTCTCAGCAGAAATATCACCAACGGCAAATGTCCGCGCAGCATCCGCGTGAAAGCCTTCGAAATAGGCACCGACATCGACCGATATGATTTCTCCTGGCTGGAGAATCCTTGTGGCCAGTGGGATGCCGTGAACGACCTCCGCATCAATGGAAGCACAAATGGAGGCTGGAAACGGGGGTTCCCCATAGCCCTTGAAAGACGGGACAGCACCAGCCTTGCGGATGATCGCCTCCGCTTCCCTGTCGAGGTCGAGGGTTGAGATCCCCGGCCGAACCATCTGTGCCATCGCTTCCAGGACCTGGGCGACAATTCGCCCAGCGTTCCGGATGCGTGCCAATTCCTCTATGGTTTTTAATCGGACCATGGCGTTCAGGACCGTTCTTTCAGAGCAGACAGGACAGCCGGCAAGGAGGATCCGACTTCGCCTTCGTTATTAATCCGGACCAGCAGCTTTTTGTGTTCGTAATAATCCGAAAGCGGCAAGGTCAGTTGGTAATAATGGGCCAGCCGCTGCCGGATGGTTTCCGGTTTGTCATCGTCCCGCTGGTACAAAGTCCCGCCGCAGGCATCACAGATGCCTTCCTTCTGAGGACGGCAGGAATCGATGTTGTAAGTCCGGCCACACAAAGAACAGACGCGCCGCCCGGTGAGACGGGAGAGAATCGATTCGTCGGATAACTCCAGTTCAACGACCGCATTGAGCGCGATCTGGCGCTTAGCCAGAAGTTCAGTCAAAGCTTCGGCCTGGGCAACGGTACGCGGGAAGCCATCGAGCAGGAATCCACGCTGGCAATCTGCCTGCTCCAGGCGGTCTGCCACCATGGCGATGGTCAGGGTGTCAGGGACGAGCGCTCCTTGATGGATGTACTGGTTGGCTTCCTGTCCCAGCGGGGTGTTGGCCTTGATGTTCTGGCGAAAGATATCACCGGTCGAAATGTGGGGAATCTGGTATTCCCGCACGAGGTCGGCCGCCATTGTCCCTTTTCCGGAACCAGGCGCCCCCAGTAGAATCAGTCTCATGTCTTCTAGTCCTCCTGCGTCACTTGCAACAAGGGCATCCGGGCTACGCCGGACACCCTTTTACAAGTTGACATCGCATGTGATCAGTCGAGGAATCCCTTGTAATGGCGCATGACCATCTGGGATTCGAGCTGGTTGACGAGGTCGATGGCAACACCGACGACGATCAGGACTGCCGTGCCGCCGAACCAGACACCTTGAGCTTTGGTCACAGCTGACAGAAGAACCGGGAACAGGACGATGACGATCAGGAAAAGACCGTCGATCCAGTTCAGGCGGCGGGCTGTACGGGCAATGAAGTCCGATGTCGGCCGGCCGGGACGAATGCCAGGGATGAAACCACCATTCTTCTGCAGGTTGTTGGCAATCTCGATCGGATTGAACTGAACCATGGAGTAGAAGAAGGTAAAGCCCAGAATCAGCAAAGCGTAGAAAATGTAGTAGAACGGGTTGCCGGAGAAATTCATGAACCACTCGGCAACTGGCCCAGTACCGCCAAACAGGGAAACCAGCGTGGACGGCAGGGAGACAATCGAGATCGCAAAGATGACCGGGATAACACCAGCCTGATTGACTTTGATCGGCAGGTAGGTGTTCTGGCCTCCGTACATCTTGCGGCCGACAACTTTCTTGGCATACTGCACCGGAATGCGGCGTTCTGCGCTCTGGACAAATACGACCAGGGCAACGACAACCACGAAAACGGCGATGATTGCAGCGGTGCCAATGACAGACACAAAGATGTTCGAGGTTACAGACCAGTTCTGGAAATAACCAAAGAGCATTTTGATCGCGTTGGGGCCACCTGTGATGATACCAGCGAAGATGATCAGCGAGATACCGTTGCCGATACCTTTTTCATTGATCTGTTCACCGAGCCACATGATGAAGGCAGTGCCAGCAGTGAAGCTGACAACGACCAGGATGGCATTGAGAAAGCCCGGCAATGTGGACGATGAAGCCATGCGGGTGGCGTACCAGTAGGCAATGGCCTGGACCATGGCCAGACCGACCGTGAGGTAGCGGACCATCTGCTGGATTTTTTTACGTCCGGTTTCGCCTTCCTTTTGCAGACGCTCCAGGGCCGGAATGGCCACCGTGAGCAGCTGCATGATGATGGAGGCGTTGACATAAGGGGTGATGCCCATGGCGAAGATCGAGACTTGCTTGAAAGCACCGCCTGAAATGATGTCCAGGAAGCTGCCCAGCTGGCCAAAGCGTTCGATCAGGGCAGTGAAAGCCTCCTGGTCGATGCCTGGGACCGGGACACGGATGCCAAGACGGTACACGATCAGGATGCCGATCGTGAACAGCAGTTTTTTACGCAGGTCCGGGATCTTGAAGGCATTTTTCAGGGTTTCGATCATGCTGCCCATGCTTTAGACCTCCTCGACGCTGCCTCCAGCTTTTTCGATCTTCTCTTTGGCACTGGCAGTGAAAGCACTGGCCTTGACGGTCAGTTTCTTGGTCAGTTCACCATTGCCGAGGATTTTGATGCCGTCGTTGACCTTGGGAACATTGGCAATGCCAGCAGCATTGATGGCTGCAACATCGACCACGGCACCGTCGTCAAACTTGTTCAGGGATGAAAGGCTGACTTCGATGTAGGCCAGGGCGAAACGCTTGTTGTTAAAGCCGCGTTTCGGCAGACGACGATAGATAGGCATCTGGCCGCCTTCAAATCCGGGACGGACACCGCCGCCGGCACGGGCGTTCTGGCCTTTGTGGCCACGGCCTGAGGTCTTGCCGTTGCCGGTACCCACACCGCGGCCTTTGCGGAAAGCGGTCTGGCGAGCGCCGGGGGAGGCTTTCAATTCGTTGATTTTCATAGTCTTACACCTTCCTCAAGCTTCTTCAACCTTGACCAGGTAAGCGACGAGACGGAGCATGCCCTGGAGAGCCGGATTGGACTCCAGTTCGACAGTCTGACCGATCTTGCGCAGACCCAAGGCCTGGATGGTTGCCTTGTGCTTATGGGTTGCATTGTTGGTGCTCTTGGTGAGCGTGATCTTGACTTTAGACATCGTCGCGCTCCTCCTTACAGAATGTCTTCGACGGACTTGCCACGCAGACGAGCCACTTGTTCGAGTGACTTGAGGCTGGCAAGGCCGGCGATGGTCGCATTGACCATGTTGTTCGGATTATTGGTGCCCAGGGATTTGGTGCGGATGTCCTTGATGCCGGCCAGTTCGAGAACGGCACGGACAGGGCCACCAGCGATGACGCCAGTACCACCGACAGCCGGCTTCAAAAGGACTTTGCCAGCGCCAAACAGGCCGATGGTTTCGTGCGGGATCGTGGCGTCCTTGAGCGGGACTTCGATCAGGTTTTTCTTGGCATCTTCGATGCCTTTGCGGATGGCATCCGGAATTTCAGCAGCTTTGCCGAGACCCTTGCCAACATGGCCATTCTCATCACCCACGATGACGAGGGCGGCGAAACGGAAGTTGCGGCCACCTTTGACGGTCTTGGAGACGCGGCCGATATGGATGACTTTTTCTTTCAGATCCAGTTTGCTTGCATCAATGCGCATGGCTATTCCTCCTGCTTAGAACTTCAGTCCGGCTTCACGAGCCGATTCTGCCAGAGCCGCGACACGGCCATGGTAGAGATAGCCACCGCGGTCGAACACGACCGTTTCAATGCCGTTAGCCAGAGCCCGCTGGGCGACCAGCGTACCGACAGCTTTAGCGCCTTCGACGTTGCCCGCGAAGGTCAGTTTGTCTTTGATTTCCTTGTCCAGGGAAGAAGCGCTCACCAGCGTGCGGCCAGTGGTGTCATCGATCACCTGGGCATAGATCTGGGAAAGGCTGCGGAAGACACACAGTCTCGGACGTTCTGCCGTGCCGGAGACTTTGCTGCGCACCCGCTCGTGTTTCCGCTTGCGAATCTCGTTCCTGCGAGTTTTGCTAATCATGTCATCTCACCCTTTCTTATTTGCCTTTTTTGCCGCCCTTGGCGCCTGTTTTACCTTCTTTCAGGTGCAGGACTTCAAAGTCATACTTGACGCCCTTGCCCTTGTAAGGATCTGGCAGACGGAAGGCACGGATCTTGGCCGCGGTTTCACCGACCATTTGTTTGTCGGCACCCTTGACAATGATCTTGTTCGGGGCTGGGACATCGATGGTGATACCGGCGGGTTCTTCAAGCTCGATTGGATGGGAGAAACCCAGGTTCAGGACGAGCTTCTTGCCTTGTTTCTGGGCCTTGAAACCGACACCGTTGATGTCGAGATTCTTGGTAAAGCCCTGGGACACACCGACGATCATGTTGTTGACCAGGGTGCGGGACAGGCCGTGCAGGGCACGATGGTTTTTGTTGTCACTCGGACGGGTGACGGTGATGGTCTTGTCTTCGACCTTGACGGTGATATCCGGATGGATCGCCTGGGTCAGGACAGTGGAACCAGATTTGACGGTGACAACGTTGTTTTCTACTTTGACTTCAACGTTGGCCGGAATGGTGATCGGCATTCTGCCAATTCGGGACATGGTTGTGGACCTCCTGCTCTTGAGATTGAGGATCGCATCCCTCGTGCTGCGACAGATAGCCATAGCACGGGGTGCAGCTCCGTTTCAGAGTTTAGTTTGAATTACCAGACATAGGCGAGAACTTCGCCGCCGACGCCCTCTTTACGAGCGCTCTTGTCGGTCATGATGCCTTTTGAAGTAGAGATGATCGCGATGCCGAGGCCACCGAGCACTTTGGGCAGGTTCTCCGTATTGGCATAGACGCGCAAGCCCGGCTTGGAAATGCGCTTGATGCCGGAGATGACCGGTTTCTTGGCGGCGTACTTGAGGGTGATCTTGATTTTGCCCTGTTTGTCGTCGTTGATCACGTCGACTTTGCTGATGTAGCCTTCGTCGAGAAGAATCTGGGCGATGGCTTTCTTGACATTGGACGCCGGAATTTCACAGGTCGCGTGACCGGCTGTACCGGCGTTACGGATGCGGGTGAGCATATCGGCGATGGTATCTGTAATCTGCATGAAACTTCCTCCTTCCTCTGGTACGCTTACCAGCTGGCCTTGCGAATGCCGGGAATCTGTCCCTTGTAGGCCAGTTCACGGAAGCACAGACGGCAGATGCCATACTTGCGGATGTAAGCATGCGGACGGCCACAGAGTTTGCAGCGATTGTAGGCACGTGTCGAGAACTTCGGCTCTGCCTGCTGTTTCAGGATCATTGACTTCTTAGCCATTTAACGTACCTCCCGCTTACTTGGAAAACGGCATGCCGAGCAGTTTCAAAAGCTCGCGTGCTTCTTCGTCGGTGTTTGCGGTTGTGACAATGATGATGTCCATGCCGCGGATCTTGTCGATTTTGTCGTAGTCGATTTCCGGGAAAATCAGCTGTTCCTTGGCACCGAAAGCGTAGTTGCCACGGCCGTCAAAGGAATTGGGGTTGATCCCGCGGAAGTCGCGCACACGCGGCAGGGCCACGCTGATCAGCTTGTCGAGGAACTCGTACATTTTCTGGCCGCGCAGGGTGACCTTACAGCCGATGTTCATGCCTTCACGCAGCTTGAATGCGGAAACGGACTTCTTGGCTTTGGTGATAACCGGTCTCTGGCCGGCGATCAGGCCCATGTCCCGGGCAGCGTTCTCAATCGCTTTCGGGTTGTCCTTGACTTCACCGACGCCCATGTTGAGAACAATCTTCTCAACTTTCGGGATCTGCATCGACGAGCTGTACTTGAAAGTCGACATCATCGCTGGTGCGACTTCTTTCTGGTATTTGTCTTTTAGTCTGGCCATATTAAAATCCTCCTCGCCGATCACTTCTTGGCTGCGATGGTGTCGATTTCGGCACCGCAGGCCTTGCAGACGCGGACTTTGTCACCATTGGCCATGACCTTGTGCCCCATTTTGCTCGGACGCTTGCACTTGCTGCAAACGACCATGACATTGGAGCTGGAAACCGGGGCTTCCTGGTGGAGAATGCCACCTTGCTGGTAGCGGCCACGCGGTTTCTGGTGCTTGACGGACATGTTGACGCCTTCGACGATGACCCGGCCAGTGACCGGGAAAACCTTCAGGACTTTGCCGGTCTTGCCAGCGTCTTTGCCCGACAGCACGTAAACGGAATCATCTTTTTTGACATGTACTTTCATGCTACGTGTGCCTCCTTACAGGACTTCGGGAGCCAGAGACAGGATTTTCATATAGTCCCTGTCACGAAGTTCCCTGGCGATGGGCCCAAAGATACGCGTACCGCGCGGATTCTTGTCTTCCTTGATGATGACGGCTGCGTTTTCGTCAAATTTGATGTAGGAACCGTCGGAGCGGCGAACGCCACGCTTGGAGCGGACGATAACAGCTTTGACGACTTCACCCTTCTTTACAACACCACCGGGTGTTGCTTCTTTGACCGAACAAACGATGATGTCTCCGATATTGGCGTACTTGCGCCAGGATCCTCCGAGAACCTTGATGCACATCAGTTCTTTGGCACCGGTGTTGTCGGCGGATTTAAGTCTTGATTGAACCTGGATCATTGTCTTCCTCCTTCCATAAACCGGTTAAGGATCACTTGGCCTTCTCAATGATCTCGACCAGTCTCCAGCGCTTGTCGCGGCTCAAGGGGCGGGTCTCCATCACTTTGACCTTGTCTCCGATATGGCATTCATTGTTTTCATCGTGGGCCTTGAGCTTGTAGGTCCGCTTGACGATTTTCTTGTACAGCGGATGGCGGACATGCTCGGTGACTGCTACGACGATGGTCTTATCCATTTTGTCGCTGGCAACCAGGCCAACTCGTGTTTTTCTGAGATTACGTTCACTCATGGATAATCCCCCTTACTTCTTCGAACCCTGGAGCTCACGCTCACGCAGGATGGTCATGACACGCGCGATGTCCCGCTTGACGCTTTTGAGCTTTAAGGGGTTTTCGAGCTGGTTGGTGGCATGGGCAAAACGGAGCTTGAACAGTTCTTCGCGCAGGGAAGCGAGTTCCTTGTTCAGCTCGTCAAAGGATTTGTCACGGATTTCACTGGACTTCATTGACGTCACCTTCCTTTTCACGGGCGATGAACTTGGTCTGGCACGGCAGTTTGTGTGCGGCCAGGCGCAGGGCTTCACGGGCGACTTCTTCGCTGACGCCGGCGATCTCAAAGAGGACACGGCCGGGCTTGACGACTGCTACCCAGTACTCAGGGGAGCCTTTACCGGAACCCATTCGGGTTTCAGCGGGCTTGGAGGTGACGGGCTTGTCCGGGAAAATCTTGATCCAGACCTGGCCGCCACGCTTGATGAAACGGTTGATCGCGATACGGGCAGCTTCGATCTGGTTGCTGGTGATCCAGACAGGCTCCATGGCCTGCAGGCCGTAATCGCCATAGACGACGACATTGCCACGGGTGGCTTTGCCGGTCATGCGACCGCGGTGCTGTTTTCTGCGTTTGACACGTTTGGGAAGCAGCATCAGGCTTCGCCTCCTTCCGATACTTTCACTTTGCGGGGAGCTTTGTAGACTGCACCCTTGTAGATCCAGACCTTGACACCGATGCGGCCATAGGTGGTCTTGGCTTCGGCAAAACCATACTCGATGTTGGCGCGCAGGGTCTGCAGCGGGATCGTGCCATCGTGGTAGTGTTCGCTGCGGGCGATTTCGGCGCCGCCGAGACGGCCACTGACCGCAGTTTTGATACCTTTGGCTCCGCCCTTCATGGCGCGACCCATCGCCTGCTTCATGGCGCGGCGGAAGGACACACGTTCCTCGAGCTGCTTGGCGATGTTCTCAGCGATCAGCTGAGCTTCGGTATCAACGGACTTGATCTCGTTGATGTTGATGAAGAACTGGCGGCCGAACTTGGCGACGAGTTTCTTCTTGAGGTCTTCAATGCCAGCGCCCTGGCGACCAATGATGATGCCCGGCTTGCCGGCAGAAATCTGCACGAGGGTCTTTTCTTCGCCCTTGCGTTCGATCTCGATGCGGGATACGCCAGCCTTGAAGCATTCGGTTTTCACGAAATCGCGAATCTTCTTGTCTTCAACGAGGAATTTGCTGAAATCTTTCTTGTCGGCGTACCAGCGGGTGTCCCAATCTTTGATAACGCCAACGCGCAAGCCGTGGGGATTGACTTTCTGGCCCATTCGCTGCCCTCCTTAATTTCTTTCCTTGAGAACGACCGTGATGTGGCTGGTTCTCTTGTGGATACGTGCCGCGCTGCCGCGGGCCTTGGGGATGATGCGCTTGAGCACCGGGCCCTGGTTGGCATAGCAGTCGGCGACATAGAGTGCATCGCGGGACAGGCTGTTGTTGTTGACGGCGTTGGCCTCAGCTGATTTCACGAGTTTCTCGAGAACCGGCGAAGCAGCCTTGGGGGTGTAGCGCAGGATCGCGTAAGCTTCATCGAGGGACTTGCCCTTGATCAGGTCGACGACGATGTTGACTTTGCGCGGGGTCACACGGACGTTCTTGGCGATGGCGCGACCTTCGTCCTTGCCAATGCCGAGGACTTTCTTTTCCTTCTTGGTCAGCAGGGCTGACTTCTGGAAACGGCGTGCGTCCTTGTTGTAGGTTGCGAGGATTTCCTCACGGTTTTCCAGCAAGTATTCCTTGCTCATAACCTTCTTTTCCACTATTGTTTCCTCCCTTCACTACCGGCCGGCATTAGCGCGAACCCGAGGATTTCTCGGATCCGGCATGGCCCTTGAAGGTCCGGGTGGGAGCGAACTCGCCCAGCTTGTGGCCGACCATTTCTTCTGTGACGTAGACCGGCACGTGCTTGCGGCCATCATAGACAGCAATCGTGTGTCCGACCATTTCCGGGAAAATGGTCGAGGCGCGAGACCAGGTCTTGATGACTTTCTTCTCATTCTTTTCGTTCATCGCTTCGATTTTCTTCATCAGCGATTCGGCAACGAAAAAGCCTTTTTT
Source organism: uncultured Mageeibacillus sp. (assembly GCA_964528645.1). Lineage (GTDB taxonomy): Bacteria > Bacillota > Clostridia > Saccharofermentanales > UBA5734 > UBA5734. Next base: position 20,240 of record CAZGSR010000017.1, on the reverse strand, counting down.
GGTAGACCGACTCATCTTTTAAGCCTCCTGTCGTTTACTTCTGGTTCCTTCTCTTGACAATGAACTTGTCAGAAGGCTTCTTGCGGTCACGGGTCTTCTTGCCGAGAGTCGGAACACCCCAGGGCGTGACCGGGCCGGGACGGCCGATCGGCGACTTGCCTTCACCACCACCATGCGGATGGTCGCAGGGGTTCATGACGACACCGCGGACGGTCGGGCGGATGCCCATGTGGCGTTTGCGGCCAGCTTTACCAATGTTGAGGTTCTCATGCTCGCTGTTGCCAACCGAACCGATGGTGGCTTTGCAGTGGATCGAGACCATGCGTACTTCACCAGAGGGCAGGCGGACCTGGGCATAGGCGGCGTCTTTGGCCATCAGCTGGGCGCCGGCACCGGCGGTGCGGACCATCTGGGCGCCTTTGCCAGGCTTGAGCTCGATGTTGTGGATCACGGTACCGACCGGGATGGCTTCGATGGGCAGGGCATTGCCAGCCACGATGTCAGCCTGGGGTCCGCTTTCAACCATGTCACCGACCTTGAGACCTTCGGGTGCCAGGATATAAGCCTTGGCGCCGTCTAGGTACTGGATCAGGGCCAGATTGGCGGTGCGGTTCGGATCATACTCGATCGCAACGACAGCGGCCTTCATGCCGGTCTTGTTGCGCTTCCAGTCGATGATGCGGATCTTGCGGCGGTTGCCGCCACCATGGTGGCGGACGGTGATGCGGCCATAGGCGTTACGGCCACCGGTTTTGCTTCTTGGAGCCAGAAGAGATTTTTCAGGCGCTTTGGCGGTGATTTGCGAGAAATCAGCCACGGTCATCTGCCTTCTGGCGGGAGAAGTCGGATTATAGCTTTTGACTGCCATCTTGTTTCACTCCTTCTTCTAGGGCGCCCGGCATTACTGGCCGAACCCGAATTCCTCGATGGTGTTTTTGTACTTCTTGCCGGCTGTGGCGGACTTGCCGCCCTTCTGCAGGTAGGATTCAGCCTTGGGGTCGGTGTCGATGGTCACGACAGCCTTTTTCCAGCTGGCGGTCTGGCCGACATGGACACCCTGGCGTTTGGTCTTGCCGTCATAGTTGGCGGTGTTGACCTTGAGGACCTTGACGTCGAACAGCAGCTCGACCGCCTTGCGGACCTGGGTCTTGGTGGCGCCGACAGCTACTTCGAACGTGTACTTGCCCAGAGCGGCATCCATGGTGCTCTTCTCAGTGATGACCGGACGTTTGATGATCTCGTGTGCGGTGCTCATTATACATACACCTCCTGGACTTTGAGGATCGCTTCCTGGGTCACGACGAACTTGTCGAACTTGAGGATGTCGAACACATTGATCGTGTTGACCAGGGCGGTCTTGACACCGACGATGTTCCGGGCCGATTTCTCGATCTTCTCATCGCGGGTCAGAGTGACGAGCAGGGCGGATTTGTCAACGCCGAGCTTGCCGAGGACTTCGGTCATGCGCTTGGTCTTGATCTCAGCCATCTCCAGCTTGTCGACGACGACCAGGCTGCCGGCAGCCACTTTGGAAGACAGGGCAGACTTCATGGCCAGGCGGCGGACCTTTTTCGGCAGGGTATAGCTGTAGTCACGCGGTTTGGGACCAAAGATGATGCCACCACCGACATGCTGGGCGGAACGGGACGAACCCTGGCGGGCACGGCCGGTGCCTTTCTGGCGATAAGGCTTCTTGCCACCACCGGTGACTTCACTCCGGGTCTTGGTCGAATGGGTGCCCTGGCGGCGGTTGGCCAGGTAATTGAGAACGGCGCGATGCAGCACGTCCTGGTTCGGCTCGATGCCGAAGATGGCGTCGGACAGTTCAAGACTGCCGGTCTTGACGCCATCCATGTTGTATACATCAACTTGTGCCATTGTTATGCTCCTCCTTTACGCCGTCTCACTTGGACTTGACAGACGACTTGATCTCGACCAGGCCGCCCTTGGGTCCGGGGACAGCGCCCTTGATGACGATGATGTTGCGTTCGCCGTCAACCATCATGACATCGAGGTTCTGTACGGTTACATTGACTGCGCCCATGTGGCCAGGCAGTTTCTTGCCTTTGAAGACACGGGCAGGATCGGTGTTCGGGCCCATCGAGCCGACGCGGCGGTGGTACATCGAACCGTGGGTTTCCGGTCCACCTGACTGGCCGTGGCGCTTGATGTTGCCGGCAAAGCCTTTACCCTTGGAGACACCGCTGACATCGACAGCATCGCCAACGGCGAACATGTCAGTGACGCGGATTTCCTGGCCGAGGGTGTAGTCTGCTTCGGACTTGAATTCACGCAGGACCTTCCTGGTCTCGACACCCGCTTTGGCGAACTGGCCTTTGTGGGGACGATTGGCATTCTTGACTGCGCCGTAGCCGACCTTGACAGCCTTGTAGCCGTCATTTTCGACTGTCTTGTTCTGGACGACGAAGAGCGGACCGCAATCAATGACCGTGACCGGAATTGAGTTGCCCTTGTCGTCAAAAAGCTGGGTCATCCCTGCTTTTTTGCCAAGCATGTACTTTTCCATTTCTCAAACCTCCTTGGTTATTGGTTCGCCCGTGTCCCGGGTGAACATGACCAGAACGACAACACGGCTTGGTCTGTCGTGTTGTCGTCTATGACAAGCCTTACAGCTTGATCTCGATATTGACGCCAGCCGGCATTTCGAGCTTCATCAGGGCTTCGACCGTCTTGGCATTGGGGGCGAGGATGTCGATCAGGCGCTTGTGGGTGCGGATCTCGAACTGCTCGCGGGAATCTTTGTATTTGTGCGGGGAGCGCAGGATGGTGACGATTTCCTTTTCAGTCGGCAGCGGGATCGGGCCGGATACGCTGGCGCCGGTGCGCTTGGCGGTATCAACGATGCGCTCGGCGCTCTCGTCGAGGATCTGGTGATCAAATGCTTTGAGACGGATGCGGATTTTCTGGTTTGCGGCCATGGTCTGTGGTTCCTCCTTGGTGTGCTGCTGGTCAGTCATCAACTCAGCCGGGCGTTTCATCCTCTTCCAACAGAAAACCCAGTCTTCGCGCCTCTTGGTAACTGAGGCTGTCGCGCTGGGCCCATGCCGGAGTGGCATACGCTGCGTGTGTGATTTGACTGCCGCCCAATTTCTCTAAGAATCGGACTGACTCCTCCGAAGTTACCCGCCTTGCGGCCGCAGCGGCCGTGACGGCAATCTCCGGTATCATCGTCTGCTCGAGCTGCGCCAGGACAGAATACGCCCGGCAAAGTCGCGCAACAACTAATATAGTACAAACTTTTCTGGATTGCAAGCTCTTCCAGGCAACATTTGACAATTTTTTTCGCGGGTGGGGCCTCGCATGGATCTACACGTAGACACGGGCTCAGAGGTGGCGGTTTTTCACCAGTTCTGTCAGCATGTTTTGTAGTTCTTCCTGGCTGAAAGGATAATGGCTGGCACAGAAATGGCACTCCAGGTTGACACCTGCCGGGTCCTGCGCCAGGTCGGCCAATTCGCGGGCGCCCAAGGCGATCAGATTCTGTTCCATGCGTTCGTGTGAACAGGTGCAGGCGTATGACAGCGGTTTGTGGCAGAAATACTGGATCCCGGGGTCACCGAACAGCAAGTCGAGAATCTGGTCCGGATTGAATCCTTCCTGCATCCAGTAGGTGACCTCTGGGAATCCGCCCAGTCGAGTTTCCAGGTACTGGATCGTTTCTTCGGTCGCATCGGGTAGCATCTGGACCATGAAGCCGCCGGCATGGCTGATGCCGTTGGCATCGACCAGGACACCCAGGCCAACCGCGGACGGAGTCTGCTCCGACGATGCCAGGTAATAGGTCAGGTCTTCGGCGATTTCACCGGAAACCAGTTCGACTTTGCCCATGTAGGGTTCCTTGAGGCCCAAGTCCTTGATCACGGTCAGAGTCCCCTCGCCGACGGCCTGTCCGATGTCGAGCTTGCCAGGTCGCTTGTGCAGCGTCTCAACAACGGGCTGGTAGCAATAGCCGCGCACCGTCTGGTGTCCGGTACCCACAACAGTCATACCCTGGAGGGGGCCATTGCTGCGGATGATCATGCTGATCGTATCTGAATCATTTTTCAGACCTTGCTCGGCCATCAGCATCGTTCCGGTCATCAGGCGCCCGAGGGCTACGGCGGCAACAGGTGACATCTGGTGGATGTCCTGAGCTTCCTGGCACAGGAGGGTGGTTCGGCAGGCAAAGGCGCGCACCTGGCCATTCAGGGCGAGAGCACTGATGATGTAATCACCAGCTGGCACATCTGGCTGGGATGGAAGAACAGGGACTGGGTCGTTCATCAGGAGATCCTCCGGCGGAAAATGTAGAACTGGCGTTCGCTCGAGCTGCGAACCGGATTCAAAGTCAGCTCGCCAGTCCGGGCAATAAACTCCAGACCGGCACTTTGGGCTGCCTTGAGCAAAAAAGTGTGGTCATAATACCGCTCCACCACTTCTTCGTCAAATCGCTCGTAAAAGTCATCGACCGTGCGGGCAAACCAGGTCAGGCTGGCCCGGGAGATCTGGCTTTGCGGCCGGTAGTGGTTTTGCCAGACCAGGGTCAGGTTTTCATGATCCTGGATGATGGTGCGATTGCCGCGGGTCTGGGCAAAGTGGCGCAGGGTTCCGACATCCGCAATGAACAGGGCCCCTGGATTGAGGTAATTGGCCAGCAGGCGGAACACCCGCCGTACTGCCTCCGGCCGGACGAGGTGATTGAGGGTGTCCAGGAGACAGGTTGCCAGGTCGACGGTGCCATAAAGCTCGAACCGGCTGATGTCCTGCTGCAGGAACAGAGCTGCGCTGCCGCTGTCCTGCGCCTTCTCGCGCGCGGCCTGCAGCATGGCGGCAGAATCATCGATCCCGATCACATCATAGCCGTGCTGCTCCATCTCCAGGGCGAATGTCCCAGTGCCACAGCCGAGGTCCAGCAGAAGTGGGCGACCCTCGCAGCCATCACCCGCTCCTGCCCTCTGACTGTAGCGCTGGTCGAGCAGCAGGATGAACTGGGCCCAGGCAGGATAATCCACGGACTGTTGCAAAGTGTCATAATGACTGGCCAGCAGCTCATACCCGTCAGACATGATTACACACCAGCCTGGTCAGGACACGTTGCCTGGCAGGGATTCGAGATAGGAAACCGCTGCAGCAAGCTGGGTATCTTCTTCCGGTGCCAGCTGGGGGATGGATTTCCCCTCCGCTTGTTCCGGCAGGTCGACCGTCTGGTCCGGTTCGAGGCCGATGCCTTCGATGCTGGAGCCACCGGGCAGATAGTACAGAAAATTTGTGACATTGACGGACGAACCATCGGCCAGGTTGAAAGTCAGCGTTCCGGAGCCTTTGCCAAAGGACTGGATGCCAATGACCTCTGCCAGGTCAAGGTCGCGCAGGCAGCCAGTGAACAGTTCCGAAGCACTGGCAGAAAATTCATTGATCAGGATGGCGTAGCGCATGTCGCCCGGCACCCCCATGCTGGCATCGGAGGTCCATTCCTGTGTGAAAGCCTTCCCGTCCTGGCGACCTTCGATCCGGGCTATTTCTGTTTTGGGCAGCAGGTAATCCAGCATGGCAATGACTTCATTGGCGAGACCACCGCTGTTGTTGCGCAAGTCAAATACAAGATGCCGGGCGCCCTGTGCCTGCAAATCATCGACTGCATGGATGAACAGATCGGCCACACCGGTCGAAAACTCAGAAATCCGGACATAGCCGGTCGTGGGATCGAGCATGCGGTGGCTGACACTGGCCGATGTGATCGAGCGGCGCTCCACCTGGATGGTGAAACGCTGGTTGGCAGAGGGACGATACATCTCCAGTTCCACCCGTGTGCCTTCTTCGCCGCGCACCAGGATGGCCAGCTGCGTGATATCCTGAATCATTTCGACAGACTCACCGTCCACGGCAATGAAAATATCACCGGCCCGCAAATCAGCTGCCTCGGCAGGGCTGTCCTCGATCACCTCGGTGATTTCAATCTGCAAGGCTGTGTTGAACGCCACAATCGCACCGATACCGACATAATTGCCACTCATCGATTCTGCGATCTGCTGAGTCTGTTCAGCATCGAGGTACATCGTGTAGGGGCTGTCCATTTCATTGACCAGCCCACTGGTCATGGCAGCCAGCATCTCGGCATCGGTCAGGTCTTTGTAGTAGTTTTTGTCCAGGGTGTTGTAGACCGATCTGAACTTGTCCAGTGCGGCCTGGGTTTCCTCATCACCAGCAAACTGGACGCCGAGGGACCCGGTGTTCCCAGAAGGCAACAGGGACACGCCGGCCTGCATCAGGACAAAAATGCCGCCACTGACAGTCAGTGTGAATGTCAGGGCCATGGTGACCAGGATCACCAGGATGGTCCGGCCCAGATGGCCTGGTTGCCTGGCTGACCCGGAGCGGATTGGCGGGTTGGTCACATCCGGCAAGCCGGATGTCTGTTCGGGATGATTCATGTCTGTCTCCTTGTCGAAAAATCAGGCTGCCAGTTTTTGGTTCCGGCAGCCTGCATCTGTGTCAGCCAACATAGTCGGATGGATTGACCGTCGTACCTTTGACCCGGACCTCGAAGTGGAGATGCGGGCCCGTCGATGTCCCTGTGCTGCCAATCAGTCCGATGCGGTCACCTGCATTGACTTCTTCGCCCACCTTGACCTCGGTCTGCTTGAGGTGGCCATACAGAGTTGCCTTGCCATCGCCGTGATCGATGACGATGTAGTTGCCATAGCCTGAACCACCGTAGTTGCGGCCCTGGACGGGTGCACTGACCAGAATGACCGTTCCGGAGCGGGCAGCGACCACCTTGGCCCCGAGCGGGGCAGCGATGTCGATCCCGGAATGGAATTTCTTGTAGCGATAGACGGGGTGGATGCGCCAGCCAAAGGCCGACGTGATCTTGGTATGGCCCGGCACTGGCCACGTCCAGCTGCCACCCTTCTTGCGAGCTTCATTTTCTGCCGCCAGTTTCAACTGCAGCTGGTAGATGACAGAACTGATCCGTTCGGCCTCTTTGTTCAATTCATCTTCGGCCTTTTCCTGGGCAGCCAGATCGGCCTGGACTTCCTTGAGATCAGTAGCCACCGCAGCCGCATCCGACTTGATCTTAGCCAGGTCGGCCTCGACCTGCTCGACGACGGCTTTCATTTCCTGAGCTTTCTGGTCGGCATTGTTTCGTGCCAGGGTCGCCTCATCCTTGGCATCCTGCAGATCTTCGATCATCTGTTCATCGGTGTCTTCAACAATCGACATGATCTGCAGCGTCGTGAAAAAGCCCTGGATGCTTTTCGATTCGAGGAACATCTCCAGCATGGAATGCTGCTGATGCTCGTACATGACCTGCAACCGCTCGACATACTGGGCCCGTTTGTCGGTCAGTCTTTGCTCGGCGGCGATGTATTCCTGATAGGCCTGGTTGAGGGCCTCCAGGGCAGCCTGAAGCTGGTTGGTCTTTTCTTCATAAAGGGATTGCTGTTGCTTGGTCCGTGTTTTCAGCCAGGCCAGGTCACCCGTCAGATCGAGTTTTTCCTTGTTGAGTTTGTCGCGCTGCTTCTCGATCTGGTCGAGCTTTTTGGCGATCGAATTTTGCTGGGCCACGGCTGCATCGAGTTGCTCCTTGGTGGTGGCAGCCAGGACAGCCACATCCGGCTGCCAGGGCAGCAAGGCCAGGACCAGAGCCAGGACCACAAGCAGACTGATGGTCCGGCCAGAAACAGATCGGCCCGTCTGGGCATTTGAAAAATGGAACATGCCAAGCCTCCTCAGACCTTGATGTAGCGCCGGACTGAAACAGCACTGCCCAGAGATCCGATGCCGATGCCGAGGCCTACATTCAGGAGCAGAACCATAGATGCCAGTTCTACCGGGGGAATCATGGCCAGCACATCCGTCGGCAGCGTGTTCGCTGCAACCGTCTCATACAGGCGAGAGTAGATGACATAGGCTGACAGCCAGGCCAGGCCGCCGCCGAGCAGGCCGGTCACCGCTCCTTCGAGAATATAGGGGACGCGGATATACCAGTTGGTAGCACCGACATATTTCATGATGTTGATTTCATCACCACGGGCAAAAACAGCCACCCGCACCATATTGGAAATGATGAAAAAGGCCACGACACCGAGGACGGCGAAAGCGGTCAGGGTAGCATAATTGACCCAGACGATGGCTTTGCTCAAGAACTGCATGACTTTGAGCTCCAGGTCCACCTTGCGGACACCGGGTAGTCCTTCCATATGGGATTTGAAATCTTCGCTGCCCGCAGGGTCATGCAGGCGGATGGCAAAGGTGTATGGAATATAGTCCGCAGAAAAATCGGCGAACAGTTCATCCTTACCCAGATTGGCCTTGAAAGTCTCGAAATTCTGGTCCGGTGTATACATCGTATATTCGAGGATATTCGGATCACTGGCCAGATCAGCCTCGATGGTGGCGATCTCATCCTCGGTCACGCCGATCTCGAGTGTGATTTCGACCGGTGGCTGTTCGCCTGCCCGGGCCATCATCTGGCGGGCATTGACAGAAAACAGCGTAAACGCCCCGAGCAGGAACAGCATCAGGGCGATCGTTGTGATCGAGGCCAGGGTCACCAGTGGATGGCGGACCAGGTTATTGAATCCCTCGGACAGGGAATGGCGCAGCAGGGTTGTCCTCATGAGACCGCTTCCGGCCGGGAAAATTCTTCGGCCGACCTTTCCGTTTGACTTTGATAAGCCGGGCAGACTGGATTGGTCTGGGCATAACCGCCCTGGCAGTCATCACGGACCAGGTTGCCATCGTCAATCTCGATCACGCGCTTTTTCATCCGGTCGACCAGGTCGCGGTCGTGGGTGCAGATGATGATGGTCGTGCCGCTGCGGTTGATCTGCTCCAGCAGGGCCATGATCGCTTCGGAATTGGCCGGATCCAGGTTACCAGTCGGTTCATCGGCCAGCAACAGCATCGGATTGTTAACCATGGCCCGGGCGATGGCTACCCGCTGTTGCTCACCGCCGGAGAGCATCCGGGGACGGACGAGCGCCTTGTCACGCAGTCCGACAATGGACAGTACGATCGGTACCCGGCGCTTGATCGCCTTGCTGGATGAACCGACGATCTCCATCGCAAAAGCCACATTCTGGAAGACGGATTTGGTGTGGATCAGGCGGAAATCCTGGAACACCATACCGATGTTGCGGCGCAAATAGGGCACATAGCGCCGCTTGATCTTGGACACGTCAAATTTGTCGATCAGGACCTGGCCTGTCGAAGGTTTCTCTTCACACGTCAGAAGTTTGATCAAAGTCGATTTACCGGCGCCGCTGCGGCCGATGATAAAGACAAATTCCCCGTTCTCGATCGTAAAAGAGACGTCACGAAGGGCCGTGGTTCCGGTCGAATAAGTCTTGGTCACACGTCTGAATTCGATCAAGACGGGCCCTCCTTGTTGCTATCGTCTCGCCTCAGCTGTGCCACCATTTGTTTGCGGCGGTCTTGAGTGAGCCTTTTTCCTGTTTCTCAAGGTACCGGCGGACCATCGAGGCCAGCTTGAACAGGACCGCATCATCAAAACTGCGCAAATCCAGGCCTGTGATTTTCTGGACCTTGTCCAGACGGTAGACGAGGGTATTGCGGTGGACGAACAACTGGCGGCTGGTCTCGGAACCATTGAGGTTGTTTTCGAAAAATTTCTGGATCGTCAGGAGTGTCTCGCTGTCGAGGGACTCGTAGGCACCCTTGGGGAAAACCTCATCAAGGAACATGTGGCACAGTGTCGGCGGGAGCTGGTAGATCAGGCGGCCGAGACCGAGCTTGTCATAGCGCATGACATAGGTGTCTGACTCGAAGATATTGCCGACTGTCAGGGCCAGGGAGGCCTCGCGGTAAGACTTGGCCGCATCCTTCAGTGATTCGGCCACCATGCCGATACCGATCCGGACCTTGGCCAGGGACTCGGCATTGATCGTGTCCATGATGGTCGCAGCCGTGCGGTCGATGAATTCGGGGTCCTCTTTTGGGAAGTCGGTCAGGAGAACGATGGTCTCCTCATCCATGGCAAGGACAAAGCTGGTGCGCTTGTCCGGGAAAAGATTCGACACGATCTCGAGGCAATCGACCTCTTCGGCCTGGTCGATCTTGACCAGGAAGGCCAGTCGCGGGGTCGTGTACTGGATTTTGTATTCACGGGCCTTGAGCGGCACATCCCCTGGCAATTCATTCTCCAGCAGGACATTTTTCAGGAACGCGTCGCGCTCGACATCGGTGTCGGGTTCGCGGAGTTCGGACAGGATCCAATGGCTGAGCAAATCCAGGTAGCTCCTGGCGATGGTGTCAGTCCCCTCGATGAAGGTAATCAGGTCTGGTTTTTCGGAAGTGGCCAGTTTCTGGTAGATCTTGCCAGCGGACAGGACCGTAGTTTCATCAGACAGGACAACAGCACGTGCTGCCAAGTCCTCTGTCCCCTCCAGCCGATCGTCCGTGCAGGCCAGGACCGTTCCGTCTGCATTCAGGACGCCGGAAGTCTTGTCAAGGATCGCCGCGGCTTCGCGCATGACTCGTTTCAGCTCTTCCATTTTGTGAACCCCTCTTTTTACTGCGGGAATATAAATCGATCCCGATTATTACGCCTTATTTTATCATAACTCAGGAAAATCGAGTGCATGTTTCATTCAGATGACAACTATTTTAACAGATCGGCCGCTCTGGCAGCTGCCAGATACAGTAGCGCACAAAAGAGCTGCTCCAGAACACAAGTCCTGGAGCAGCCCCTGGTTGCATTGTAATAACCGGCAGATCAGTTATGGATGGTGCGCTCGGTTTCCTTGTCAAAGAGGTGGATGCGCTTGCCATCGATGGCGAAGTTGGCATTGTCACCGACATGGGAATGCTTTTCAGTCGGATCGACACGAGCCGTGATGCTCATGTCGCCGAGCGTGACGTAGAGGTAGGTCTCAGCGCCAAGCATTTCAACGACATCGACGTGTGCCTTGAAGGCGCAGGACTTGTTGGCCTCGACGAAGCTGGCCTCGTCGGAGATGGCTTCGGAACGGACACCCATGATGACATCCTTGCCATCATAAGCCTTGACTTCCGGCACGGAGTATTTCTCTGGCAGGGTGATGGTGAAGCCATAGAAGGACAGGCTGACCGCGTCACCAGCAACCGAGAGCTTGGCCGGGACGAAGTTCATCGGCGGCATGCCGATGAAGCCGGCGACGAAGGTATTGACCGGGTGCATGTACAGCTCGGTCGGGCTGTCGATCTGCTGGATGAAGCCGTCCTTCATGACGACGATGCGGGTACCCATGGTCATGGCTTCTGTCTGGTCGTGGGTAACATAGATGAAGGTCGTGTTCAGGCGCTGGTGCAGCTTGGTGATCTCAACACGCATCTGGACACGGAGCTTGGCGTCGAGGTTGGACAGCGGCTCGTCCATCAGGAAGACTTTAGGATCGCGGACGATGGCACGGCCGAGGGCAACGCGCTGGCGCTGGCCGCCGGAGAGGGCCTTCGGTTTTCTCTCGAGCAGGTGGGTGATGTCGAGGATCTTGGCAGCCTCGGTCACGCGGCGCTTGATTTCGTCTTTCGGGAATTTTCTAAGCTTGAGGCCGAAAGCCATGTTGTCATAGACAGACATATGAGGATACAAAGCATAGTTCTGGAAAACCATCGCGATGTCGCGGTCCTTGGGCTGGACATCATTGACCAGGCGATCGCCGATATAGCATTCGCCGTCGCTGATTTCCTCGAGACCGGCGATCATGCGCAGGGTGGTCGACTTGCCGCAGCCGGACGGACCAACCAGGATGATGAATTCTTTATCCGCGATTTCGATGTTGAAATCGCTGACGGCGATGACATTACCTTCGTAACGTTTGTAGACATTTTTCAGAACAACACTGGCCATTGATATTTACCTCCACCCATGTCGGGTCACTTGCTGTAACGGGCCATTTACCGGCCCTATGCCAGACTATACCATTGCCCCTATGCATTCTCCAGTCGCGAAAATCACCAAAACTTTCCAGTCAGATTTGGCGATTTCCGGCAGGGTTCTGGCAATCACAACAAGAATATACCACCATCTTTAGACAGTTTGACTTTTTACTTGTTAATTGCCCAGTTTCTGGGCCTTTCTTTTGATAAGATTGTCTTTCAAGCAGTCTGGAAAGGGCGGTATAATATGGTCAAAGCATGAAAAATCAGCCAATGGCACAAATTTGCCCTGAGAATTTGTGCAACGCCTTGCGTTTTGGTTTTTTATGCACTATTATGCATATTTATTAGATTTCAGGGAAAGAAGGAGAGAGTGACATGGGTGATACCAAGACACGCATCGGGATTGTCGGAGCCACCGGTTATGTCGGCATGGAGCTGGTCCGGCTGCTGGCAGCCCATCGAGGACTGGAGATGACAACCCTGGTCTCCCAGAGCTACGCAGGCAAAAGCTATGCCGATGTCTACCCTGCTTTCCGCCACATGACCGACATCAAGCTGTCAGACCTCGATCTGGACCAGCTGGCTGCTGAGTGTGACATCGTCGTCACTGCCCTGCCGCACGGTGTCTCCTCGGTCGTGGTTCCTGAGCTGCTCGACCGGGGCGTACGTGTCCTCGACCACAGCGGCGACTTCCGTTACAAGGATGTCTCGGTTTATGAAAAGGCCTACAAGCTCGACCATCCCCGGCCGGACCTCCTGGCAGAAGCGGTCTATGGACTGCCGGAACTCTATCGCAATGAGATCGCAGCGGCACGGCTGGTGGCCAATCCCGGCTGTTATCCGACCTGCTCCCTGCTCGGCCTGGCTCCCCTGCTCAAGGCCGGTCTCGTCTACACCGGCGGTCTGATCATCGATGCCACCTCCGGGGTCAGCGGTGCCGGACGCAAAGCCGACCTCGCCTTCTCCTTCTGTGAATCCGAGTCCAGCTACAAAGCCTACGGTGCAGTCGGTCACCGCCACACCAGCGAGATCGAGCAGGAAGCATCGCTCCTGAGTGGCCAGACCGATCCCCTGGCCCTGACCTTCACCCCCCATCTGGCTCCGATGAAGCGTGGCATGCTGGCCACCATTTACGCCGACCTCATGCCCTCCGTCGATCCCGATGGCCTGCATGAGCTCTACGAGCGCTTCTACAGCCATGAATACTTCGTCCGCGTCCTGCCGGCCGGACAGCTGCCTGAGACGCGCCATGTCGCCTATACCAATTTCTGCGACATCGCAGTCACCGCAGACAAACGCACCGGCAAGGTCAAGGTCTTCTCTGCCATCGACAACCTGGGCAAAGGCGCTGCCGCCCAGGCCCTGCAGGCACTCAACCTCATGGCGGGTCTCGACGAACGCGAAGGACTCATCGCCGCTGGTGGCTCGATCTGATCTGAATAACCGTTCCTGCACAGGCAGCCCGACATACGGTCCGGACTGCTGCCAATCTATTGAAAAACGGGGGAAACAGAACCCATGAAAGACATCCAGTCCGTCATCAGCAAAGCCGAGATCCTGATCGAAGCCCTGCCCTATATCCAGCGTCTGGCCGGAAAAACCGTCGTCATCAAATATGGCGGTAATGCCATGATCAACGAGGATCTCAAGACCGACGTCATGGAAGACGTGACATTACTCAAATACATCGGCATCAATCCCGTACTCGTCCATGGCGGCGGTCCGGACATCAATGCCATGCTCAAGCGTCTCGACATCCCCTCGGAGTTCCGCAAGGGTCTGCGTGTCACCGACACCGAGACCATGGCCGTCGCCCAGATGGTCTTGATCGGCAAGACCAACAAGGAAATCGTCTCCCGCCTCGGCCAGCTCGGTGCCAAGGCCATCGGCATCAGCGGCATCGACGGCGGCCTGATCGAATGCGAAAAGATCACGACCGACGATGCCGGAGAACCGCTCGATATCGGTTATGTCGGCAAAATCACCCACATCAATACCAAGGTCCTCGAGACCCTGGCCAATGACGAATACATCCCGGTCGTCGCACCGATTGGTGTCGGCGCCGATGGCCAGACCTACAACATCAATGCCGACACGGTCGCGAGCGAAATCGCCGCCGCCCTCCAGGCCGAAAAACTGATGACCCTGACCGATGTCGAAGGCGTCATGGCCAGAAACGAAGCCGGCGAACTCCAGGTCATTCCAGTTCTCAACGAAGCCGAAATCCATGACCTGATCGAACGCGATGTGATCAGCGGCGGCATGATCCCGAAGGTCATGGGCTGCCTCGACACCGTCAGGCGCGGTGTCGGCCGGGCCCACATCATCGACGGCCGCATCCCGCATTGCCTGCTGCTCGAGATTTTCACCAACAAAGGCATCGGCACCATGATCACCCTCGAACGACGACCGTATTACAATGGTGAAAAAATCTGACCCACAGCATCAAGATCGGCCCTCTACCAGCGACAGATCTTTTACATCCGGAAAGGAACGGTTATGACCATGAATCCAGATCCCAAGCTCCAGTCGGTCATTGCAACCGATGATCAATACTACCTGCAGGCATTCGGCCGGCGCACGCCGTTGTGCATCGACCACGGAACCGGCGTCTACCTGTACGACACGGCCGGCAGACGCTACCTCGATATGATCGGCGGCATCGCTGTCAATGTCCTCGGCCACGCCCATCCAGCCCTGACCGCCGCTATCGCCGAGCAGGCTGGCAAAGTCATCCACTGTTCGAACTATTTCTACAATGAACCCCAGGCCCGACTGGCCCAGCAGCTGGGCGACCTGTTTGGCGACGGCAGGGTCTTTTTCAACAACAGCGGCGCCGAGGCCAATGAAACCGCCATCAAACTGGCGCGCGGCTATTTCTTCAAAAAGGGCCAGCCCCGGGCCAAGATCGTCACAGCGATGCAATCGTTCCATGGCCGGACCCTGGCCACTGCCACCGCCACCGGTCAGACCAAGTACAGTGCCCCCTTTGCCCCACTGCCGGAAGGCTTCGTCCACATAGCTTATAACGATGTGACGGCCCTCGAGGAGGCCGTCGATGACAACACCTGTGCTGTCATGCTGGAGCTGATCCAGGGCGAGAGCGGCGTCCATCCGGCCACCATCGCCTTTGTCGATGCAGCCGTCGCCGCCTGCCACCGCACCGGCGCCCGCCTGATCATCGACGAAATCCAGACCGGCGTCGGCCGGACCGGCAAGTTTTTTGCCAGCCAGCTCTACAGCATCAAGCCAGACATCATCACCCTGGCCAAAGGCCTGGCCGGCGGCGTACCGATCGGGGTCGCGATCGCCAACCAGGAAACTGCCACCGGCTTCACACCAGGCGACCATGGTAGCACCTTTGGTGGCAACCCCCTGGCCTGTGCCGCAGCTCTCGCTGTCCTCGAGACACTGGAAAACGGCCACCTGATCCAGAAAGCAGCTGGTCTGGGCGACCATTTCCGGGAGAAACTGCAGGAGCTGGCTGAAACCAGCGGCCTGATCCACGAAATCCGCGGCGCCGGCCTGATGCTGGGCATCGAGCTCAAGCAGCCCATCGCTGCCGAGGTCAAAGGCAGATGCCTCGATGCCGGCTACCTGATCGGCTCGGTCGGCACACATACCTTGCGCCTGCTGCCACCCCTGATCATTGAACGTACAGAAATCGACGCATTCGTCACCGATTTAGGCCAGGTTTTGGCGGAGGTTGCAGCCCCATGAAGCATTTCATCAGTTTGAATGATCCCACCACCGAGGAAATCCTCGATCTGCTTGATCTGGCCGACACGCTCAAAGCTGATGTCAAAGCTGGCCGGCCGCACCCGATCCTCCAGGGCAAAACCCTGGGCCTGATCTTTGCCAAGTCCTCCACCCGGACCAGGGTCTCGTTTGAGGTCGGCATGTACCAGCTCGGCGGCCATGCCCTTTTCCTGTCCAGCCAGGACATCCAGCTCGGCCGCGGCGAGTCGATCGAAGACACCGCCCAGGTCATGTCCCGCTACCTCGACGGCATCATGATCCGGACCTTTGCTCACCAGGACGTCCTCGACCTGGCACGTTTTGGCACCATCCCGATCATCAATGGCCTGACCGACCTGATGCACCCCTGCCAGGTCCTGGCCGACCTGCAGACGATCCGCGAGCACAAGGGCCAGCTCAAGGGCCTGAAAATGGCCTATCTGGGCGACGGTAACAACATGGCCGTCTCCCTCATACATGGCGCGGCCAAGGTCGGCATGGACATTGCCGTTGCCACTCCGCCCGCCTATGCCTGCGACGCAGCCAGCGTTGCCGAAGCCCAGGCAACTGCCGCCCAGACCGGTGCCAAGGTTATCATCACGGAAGACCCGAGCCTGGCCATCCAGGACGCCGACGTCGTCTATACCGACACCTGGGTCAGCATGGGCCAGGAATCCGAAAAAGCTGAAAAGGTCAAGCAGTTTGGCGCGTACCAGGTCAACAGCGAACTCATGGCCCTGGCCAAACCCGATGCCATCTTCATGCACTGCCTGCCAGCCTACCGCGGCTACGAAGTCACTGCCGAGGTCATCGACGGACCGCAGTCGGTCATCTTCGACGAAGCAGAAAACCGCCTCCATGCCCAGAAGGCCGTGCTCGTCCGCCTGCTCGCGCCAGACTACAAAGGCTGAGCGCTCAGCCACGCATGCACGCAGACATCACCTTCCGCCAGGCTATCCCGGCCGACAGCGCCGAGCTTCTCAAGCTGATCCAGTGGGCGATGCAGGTCTATGCCGCCAAATCCGGCATCACCACACCCCTGGATGCCTTTTCCGAAACGGTATCCGATCTCGAGCAGCACATCGCCCGCGATCATGTCATCGTTGCCGAGCACAAGCACTCCCTGATCGGCACCGTGCGCCTGGTCCGGCTCAGTCCGGACCGGGCTTATTTCACTCGCTTTGCCGTCCATCCCCACCTGCAGCAGACCGGCGTCGGCCGCCTGCTGTTCCAGGCCGCCGAGGCGTGGCTGCTCGGTCAGGGCTTCCGGACCGTCGAGCTTCATACCGCCCTGACCAACGAGACCCTCGTTACCTTCTACCAGTCGCGCGGCTTTATCCTGGTCGAAACCGATACCAGCCGCGGCTACCCGCGTGGGTTGTTTCGCAAAGCGCTGTGAAAAGACGCTCTACGCTCCACCGCTTCTACCAGAGCGGCTCGACATCAGCCCTGATGTATTTTTCATAGATTTGCCTGACACCATTCATTTGCTCAGGCGTCAGGGGCGGCAGCAGCGAGGCGCCGGTATTGGCCGTGATCTGCGAAAAATGGCTGGCACCGGGGATCACACAGCCGACGGCGTCAAACATCAGGATCCAGCGCAGGGCCAGCTGCGGCAACAGACCGGTTCCACCGAACAAGGTCTTGAGTTCCTCGACAGCCTGCAAACCGCGCTCATAGTTGACACCGGCAAAGGTCTCACCTTTATCGAACAACTCGCCGTTCCGGTTGAAGAACCGGTGGTCATCCTTGGCGAAGACACTGTCCCGGCTGAACTTTCCGGTTAACAGGCCACTGGCCAGAGGCACCCGGACGATGACACCGACATCCTTGGCCTGGGCCGCCGCGAAAAAGGCATCGGCCGGTTTTTGCCGGAACATGTTGAAAATGATCTGCACCGTGGATAGCCCCTCATATTCGATGGCCATCAGGGCTTCCTCGACCTTCTCGACACTCACCCCATAGTGGCGGATTTTCCCCTCGCGCTTGAGCTCGGCCAGTGCTTCGAAAACATCCGCCTGGGCATAGACCTCGGTCGGCGGGCAATGCAGCTGGATCAGGTCCAGCGTCTCGAGGCCCATGTTCGTCAGGCTGTCGTGGACAAAGCGCCGGATATTCTCCCGGTTATAACCCGCCGCAGTATGCGGATTCAGGCGACGCCCGCATTTGGTCGCGATATAGACCTTTTCTGACCGCGATTTGACGACTCTAGCGACAGCCTTCTCACTGAGTCCATTGCCATAACCATCGGCCGTATCGAAAAAGTTGATCCCCTGGTCGATCGCCTGGTTCAGAGTCTCATCCGCGATCCGGTCATCAAAATCCGAGCCCCAGCGCCCGCCGATCTGCCAGGTCCCCAGGGACACTTCCGAGATCATCATACCTGTTTTGCCAAGTTTCCTGTAATTCATTCTGACACCTCCTCATCAATAAAATCATCATAGCACTTTCATTCCAGCCGGCCGTCCATTTTCAGGTCCAGGCGGCGAAAATCGGCCAAAATTGCAGCTGGTTAAAATCCCTTGGGAAGGGTATGCTTGAATCAGGCCTCGAACAACAACCGTCAGGGCCATGACATTTTTATTCAGGAGAGGTGCAAAATTATGTTGTGGAAATGTACAGTCTGTGGCTACATGCATGAAGGCTCGGCAGCACCGGACATCTGTCCCAAATGTGGACAAGGACAGGAAAAGTTTGTCGCACTTTCCGAAGAAGACGCGAAAAAAGTCTTCGAATCCGACCCTACCAATGACATCCATATGGAAATCGTCAAACTGGCGATGAAAATCAAAGACCTGGCCAAGGAAGGCATGGCGCTGAACCTGGATCCGGCCTGTGTCGCCGTTTTCAAGAAAGCCCACCAGGACGCCTGGGTCATCAAGCAAAGAAGCAAAGCCGAGATCGAACAGCACATGAAAAAAGGCAAATGGTAAGCGAGATCCCGTCCTAGAAGCAAAACCCACGGCACGCCGGCACTTGAAAACCGGCGTGCTATTTATTTGTCCCGGGCCCGACAAAATGAAGACCACCGCAGCAAAACGACCATCACCTCTTTACAACCAATTTGACCCTATGCATCGCTTCCTGGTCGAGCAGGACCAGAATGCCGGCTGCTGCAGCGATCCCGAGCAGGCCGCCAAACAGGAACGGCGCATTCGAATCCACCCGGTCCCACAATTGGCCAGCGATCATCGAGGATAATAGCAGGCCGATTCCCTGCAGCATGCCATACAGGCCAAGCACGGTGCCCTGCAAGCCTGCCGGAGAATGTTCGACGATCAGGGCCCGTTCTGCGCCACTGATCAGGGCATTGTATGCTCCATAGGCGATGAAGAGCCCGACGAGGGCCGGCTTGGCCGACAGAAAAGCAAAGCCGAGATAGACCAGGCCATAGATCAGATAGCCGGGCACCAGGATCTTGCTGCGGCCGAACCGGTCCGACAGCTTGCCGGAGGGAATGGCAAGCACGGAGGTCGCCACATTGAAAGCCAGGTACAGCAAAATGACCTGGGCCGATGAAAAGCCGCGCTCGCGGGCCTTGAGAAGCAGGAAGGCATTCGAGGAATTGCCCAGGCAAAAGACAAAAATGACGGCGAGATAGATTTTCAGCTTGCCGTCCAGCCGCAAACCCTTGAAGGCCAGCTTGTCATAAGGTGTCACCTGGCTTCGCTTGTCTTCCCGGATCGCAAAAATGATCAGGACGCCCACGAGGGCCGGCAAAATGGACATCAGGAACGCCGCATGAAAGCCAACCTGGCCGGCGACAAAAAAATAGGCCAGCAAGACACCCAGCGAGGCCCCTGCCATATCCATCATTTTGTGCAAACCGAAGGCCCCACCGAGCTTGCCACCATCACTTGACTGCGCAACCAGCGCATCACGCGGCGCTGTGCGGATCCCCTTGCCAGTGCGGTCAATGACTCTGGCCAGGAGAATCCCCGGCCAGGAGACCGCCAGGAGCAGGAAAATCTTGTAGATGACCGCGGTGGCATAGCCGGCGAAGGCGAGATGCTTTTTGTTGTGGTACACATCACCGATATAGCCGCTGAACACCTTCAGCAGGGAGGCGATGCTTTCAGCAATCCCCTCGATCAGGCCGACAATCGCCGGCGACGCACCCAGAGCGGCCGTCAGGTACAAAGGAACGAGCGGGTAGACCATTTCCGTGCTCATGTCGATGAACAGGCTGACCAGGCCCAGAAGAACGATATTGGACAAGGCTTTTTTTCTGATCATAGCAGCCCCGCAACCATTCAGCTAATTTTATGTATGCAAATTCACACCTGTTAATTATATACGATGCCTGGCTTCCCAAACGGAAACGATCGACAAATGACCGCCTAACTGGGCCAAGGGCTTGAATTTTGCGCCTGCAATGATATCATAATGATATCATCTTGATTGAAAGGTATCATATGGAAGAGAAATTGCTCAAGGCAGCCAAAGGCATGCCGGTTCTCGTATTCAGTATCGTCGCCTATCTTGCAGCGATCCTGCTTATTATCCTGGGTGGCAATCTGGTGTCTGATCAGAAATTCCTGGGCGGATTATTCTTAACGATTGGCATCATTTGGGTAACCATTGGCTTTATTCCTTTCTTGGGGCTCAAAATCTTG